>NZ_JAQMFS010000076.1 GCF_028308085.1 Gemella haemolysans
CCTAAATTTTAACAAGGTTTATATGAAAATTCATAGACGCAGTGGTTTATTGATATCTAAATTCGCTTTATAAAAGCTTTTTAGATATCTAATAACCTGTGCGGGGGTGACTCGATAAAATCGATTTCTTCGAAATCACGATTTTTGAGTCACTCCCATATTAAAACTTATAGACACTTTAACAAATCGGAACCTTAATTCACCTTGTGGAAACTTTTTAGAAATTGTATAGAATTTGTGGGGAAACTCTATACAGAAATTACGATTTTTGTTTTACTCCTAATTAAGTAAATAATAAAGCTAAATAACAAGTTAATATAGCTTTCATAATATCCATATTAGTGTTATAATATTGTAAGACTATATAATGAAGAGGTAAAAAATGATTTACGGAATAGGTTGTGATATCGTCGATATTCATCGCTTCGAAAAATATGTTGATGATAAAAAACGACTTGAAAAATTATATACAGAAAATGAATTAAATGAATTTTATAAAATAACAAATAAAAGAAGAAAAATGGAATTCCTTGCGGGACGCTTTGCGGTAAAAGAAGCAACCTCTAAAGCACTTGGAGTTGGAATTTCTAAGGAGTTTTCTTTTCATGATGTTGAGGTAAAAAAAGATGAGAATGGGAAACCATATATAGAATATGGCGACTTTAGGACACATCTGACTATAAGCCATACTGATACAACAGTAGTGGCGTTTGTTGTTTTAGAGAAAGGGGATTAGAATAATGATTAATGATAGACCAACACAATTAAGAGTAAATTTAGATGCATTATTAAATAATTACAGTAAGTTAAATGCTTTAAATAACAAAAAAATCGGATTAGCTATTGTTAAAGCAGATTCTTATGGACTTGGTTCGAAAGTAATCGCAGATCATCTATATAAAAATGGAGTTAGGTATTTCGCAACAGCAACATTAGAAGAAGCAATAGAACTAAAAGATGTTATTAAAGATAGTATGGTCCTTGTATTAGGAGTTACAAATCCCCAAAATGTTAAATATGCAGTAGAAAATAATGTTTCTTTAACATGTCCGTCTAAAGAATGGTTAGAAGAATCTTTAGCACAATTGCAACAAATAGAAGGAAAATTAAAAATTCATGTTAAAATAGATACTGGAATGGGAAGAATTGGAACTTCCGATTTAGAAGAACTAAAAGAGATTGATAACTTATTAGATTCAGAAAAACTTGATTTTGAAGGAATTTTCTCACATTATTCAAATGCTGATGGGTATGATGATAATTATGACAATTATCAAACAGAAAATTTCGAAAATACTCTTAATGTTTTCACTCATAAACCGAAATATATTCATATAGAAAATTCAGCAGGAACAGTAAAATATAGTGATAGAGAAGATCGTTACAATCTTTCTAGAATAGGTATTGCACTATATGGATGTTATCCAAGTGGAAATATTGAAAAATTAGATAAGGTGCAATTAGAACCTGTAGCTAGTTTAATTAGCAAAGTGACACATGTAAAAAAATTCCAAGCAGGACAAAAACTTGGGTATGGTGTTAGCTATGAAGCTAGACAAGATGAATATATTGCGACAGTGCCTATAGGATATGCTGATGGCTTACTAAGGAGAGCTCAAGGATTTAAAATTAGAGTTGGATCTGAAGAGTGTGAAATTGTTGGACGTGTATGTATGGATCAACTTATGGTTCGTTGTAGTGAAAATGTAAAAGTAGGAGACGATGTACTATTCTTTGGAGAATATAACGGTCAGAAAGTTTCAGTAGATGCTTTTGCAGAATATCAAAATACAATAAGTTATGAAATATTTTGTTGTATAAATAAACGTGTTCCAAGAGTTTATTATAATAATAAGATGGAGTTATAGAATGTACGAGAAAATTACAAAAAATTTGGCAACTAAGCTAAAGATACAAGATAAGTATGTGGTAAATGTCTTAAATCTATTAGAAGAGGGAAATACAATTGCTTTTATCGCTAGGTATAGAAAAGAATTAACAAATTCTTTAGATGAAGTTGCTATAAAACAAATACAAGATGAATTTAATTATTTAAAATCTCTTGAAGAAAGAAAAGAAGAAGTAATTAGATTGATTTCAGAAAAAGGTCTACTTACTGATGAGTTGAAAAAAGATATTTTAGCTCAAGAAAAACTACAAAGGGTAGAAGATTTATATCGTCCGTTTAAAGAGAAAAAACGTACTAAGGCTACGATAGCTAAAGAAAAAGGATTAGAGAAACTAGCTAACTATATTTTGAAACTTCCAAAATCTTTAGAAGATTTAAATAAAGAAGCAGCTAAATATATAAATACTGAAAAAGAAGTAAATAGTATTGAAGAAGCTATTAATTATGCACTAGATATTATCGCAGAAAATATTTCAGATAGTGCGAAATATCGTGAGTATGTACTTGAAAATACTAGAAAGTTTGGTCAGATCACTTCAGTACTAAAAAAAGGTGGAGAAGAGAAAGACGAAAACTCTACATATAAAAACTACTATGAATTCGGTGAACAAATTTCGAAAATTGCTTCTCATAGAATACTTGCTTTAAATAGAGCGGAAAAAGAGGGTATAATTCGTGTAAGTATAGAAAATGATAAAGATAGACTACATAATTATATTCTTAGAGGATTAACAAAAAATCGTCAAACAGCAATAAATGAATTACTATTAGAATGTATCGCTGATAGTATGAAACGTTTAATTTATCCATCTATCGAAAGAGAGATTCGTAGTGATTTAACGAAAAAAGCAGAAGAAGACTCTGTTGTTATTTTCTCAGAGAACTTAAAACAACTTTTAATGCAAAGTCCTCTAAAAAACAAGAAAGTTTTAGGAATAGACCCAGCGTTTAGAACTGGATGTAAGATGGCGATTGTTGATGAATATGGTAATTTTATAGATAAGATGGTTATTTATCCACATAAACCAGCATCAGCAGATAAACAAGAGAAATCTAAAAAAGATTTAATTAAATTTATTAATAAACACAATATTAATTTAATAGCTATCGGTAATGGGACAGCATCTCGTGAAACTGAAAAATTTGTTGTAGAAAATTTAAAAGAAGCGGGACTAAAAATAGATTATGTTATAGTTAATGAAGCGGGAGCAAGTGTTTACTCAGCGAGTGAAGTGGCTCGTGAAGAATTTCCTGATTTTAACGTAGAAGAGAGAAGTGCAGTATCAATTGCACGTCGTATTCAAGACCCGCTAAGTGAACTAGTAAAAATCGATCCTAAGTCAATCGGTGTTGGACAATATCAACATGATATAACACCTAAATTTTTAGAAAAAGAACTAACTTTCGTAGTTGAAACAGCGGTAAATAAAGTAGGGGTAAATGTTAATACAGCCTCAGTATCTTTATTATCATATGTTTCAGGTGTTAATAAGCAAATAGCTAAAAATATTGTGGCTTATCGTCAAGAAAATGGGAAAATTGAAACTATTAAAGAAATTGCTAAAGTACCAAGATTAGGTAAGAAAACATATGAGCAATGTGTAGGATTCTTTAGAATACCAGATAGTAAAAATATTTTTGATGCTACAGGTATTCACCCTGAGAGTTATAAAGCTGCAGAAAACTTATTAAAAGAATTGAAATTATCTACTAAGGAAGTTGGGACTGAAGAGTTTGCAACTACTGTAGAAGCTGTAGATAAGAAAGAACTGGCTGAAAAAATCGGTGTGGGAATAGAAACACTTGAAGATATAATTAAAGATTTAAAACAGCCATTACGTGATGAACGTGAATCATTTGCTAAACCATTGTTAAAATCAGATATTCTGACAATAGATGACCTACAAATTGGTGTGAAATTAGCTGGAACTGTTAGAAATATTACACAGTTTGGAGCTTTTATAGATATAGGTCTTAAGCAAGATGCAATGGTTCATATTTCAAAAATCAGTAAAAATTATATTAAAAACCCATTAGACGTTCTTAGTGTAGGACAAATCGTTGATGTATATGTTATTGATGTAGACAAAGAACGAGGTCGTGTCGCACTAGCAATGTTTAAAGATTAAAGGAGGTAGAAATGAGTAATAACAAATCAAAATACCTTCCAAGTATAGATAGCTTAAGGGCATTGGCGGTATTAGCCGTTATTATTTATCACGTCGATGTAAATTACCTACCAGGTGGTTTCTTAGGTGTTGATTTATTCTTTGTTTTATCAGGTTATTTAATTAGTTCATTGATTATTAAAGAATATAAAAAGACAGGGTCTCTTAATTTATATAATTTTTATTTAAGAAGAGCTAGACGTTTATTACCAGCAGTGTATTTTATGATAACTGTAGGATTGATAGTGATGGTGCTATTCAATGATGTATTACTACGTAAAAGTCATCTTGATGCCTTATTTGGTTTCATATATTCAAGTAACTGGTGGTATATATTCCATAAATTAGATTATTTTGATAGTTTTGGTTCGCAAAGTCCATTTAAACATTTATGGTCATTAGCTATTGAAGAACAATTTTACATGGTTTTCCCATTGTTATTTTTAATATTTAATAGGAAAAAGAAAGCCAAAGATGGAACATATAAATTAAATAAGAATTTTTTATATGTTGTTGTAGGATTAATATTTATATCTCTAATAACACATATTTTATTATTCGATATAAATAATATAAGTCGAATTTATTTTGGAACAGATACTAGAGCATTTTCGTTACTTGTTGGTGTTGTAGGAGCGATTTTATATCCTATGGATAAACTTAATACAAGAGTAACGCCAAAAGAAAATATACGTTACAGTTTAGTATCGTTTGTTTCGATAGCTATCTTAATAGCAATTATGATTTATACTTCAGAGTATAATACTTGGCTATATCGAGGAGGATTCCTACTTGTAGCTATTTTAGGTTTAGTAATTATAATAAGTAGTGGGAAACAACATACTATAATGTCAAAACTACTATCATTCAAACCAATAGTTTTTATTGGTAAAATTTCGTATAGTTTATATTTATGGCATTTTCCAATTTTAGTGTTAACTACACCAGTGTCAGAAATTGGTAATCCTAATATTTTATATGTAATATTACGAATTATACTTACGTTTGTTGTAGCTATTATAAGTTACGTATTTGTTGAAACACCAATTCGAAAACTAGGATTTATAAACTACGTTAACTTGGTTTATAAAAAAATAGTAAAACGTCCTAAAAAAGCAAGAAAAGTATATGCTAGTATTATAGGTGTAGTATCATTACTATTTGTGATGGGAATATTTGGGAAAGGTGTTCCATTCCTTTCAACAGCATTTGTAAAAGAAATGGAAAACAATAAAGAAACTCAATTTGTAAATAATCAAAATAATAATAGTGATAATAATCAAAATAAATCTACTGACGAGAATAAAGATAACAAAGAAAATAAAGATGATAAAAATAATTCAGACAAGAAATATAGTTCTGTAGTTGTTATGGGAGATTCTCTGACAGTTGATATCGGAGAGAAGTTTAAAGAGTTGTATCCAGGAGCTGTTATAGATGGTAAAATCGGTCGACAATTATATATGGCAGTGGATGAAGCTAAAAATTACGCTCAATATAACAATGAGAATTCAGCGATAATATTCCAACTAGGAACTAATGGACCATTCACTGAAAGTCAACTTGATGAATTAGTGAAGATTTTTGATAAAGCTGATATTTACTTCGTTAATGTTAAAGTACCAAGAGCTTGGGAAAAAACTGTAAATTCAGAGTTAACAAAAGCAAAAGAAAAATACTCTAATGTAACGATAATTGATTGGTATTCGGTGGCAAATGGTAATACTACTTTATTCGAACCAGATAAGGTGCATTTAAAACCGAACGGTGCTGAAAGAATGGTTGATTTAATAGTGAAAAATCTTAAACGACCAGTAGAAATTAAAGAAGGTTAGAAGATATATTATATAATATACATAAAACTAAGTAGTTTTAAAAGACTGCTTAGTTTTATTATGGGCTTTAGCCAGTTGAGGAGGCGAAGTCTCCGAAACAAAAAACCACCCGCTATGCGGGTGCGAGACAAAAGTTAAACAATTGAAAAATCATCCT
>NZ_JAQMFS010000077.1 GCF_028308085.1 Gemella haemolysans
ATTTTGTCGAGTCACCCCCGCACAGTTTATTAGATATCTAAAAAGCTTTTATAAAGCGAATTTAGATATCAATAAACCACTGCGTCTATGAGTTTCTATATGAACTTTGTTAAAATTTTAGGACTTTCGGGTCAGCCCCTTAAATATTTGATTTCATTAGTAATTATTATGGTAATTGTTGCCCAGTGATTGCTTTTCCTAACCAAATTGTAAGTACGTCAACACTAGGTGCCATAATATGACTTGCGAAAGCATCTCTTAAGTAACGTTCCATATTTCCAACACGGTTATAAGCTTTACCACCACCAACACGCATACCAAGACGAGCTAATTCAATAGCAGCTTCACTAGCGAAAATTCTAGCTGATAAAATTTTTGCTAACATATCACTTTCTTTAGCTAAAAAACTACGAGCAGCTTCATTCGTTCCTAAAACAGCAGCATTTGTTTGACTGTAAATTTTTGCTAGATGAATTTGAACAGTTTCAATCTCACTTAATGATTTTCCATCAGGATATTTTCTATTAGTTGTATGAGCTACTGCTTCGTCTAAAATTGCTTCGCATAGTCCACTATAAACAGCGGCAAGTCCTGTGATGAAGTATGTAGCAACAATAGTGAATACTTGATCAACACCTGAACCAGCTTCTCCGATGCGAAGTTCCTTATCTAATTCGACATCGTTAATAGCCATTTGACAAGAAACATTTCCACGCATTCCAAGACCGTGCCATGTAGATGTTTTAAATTCTAGTCCTTTGCTTCCAAGTGGGAATACCCAGTTATCAATTCCACCTTCTACATCAGAAGGAGTAAGTACTAAGTAGTAAGATGCAAATTCAGCAGATGTTACCATACTTTTTAGTCCATTGAAAATTACTGAGTTATCTTTGAATTCAGTTTTCACATCAGAAATGTAGAAGTGAGTACCAGTACCTAATTCGCTGTAAGCAAGTGCCATAAATTTTTCATTTTCTACGATATCTTTACAGATTTTTGATTTAAGATTATCATCTGCATAAGATAATACACAATTTAATGCAACATTGTGCATCATATAGCATAAACCAACAGTAGCACTCGATTTAGCGAAAGCACGACAAGCATCAGCATGTTCTTGCATATCTTTACCTAATCCGCCAAGTTCCGTAGGAATCATAAGTTTAAAGTATCCAGCTTTTCCTAATTCTTTAAATACTTCCTCTGGAAATCTTTCTTGTTCATCAATTTCTTTAGCAATAGGGTCAATATATTTTTTTGCAAATTCCCTAGCTTCGTTATAAAATGTTGTCATAATAATGCCTCCTAATATTAATAGAATAGTGATTTCTACAAAAAATTATATAGCTAAAGTGAAAATCTGTAAATGCTTTAACTTTTGATATAATAATGACTGTAATAAAATACTTTTTTAAAAATAAATTGAATTATTGTGAAAATTGGGGATATGAACTATAACCATTTTAACAAAAATATTATATTCTAGAATATAATATAAAATTTAAATAAATGATATTCGTTATCAATTAAGAGAAGTTAATTAGAAATATCTCTGAAATTTTTGAAAAATAATAATAAAATTTCAGAAAATTATTTACAAAATATAAATATTCTAGTATAATCATTACTTATATAGTTATAATATATTATAAGAAAGGATGAAGAGAATGACAGATTCTAAAATGGAAAGAAAATTACAGGCTCGTCATATCAGTATGATTGCCATAGGTGGATGTATAGGTACAGGATTATTTATGGCAAGTGGGGCAGTTGTAAGTAAAGCAGGTTCTTATGGAGCGGTTATTACTTATGCATTGATTGGAGTTATTATCTACTTTTTAATGGCTTCTATAGGAGAATTAGCAACGTTTTATCCCGTTTCTGGTTCGTTTGGAGCTTATGCAACGCGTTTTATTGATCCAGGGGTAGGTTTTGGAGTAGGTTGGTTATTTTGGATTCTATGGATTTTAGTAGCTAGTGTAGATATTATTACATTATCAAAAATACTACATTATTGGGAATTCTTTAGACAATTTTCAACATTTTCTATTTGTATTGTATTTTTAGTATTATTATATTTATTAAACTTAGTTAGTGTTAAAGTTTTCGGAGAAGTTGAATATTGGATAACAATAATCAAAGTAATGACTGTTGTTGCATTCTTATTAGTTGGTGCTGCAATTATTTTTGGAGTTACTGGAAACAGTGAAGCTGGTATTCATACATTCATCCAAAACGGAGAAAAAACAAGTAGTGCAGGAGCTTTAGGTCTATTTGGGGTATTATCAACAGCAGCATTTTCATTTGGAGGAACTGAGGTAGTAGCTGTTACAGCTGGTGAATCTCCAAATCCAAAAGAAACAATGCCTAAAGCAGTAAAACAAGTGTTCTGGAGAATTTTAATATTCTACATAGCTACGATGATAATTATATCTTCAATAGTTTCAGCGAATGATCCAAGATTATTAGATACAAACAATGTAACTGCTTCACCATTTACAATTGTTTTCCAAAATATCGGATTAGAAATAGCGGCAGTAATTATGAATGCCGTAATCTTAACATCAGTATTGTCAGCTGCAAACTCAGGTATGTATGTTTCAAGTAGACAATTATTCTCATTAAGTTCACATGATTACGGACCAAAAGTATTTAAGAAATTAAATAGTAATTCAATTCCTGTATTTGCTTTAACAGTATCTGCATTATTTATGGTTCTTTGTTTCATATTTGAAAAACTTAATCCAAGTGGTTACTACATGTTATTATCAATGGTAGGAATTATAGTAATGATTATTTGGATGGTATCATTAGTTTCGCAAATTCGTCTACGTAAGGCGATTGCTAAACAAGGGAAAAAAGCTGAGGAAGTATTACCGTATACATCGAAAACAGGAGTTGTAGGTTCTTACATTGCATTACTATCATTTGCAACAATAATTTTACTTCAATTAGTTTCAGACTATGCAACTGGTGGTTTTGTAAAAATGTCGTATAACTTAGTTTGTCCAGCGATTGGTGTACTGATGTATTTAACATTTAAAGTAGTTACAAAGAGAAAATTTGTAAAATTAGAAGAAATGGATATTCATCCATATAAAGAAAAATAATATTAATATTTACTCTCTCTATCTAAGGATTAAACAATGATAGAGAGAGTAATTTTTATGTGTTATATTTTTTATTGAATCGTAAAATGTGGTAAATGATTACGGTTTATGATAAAATTGTACATAAGAAACTTAATGGAGTTGATATTGTGAATATAGGAATTACGGGAAGTATTGCATGTGGAAAAAGTACAGTATCAAATTATCTGAGGGATAAAGGATATACTATAATTGATGCAGATAAATTAGGTCATACTGCACTAACTGATGATGAAGTGAGAGAAAAACTCGAGAAAAGTTTTGGTTTAAGGATTATTGAGAATAATGAGATAAGCCGTGAAAAACTAGGGAAATTAGTCTTTGGTAATGAGGAGAATTTAAAAATACTTAATAGTGTTGTGCATCCATATATAAGAAAACAAATTTTACAATTACAAGAAATACATAGCGATGAACGACTAGTATTTTTAGATATAGCACTCTTGTTTGAAGCTGGCTTTGAAGATTTAGTCGAAAAGATAATAGTAGTTCATGTAGATGAAAAAATACAATTAAATAGATTGATGAATCGAAATTCTCTTTCTTCTGAAGGGGCTATGAATAGAATAAAAAGTCAAATGAGCTCAAAAGATAAATCAGAGCTTGGCAACTATGTAATTAATAATAGTAACACTAAAGAAGAAACATATAGACAAATTGATTTGATATTAGATGAGTTAGAGAGAGGAGTCATAAAAAATGACGAATGTATTAGAAATTAGTAATTTAGGTGGAGGATATAATCGAAGAAAAATAATAGATAATGTTAATATCCAAATACCTAAGGGAAGCATAACAGCACTAATAGGTCTTAATGGAGCTGGTAAGAGTACAACAATTAAACATATTTTAGGTTTACTAAGACCTATGGAAGGTGAAATAAAAGTTAATGGAATAACAATTACTGGAAATAATGAAAAATATAGAAAAAGTATCAGTTATATACCAGAATCACCCGTTTTATATGAAGAGCTAACTTTAGAAGAACATATAAATCTTACAGCAATGGCGTATGGATTAGATATGGAAGATACATGGAAAAGAGCAGAAAAGTTATTAGATTTATTTAAATTGAAAGATAAGAAAAAGTTCTTTCCTGTTCATTTTTCAAAAGGTATGAAGCAAAAAGTTATGATAATTTGTGCCTTTTTAGTTGAACCGAATTTATATATAATTGATGAACCATTCTTAGGCTTAGATCCTATTGCAATAAATGATTTAATTAACTTGATGTGCGAAAGAAGGGATACTGGAGCAAGTATTCTAATGTCTACGCATATTCTTGCAACAGCTGAGAAATACTGTGATAATTTTGTTATTATTCATGAAGGTAAAATTTTAGCAAATGGTAATTTAGAACAATTAAGAGCCGAATTTAATATGGCAGGTGCGTCTTTAGATGAAATATATCTATCATTAACAATGCGAGGAAATAATGAGTAATATTGAAAATATTTTTTCTGACAGACGAAAGAAAGAACAAGAATTAAAGTTAACCTATAGTAAGTACATTTTTAATTCGCACCTTATAATGTTTCTTATTATAGTTTTAGGAGCAGTGCTTATAAACTATTCGAAATGGCTAGCTATTGCAAGTAAGGTAGAGCTATATTCGGTGTTAATAGCAGCAACACTTGCCTTTAGTTATTATTTAGTAAGTTCTAAAATAAAAACACATATTAAAGAAGCGGATGCGGTATTCTTATTACCATTAGAAAAACATTATAGAAAAGTAGGATTAAAAACTGTAATAAACAGTACGGTAGTTCATATAATTACTGTTATAATCTTCTATTTCGCTACAAAGCCAATTACTAATCTTATTGGTAATATAGATAGACTAAGTATTTTTATGTTATTAATAGTAATAATATGGAACAATTTATTAAAATATCTCCAAGTTATTCACTACAAAGAAGTTGTTTGGAGTAAACTACTACTTTTTGTTGTAATCTTTATGCAGTTGCTAGTAATATTTTTTGATGACATAGCTATTCGCATTATTTATTTAATAAGCATAATTGTATTAGCAGCATTTACTTACTATATTATGAAAAATGCTGGGAATAAACTAAATGCTAAAGATCAAGAAAAATATGTTGTGAATTGGAATCAAGCAGCAGATTATGACAAACATCGTATAGAAAGCTATTTGAAGTTTGTAAATATGTTTGTTGATGTTCCGTTAAGTGGTGTAAAAGTTGCTAGAAGAAAATATTTTGATATACTATTACCAAAATTAACAAAAGATAATTTCAAAAAAGAAAATAGTTTTAAATATTATTACTATAGGGTATTTTTAAGACAAGAAAATACAGTTTATCTAGCGTTAAGACTAATGCTCTTAGCCGTTCTAGTTATTTTTAGTTTTAAAAATACATATGTTAGTGGTTTAGCAATAATTTCATATAGTTATTTAACAATAATTCAACTAGTTCCATTGTACAAGCAAATGAGCAATAATATTTGGCATAGTATTTTACCAGTAAGTGAAGATATTAAAATAAAAAGCTATAAACAATTATTAACTAGTGTCATGATAGTAACTACATTATTATTAGGGGGAGTATCTATATTATTAGCTAGTTTTAGCACAATGAATATCTTAGTAATAATTGGTTCAGTAGTTATAGCGAATATAATATCTAAAATATTTATTGGAAAAGTTAAGTAGAAGGACAGATTATGAAAAATATAGCAATAATAGGAGGAGATTTATCTGGAGTAAGTTGTGCTTACTTTCTTGATAAACTCTCAGGAGTAAACTCAAAAAAGTTTAATATTGATCTAATCGAGAAAGATTTAGAATTTGCAAATGACAGATTTGGAAAGTTTCAGTTTGGGCAAGAAATTTATGATAATGGGTGGCACAATTCTATTAGTGAACAAGGCGTCTTGTTTTATTTAATGATAGAATTAGGTTTACATAGATATTTAATCAAAAGTGGGATGACGAAAAAGGTATTTTTTACAAAAGAGGGAATTAAATACTTACCAGAAAAAATGCTTTATGGACTTCCACTTGATAAGAGAGAATTGTTGCTATCTGATTTATTTACATTTAAAGAAAAGTTATCTATTTTATACAATATGTATAATACTTTAGAAGATGAAAACATTAAAGAGTTAACTGTAGAAGAGTTCTTTAGAGCTATAGTTAATGAAAAAATCTACGTTAAACTAATAGAACCACTATTGACAAGTTACTATGCTAGTGATATTTCTAAACAAAGTATGGTAAGCTTGATGCCAGAATTATCATTTTTAACGATTCAAAAAGAAGATATTAATAAAGTACTTGAAGAGATGTATGATAGGAATGTTATTGATAATATTACTGTAGGAGCAGAATATCGCTTGAAATTCACATTGAAATCATTTATAGAAACGCTAGAATCAAATTTTTCAGATAAAGTATTTCTAGAACTAAATAGAAAAGTAGAAAAAATAGAAAAAAGAGGTGATAAATATTTAGTTCATTCAAATGGCAGTATTTACTATTATGACTATATAATACTAACATTGAATCAAAAAAATTTCCTACCGTGGTTTAATGATGACGAGAAGATAATTGAATTTTATTCTGATATGAATTATGTTTCTAATATAGTAGTTACGCTTATTTATAAGAGAGATGATCTACACATAAATCGTGAAATTGGAGAAATAATTTTTCCAAAAGATGAAAGTGAATATGTTACGAAGCTAGAATACGTAAGTAATAAATGGATTGATGTAAAAATGAGCGGGATTCAAATAGTAAGAGCATATATAAGTAGAGAAGAAGCGGTAAAAAAACTTATTGATAAAAGCGATAGTGAAATTAAAGAAATTGTTGAAAAAGAACTAATAAAAGTTCATGGTGTAGTAGGAAATGTGAATAAGTACTATGTTAGTAAAATAAAAGATAACTACCGTTATTGTTGTAAAAATTATAATAAAAACATTAATGAATTCAATGAGTATATGAAAAAAGAATATTCGAATGTTTTTATTATAGGTAAATCAAAAAAAGGAACAACTTTAGAAAACACAGTATTAGAAGCTAAAGAAATAGCAAAAGAAATATTAGAAAGAATATAAAGAAGGGACGTACAAAGTACGAGGTTAATTAAGATGAAATTTAATACTAATAAATTAGAAGGTGTAATTGTAACACCAATATTTGAAGATGAAAATTACAATAATGAACTTTTAGAATATACAAAAGGGAAAAAATTATTTAAAGGAAAACTAAATGAAATATTTGTAAATTTACCATATAATGGAGAAAAAGAAATATTAATAGGATTAGGAAAACGTGATGAATTAAAAGAAGATCAAGTACGTGAGGTATTTTTTAAACTAGTTAAAGTATTAGCAAAAAATAAAGAGTTTGAAGTCCAAGTTACTTTACCAAAAGTAAAAAATATACTTACTAAGAATATAGTAAATGCAGCTGTAGAAGGAGCTTTACATGCAACTTATAAATTTGATAAGTATAAGTCTGATAGAAAAGATTTCCCAGAAATTACTATTAATTTAACTACTGAAGAACAGTTAGAAAATATAGAAGAAGTAGTTAGTGAAGCATGTGATATAATTGGTGGTGTATTTTTTGCTCGTGACTTAGTTAACGAAAGAGCAGAGTATCTATATCCTGAAACACTTGCTAATATTGCTAGCAAGGAATTAACAGCTTTAGGTGTTGAAGTAGAAGTATACGATGAAAAACAATGTGAAGAATTAGGACTAAAAGGACTGTTAGCTGTAGGTCGTGCTTCTGATAAAAAGCCAAGATTTATCGTTATGAAATATTTAAATAACCCAGAAGAAAGTGAAGTAGTTGGTTTAGTTGGTAAAGGTGTGACTTATGACACAGGTGGTTATTCAATTAAACAAACGGCAAATAGTATGGATATTATGCACTGTGACATGGGTGGAGCAGGGACAGTAATTGGAACTATGAAACTAATTGCTACAAGAAAATTAAAAACGAATGTTATTGCTATTGTAGGAGCTTGTGAAAATATGATCTCAGGAGGATCATATAAACCAGGTGATGTTATTTCAACTCTATCAGGGAAAACAGTAGAGGTAGCAAATACAGACGCTGAAGGTCGTATTACTCTTGCTGATTCAGTATATTATGCAACTGAAAAACTTAAAGTAAATAAAATTATAGATTTAGCAACACTTACTGGTGCATGTTTAGTTGCGTTAGCAGAATTCTACACAGGAGCAGTAACGAACAACCAAGAATTTTATGACGAACTAAATAAAGCTGCGAAAGAAGCTGGAGAAAGAGTATGGCAAATGCCAGCTGATGATAGCTTCAGAGAATTAAATAAATCTTCTGTAGCTGATGTGAAAAATACAGGAGGAAGACTTGGAGGAACAATAACTGCGGGATTATTCATAGAAAACTTCGTAGCGAACAATGTTCCGTGGATTCACCTAGATATAGCTGGAACAGCATATTTATCAAAAGCGGAAAAATATCTTCCAAAAGGTGCTACAGGAGTACATGTTAAAACATTATATAACTTATTAAATAAATAATTTTTAAAGAAAGGGAGTGACTCAAAAATCATGATTTCGTAGAAATTGATTTTGTCGAGTCACCCCCGCACAGGTTATTAGATATCTAAAAAGCTTTTATAAAGCGAATTTAGATATCAATAAACCACTGCGTCTATGAGTTTTCATATACACTTTGTAATGTTTTAAGTCTTTTGGGTCAGCCCTTTTCTTTTGAAAAAATTTTAAAAATATCAAAAATAATAATTTTTCACTTGACAAGTAATTATTAACGGTGTAAAATAATTAACAATAAAACAAAACCTTAGAAAAGAATAGTAATTTGGTAAAAAATTTTTAGCGAGCTAACGTAGGTGTGAGGTTAGTAATTTTTCTAGATGAACGCACTTTTTAGGCAATTATTAGATAATTGGTAACTCTGCCTTAAAGAGATTGAGTGGGTATATTAAATACCAAGAAAAGTGGCAACGCGGAAATGATTTCGTCTTTTTATAGTTTCTTAGGAAATTATAAAAAGACTTTTTTATTTATCTTCGTACCATAATACTGACCATGGACTGTATTTTTCTTAGTATTCATATACCAAAAAGAGTGGCACCGCGAAAATTCGTCTCTTTGTAGCTAGAAATCTAGTTACAAAGAGATTTTTTATTTATAATTAGTTCTTTTCTAAAAAATATAATATAATAAAGAAAAAGGAGACAAGACAATGAAAAAATTATTATTGTTCATTACATCAATTATTACAGTCGTAACATTAACAGCATGCTCAAGTAGCAGTACAAAAAGTAAATTACAAGAAGTTAAAGAAAAAAATAAAATAGTACTAGGGGTATCACCTGACTATCCACCATATGAATTTCTAACAACTGAAAATGGAGATAAAAAAGTAGTAGGTGCTGATATTTACTTAGCAGAACAAGTTTCTAAAAAATTAGGTGTTCAGGTTGAAATTCAACAAATGGCATTTGATTCATTAATTGCTGCTTTAAATGCAAACAAAATTGATATGGTAATCTCAGGTGTTAACCCAACTGAGGAAAGAAAAAAAGCAGTTGATTTCTCAGATGTTTATTACACAAGTAAAGGTATTTTTGTAGTAAATAAAGACAGCGAAGAAATTAAATCAGTAGCTGACCTTAAAAATAAAAAAATAGGTGTTCAAAAAGGTTCAACTTATGAAACTTATGCTAAAGAACAACTAAAAATGGATGATAAAAATATCCAAGCTTTAACTGACGTACCAAGCTTACTACAAGACTTAAAAAATAAAAAAATAGATGTAGTATTAATTCCAGATGATGTTGCAAAAATCGCTATGAATAAATATACTGATATTAAAATTAGTTCATTTACTGCAGATAACGATCCAGAAGCAACAGGTATGGCAATAGCATTCAAAAAAGGAAAAAATGATAGTAATAAAGAATTATTAGAACAAGTAAACGCAGTAATTAAAGAAATTCAAGATCAAAAAGCATTTGAAAAAGAACTTGATAAATATGCTAAAATTGCGGCACAAAGCGAATAAAAGAGAGGTATAAAATAGAATGTTTGATTTTCTTCCAAATTATTACACAACGTATTTAGAAGCTACGGTAACAACTTTAAAAGTTTCACTTATAGCTTTACTAGTAGGATTAATACTTGGTATTGTAATATGTTTAGCAAAAATTAGTACATTTAAAGTACTTAATATAATAGCAGCAGTTTATGTAGAAGTTATTAGAAATACTCCAATTTTAGTGCAAATTATGATTATTTACTTTGCATTACCGGAAATTGGGATTTCATTTACACCATTTATGTCAGCGATAATTGCTCTTTCAATTAACTCAGGAGCATATGTTAGTGAAATATTCCGTTCTGGAATTTTAGCAATCGATAAAGGTCAAATGGAAGCAGGTCGTTCATTAGGACTTAATTATTTCCAAACTATGAAATTAATTATTTTACCACAGGCTTTAAAAAATAGTTTACCAGCCTTAGGTAATGAGTTTATTTCATTAGTAAAAGAATCTTCAATAGTTTACTTTGTAGGGGTAGCGGATATCATGTTTACAGCAAACACTGTAAAAAATGCTACTTACCAAACATTCGGACCGTACTTAGTAGCAGCTGCAATATACTTTATTATTACATCAATATTATCATTATTAGTAAAACGTTTAGAGAAAAAATTAACGAAGTAGGTGGAAAAATTGTTATTACAAATAAAAGATTTACATAAAAAATTCGGAAAATTAGAAGTATTAAAAGGTGTAAATATCAACGTTGAAAAAGGGGAGAAAATTGCAATTCTAGGTTCAAGTGGAAGTGGAAAAAGTACAGCATTACGTTGTGTAAACTTATTAGAAACTCCAACGAGTGGACAAATTTTATACGATGGTGAAGATATCACTAAACAAAATATTAATAAATATAGAAAAAAAGTAGGAATGGTATTCCAAAACTTTAACCTATTCCCAAACATGAGTGTACTCGAAAATATTACACTTGCTCCAAAAACATTTGGTGATGACACTGCTGAAAATATTGAGAAAAAAGCAATTGAGTTATTAAAAAGAGTTGGTTTAGAAGATAAGAAAGATGTTTATCCAAATAGCCTTTCGGGTGGACAAAAACAACGTGTTGCAATTGCACGCGCCTTAGCTAACTCACCAGAAGTGTTACTATTTGATGAACCAACAAGTGCGTTAGATCCAGAGATGGTAAAAGAAGTACTTGATGTTATTAAGGAGTTATCAGAAGAAGGATTAACTATGTTAATAGTTACTCATGAGATGAACTTCGCAAAAGAAGTTGCTGATAAAGTAATATTTATGGATGGAGGAGTAGTTTTAGAAGAAGGAACTCCATCAGAAATATTTGATAATCCGAAAGAAGAAAGAACGAAAGAATTCTTCTCGAAAATATTATAATTTAGAAAATATCGCTAAGAGATTAAGAGAATTTCTTAGTGATATTTTTATATCTTAAATTGGAATATGTTAGTATCCAACTCTATGATAACGTTTCATTTTATGTTAACTATATGATATAATATTTATATATAGTTATTCTAAATTATTAAGGATAATTATTTTAAAGGAGGAGAAATTATGACTGTGTTAGAAAGTTTTACAAGTTGGAGCTTAATTCCTATAATCCTTATATTTTTTAATGTAAAAGTACCGGGAGAAAAACATTTTAAAATATGTACGGTATCATTAATATTTGTAATTTTTCTGAAATTTTTCTTTTTAGACTATCAAGATTTCCCAATTACAAAGATGATATATTTATTTTTAATGCTATATGCTTTACAATTATTATTAGAATGGGATAAATTACTAGAATTAATGGGAGTTATTCCTGAAAATGAAGAATAAAAATATAGTTCTTTAAACAAAATACTGTTTCTCTAAGTATTATGTTTAAAGAATTTTATTTTTTTAAACTCGAATCATTAGGAGAATATAAAATAATAATGTTCGTTTTTTAATGGATGTAGTTTATGTAAACAAAAGAAAAGAGATAATTTTGAAACGTTTATTCCGTTAATTATAATGATTGAGATATGAAAAATCAATAAAATGTGAACTTTACGTTTAAAAAAACTCTTGACATTTATTTTTAAAACATATATTATTATTTATGTGCTTCGGCATTAATAAAAACTAAGGAGAATTTTCTAAATATGTTAGAACGTCTTTTTAAATTAAGAGAAAATAATACGAATGCTAGAACTGAAGTTGTATCTGGTTTGATAACATTTTTCTCTATGAGTTATATTTTAGTAGTAAATCCAGCTGTTTTATCAGCAGCAGGTATTCCATTAGATAGAGTATTTACAGCTACTATCATTGCAATTTTAGTAGGTACTTTAATTATGGCATTAGCAGCGAACTATCCTATAGTAGTAGCACCAGGTATGGGAATTAACTCATATTTTGCAACATTAGCAGCTACATCAGGATATAATTATAAAACATTATTAGCAACATGTTTTATGGGAGCTGTAATTTTTGTAATTTTATCAGCAACTAAGTTTCGTGAGAGTTTAATTGATTCTATTCCGAATAATTTAAAATATGGTATTTCAGCTGCGATTGGTCTATTTATCGCATTTTTAGGACTGAAAAATTCAGCTTTAATTGTTGCAAATCCACATACAATCCTTTCACTAGGTGATTTAAAAAATCCAGTGGCGTATATGACAATTTTAGGTATATTTATTATTTTAGTGCTTCTAGCTCTAGAGATTAAAGGAGCAATATTTATTGGAATGGCAATTATTGCTATAATCTCTTACTTCACAGGAATGTTAAAAGTAGAAAAAGTATTTGGTATTCCTCACATGGATTTAAGTTTACTTTATAATCCTGCTACTGAAAGTATTAATGCTTTACAATTAGGCTTATATGGAATAGTATTTACATTCCTAATGGTTACACTATTTGATACTACAGGAACAATGGTAGCAGTAACTACTCAAGCAGGATTAGTAAAAAATGGTAGAATGGAAAGAGCAAAAGAAGCATTATTAGCTGATTCATTCGCGTCATTAGCTGCATCGTTATTTGGTAGTACACCAACGTCAGCTTATATTGAATCATCAGCAGGGGTAGCAAATGGAGGCCGTACAGGTCTTACTGCATTATCTACTAGTTTCTTTGTGGTTATATCAATTTTCTTATTCCCGCTTGCGAGTAGCTTAGCAGCAGTTCCAGCGATTACTTCTCCAGCGTTAATTATTATTGGATCATTTATGATGGAAAGTATTGCGAAGATAGAATGGAATGATATAACAGAAGCATTCCCATCATTTGTTACTATTATTGGTATTCCTTTAACAGGATCTATTAATGATGGTATCGCATTTGGATTTATATTCTATGTAGTATTAAAACTTTCTAAAAAACAATGGAAAGATATTCACCCATTAATGTATCTTTTTGCAGTATTATTTGTTATCCAACTTCTTTGGTTACATATATAATAAAAAACGGATTTGAAATTCAATTTCAAATCCGTTTTCAAATTTATACGTATTATTATCAGAAAACGTTATATTATTATTTAAAAAGTATTTGCCTTTTTTTAAAAGGTATAGTATTATAATAATACTATTAAAAATTAAGAAAGGAAATTATTTTATATGAAAAAAGGTTTATTAACCGGATTGTTATTATTTGGTATCTTTTTTGGTGCTGGAAACTTAATCTTTCCACCAGCGCTAGGAGTAAGTGCAGGAGGGAACTTTTGGCCAGCAATTTTAGGATTTGTTGTATCTGGAGTAGGTATAGCTATCGTTACACTTATTGTAGGAGCACTTAATCCGAATGGTTATGGGGCAGAAATGGATGAAAAAATTTCTCCACTATTCTCAACAACATACTTAGTTTTACTTTATTTATCAATTGGACCGCTTTTTGCGATTCCAAGAACTGCAGCTACTGCATTTGATATTGGTGTAGCTCCAGTTGTAGCTGAAAGTAAGTTACCATGGTTATTAATTTTTACGGTAATTTATTTCTTATGTGCGTTTTTATTAGCAGTAAACCCAACTAAGATTTTAAATAGTGTAGGAAAAGTTTTAACACCTATATTTGCTTTATTAATTGTAGTTTTAGTAATTCTTGGTGTATCTAAATTTAATTCAACAGGAGAAGCAGCTAAAACATATGCAACTAGTGGATTAGCATTCGGTACTGGATTTATCGAAGGTTATAACACTCTTGACGCTCTTGCTTCAGTAGCATTCTGTATCATTGCGATGAGTGCATTAAAACAATTAGGATTTAAAGATAAAAAGGAATTTTTATCTAGTGTATGGATTGCTGGTATTGTAACAGGAATAGGATTTAGTATTCTATATGTTGGACTTGGATTATTAGGTAATAGATTTGCAGTGCCTGCAGAAGTATTAGCTAATGCTAAAGTTAATAAAGGGGCATACGTACTTTCTGAATCAGCTCGTTTAATTTTTGGAACATATGGAAGTGTCTTCTTAGGAATTATGGTAATTCTTACATGTTTCACTACAACAGTAGGATTAATCGTTGCGACTTCAGAATTCTTTAACGAAAAATTCCCACAACTTTCATACAAAGTTTATGCTGTTATCTTCACAATTGTAGGTTTTGCAATTGCAAATGTAGGATTACAAAGTGTTATTCAATTCTCAGTACCAATGCTATTATTCTTATACCCAATAACAATAGCTTTAGTACTTATTGTTATTGTTAACAAATATGTTGCACTATCAAAATTAGGAATGCAACTAACTATGGCAGTAGTGACATTAATCTCTATTGTTTCTGTAATTGGAAGTCAATTAAAAGTTGCTTCATTCAGTAACTTAATCGCAAAACTTCCTTTAGCAGCACAAAGCTTAGAATGGTTAGTACCTGCACTAGTTTGTTTAGTAATTGCAGCGGTATTACCAAATAGACAAAAAGGTAAAGTTTACGACTTTAGTGAACTATAATTTTACGAATACTAAAAGCATTAGCTCGAAATCAAGAGCTAATGCTTTATTTTTATATAAGTTTGTTTACTTCTTCTAGTAAGAACATCTTCACATTTAATGATGAAGTGAATTTTTCAAGATTAACTATTTTATCTTTATCAATGTTATTCGATACTTTATAAGCTCGGATAAGTTGATTTTTAGGTGTGTTTTCCGCTGAGATAAACTCCACTATATCAGATTTATATCCAAATGCTTCTAGAACTTCACTGCGTACTGAATCAGTAAGAAGAGTAGAGAATTTTTCTTTAACAATTCCATGTTTTAACATGAATGGAAGGAAATCAGAGTTAAGTTGTCCGTTAACTTCTTTTTGACAACATGGTACAGCGAAGAATACTTTTGCTTTCCAGCCAAGAGCTTTAAGTATAGCTATATCCGTTGCTGTATTACATGCATGCAGACTAATAACCATATCTATCTCATCTTTATTCTCGTAATCAATTACATCACCGTATATGAAACTTAGATTTTTGAAATTAAGTTTTTCAGCAATATTATTACAGTTTTCAATAATTTCTTTTTTTAAATCTATTCCAATGATTTTAACATTCATTTTTAAAACTTCAGTTAAATAGTAATAGGTAGAGAATGTTAAGTAGCTCTTACCACTACCAAAATCTAAGATTGTAATCTGTTTATTAGAATCTAATTGAGTAGTAGCTTGTTTAATAAATTCAAGGTATTTGTTTATTTGTTTAAATTTATTGTACTTACTTTTAACAACTTTACCATCTTTATTTTGAATACCTAGTTCTATTAAAAAGTCATATTTTTGTTTTTCGTCTAGGAAATACTCTTTTTTCTTATTATGATCGAATGAGACAACTTTTGCAGTCGTTTTCTTTCTATTTACGCTAATTTTGAATTTTTTAGATACTTTAATATTTATATTTTCATTAACTGTAACTACATTTATGTCTTTTGCTAATTCAAAAAGTTCAATAATGACTTTTTCGATACTTTCAGAATCAGTGGTAACAAGGTTCATATGTTTTATTATTCTTTTATAACGATATTCTAACTGAAGGTTAATACAGTTTTTAATATTAACTAATTTTCCAATGACTTTATCAAGTTCTAATTCTTTGTTACGAATATTTGAAAAGGTTATTTTGTTAATGTTGTTATTATTTATATGACTTAATATTTCGGAAATAATTTCGTGTTCCATCGTTGCTCCTTAAAGTTTCTTTAATAATGATTTCTTATATATATTACACTAGATTTTATTAATTATCAACATAACTGAAATATAATGTCAATCGTCGACAGAAATTCGTTAAATAAGATTATCAATATTATTTGTGAAAATAAAATAATTCCCGTTGTTGGTTGAGTATTACTACTATGCGTGGTATAATTTAGTAGTTAGAAAATAAGAAAAAGGTAGATAGTATGAATATTTTAGATATTATTGATAATATAAAAATAAAAACTATTTATGGAAAATTACCAAATAGTGTAAATAGTATTTCCCAAGATTCAAGAAAAATCGGAAAAGGGGATGTCTTTGTCGCTATTAAAGGTTATACTGTAGATGGTCACAACTTTATAGAAAAAGTTATTGAACAAGGGGCAGCATTAGTAATAGCTAGTCGTTATGAAAATTATAATGTAGAAAATTGTGCTGTTATTGTTGTTAGAGAGCATGAAATTGAAAAAATTGCTAGTATGATAGCTAAAAAGATTAATGAGGGTGCTGATATTCACACAGTTGCAGTAACTGGAACAAATGGTAAGACGAGTATATCTACATTAGTTCATAATATGCTGCGTAACCTAGGAGAAAGTAGTGCGTATATTGGAACAAATGGATTTGGTAAAAATGATGATGAACCGATTTATTTTGGTAATACAACTCCTGATGTAGTAACATTACATAATCAGATCGGTGAGCTGCGTCGTGAAAACATTAAAAACCTTGCTTTTGAAGCATCATCACACGCAATGGCTTTAGGGCGTATTTATAATGTCGACATCGATGTTGCTATATTTACAAATCTAACGCATGAGCACTTGGATTTTCATGGAGATATGCAAACTTATGCCTATGATAAGAGTTTACTATTCTCAACATTAGGGAATAATCTATCAGAAGCAAAATTTGGTGTGTTGAACAAAGATGATAGTTATTATAAAATTATTTCTAAATGCTTATATCAACAAGAAATTAATTACTCTATCAAAGATGAAACTGCGGATTTTTATGCATATAATATTAAACAATATAAAGAAGATAAAATCTATAAAACAAGTTTTACACTAAAATCTCCAGAAGGTACTTTTGAATGTATTACTAATTATATTGGAGACTTTATGGTAAGCAACGTCCTTGCTGCACTTAGCGCTGTTTGGGTAAAAGGATATAGTGTAGAACAACTAGTTAATATATTACCGAAACTAGGAGCTTTATACGGTCGTATGGAAATTCTAGGTGATGATTTACCGATTGATATAATTAGTGACTTTGCTCATACTCCAGATGGATATGAAAAATTATTAGAAGCAACTCGCGAAATAAGAAAAGGAAAACGTACTCTTCTAGTAACAGGAATGGGTGGAGGACGAGATATTTCAAAAGGGCCATTAATTGGAGAAATTATCTCAGAAGCAGATTATGTAGTTATTACAACGGATAGCCCACGTGATGAAGATGTAGAAGTTCTTATGGGTTCAATTGAAAAAGGTATGACTCATAAAAATTATGAAAAAGTATGGTTCAGAACAGATGCGGTTAAACGTATAATTGAATTATCAGAACCAGGAGACGTAGTAATCTTAGCTTCAAAAGGGCGTGAAGATTATGAAATTCTTCAAGGTGGTAAAAAAGTTTGGCACTCAGATCCAATCGTTGCTGTAGAAGAAGCGAAAAAGAAATTTAATATAAAATAAAAAATTGAAAGGAAAATAACGTGGTAGAAAAAATTAGAGAACAAGTAGAAAAAAGAAGAACGTTTGCCATTATCTCTCACCCCGATGCTGGTAAAACTACATTAACAGAAAAATTACTTTTATTTGGTGGAGCAATTCGTGAAGCAGGTACGGTAAAAGGTAAGAAAACAGGAAAATATGCAAAAAGTGACTGGATGGATATAGAGAAACAACGTGGTATCTCTGTAACATCTTCAGTAATGCAACTTGACTATGATAACAAAATTATTAATATCTTAGATACTCCAGGTCACGAAGATTTCTCAGAAGATACATATCGTACACTTATGGCTGTTGATAGTGCAGTGATGGTAATAGATGGAGCGAAAGGGATTGAGGCGCAGACATTAAAACTTTTCAAAGTTTGTCGTATGCGTGGAATACCGATTTTCACATTTATCAATAAAGTTGACCGTGAAATTAAAGATCCACTAGAATTATTAGCTGAAATTGAAGATAAATTAGAAATTGAAACATATCCTATGAACCTACCAGTAGGTATGGGTCAAAACTTCTTCGGAATTATGGATAGAAAAAATCATTTTATTGAACCGTTCAATGAAGATAGTGATTTTGTAGAATTAGATGAAGAGTATAATATTGTAGATAATAATCCACTTGCTCAAGATACTATGTATCAAAAATGTGTAGAAGATATGATTCTTATTACTGAAGCGGGTGTTGATTATGATTATGAAAAACAACTAAAAGGTGAGCAAACACCGGTATTTTTCGGATCAGCATTATCATCATTCGGTGTAGAAAGTTTCTTAAACTATTATGTAGATAACGCACCAACACCAAAAGGTCGTCGTGGAGTAAATGAAGAAGATATCCAACCAACAGGAGAGGATTTCTCAGGATTCATTTTCAAAATTCAAGCCAATATGGACCCTAAACACCGTGATAGAATTGCATTTTTACGTGTATGTTCAGGTGAATTCAACCGTGGTATGGATGTAAACTTAGCAAGAACAGGAAAAAAACTAAAAATCTCTCGTTCAACTAACTTTATGGCTGATGATAAGGCTACAGTTGATGTAGCTTATGCGGGAGATATTATTGGTCTTTACGATAGTGGAAATTATCAAATTGGAGATACTTTATATCAAAATAAAAAAGTTGAATTTGAAGCACTTCCTTCATTTACACCGGAAATTTTCGTAAAAGTTTCAGCAAAAAACGTACTGAAACAAAAACATTTCCACAAAGGTGTAGAGCAACTTGTACAAGAAGGAGCAATTCAATACTATAAAACGTTACATACGAATCAAATCATTTTAGGAGCAGTAGGACAACTACAATTTGAAGTGTTTGAGCACCGTATGAAAAATGAATACAATACAGAAGTTATAATGGAACGTATTGGACAAAAAACTACTCGCTGGATTGAAAATGAAGATTCAATCAATGAAAACATGTCAAGTTCAAGAAGTATTCTAGTTAAAGACTTATATGATAACTATGTATTCTTATTCGAGAATGACTTCGCGATGAACTGGTTTAGTGATAAATATCCAGAAGTTAAGCTTTTCAGTAAACTGTAAGTTAAATCAAGTAAGTCATAAGTAAATTAGAAAATTCCAATTTATTTATAATTAGTTAATTTTATTGACAGTTAAAAGATTAATTGTTATACTGAGAATATAAAGAAGGTGTCTCACTACCTATATACCAAAGGTGAAAGTTTAAAGAAGGTGTCTCACTACCTATATACCAAAGGTGAAAGTTTAAAGAAGGTGTCTCACTACCTATATACCAAAGGTGAAAGCTTAAAGAAGGAAGAGAGGTTGGAAAACCTCTCTTTTTTTTGGGGGGAATATTATGATTAATAAAGCACAATTTGGTTTTTATGAAATTGATATTGATTACTTAAAATATCTGAATGAGCATGATTCAGAGGTATATTATAATTTCAAATATAAAAAGGATTTAAAACCTTTTATTGGTATTATATTATTAGTAAATGAATTTGAGTATTTTATACCATTATCGTCAGCAAAAGAAAAACATAAGAAATGGAAAAATGTATCTAATGAACATATACTGATTTATGAGATAATAGATAATGAAAAAATAAAATCTTTTGATATATTTAAAGATTTTTCTAAAACTCAAAAATTACATATATTAGGAGTAATCGATATTAAAAAGATGATTCCAGTCCCAAAAGGAATGTATGAAAAAGTTTTATTTAATAACTTAGAGGAAAGTTATAAGGTTTTGATGAATAAAGAATTCAAGTTTTGTTTGAAAAATAGAGATAAGATACAAAAAAATGTAGAAAAAATCTATATGAAACAAAAGGAAAGAAATATAATTGGATATGCTACATGCAATTTTTCAAAGTTGGAACAGGCTATGTTAAAATGGAATAAAGTAGAATAATAAAGGTGACTCATTAATTAATTTTCAAGAAAATTTTATTAGTGAGTCGTTTTTTATATGATGGAAGAATACTTCGAAGTAAAAATTAAAATTGTGATTTCGAAATAATTGATTTTGTTGAGTTATACCAATAATGACTCTATAAAACCTATTCTAACTTGTATTAATATTTAACATGTAAAAATTTGAAAAAAACTGCTTATAGGTATATAATTAAGTGTTGGCAAAATTTTAATATAAAGAGGATAGCATGAGAAAATTAATAAATAAAATGCTGGATCTTTACAAAGAACCAAAATACAAAAGTATAGTAAATTACATATTCTTTGGAGTTTGTACGACTCTTGTAAATGTAGTTACATACTTTATTTTGTATTACTATGGGATGGAAGTTAGACCAGCGAATTTAATATCTATAACATTATCTATTTTATTCGCATATTTTGTTAATGCTAAATATGTATTTAACTCTAAGGCTGCTGGGTTTAAGAAAGTTCTATACGAACTTACAAAATTCTTCACAGCTAGATTATCTACACTTGTTATAGAAGTATTCGGAGTTGAGTTATTCATTTACTTAGGAATGAACGCATATTTAAGTAAATTTATTATTCAATTTGTAGTACTTGTTGCTAATTATGTAATTAGTAAATTTTTAGTTTTCACAAAGGAGAAAAATAACTAATGAAATGGTTTATTACTGATATGGATGGAACGTTCTTGAATGATAAAAAAGAAGTTGCACCAAATGCAAAAGATGTGATTGTCAAACTGCAAGATAAAGGAAGTAAATTCATAATTGCCACAGGAAGACCTGATATTGCTGTAAAACACTATTATCACAACTTAGGAATGAACGATGTAGTTATTTCTAACAATGGAAGTTTAATTAGAAATCTATTAACAGGTGAAATAGTATATCAAAAAAGCTTTAAAATGGAAGAAATAGAAAAAATATACAGTATGTTTAAAGAATTAAACGATGATGAGATAGAATTTCATGTTTATACGTTAAACTATATATACTGTACACATTTATCATTTAGCATGGCGCGTATGAAACGCATAGAAGCGGATATGCCAGAGGAATTAAAAACACCAATGTATATTCACGAAGACATTATTGGTGAGCTTAAGAAAAACAATGAAGATTGCCAAAAAATTATGATGATTGCAAAAGATCATGATAAAGTGGTGAATTTCTTTAACAAGGTTAGTGAAGTGTTAGAAGTTGATGGAACATTTTCAGCGACTAATTTCTTTGATATCATGCCAAAAGGATGTAACAAAGGTACTGCAATTGAGAAGCTAGCTGAGTATTACAAATCTCCGATTGAAGATTGTGTAGTATTTGGTGACAATTTTAACGACAAAGAAATGTTCGATGTAGCAGGATGGAGTGTCTGCCCAAGTAATGCAAAAGAAGAAATTCAAAATATGTGTGATGAAGTTATCGGAAATAATAATGATTTTTCTGTCATTAAATATGTAGAAGATTATTATAAAAAAATTAAATAAATACTTGATAACTTAGCGAAAATTTGATAAATTAGAAGATAGCGTATTAATTACCTATATAGCGATTTACATATAAATAATTTTATATTTGATTACTATAAATTGTACAATGAAAAATAAAATAAAGGAGAACTTTCATGAGAGGAAGAAGAAATGAGAAGAAAAAGTTCAGTAGAATACTTGCCTTCTTGTCATTAGTAGTTATTATCCTTACTTCTATAGGATTAACTTCAAAATCTAATGCAGAAAAAGTAAATCTTGGACTGGATCTTCAAGGAGGATTTGAGGTACTATACCAAGTAGAACCTCTTAAAGAAGGTCAAACTATTGACGAAGCAGCTGTAAAAGCAACTGCAGATACTATTAGTAGACGTATTAACATTCTTGGGGTAAGTGAGCCGGTTATTACTGTTGAATCAGGAAATAGAATTCGTGTTGAACTTGCAGGTGTTAAAGATCAAGAATCAGCTCGTAAAGTACTATCAACACAAGCTAATCTTACTATTCGTGATATTGATGACAAAGTACTTTTAGACGGATCTGATTTACAAGAAAATGGTGCTTCTCAAGGATTTGATCAAAACAACAAACCAGATGTTAACTTGAAGTTGAAAGATGCTGATAAATTCGGTAATATCACTTCAGAAATCAGTAAACGTGGTCAAGGTCAAAACCTAATGGTTATTTGGATGGATTTCAATGAAGGAGACTCATTCAAAGCTGAAGCTGCTAAAGAGAAACCTAAATATGTTTCTGCACCACAAGTAGCACAAACTATTAACTCTAAAGATGTTCAAATCACTGGTAACTTTACTGTAAAAGAAGCTAAAGAAATGGCAGCTTTATTAAACTCTGGTGCATTACCAGTTAAATTAACAGAAATTTACTCTAACTCAGTAGGTGCTCAATTCGGTGCCGATGCGTTAAATCAAACGGTCTATGCAGGTGCTATCGCATTAGCTATTATCTGTTTATTCATGTTAGTTATTTATCGTGTACCTGGATTTGTAGCAAGTGTAATGATGGTTGCTTACGTATATATCACAATAGTATTCTTCAATATGATTTCAGGGGTGTTAACACTTCCTGGTATTGCAGCTCTGATTCTTGGGGTCGGTATGGCAGTTGATGCCAATATCATCATGTACGAAAGAATTAAAGAAGAAGTACGTGCTGGATATCCACTGAAAAAGGCATACTTAGACGGTGCTAAACAATCATTATGGACAATTTTCGACTCGCAGTTTACAACAGTTATCGCTGCAGTAGTACTATTCATCTTTGGTACAAGTAGTGTTAAAGGTTTCGCGACAATGTTACTATTATCAATACTTGTCAGCTTTATAACTGCAGTATTTGGTACTAGATTATTACTAAGTTTATTAGTAAACTCTAATATCTTTAATAATCACCCAGGGTACTTTGGTGTAAGTAAGAAGAGTATTCATGAAACTAAGTTTGGTATTAACTCACTTAACTTAAGTACAAAATTTGAATGGCTAAGTTTTACTAAGCACATGAAGAAATTCTTCGCTTTAAGTATTGCAATTATGATTGCAGGGTCTATTTCTTTAGGAATGAATAAACTAAACCTAGGAATTGACTTCTCTAGTGGTACTCGTATAGACGTAGCTGCTAACACTGAACTATCAATAGATAAAGTTCAAGAAGATTTAAACAATCTTAAAGTAAAAGATGAAAAAATAGTTTTATCACCAGACAAAAAACAAGCGACAATTCACTCTAAAGAGAGTTTTGGACAAGAAAAATCAATCGAAATAAAAGAATACTTTGCTAAAAAATATGAAAAAGATGCTAACCTAAGTGTTGTATCTCCAGTAATCGGTAAAGAATTAGCTAAAAATGCATTATTTGCATTAATGTATGCTTCTATAGGTATTATCATCTATGTAGCATTCAGATTTGAATGGCGTATGGGACTTACAAGTGTTATCGCCTTACTACATGACGTATGTATAATTATCTTCATAACAAGTTTATTAAGATTAGAAGTAGATATTACATTCATTGCAGCGGTATTAACGATTGTAGGTTACTCAATCAACGATACTATCGTTACATTTGACCGTATTCGTGAGCATATGCGTCATGAAAAAGTATTGAAATCAAAAGAACAAATTTATAAACTTGTAGACGTATCACTAAGACAAACATTAACTCGTTCTATCAATACGGTATTAACAGTTATAATTACAGTAATAGTTATGTTATTACTAGGAAGTAGTTCAATCTACTCATTCAACGTAGCATTACTTATCGGTTTAGTCTTTGGTTTATATTCATCACTATTTATCGCAGCTCAACTATGGGCAGTATTAAAAGTACGTGAATTAAACAAAAAAGGAAAAATTGAAGTTAGTGTTCGTCAATCTCCAAGAGAGAGAAAAGAAAACGATAAAGTTTTAGTATAGTAATATATAGACTCAAAATTAAGGAGACTTAGTTTTGGGTCTTATTTTTCTTGCGTTTATTTAGTAAAAAGATTACAATTAACGTGAAGTAATAATTAGTATGGGGCTGATCCAAAGTCCTAAATATTAATAAAGTGCATAAGAGAACTCATAGACGCAGTGGCTTATTGATATCTAAATTCGCTTTACAAAAGATTTTTAGATATCTAATAACCTGTGTGGGGGCGACTCGACAAAATCGATTTCTACGAAATCACAATTTTTGAGTCGCTCCCGATAATGATTTAAAAGCTCTATATAAAAATTAATAAAAAGGAGATTGAAAATGAAGTTGATTACGATTCATCCAGGACTATGGAAAAATAAAGTGAAAAAATATGGGTATGAGTCTTCTCAATTATCAAGAAAAAAAATAGCTGATCATTTAGGATGGGACTATTTTTATCTGTTAACAGCACCGCAGATTAGGGAAAATTGGAAAGATGGTTATATGAAAATTGGTTTTGAAAGTAGTGAAATAATCAATACATGTAATTATCAATCTGATATTGGACATGATGACTTAAGTGTTCTACCAGAGGATATTATTTCAAAGTACCCTAATGGACAAATAACTTTAATTAATGGATTTGTTGCGAGTATTGAAGAGGATGGGGAAATAATGTATTTTACATCAGGCTTGTATTTAAAGAAAAATAAAAATAATGAACTTGAATGGTATAACAAGGATGGGTCAGTAGCGTTAAGAGCAAGAAAATATAACCCAAGTAAAGAACCAACTCCAATCCATATTATTTCAGAAGACTATTTGTACTATAAGGATGATATGTGGTTAACTAGCGAAGATTTACTTATTAAAGTTCTAATAAATTTGACAGATACAAATGATATTATTATAAGAGATCAACACGAAATTGTTCAACCAAAGTTATGGCGCTTTGTAGAAAATACTAGTAGAATCTATTATGAATATATACATCATAATGTACTAAGTAGTTTAGTTAGTAACTTACGCAAAAAAACAAAATATCTTGTAGCATCAGAAATGTTGACAGAAGTTTTAAAGTCTCAAGGATATAAAGCTAATTTTATGCCTCCTATAGTGGTAGTTAAAGATACACATGTTATTACAAAAAGAAATAATCCGAGATCTTACTGTTATGTAGGAAACATGTCAGAAAATAAAAGATTGGAAATGGTAGTTAAAGCATTTAGTGCTTTATATAATACCGGAATAGATGTTGAAGTCACTTTGTACGGAGGAGATGAACGATCAATAAGAGAGAAATTTATAGATATTACGCCGAATATAAAAGTGGCTGGCTATGTAGATGAGGTACCATATTGGAAACATGATGGATATATATCAGCTTCAAAAAGAGAATTGTTTGCGAATGCATGTGTAGAGGCGATGAGTTTTGGTTTAATTTGTATTTTATCAAATGTAGATATAGCTCATCGTTATTATGGACATAAAAATAAAGATATTATTCTTTTCGATGATATTGAAGGATTAATAGATATACTAAAATATCTCTTTTATAGTGAAAATATTAATACTCAGAATACTTTAGATTTTGTAGAAAAGTATGCTATAGAAAATGTTGTGAAGAGTTTTTTAGAATTATAGAATTATAACAAGTTACAAAAATAAATATTAAAATAATTATAAAAATACACTATATAAAATTTGTTTTATAGTGTATTTTTTATTTTCAGTATAAAAAAATGTAAATATTTTATGTTTATATTTGATTTTGTATATACATTAATGATATAATGTTATAACTTAATAACCATAGATTTTCAATGATAAAAATCTAGATAAATCACAGAAAATAAATTGATGGAGAGAAAGAAAAATTATGAAAAATAAAGGAGAAAATAATATTCAAAAATTCTCGTTGAGAAAATATAAAGGAATTGGAGCAGCTTCTGTTTTATTAGGTTTATTTTGTATAGTATCAACACCAGTATTTGCCCAAGATACAACTACAACACGTAAAGAAACAATTGAAACACCCAATGATAATATTAAAATGGAGACACTAAGTAATGCTGCAGGCAGTTATACTATGCCGAGAATGCATGTATTTGAGAGGACGGAAGGTGGTGGACGACTGCATGGAGATGAAAATTGGTATGAGAAAAAGCATAAACAATTCGAAGAAACCGTTAAGGAAGATTTGAAAGAGGTAGAGGATAGAAACGTAAAAAAACAAGGTACCGATACGTTTAAAGATACTAGAGTATCATTTGTAACAAAAGAAGGTGAGGTACTAAAAGATGAGGTTGATTTAAATATTAATGAAAATGATAAAAGTATTCCTAGTTCAACTTTAAATTATAAAATTCGTGGTCTATTTGGTAAACGTTATGAAGGTAAAATTACAAGTCTAAATAACGAAGTTTTAAACAAGCTAAAAAGAGAAGATGAAGTTATAGAAAAAGATGGAAATAAATATCATAAAATTGATACAAAATTAGAAAAACATGAAGGTACTTCAAATGAAACTACATTTAATGATATAACTGTTCATGCAAATCCTAGAAATCTTCATAATGAAGATGGAAGTATCCGTTATAATAATATTAAAGAAGGTAGCAGAGTATGGCTTGTTTCAGAAATATCTGAAAACCATTATGGGAAATATGTCTTGGCAACAAAAACATCGGCTGCTGATGATTCTTGGGTAGTAGAAACTTTCAAAAAAGGAGAAGGGAACGCCAAAGATTTCACAAAAGAAAATATAAATTCTGAAGATGGAATAAAAGAAGGGGACACAATCTTAGTAGTTGAGAAAAATGAAGTTTCTTTAAAACTAGGAGCAGCATCAACAGCAACAGAACAAGAAGCATATACAGCAGGAGCATTTTTCAATGAAAAATCATTATATGAGGGACTGAATGGTTTATTATATAATCAATTAAGAGATCTGAATGAAGAGAAAGAACGAGATATTGAAAACAAACGTCTTAATCAAAAAGAAGAAACTTGGGAAGAATTATACAAAAAACAATTAATAAATGAGCATCTAGTAGATAAACAAAATAGACCTATTTATACTGAGTATGAAACATTCCATGGTTATATAAGAACGGATGGTGACTTTAAAGAGTACGGTGATATTGAAAAATATATCTCAATCTTAAAAGAAAAATTTGGAGAAGGACCGATTAAAACTAATTGGGATAATACTAGGGATAAAATAGAGCCAAAATTTATTGGAAATATTGAAGAATTTAAAGACACTAGTAATTATGAAGAAGAAAAAGCGAATGTAGAAAGATTCAAAGAATCTCATAAAAACATTCAATATGTAAATGAAGTACCTAGTGATGCAAACTTTGTAAAAAATGTATTTGAAGTGAATGTTGATTATAAATTAGGTAATAAAGACGAGGATGAAAATTATCCAAGCGATGAAAATGAGATGGGAGATTCAAGTAAAAAATATCTTGCATATACAACAGGTTCTAGAGAAGTTAGATATCATAGTGATAACAGTAACTATCAATATGGAATAGGGCAATTATATAAAGAATTTACAAAAGATGGCGTTACATATAGAGTAGCTTCACCAACAAAATATGATCAATATGCGTATGTTTCAGGGCCATCAATTACAGAAATTCATTATTACAATTTGTATCAACCAACACGTGCTTATCATATTAGTGATAATTTAAAAAAAGTAAAAAATATTTATTCAAAAGAAGAAAAAGAATTAATTGAAAATAAAGGTAGTGTAAAAGTAAAATATGAATTACTTGATGGCACATCTATTAAGGATGATGCTGATGTAATTAAAGATTCTGTGATAGAGAGTATTGAAACTAAATATTATTTGGACAAAGAAGGAAATAAAATAATTGTCTCTGAGGTAAACACATCGAAAATAGTTGATTATGATGCGACAAAATTAAAATTATCAGAAATAACATCAACAAGTGGTAAAAAATACAAGTTAGTTGGATTGAAAAATACATCATCTCCAGAAAAAGGAAAAGTTACTCTAGGTACTACTGTGGTTACTTATGTATATAAACTTGCTAATGGTGGAAATATTTATGAGAAATACATGCTAGAAGGAACAGAAATAGAATTAGCAGATACGAAACAGTTAACCAAAGAAGCTATGATTGGAGATGAGTATATATCAAATGCTCCAAAAGCTGGAATAATGATTAAAAAAGATGGAAAAACATATATTTATAAAGGACATAGATCAACGTCAGCATCGGAAAAAGGTGTAGTCGGTGAAAATGAAAAAATTGTAATTTATGATTTTGCAGAATATTTTAGTGAAAAAGGAGAACCCGAAGTACAGCCAGAGCTACCAGAAGGCGTCGTAAGTGAAAAAGGGGAACCTGAAGTACAGCCAGAGCTACCAGAAGGCGTCGTAAGTGAAAAAGGGGAACCTGAAGTACAGCCCGAGCTACCAGAAGGAGTTGTAAGTGAAAAAGGGGAACCAGAGGTATTAGGAAAACCAGAGTTTGTTTATGAAAAAGGTGATTCTACGACAAATGAAATAGATAAACTAAGCATTACTCGATACATAATTGAAGAAAATGGTTTAGAAATTTTACCGATAGAAAGAGGTAATCATCCACACAAACGAGGGATCATTAATTTTGGAGATAAAGAATATATTTATGAATATACGAAAGAAGATGATGGCATAATAACGCACTATTATAAAGCGAAGAAGAGAGATGAAATCAGTAAAATATCTGAGATACCAAAAGTTATAGAAAATAAAAATAATAGTGAGTTATTTATAAAAGAATCGAAAGTTGCGGGTAAACGTGTTGAAAAAATAAAAGGTAAGACTCTTCCAAATACTGGAAGTACCTCAACAGAAACTACAACATTAGGATTATTAGCCTTGATAGGAATAGAAGTAGCTAGAAGAAAACAAAAGACAAAGTAAAATTTCTATGAAAATTAAATAATATAAATAATAATAACGATTATTTCAATTTTTTATCAATATGATTAATGGAAAAATCAAGGAATAAGCTATGCTACATTAAGTAGTGTAGCTTTTTTTCATATAAGAAATTTTTATTTAATTTAAATTGATAGATAATATATTATACCATAGAAAATTAGGTATAATGAACGGTAGTTATTTATATTTATTTTATTAACAATATTAATCGATAAAAATTCTCAACAATTACATAAAAAATCAAAATTTTAAAAAGTTATATTGAAGAGCTACTTTATATTATTATATATTATAATTTATAAAAGTATATATAGTATTGATAAATGTATTATGAATACAGTTTTTGAAAGTTTTAATAAACTTTATAATAATACAGAAAGATGAATTTTAATATCAAATTATAATATTTTGAAAAGTTGTTATACAGTTTTATAAAATATTGATAATAAAAATTAAGTTATTAATTGTAAATAAAGTAAATATATAGTATAATATAAGGCAGTATAGGGTGGTTTACTTAAATTACTTTATCCATAAAATGTTTTTTATTTTTATTTTAATTTTTATAGAAAAGTATAATTATATAATTTCTATAATTTTAGTTTATAACTATAATATTAAAAGGAGGTTTAACATGTATAGTAAAAACAATAAAAAAATGAATGATCAAAAACAACTTGAAAAAGTTAATCAATATGGAATTAAAAAATTCAACGTTGGAACAGCGTCAGTATTAGTGGCAGCTGGATTTGCATTCTTAGGAGGGGGAAACGCTTTAGCTAGCAATGATACTGCGGTAAACAATGCTAATGAACCAGCAACACCAGCGGCGACAGCCACAGCTAAAGAAGAGGCACCTGCACCTACGGTAGCAAAAGCAAACAAAGCGAATCTAAGTGCTGCAATCGCACGTGTTCAAAATGCAATTGCAAAAGCAGCTGTAACAGAAAAAACATCTTCAGCAATTGAAGAAGGAAAAGCAGAATTAGCTAATGCACAAGCTCTAGAAGCTAGCGAAACAGCTACACAAGGTGAAGTTGATAAAGCAACAGTAGCATTAAAAAATAGAGCTTTCGTATTAGAAAGTATGCCAAAAGCAACAGCTGATAAAAAAGAAGAAAAAGTAAACAAAAACCAAGATTCACGTAACGGTCAAGCTATTCCTGGACAAGGTGAAAGTGGATTTAGAGCAGTAGATACAACTGCAGCTAACTCAGCAGCAGAAGCAGCTAAATACAAAGCTCAAAGAGATAACGCTTTACCAGAATTACAAGCAAATATTGATAAGATTCAAGCTCAAATAGCAAAAGAAGAAGCGCTACCTGCGAATAAAAAAGATCAATTTAAAATTGATGTTTTAAAAGGTATTAAACAAAAAGCAGAAAATGTTATTACAACTGCAAATGCAGCGGATGCAACATCAGCTCAAAAAATGAGCCAACAAGCAGAAGCTGTCAAATCTGAACGTGACTTATTAGCTTCCTACTTATCTGGAAAAACTGAATTAGGCGCTCCAATAAGTGAAAACCATGTTGCTTATGGTAACAACCCTGAAAATGGTGTCTTTGAAAGCTTAAAAGAAGGTTTTGGAGATAAAGTAACATTCACTGATGCAGATAAAAAATCTGAAACAATTGCTAAACAATACGAAAGTGGACGTGATATTACTAATAAAGTAAACAATAAACCTGATGCAAAAGATCCAATCGGTAGTGCAACATATAACTGGCAAGAAAAAACTATTACTAAAGCTGATGCAGAAGCTGGTATGTTAAATGGTTGGAAAATTGAAAAAGGGGACAAAGTTAATGCGGTTAAACCACTTGATGTAACTAATGTTACAGATAAAGATGGACAACCAAGTACACGTGAAGTGCCAAAATCAAAAATCTATTCAAACGATGGAGAATTGAAAAAATACCAAACATCAGGTGAAAATAGTTATGTTAATGGTAGTGGTGCTGTTCCTTCAGTAACTCCAACAATTGATGTAATGAGAACAAATGTGTTTGGTGAAGTTAAAAACCGTGATTACTACCTTGAATTAGGAAGTAAAGGTACAACACTTTCGAAAGAATTCGATGTAAACGGAAATTCTCGTCTAAATGTTAACTTAATTCACAGTGCTGCGTATGGGGGTTCTACAGCTACTTCTGCAGGTGAAAGAGTTAAATTAACAATCGTAGATGCATTCACTGGTAAAGAAATTAAACCAGTTGAAGGTAAAAATGGACCATTGACAACAGAACAAGCTGCTTTGGCTGCTAATGGATGGAACCACTTAGACCGTATTTATGATATTCCAGCAGAAACTACAAAAATTAAAGTGTTAATTGAAGCTGGAAGTCAAGGAACAAATACTTTAATTAATGATAACAACATTAATATTAAAGACGGTTACTTAATCGGTGGTATTGGTATCGCAACTGCACCAGCTGCTGAAGTAGTAACAAACGTTCGTTCAGATGGTAAAACAGGTGAATACGGTTATACTAAAGATACAATCTACGAAAAAGGTCAAAAAGGTAACTTTGACATCACAATTAAAAACACTGGTGGAATGAATATTGACTACTATGCTGCATCAAATGTTGAAGTAACAGTAGAAGTTCCTAAAGGTGTAGTATTAGAAGATAAAATCTACAATGTTAACGGTGGATCAAACTGGTTAGGAAATGTTTGGGCAAATACTATCAAATGGGTTCCAAATGATCCAAGTGATAACTCAAAAGGTGGAAAATTAACATATAATGTACCAGCAGGAAATCGTATGGCTGCTGCGGAGAAAAACTCTCGTACAACAAGTATTCCATTTACAGCTGCGGATAACTTCGTAGGACCAGCTGACTTTAAAGTAACAGTTAAGAGTGGTTTCGGAGACACAGATGCAGAAGGAAATAGATTATATTCATATACTGCAAATGGATTAAAACCACCTTATGAAAATGAATTTAACCGTAATGGTTTAGCAGATTCAGATAATCCTGATTACAAATATGGTAAGGTAATCTTTATCAATAGTTTACAAACTAACTCAGTTATTACAGTGCCAATTAATACGACTGATGAACAACTTAAAGCAATTGCTTATAAGAAAGCCCAAGAAGCAATTAAATCTCCAGAATTCACAAAATTATTAACAGATGTTACTGGTACAGCTACATTAGGTGACAAAAACGGTTCAACTTTTGTTAATAAAGATGATATCGCAATTACGAAAGTTGCTGAAGATGGACGTGGTGTTGTTAAAGTACCTGTGACTTATACAGTAGATGGTAAAACTTATGAAACAACAGTTGACATTGAAGTAAACGTTGTCGAATCTAAGACAAAACCAGTAGTAGTATTTGAAGGTGATGAAATTACACCAGCAAACGTTAAAGAAAAAGTTGAGCCAAGTGAAATTGATGGCAAAAAAGGTACAGCTAATGAGCCAAAATCAAGTGATATTTTCAAAACTGATGGAAAAGCTGGAGAATCAGGATTAAAAATTCCAACAACAGTTACTCACAATGTAGATGGAACTGAAGTTACAGAAGACGTAACAGTACCAGTTACTGTTCTTCCAAGAACACAAGGTGAAGTTGATGTACCTAAAGGAGCTACTCCGGATAAAGTTAAAGAAACTCTAAAAAATAAAGCAAATGAGTTAATTAAAACACCTGACTTCCCTGCAAAAGTACCAGAAGGATATACAGTTACTGTAGGAGAAATTCCTGAACTTCCTGCTGATATTGCTAATAAAAAAGGTGAACCAGTAGTTGTAAAAGTACCAGTAACATTTACATCTCCTGATGGAACAACGTATACTTCAGAAATCCCAGTAACAGTAAATGTTAAAGGTTCAGAAGTGAAACCTGTATACGTAGTGGAAGGAAATCAACCAAAACCAGCTGATGTTAATGAAGCAATTACACCTGATAAAGGTGGAGACTTAACTCCTGTAACTGAAGCTGACATCAATAAAGACGTTCCTACAGATAAAGTTAAAGTAGGAGCAACAGATTTAGCAGTTAAAGCAACGGTTAAATACCCAACTGGTGATGAAACAGTTAATGTCCCAGTTAAAGTATTACCAAAAGCAACACCAACAGGTGTAACAGTACTTAAAGATACTGATGATAAAGCTTTAACAGATGCAGTAAAAGAAAAAGCGAATGAAGCAGTAAGTAAATTAACAAACTTACCAGAAGGAATAACTGCATCATTAGATGAAAGAGAAACTTCTTACACATTACCAAAAACAGATTCAAATGGGGACAAAGATACAGTTCCTGTAAAAGTATTATATAAAGATGCTAAAGGAAATGTAGTTGGTGAAGATACGATTAAAGTACCAGTTAAAGTAGTAAGCTCAACACCTAAACCAGTAGTAGTATTCGAAGGTGAAACACCAAAATTAGACAAAGATTCAGTAACACCAGGAGAAGGTGGAACAGTTGGAGAACCAACAACATTACCAGAAACAGCTGGAAAAGCTGGAGCTGATGATGTATCAGTAGATGTACCAGTAACTTACGATAATGGAAAAGTAACTGAAACAGTTAAAGTTCCAGTAACAGTATTACCAAAAGCAACAGCTGATGTAACAGTAGCTAAGAATACAACTCCAGACAAATTGAAAGAATTAGCTAAAGATAAAGCTAAAGAAGCAGTTGAAGCAACAGACTTCAAGTCTAAATTACCAAAAGGTGCAACAGTAACTGTTGGTGATGTAACTGAAGAAGTATTAGCTAAATTAACAGCTGAAAAAGGAACAAACACAGGTACTGTTAACGTACCAGTAACATACACAGTTGATGGAAAAGATTACACAACTACAATCCCTGTAACAGTAAATGTTAAAGGTTCAGATGTTAAACCTGTATATGTTGTAGAAGGTGACAAACCAACAGCTGAGGATGTAAACAAATCAATCACTCCTGATACAGATGGAACTAAAACACCTGTAACTGATGAAGACATCAACAAAGCTATCCCAACAACTGAAGGTAAAGTTGGATCTAAGGATGTTAAAGTTACTACAAAAGTAACATATCCTAACAATGTTGAAGAACCAATTACAGTACCTGTAACAGTATTACCAAAAGTTAAACCAGAAGGTGTAACAGTACCAAAAGATGCTGATAAGACTGAATTAGCAAAAGTTGTTAAAGAAAAAGCAGAAGAAGCAGCTAAAAAACTTAACGGTCTTCCAGAAGGTGTAACAGTTACAGTAACAAATGTTGAAACAACTCCTGGAACAGATAAAACAGGTGTACAAACACCAGCAACTGTAACAGTTGAATACAAAGATAAAGATGGAAATAAAATCACTAAAGTGATTGAAGTACCAGTAAATGTAGTAAGCTCAACACCAAAACCAGTAGTTGTGTTTGAAGGTGAAACACCAAAATTAGACAAAGATTCAGTGACACCTGGAGAAGGTGGAACAGTAGGAGACCCTACAAAAGTTCCATCTACAGTAGGAAAAGCAGGGGATAAAGACGTTGAAGTAGAAGTACCAGTAACTTACGATAATGGTAAATTCAAAGAAAACGTTAAAGTTCCTGTAACAGTATTACCAAAACCAAAAGCTGGAGAAGTTATTGTACCGAAAGATCTTTCAGAAAAAGAATTAAAAGATAAAGTTGGTAAAGATGCAGAAAATGCAATCAACAACGAAGAATTCAAGAAAAAACTTCCTGAAGGAGCTAAAGTAAGAGTTGACTTAGATAATGTTAAATTACCGAAAACTTCAACACCAGGAAAAGCTGGAGAAGTGGAAGTACCAGTTATTTACACTGTAAATGGTAAAGAGTACAAAACAACTGTAAAAGTACCAGTAACAGTAGTGGAAGGTAAAGAACAACTTGTACCGAAAGGTGATAAACCAGATCCAAAAGATAACATTACTCCAGGAAATTACCCAGAAGGATCAACATTCGAATACGAAACACCAGTAGATACTTCTAAACCAGGTAAAAAAGAAGCTGTTGTAATCGTTAAGGATAAAGATGGTAAAGAAATTGTACGAGTTCCTGTAGTAGTTAATGTGGTAGAACCAAAAGTTACACCAATTATTGTTCCAGAAAGAACTAAACTTACTAAAAAAGATGTAGAAAAACACATCGAAATTCCAGGAGTAACTGGATGGGAAATCGTAGGGGAACCAGAACTTCCTGAAACATTCCCTGCAGGTGTAAGACCATCAGCAACAGTTACAGTTAAATTACCAAATGGTAAAACAATGAAAGTACAAGTACCAGTAATTGCAACTCCAACTGTAACACCAATCGTTGTACCTCAAGGAACAACAATTACACCAGATGATGTTAAGAAACATGTTAATATTCCTAAAGAATCAGGATGGGAAATTATTGAAGTTGGAGAAATCCCAACAACAGAAACACCAGGAGACAAAACAAGTGTTAAAGTTAAGGTGAAATTACCAACTGGAGAAGTAATTGAATTAGAAGTACCAGTAAAAGTTACACCAAAAGAAACTCCAGCTCCAACACCAACAGTTAAAACTACTCCAATAGTAGTAGAAGTTGGAACACCAATTACAAAAGAAGATGTTAAGAAACACGTTGAGTTACCAAATGGTGCTGAAATCGTTGAAGTAGGAGAAATCCCAACAACAGAAACAGCAGGACAAAAACCAAGTGTTAAAGTTAAGGTAAAACTACCATCAGGAGAAATCGTAGAAGTAGAAGTACCAGTAACAGTAACACCTAAACATGTAGAACCATCAACACCAGCTGGACCAACAACTCCAGAACAACCACAAGGTGAAAATGGAAATAAACCTCAACCTGAAACACCAGCTAAACCAGAAAAACCTTCTGAAAATACAAAACCAGAAGCACCAAAAGCTCCAGTAGCTAAAGCAGGTGAAAAAGTATTACCAAACACTGGTATCGCAGACAACAACTCTGCATTAGCAGGTTTAGGATTAGCAATCTTAGGATTAGCAGCGGCTGCAAGAAGACGCAAACAAAAATAAAAAAACTATTTTTAAAGTAATATTACTTTGATGTAGTAAACGAAGAAGCACTCTTGATGAAAATCAGGAGTGCTTTTTTGGCTCTTTGTTAAGTTCGGGGCATGGGAAAATTCTGACTATAGATTTTAAGTTTTGAAACTTTAGTATATCTATAGTACATTTATGTTTCATTTGGTAAAATAATACCATTAAAATTGAGAGGTGTAATATGTTAAAAAATATATTAGATAATGTTCTATCTTCAGGGAGTAATGTATCTGATGACAAAATAAAAGAATTAATTAATAATATTATCGGTGGAAATCAAGCACCATCATTCGTTACTGATATTCTAAATAAGGCATTAGAACAACTAAATCAAGGTGCAGGTTCAGCGCTTGTGGCACCAATGATTAATAAAGTATTAGAATCATATTCTGAGGAAAACTCATTAAGTAATGATATGAGTGAGTTGTTTAATATTACTAGTAATAGTGGAAGTGGTCTTAGTGATATTGCTGGAAATATTATTAACACATTAATTAAAAAATAGTTTAAGAAAAAAAGAAGCCACGTTTTGTACCGACCCCAAAAAGTTAGACCAAAAAATCTAACTTTTTGGAGGTCGGTATTTTTATGACTAAATATAATTTTGAATTTAAAAAGAAAG
>NZ_JAQMFS010000078.1 GCF_028308085.1 Gemella haemolysans
ATATGAATTAGTATCTAATACATACCCAACAGACGGAGTATTCGATAAAGATGTTAACACTGATCAAGAGTTTACAGTAACACTTAAAGAACGTGTAGTACCAGTAACACCAGATCAACCGAAAACACCAGGAACCCCAGTAGATCCAAATAATCCAGAAGGACCTAAATACCCAGCTGGATTAGAAGAAAAAGATCTAAACAAAACAGTAACACGTACAATTACATACGT
>NZ_JAQMFS010000079.1 GCF_028308085.1 Gemella haemolysans
GGAAAAGTATTAATCACATATCCAGATAATAGTACGGAAGAAGTGCCAGTAACGGTAGAAGTAACGCCACAAAAAGATGACTACAATCCACAACCAAAACCACAAACAGTGGACAATGGAACAGTACCAAACGCAGAAGCTAGTGTAGACAAAACAGGCTTACCAAGTGGAACGACAATCACATGGAAAGAAACACCAGTAGTCAACACACCAGGAAGTCATCCAACAGTAGCGTTAGTGACATATCCAGATGGAACAGTAGACGAAGTCACAGTACCAATCACGGTTAAGAAACAAAGTGACACATTTACACCAACTGCGAAACAGCCAGGACAAACCGCTAAACACGGCAGTGATCCAAGCGCAGAAGGAAGTATCAACACAGAAGGCTTACCAAGTGGAACAACGTACAAGTGGGTAGAAAAACCAGATACAAATACAACACCAGGAAGCAAACCAGGAAAAGTATTAATCACATACCCAGATAATAGTACGGAAGAAGTGCCAGTAACGGTAGAAGTAACGCCACAAAAAGATGACTACAATCCACAACCAAAACCACAAACAGTGGATAACGGTACAGCACCAAACGCAGAAGACAGTGTAGACAAAACAGGCTTACCAGAAGGTACAAC
>NZ_JAQMFS010000080.1 GCF_028308085.1 Gemella haemolysans
GGTTCTGTTGCAAAGTTTTAAATCTACTATCAAATAAGGTAGAATAATAGAAAAAGATAGCAGGAGGAATGACGATGAATCATTTTAAAGGAAAGCAATTTCAGCAGGATGTGATTATTGTAGCCGTGGGCTACTATCTTCGTTATAACCTTAGCTATCGTGAAGTTCAAGAAATCTTATATGATCGTGGCATTAACGTTTCTCATACGACGATTTATCGTTGGGTGCAAGAATATGGCAAACTACTCTATCAAATTTGGAAAAAGAAAAATAAAAAATCCTTTTATTCATGGAAAATGGATGAAACATACATCAAAATTAAAGGAAAATGGCATTATTTGTATCGAGCCATCGATGCAGATGGTTTAACCTTGGATATTTGGTTACGTAAAAAACGGGACACACAAGCAGCCTATGCTTTTCTTAAGCGGTTAGTGAAGCAGTTTGATGAACCGAAGGTTGTAGTCACAGAAAAAGCCCCCTCTATTACAAGTGCCTTTAAGAGACTAAAAGAATACGGCTTTTATCAAGGGACAGAACATCGTACCATTAAATACCTGAATAATTTGATTGAACAAGACCATCGTCCAGTAAAGAGACGCAATAAATTCTATCGAAGTTTACGCACTGCCTCACCCACGATTAAAGGCATGGAAGCCATCCGAGGATTATATAAGAAAACCCGAAAAGAAGGCACTCTCTTCGGGTTTTCGGTCTGTACTGAAATCAAGGTATTATTGGGAATCCCAGCTTAAATCATAGATGCCGTAAGGGATTTTATTCTTTATTTAAAACTTTGCAACAGAACC
>NZ_JAQMFS010000081.1 GCF_028308085.1 Gemella haemolysans
AGAAGACGAACAATATAAGATTTCTAATAATTAAATGTTAAGAAAATATAAAAAAGTTCTTGACAAAATAAAAAAGAAATGATAAACTTATAAAAGTCTTGAAGAGAGACAACACCAATTATTTCAACGAAGTAAACGGTTAAAAAGTTTTGAAAAAATAAAAAAACTTCTTGACAAACATTCGAAGAAATGATAAAATATTAAAAGTCTTCTGATGAAGACGAAAAACATTTTTAAAAAAAGTTTTAAAAAAGACTTGACAAAGAATTTTAAAAATGTTAAAATATAAAAGTTGTTAATCGCAACGATTTGAACATTGAAAACTAAACGAATTAAGT
>NZ_JAQMFS010000008.1 GCF_028308085.1 Gemella haemolysans
CTTTCCTTTAAAATGATTCATCGTCATTCCTCCTGCTATCTTTTTCTATTATTCTACCTTATTTGATAGTAGATTTAAAACTTTGCAACAGAACCTAAAAAAGGACAGTCGGGTTCGGGGAGTTCTGCAAGGACACAAGCAGATCACTCCCGACCAGACGGAAAGGAAAAATCAACACTTGGAAAACGTATCGGTCAAACCATCGGTACAGTAGCTGATACCAAAGACAGAATGGTAGACACTGCTAGTGGTTTGAAAGAACAGGTTAAAGATTTGCCGACCAATGCAAGATATGCAGTATATCAAGGAAAATCCAAAGTAAAAGAGAATGTCCGTGATTTAACCAGTAGTATTTCTCAAACCAAAGCGGACAGAGCCAGTGGACGCAAGGAACAGCAGGAACAAAGGCGAAAAACCATTGCGAAGCGTCGCTCTGAAATGGAACAGGTCAAACAGAAAAAACAGCCTGCTTCTTCTGTTCATGAAAGACCGACTACAAGACAAGAACAATATCATGATGAACAGACCTCAAAACAGTCTAATATTCAGACTTCATATAAGGAATCTCAACAAGCCAAACAAGAGCGTCCAGCAGTTAAGTCCGATTTTTCAAGTCCAAAAGTGGAACGCCAAGGCAATACCGTTCAAGAAAAAACCGTTCAAAAGCCAGCAACTTCAACCACTACAGCAGATAGAACTTCACAACGTCCAATCACAAAAGAACGTCCGTCTACTGTTCAAAGAGTACCACTACAAAATACAAGAAGTAGACCACCAATCAAAACCGCCACCATTAAGAAAGTCGGTAAGAAACCATGAAGTTGAAAACTTTAGTGATTGGTGGTTCTGGATTATTCTTGATGGTCTTCTCACTGCTTCTGTTTGTTGCCATTTTATTTTCAGATGAACAGGACAGCGGAATTTCCAATATTCATTATGGAGGTGTGAATGTTTCCGCAGAAGTGCTGGCTCATAAGCCTATGGTAGAAAAATATGCCAAAGAATATGGCGTTGAAGAATATGTCAACATACTTCTTGCGATTATACAGGTGGAATCGGGCGGTACTGCGGAAGATGTTATGCAGTCCTCGGAATCCCTCGGTCTTCCACCTAATTCATTGAGTACAGAAGAATCCATTAAGCAAGGTGTGAAGTATTTCAGTGAATTATTAGCCAGTAGCGAAAGGCTCAGTGTAGATTTAGAATCGGTTATCCAGTCCTACAATTATGGTGGTGGTTTCTTAGGGTATGTGGCTAATCGTGGAAATAAATATACCTTTGAACTGGCTCAAAGTTTCTCAAAAGAGTATTCAGGTGGCGAAAAAGTGTCTTACCCCAATCCCATAGCCATACCTATCAATGGGGGCTGGCGATACAACTATGGCAATATGTTTTATGTGCAACTGGTAACGCAGTATCTTGTCACAACAGAGTTTGATGATGATACGGTACAAGCCATCATGGACGAAGCACTGAAATATGAGGGCTGGCGATACGTTTACGGTGGAGCTTCCCCGACTACTTCTTTTGATTGTAGCGGACTGACACAATGGACGTATGGAAAAGCTGGAATTAACTTACCACGAACCGCACAACAGCAATATGATGTGACCCAGCATATCCCACTATCGGAAGCACAAGCTGGCGATTTGGTTTTCTTTCATTCTACCTATAACGCTGGCTCTTATATTACTCATGTTGGGATATACCTTGGCAATAACCGTATGTTTCATGCAGGCGACCCAATCGGTTATGCCGACTTAACAAGCCCCTACTGGCAACAGCATTTAGTGGGAGCAGGACGAATCAAACAATGAGAAAGGAAGATTTAATGATGAAATTTAGAAAAAATCAGAATAAAGAAAAACAGATACCAAAGGAAAAGAAACCTCGTGTCTATAAGGTCAATCCTCATAAAAAGGTTGTGATTGCCTTGTGGGTACTTTTAGGGCTTAGTTTCAGCTTTGCGATATTCAAGCACTTTACAGCTATAGATACTCATACTATTCACGAAACAACTATCATAGAAAAGGAATACGTTGATACTCATCATGTAGAAAATTTTGTAGAGAACTTTGCGAAAGTCTACTATTCATGGGAGCAATCCGATAAGTCCATTGATAATCGAATGGAAAGTCTAAAAGGCTATCTGACAGATGAACTTCAAGCTCTCAATGTTGATACAGTACGCAAAGATATTCCTGTATCGTCTTCTGTAAGAGGATTTCAGATATGGACGGTAGAGCCAACTGGCGACAATGAGTTTAATGTAACCTACAGTGTAGACCAGCTCATTACAGAGGGAGAAAATACAAAGACCGTCCACTCTGCTTATATAGTGAGTGTCTATGTAGATGGTTCTGGAAATATGGTACTGGTTAAGAATCCGACCATTACCAACATACCTAAGAAATCAAGTTATAAACCAAAAGCCATTGAAAGTGAGGGGACGGTTGATTCCATTACAACCAATGAAATCAATGAGTTTTTAACGACGTTCTTCAAGCTCTATCCTACAGCGACAGCCAGTGAACTTTCCTACTATGTGAATGACGGGATATTAAAACCAATCGGAAAAGAGTACATCTTTCAAGAACTGGTAAATCCTATTCACAATCGTAAGGATAATCAAGTCACGGTATCGCTGACAGTGGAGTATATCGACCAGCAGACCAAAGCAACGCAGGTATCTCAATTTGATTTGGTACTTGAAAAGAACGGGAGTAATTGGAAGATTATAGAATAACAAATATTGGTACATTATTACAGCTATTTTGTAATCACGTACTCTCTTTGATAAAAAATTGGAGATTCCTTGACAAATATGCTCTTACGTGCTATTATTTAAGTATCTATTTAAAAGGAGTTAATAAATATGCAGCAAGGTATTCTTAAATAAACTGTCAATTTGATAGTGAGAACAAATAATTGGATGTCCTTTTTTAGGAGGGCTTAGTTTTTTGTACCCAGTTTAAGAATACCTTTATCATGTGATTCTAAAGTATCCGGAGAATATCTGTATGCTTTGTATGCCTATGGTTATGCATAAAAATCCCAGTGATAAAAGTATTTATCACTGGGATTTTTATGCCCTTTTGGGTTTTTGAATGGAGGAAAATCACATGAAAATTATTAATATTGGAGTTTTAGCTCATGTTGATGCAGGAAAAACTACCTTAACAGAAAGCTTATTATATAACAGTGGAGCGATTACAGAATTAGGAAGCGTGGACAAAGGTACAACGAGGACGGATAATACGCTTTTAGAACGTCAGAGAGGAATTACAATTCAGACAGGAATAACCTCTTTTCAGTGGGAAAATACGAAGGTGAACATCATAGACACGCCAGGACATATGGATTTCTTAGCAGAAGTATATCGTTCATTATCAGTTTTAGATGGGGCAATTCTACTGATTTCTGCAAAAGATGGCGTACAAGCACAAACTCGTATATTATTTCATGCACTTAGGAAAATGGGGATTCCCACAATCTTTTTTATCAATAAGATTGACCAAAATGGAATTGATTTATCAACGGTTTATCAGGATATTAAAGAGAAACTTTCTGCCGAAATTGTAATCAAACAGAAGGTAGAACTGTATCCTAATATGTGTGTGACGAACTTTACCGAATCTGAACAATGGGATACGGTAATAGAGGGAAACGATGACCTTTTAGAGAAATATATGTCCGGTAAATCATTAGAAGCATTGGAACTCGAACAAGAGGAAAGCATAAGATTTCATAATTGTTCCCTGTTCCCTGTTTATCACGGAAGTGCAAAAAACAATATAGGGATTGATAACCTTATAGAAGTGATTACGAATAAATTTTATTCATCAACACATCGAGGTCAGTCTGAACTTTGCGGAAAAGTTTTCAAAATTGAGTATTCGGAAAAAAGACAGCGTCTTGCATATATACGTCTTTATAGTGGCGTACTGCATTTGCGAGATTCGGTTAGAATATCGGAAAAGGAAAAAATAAAAATTACAGAAATGTATACTTCAATAAATGGTGAATTATGTAAAATCGATAAGGCTTATTCCGGGGAAATTGTTATTTTGCAGAATGAGTTTTTGAAGTTAAATAGTGTTCTTGGAGATACAAAGCTATTGCCACAGAGAGAGAATTGAAAATCCCCTCCCTCTGCTGCAAACGACTGTTGAACCGAGCAAACCTCAACAAAGGGAAATGTTACTTGATGCACTTTTAGAAATCTCCGACAGTGACCCGCTTCTGCGATATTATGTGGATTCTGCGACACATGAAATCATACTTTCTTTCTTAGGGAAAGTACAAATGGAAGTGACTTGTGCTCTGCTGCAAGAAAAGTATCATGTGGAGATAGAAATAAAAGAGCCTACAGTCATTTATATGGAAAGACCGTTAAAAAAAGCAGAGTATACCATTCACATCGAAGTTCCACCGAATCCTTTCTGGGCTTCCATTGGTCTATCTGTAGCACAGCTTCCATTAGGGAGCGGAGTACAGTATGAGAGCTCGGTTTCTCTTGGATACTTAAATCAATCGTTTCAAAATGCAGTTATGGAGGGGATACGCTATGGCTGTGAACAAGGATTGTATGGTTGGAATGTGACGGACTGTAAAATCTGTTTTAAGTATGGCTTATACTATAGCCCTGTTAGTACCCCAGCAGATTTTCGGATGCTTGCTCCTATTGTATTGGAACAAGTCTTAAAAAAAGCTGGAACAGAATTGTTAGAGCCATATCTTAGTTTTAAAATTTATGCGCCACAGGAATATCTTTCACGAGCATACAACGATGCTCCTAAATATTGTGCGAACATCGTAGACACTCAATTGAAAAATAATGAGGTCATTCTTAGTGGAGAAATCCCTGCTCGGTGTATTCAAGAATATCGTAGTGATTTAACTTTCTTTACAAATGGACGTAGTGTTTGTTTAACAGAGTTAAAAGGGTACCATGTTACTACCGGTGAACCTGTTTGCCAGCCCCGTCGTTCAAATAGTCGGATAGATAAAGTACGATATATGTTCAATAAAATAACTTAGTGTATTTTATGTTGTTATATAAATATGGTTTCTTGTTAAATAAGATGAAATATTTTTTAATAAAGATTTGAATTAAAGTGTAAAGGAGGAGATAGTTATTATAAACTACAAGTGGATATTGTGTCCTGTATGTGGAAATAAAACACGATTAAAGATAAGGGAAGATACTGAATTAAAAAAATTCCCCCTCTATTGTCCGAAATGCAGACAAGAAAATTTAATTGAAATAAAGCAGTTCAAAGTAACTGTGATTACAGAGCCAGACGCAAAGACGCAGAGCCGATAAAATGAGATTAATACAATCTCATTTTATCGGCTCTTTCCGTTATGTATGGATTCTTTTAATTAGTCTTCGATGTTTCTTGCTTCGTTGATACCGCTGGCTAAAGATTCCATTAAGGATAGTTCTTTGTCTGTAAAGCTATCCATGTATTTCTCTATCTGTAATCGTCGGGTGCTTTTTACCAAGTTATTAGCAGGTAAGAAAAATTCATCAACGGAAACATGAAGTAACGATACAAGGTCATAAAGAACTTGTATGCTGGGGTGTTGCCCTTTATTTTCAATATTAGTTAAGTACCGTGGGTCAATTTCAATCAATGCTCCCACTTGTTCACGAGTTAAACCTCGTTTCAATCGAGCTTCTTTAATGGCTAAACCAAAGGCTCTAAAATCATATTTATCTTCTTTTTTACGCATAGTAGACCACCTCTATACATTTTATTGTCCCTACTGAATTAAAAACAGGTATAGAAAAACGTGTTATATGGTTTATAGGTTTATATTTAATAAAAAGCACTACTAAACGCCAATAAAAAAAACCGTTATATGGTAGTGCTATTTACGCTGTTAAAATATTGTATATTACTTCCAAATGGCGGTTTGTTGGAGGTCAACGTCGCCATGAAGTACATCATATACAATAAATTTCCTTACATTGGGTTCTTGTCAAAAAAAGTCGTCTATCTGCAATAGATAAGTACGTCCACCAATGTGGTTTTATAAATCATATAGATAGAATAACAGAAGCATGTAAACAGAGAAATAAATCTGTTTATATGCTTTTTTGGCTATTCAGAACTTTTTTACAAAGTTTATTTATCAGTAATGCAACAAATCCCCCTTTCACATTGGGACTAAGAGTGAAAGGAGATAAACGAGCAAGGCTCACTTCCTTTCCTAGACAGAAAGGGGGTGAGAAACATGAAACCATCTTCTTTTCAGACCACAATAGAAAATCAGTTTGACTATATCTGTAAACGTGCTATGGAAGACGAGCGAAAGAATTATATGCTTTATCTTTCAAGGATTGCAAAGCGTGAGGTGTCCTTTTCGGATGTTGGCGATTATCTTGTTAGCCAGTTTGCGACAACAGATAACTATTCAACTGACTTTCAGATTTTTACACTCAATGGGTTATCAGTAGGCGTTGAAAATGATTTGTTGAGTGAAGCATTACGTGAGTTGCCAGACAAGAAACGTGAAATTCTACTGCTGTTTTACTTTATGGACATGAGCGATTCAGAAATTGCAGACCTGTTGAAATTGAACCGTTCTACTGTCTATCGGCATAGAACCAGTGGACTAGCCTTAATTAAAAAGTTTATGGAGGAATTTGAAGAATGAAAACACAATATCCTATGATTCCCTTTCCTCTCATTGTAAAGGCAACAGATGGCGATACCGAAGCGATTAACCAGATTCTACATCATTACAGAGGGTACATAACGAAGCGTTCCCTACGACTTATGAAAGATGAATATGGCAATCAAAGTATGGTCGTTGATGAAGTCTTACGTGGAAGAATGGAAACCAGACTGATTACAAAGATTTTGTCATTTGAAATTAAGTAATATCCTCTCTCCTTTCGTGGAAGCGTGCTAAACCATTCCACGCTTCCCGAACAGGGAGGTTTGTTATTCCACCAAAGCATATTGAGCTTTCAATGTGTTTTGATAGGCTAACGAGCCATTGTTCTTTGAAAACTGAATAAAAGTAATCGAATACGTTTCGATAAGAAAAGAGCCAACGGAACTAACCGCCATGACCTATCTTATAAAGATAGCGAGCGATTCATGTTAGTGATCCGAGAAGCAATCTTTAGCAGGATTGCCTGCAACGACATTCTTATCGTGATAATGATACTCCCATACAGTCAATAGTCCGAGCGTGATAAAACCGTCGCAGGCAATGAGTATGGCTACATGAGAACCATGCAGGGGTGGAACTCCCGTGAGCTTTGCTAAAGCTGTTCGATTGCTGGTAAAACAACTTTTATGAAATCCAAATAAGTGATTTGGAAAGGAGGATTTTATGAAGCAGACTGACATTCCTATTTGGGAACGTTATACCCTAACCATTGAAGAAGCGTCAAAATATTTTCGTATTGGCGAAAACAAGCTACGACGCTTGGCAGAGGAAAATAAAAATGCAAATTGGCTGATTATGAATGGCAATCGTATTCAGATTAAACGAAAACAATTTGAAAAAATTATAGATACATTGGACGCAATCTAGCGTCGCCAAAGGGTCTTGTATATGATAAAATAGTATTAAGTCGTATCAAGGCTCTTTCCATAAAGGAAAGGAGCAAATGCCATGTCAGAAAAAAGACGTGACAATAAAGGTCGAATCTTAAAGACTGGAGAGAGCCAACGAAAAGACGGAAGATACTTATACAAATATATAGATTCATTTGGAGAACCGCAATTTGTTTACTCGTGGAAACTTGTGGCTACAGACCGAGTACCAGCAGGAAAGCGTGATTGTATCTCACTTAGAGAGAAAATCGCAGAGTTACAGAAAGACATTCATGATGGTATTGATGTTGTAGGAAAGAAAATGACACTCTGCCAGCTTTACGCAAAACAGAACGCTCAAAGACCAAAGGTTAGAAAAAACACTGAAACTGGACGCAAATATCTTATGGATATTTTGAAGAAAGACAAGTTAGGTGTAAGAAGTATTGACAGTATTAAGCCATCAGACGCTAAAGAATGGGCTATTAGAATGAGTGAAAATGGTTATGCTTATCAAACCATCAATAACTACAAACGTTCTTTAAAGGCTTCATTCTATATTGCTATACAAGATGATTGTGTTCGGAAGAATCCATTTGACTTTCAACTGAAAGCAGTTCTTGATGATGATACTGTCCCTAAGACCGTACTAACAGAAGAACAGGAAGAAAAACTGTTAGCCTTTGCAAAAGCTGATAAAACCTACAGCAAAAATTATGATGAAATTCTGATACTCTTAAAAACAGGTCTTCGTATTTCAGAGTTTGGTGGTTTGACACTTCCAGATTTAGATTTTGAGAATCGTCTTGTCAATATAGACCATCAGCTATTGAGAGATACTGAAATTGGGTACTACATTGAAACACCAAAGACCAAAAGTGGCGAACGTCAAGTTCCTATGGTTGAAGAAGCCTATCAAGCATTTAAGCGAGTGTTAGCGAATCGAAAGAATGATAAGCGTGTTGAGATTGATGGATATAGTGATTTCCTCTTTCTTAATAGAAAGAACTATCCAAAAGTGGCAAGTGATTACAACGGCATGATGAAAGGTCTTGTTAAGAAATACAATAAGTATAACGAGGATAAATTGCCACACATCACTCCACATAGTTTGCGACATACATTCTGTACCAACTATGCAAATGCAGGAATGAATCCAAAGGCATTACAGTACATTATGGGACATGCTAATATAGCCATGACGCTGAACTATTACGCACATGCAACATTCGATTCTGCAATGGCAGAAATGAAACGCTTGAATAAAGAGAAGCAACAGGAGCGTCTTGTTGCTTAGTAGTACAAATGAATTTACTACTTATTTACCACTTCTGACAGCTAAGACATGAGGAAATATGCAAAGAAACGTGAAGTATCTTCCTACAGTAAAAATACTCGAAAGCACATAGAATAAGGCTTTACGAGCATTTAAGAAAATATAAAAAGATAATTAGAAATTTATACTTTGTTTATTTTAAAAATATTAGTTAATATATTACTTATAAATTTTATATAACGAGAATACTCTACACTAATATATATTAGTATATTAATGTGCTTTATGCAATCATTTATCTAAACTTCTTAAAATTATGCTACCACCTTATATAATAATGTTATCAATAAAAAAAAAAGAGAGTAACTCAAAATCGTGATTTCATAGAAATCGATTTTATCGAGTCACCTCCGCGCAGATTATTAGATATCTAAAAAGCTTTTATAAAGCGAATTTAGATATCAATAAACCACTGCGTCTATGAGTTCATATATGAACTTTGTTAAATTTTAGGACTTTTGGGGGATCATCACTTTTTATATTATCTTTCCTTTGTCAAAATACCATCTTTCATTCGATAAACATGATCGCATTTTTCAATCATTCTATTATCATGTGTTACCATAATAATTGATTTATTTTTTTCTTTACACTCTTTTGAAAGTAAATCTACAACTTCAAACGCTCTATCTGAATCAAGGCTTGCTGTAGGTTCATCAGCTAAGATGATTGCCGGATTATTGTAAAGAGCTCTAGCAATAGCTAATCGTTGTCGTTCTCCTCCTGATAAGTCTTTTGGTAATTTATTTTCTAAATGATCTATTCCTAATTCTTTAAATAGAGATTTCTGATCTTGAAGTGTTTGTCTTTTTTGCTTATTTATTCTATCAACTAATTCTAACTGTTGTTTTGCTGTTAAAAATGGAACCAAATTAGATGCCTGCAGAACAAATCCAATATCGTTAAATCGTAACTTTGCTCTTTCTTTCTCAGACAAATTAGTATAATCTTTTCCGTTAATAATTATTTGACCTTTAGATGGAGTTTGTAAACCTCCAGCTAAAGTTAAGAAAGTTGATTTACCTGAACCTGATGGACCGATAATCGCTATAAATTGACCCTCTTCTATTTTAAAATTGGTTTCTTTCAGAGCTTCTATTTCTTTGTTTCCATCCTGATATGATCTAGTTACATTTATAAATTCTAATACATTCATATGATACCTATCCTATTGCTTTTAATGGATCAATTTTTCTAATAGCTAAAACAGAGAATAATGTTCCAACTAAAGAAAAAATAATCAAACTAACGAATATAACACTGTAATAAAGTCCATTTCCTAAAAATGGTACTGCTGATGGCAGGACAAGTGATGTTCCCCATGTTCCAACCAAACCTAGTATACTTCCAACTAATGAAAGTAAGAATGTTTGCGATAAAACAGAAATTCCAATAATTCCATTCGAGATTCCTTGCGCTTTCATTATACCAAAAACAGGTGTTTTCTGAATAGTAAGTACATACATGAAAATACCTATAATAATAGCAGAAATCACTATTAAGAATCCTATCATTAGTCCAAACGTTAAAATCTGAGCACTATAACCAGGTAATTCATTAATAAAATCAGCTATACTAACTTTTTGGAAAATAGAGCTGTCGTAATCCTTTAATTCTCCTTTTACTACGAAAGCATTAATTATAGGATTATCAATTGATTTCTTATTACCATATTTCAACACTTGAAAATCATTAATATTCATATATATGACTGGAGCTACATTAAATCTAGATTTTTCTGTATAACCTACTATTTTTAATTCAGTATCAGAATTTGCTGTTTTAATTGTATCTCCAATAGCAAAACCTTCTTTTTCAGATAAACTCTTTTCAATCACTACTTCATTTTCTGCTTCAAAACTTCTTCCCTCTATTATCGGTGGAATCAAGAAACTCCCATCATTAACTCCAAAAATACTAATTTTCTGTTTAACATCATCATTTGAATTTTTTTCAGTCATGGCTATTGTAACTATTTGACTAAATGGCTCAACATTATCCGCAGATAACGATGATTTATTCGATAATTTAAGATTTGATAAAGCTAAAGTTCTATTAGCCTCTGAAGAAAGTAATACTGTATCTGCCTTCCAATGATCAATAGAAGATCTATTCTGATCAATCAATCCAAAAGCCAATCCAGATAAGAAAAACATCAAATAAGAAACTAGTGTAAGTAATCCTACAATAAGACTATACCTGAGCTTAGCATCCTTTATTTCATTAATAGCTAAAAACATTTTTTCTCCTTAAAATATAAAATTTTTATTCATAAATAATAAATTGCATTATACTAAGCATATAAAATATAACTTGTAAAGTCAAATTATTAAATTATAGTGGATATCTATTATCTCTATTTGAGTGGAATAATATTCTCTACAAATTACTAAAAGAGACCTTTAGACTTTCTAAAGACCTCTTTTATTAACAATAAATTTATTAAATTATTTTTTATTAATCCAACTATGTACTATTGTAGCAATTTCAATAGGATGCTTCATATACATCTCATGGCCACAATTTTCCACTAACTCAACATCAAAATATTTCGGAAGTTTATCTAGTGATATCTTTCTCCATTCAGGTTCTTCCTCATATGCTGGAGCTATAAATAATACATCTTTTGATTCTAAATTTCTTTGATATGATCTAATAGCTCGACGTAATTTAAGTAAATAAGAAACTTTTTCAAAATCTAAATCTAATTCAAATTTGTCAGAAGTATTATTATAACGATAAGAATTTCTTAATGCTTCTTCTAGATTTTCTGACCAATAATACGACTTAGATTTTTCATTAGCTATAACTTCTTCCAAATTTGAAAAAGTATGCTGACTAAAATAATCTTTTGTCGCTTCTATCTCATTTTCAAGAGGCATAATTACATCTAAATTTAAATAACCTCCATCAAGTAAAATAAGTTTAGTTACTTTCGGACAACGTGATGCTAAAAATCTAGCTAAATCACCACCTAGTGAATGACCAATCAGATAAACATCTTCACAATCTCTTACTTCATCATTAAACCAATTTTGAAGTTCTTTTTTATCTTGTATTATTTCTTTATAAGGATTTAAAAAAAAAGTTTCTACTTCAAGCTCTTGAAAGAAATCCTTTGCGAAATAATAATTACTGCCTAAACCACCTATAAAATATATTTTAATTTTTTGATTCATTAATTCTTCCTTCTCCTAAAATAAATTAATTTATTTAAAAATACTATAAACGATTATATACTAAAACTTATTAATTAAAATTTTTTAAAATAATAATTAGTAATATACTAATTATAAATAAGAGAAACTGAACTCCGAAAATAACTAACACAAACTTATAAAAAGATATATACTTACGAACTTGGATAGTAGTATTAAAAATAGACTCTCGAAATCTCTCATCACTTTCAAATGAAATAATATACTCCCCTTCATCAGCTTGAAAACAATAAAATTCTACTCTTCTCCAAATAACCCCTAGACCTTTAGATCTATAAAATACTTCTTCTAGACATTTTTTTTCACAAGTATTTTTATTAACAACAGTTATCCTTAAATCTCTAATGTTAGTAAAAGAATACCTCTTATCTTTTATCCAAATAGAGTATTTTCCACTTTTTTTGATAATAAATTCCTCTTTTTTAATCCCGGTAGATAATTCACAAATTGCTTTATTTCTAAAAAATTTTACAATAATTAAACTACAAATAAATAATAAGACTATTAATATCAACGCTAATAAATAAATTATAGTATTCACAATCTTCTCCTTTTCCTAAATAACTTATAATGATAAATTATATACTTGTAATATTATTATAAGCTATTTACTTTATGAGAACAATAGGAAATTAATAACCTATGATATATGATAGCAATTTTAGAAATAATATATCAAAAAATAATATTATTCTTATATTTATACGTGATTCTGAAAGCTACATTTATAATAATTAATTTAAAAAATCGAAGCTAATTTCTTAACTTCGACTTTTTACTATTACTCAATATCCCTAGAGTAATTAGGTTTTATTTTAATAATATATAAATTATTTAAATTTATTATATTATTTCCCCTATACTACCTTTAAACATATTATACACCTCTTACAGATTTTCTGCAAGGAATTATTAAAAATAGTACGTATTTTCTAATAAAAATACAAAAAAAAATGATTTTACAGTGAAAATACAATATTAATACATATAATATTTTGAAACTAACAAATAACTCTAATTAAATATGAACATTATGTAAATCTATATTTAATATATAAAAAAAGCAAGGTGAAATTCACCTTGCTTTATGTGTTTCAATTCAATTATTATTTAACGATTGAAGTTACAACACCTGAACCTACAGTACGTCCACCTTCACGAATTGAGAAACGAGTTCCTTCTTCGATCGCGATTGGAGAAATAAGTTCTACGTTGATTGATACGTTATCCCCAGGCATTACCATTTCAGTACCTTCTGGTAAAGTAACTACACCAGTTACGTCAGTAGTACGGAAGTAGAATTGAGGACGGTAGTTTGTGAAGAATGGAGTGTGACGTCCACCTTCTTCTTTAGATAATACGTACACGTCAGCTACGAATTGAGTGTGTGGAGTGATTGTTTTAGGAGCTGCTAAAACTTGTCCACGTTCGATATCTTCACGAGCAACACCACGTAATAATGCACCGATGTTATCTCCTGCTTCAGCGTAATCTAATAATTTACGGAACATTTCAACACCTGTTACAGTAGTTGAAGCTGGTTCGTCAGTTAATCCAACGATTTCTACTACGTCTCCAACTTTAACTTGTCCACGTTCAACACGTCCAGTAGCAACTGTACCACGACCTGTGATTGAGAATACGTCCTCAACTGGCATCATGAATGGTTTAGCGTTATCACGTTCTGGAGTTGGGATATAAGCATCTACAGTTTCCATTAATTCGATAATAGCTTTTTCTGCATCAGCGTCACCTTCAAGAGCTTTAAGAGCAGAACCTTTGATTACTGGTAGTTCATCTCCGTCGTATCCGTATTCAGATAATAGTTCACGAACTTCCATTTCAACTAATTCTAATAACTCTTCGTCATCAACCATATCACATTTGTTTAAGAATACAACAATTTTTGGTACTCCAACGTTACGAGATAATAGGATGTGCTCACGAGTTTGAGCCATTGGTCCATCTGTAGCAGCGATTACTAAAATAGCTCCGTCCATTTGAGCAGCACCAGTGATCATGTTTTTAACATAGTCAGCGTGTCCTGGGCAGTCTACGTGTGCGTAGTGACGGTTTGGAGTTTCGTACTCGATGTGAGAAGTGTTGATTGTGATACCACGTTCTCTTTCTTCTGGTGCGTTATCGATTGAAGCGTAGTCTTTAGCTTCTCCACCATAAGTTTTTGCTAATACAGTAGCGATAGCTGCTGTTAAAGTAGTTTTACCGTGGTCAACGTGACCAATTGTTCCAATGTTAGCATGTGTTTTACTACGGTCAAATTTTTCTTTTGCCATTTTAAAAATGTCTCCTTCAAGTTAATAAAATTTTATTTTTTAATAATTAGTCACATAGCATTCTATGATAACTATATTTTATAATGTTACAACGAAAATTGCAACTATAAAGAATAATTTTTATTATCCTTTATTTTTTTTGATAATTTCTTCAGAAATTGATTTAGGTACTTCTTCGTAGTGGTCGAATACCATTGAGTAAGTACCACGTCCTTGAGTTGAAGAACGTAGAGAAGTTGCATATCCGAACATTTCAGATAATGGTACTGAAGCACTTACTACTTGTGCGTTACCACGAGCTTCCATACCTTCAACACGTCCACGACGTGAAGTGATATCTCCCATGATATCTCCTAAGTATTCTTCAGGCATTACAACTTCAACTTTCATGATTGGTTCTAAGATTACTGGGTTACATTTTTTAGCAGCTTCTTTAAGAGCTAATGATGCAGCAACTTTGAACGCCATTTCAGATGAATCGACATCGTGGTAAGATCCATCGAATAATTTAGCTTTAACGTCGATTAATTCGTATCCAGCTAATACCCCGTTTGCCATAGAGTCTTTTAATCCTGCTTCTACTGCTGGGATGTATTCACGTGGAACTACCCCACCAACGATAGCATTTTCAAATTCAAATCCTGCACCTGGCTCATTTGGAGTGAACTCAATCCATACGTCCCCGTATTGTCCACGTCCACCAGATTGACGAGTGAATTTACCTTGTACTTGTGCAGCTTGTTTGAATGTTTCACGGTAAGATACCATTGGAGCACCTACTGTACATTCAACTTTAAATTCACGACGCATACGGTCAACGATGATGTCTAAGTGAAGCTCACCCATACCTGCGATGATAACTTGTCCAGTTTCTTCGTCAGTTCCAGCACGGAATGTTGGGTCTTCTTCTTGTAATTTTTGTAAAGCTGTTGACATTTTATCTTGGTCAGCTTTTGATTTTGGTTCAACTGAAAGTTGGATAACTGGTTCTGGGAATTCCATTGATTCAAGAATAACTTCGTTTTTCTCGTCACAAAGTGTGTCCCCAGTTGTAGTATCTTTAAGACCAACAGCTGCAGCGATATCACCAGCGTAAACTTCAGCGATTTCGTTACGAGTGTTAGCGTGCATTTGTAGGATACGTCCTACACGTTCACGTTTACCTTTAGTTGAGTTTTTAACGTATGAACCAGATGACAAGATACCTGAGTACACACGGAAGAAAGTAAGTTTCCCTACGAATGGGTCAGTCATAACTTTGAAAGCTAATGCTGAGAATGGCTCTTCATCAGAAGAGTGTCTTTCTACTTCTTCATCAGTGTTTGGATCGATACCTTTAATAGCTGGTACGTCTAATGGAGATGGTAGGTATTCTACTACTGCATCTAGCATTGGTTGTACACCTTTATATTTGAAGGCTGATCCACATACTACAGGGAAGAATTCTACTGATAAAGTAGCTTTACGTATTGCAGCTTTAAGCTCATCAATTGTAATTTCTTCTCCACCTAAGTATTTTTCCATGAAGTCTTCATCGAATTCTGCAACAGCTTCGATAAGTTTTTCACGGTATTCTTCAGCTTGATCTTGGTATTCAGCTGGGATTTCTTTTTCAACAAGATTTTCCCCAACGCTACCTTCGTTGTAGATAGCTTTCATCTCAACAAGGTCGATTACACCTTCGAATAAATCTTCAGCTCCGATTGGAAGTTGAATTGGGTGTGCGTTAGCTTGTAATCTGTCGTGGATTGTTCCTACAGAGTATAGGAAGTCAGCTCCTGTTTTATCCATTTTGTTTACGAATACGATACGAGGAACTCCATAAGTTGTAGCTTGACGCCAAACTGTTTCTGTTTGTGGTTCAACACCTGATTGTGCATCTAATACTGCTACTGATCCATCAAGTACACGAAGTGAACGTTCAACCTCAACTGTGAAGTCTACGTGTCCCGGTGTATCGATAATGTTGATACGGTGGTTTTTCCATTGAGCAGTTGTTGCAGCAGATGTAATAGTGATACCACGTTCTTGTTCTTGTTCCATCCAGTCCATTTGTGAGTTACCATCGTGAGTATCTCCGATTTTGTGGATTTTCCCAGTGTAGAACAGAATACGCTCTGTAGCAGTTGTTTTACCTGCGTCAATGTGAGCCATGATACCGATATTACGAGTATCTTTTAAAGAAAATGCTCTAGTCATGAGTCAATTTTCTCCTTTCATAAAATTTTAAATGTTTTGAGTAATTTGTCTTTTATAGTGAAAAACTCAAGCTATAAAATAGCTTGATATTCACCCTATAATTACCAACGATAGTGAGCAAATGCTTTGTTTGCTTCAGCCATTTTGTGAGTATCTTCACGTTTCTTAACAGCTGAACCAGTGTTATTTGCTGCGTCTAAAATTTCATTAGCTAAACGTTGTTCCATAGTTTTTTCTCCTCTTAAACGAGAATAGTTAACTAACCAACGTAGACCTAATGTAGTTCTTCTTTCAGCACGTACTTCTACTGGTACTTGGTAGTTAGAACCACCAACACGACGAGCACGAACTTCAAGAACTGGCATAATGTTGTTTAATGCTTCTTCGAAAACTTCCATAGCATCACGTCCTGATTTTTCTTTAATTAAATCAAACGCAGAATATAAAATTCTTTGAGCTGTACCGCGTTTCCCATCTAGCATTAATTTGTTAATCAATTTTGTAACTAATTTTGAGTTATAAATTGGATCTGGCAAAACGTCACGTTTTGCAACTGGACCTTTACGTGGCATAGTGTCTGCCTCCTTTCACGAATTCTTTATCAAATTTTTATCTTATATTATTTTTTCTCTTTTGGTTTTTTAGCACCGTATAGTGAACGTCCTTGTTTACGGTCGTTAACTCCTGCAGTATCTAAAGCTCCACGGATGATGTGGTAACGTACCCCTGGTAAGTCTTTTACACGTCCTCCACGAATAAGTACAACACTGTGTTCTTGTAGGTTGTGTCCGATACCTGGGATATATGCTGTTACTTCGATTTGGTTTGATAAACGAACACGTGCATATTTACGTAAAGCTGAGTTAGGTTTTTTAGGTGTCATAGTCCCAACACGAGTACAAACTCCACGTTTTTGTGGTGAAGAAATGTTAGTTTCTTTCTTTCTTTGAGAGTTGTAACCTTTGTTAAGTGCTGGTGAATCTGATTTTGATACTTTTGATTTACGAGGTTTACGAACTAATTGGTTAATAGTTGGCATTTTCCTGATTTCCTCCTTCCCTGTTTATTTGTGAATCACCTATCCAGGTGTATCACATTTTTAGATTTTTTATAAGCCTTAGTGGCTTTACACAGAGTGCCGTAACACTCACGTACTAAATAATACCACTTTTATTTTTTCTTGTCAACACTTTTTTAAAAAATTTTTATATCTTTTTTCACTTGCTATTATCATATTCTATTTTTACACTTAACCAGGTGTATCATTTAAAAAATATAAATAAACACTTCCAGGTGTATCACAGCAGTATTTTTAATAAACTATTCCAGGCGTTTCATTTCCAACTTAAAAATTTATTATTTGTATAGAAATAACCAAATTATACTCTTGTTGATTAAAACGATTACATGTATAATATAACTATATAAAGATATATGGAGGGATGTTTATGATAGAAATTAAAAATCTTACCGTAAAATTTGATACAAAGTGTGCTGTTGATGATTTAAGTTTTACAATCAATGATGGGGAGATATTCGGGCTTATCGGGCATAATGGAGCTGGTAAGTCAACTACAATCAAATCTCTAGTTAGTATATTAGAGCCTACTTCGGGTGATATATATTTTAATAATCTACTTTTAAAAAATAATAGATTAGCGTGTAAAAAGCAAATTGGCTATGTACCTGATTCACCTGATATGTTTCTTACATTATCAGCCTTTGAATATTGGTCATTAGTCGCTAGCATATACGAAATAGATAATAAAACAAGAGATGAAACTCTTAACAGGTACTGCAAATTATTTAATATGATAGGCGTTGAGCATCAGGAAATTAGTTCTTTTTCTCATGGTATGAGGCAAAAAGTATTTGTTATTGGTGCCCTATTATCAGAACCTAAATTCTGGATTATGGATGAACCAATGACTGGATTAGATCCACAAGCTGCATTTGACTTAAAAAACTTAATGAAAGAACATGCCTCAAAAGGGAACAGTGTTCTATTCTCTACTCATGTCTTGGAGGTCGCTGAACATCTATGCGACAGAATAGGTATCCTCAGCAAAGGAAAACTAGTTTTTATCGGTACACTTAATGAGCTTAAAGAACAATTTGAAGGAGATAATCTTGAAGAAATTTATCTTAATATAGTAAAAAATTCAAATTCAAATATTTTAGGTGGTGATTAAACATGAGATTCAATGTAATGAAGGAATTATTCTTAACGAATCTTCTTTATAGTTTTCCTCCACAAAGAAATAAATATAGAAAAAAATTCAGTGGAAAAAGTGATATAAGACATAATCTTTTTAGAAATGTTTTAATGATGAATTTGGTCAATTTCTTAAATATTTTATTTGTATTTTCAATATTTTCTCGTGGTTTTAACTTTTCTGGATCGGGTTATAGGAGTATACTTTTCTTTATTTTATTAATGGTATTTATCCAAATTTTAAATAATTTTACCAATATGTTTTATGAAAGTGATGATACATTAGCAATTATTCATTTACCAATTACAGGGGCTGAGATATTCTTTAGTAAATTGTTCACTCTACTTACACTAGTTATAAGTAATTTTATTCCATTAATAGTTATAAACTTGATTATTGGATTAAATGCAGAGTTTTCAATTCAAAAACTTTTCTTCGTATTAGTATATAGTTTTGCATTTATTATTACTTTAATATGTTCTATAATGACGATACTTTCATTTATTACTTATATCCCAAACTTCAAGAAGAATAAAGGAAAAGTTAATGCAGCTACAATCTTGATTGCGTTGATAGTTTTCACGGGGGGGATATTTGAGTTTGCTCATACTTTTAAAAATATTGGTTCTGAATATAAAGGAGATTTATTTTTAAATATACTCGTGTTAGATATTTCAAAGACTTATACTTATTTAATAATAACTATAATTCTAGCAGTTATCTCTTTCTTTACTACTTATGTATTCGTAGTAAAAAAATATATGAAAGACTTATATAGAATATCAGGTAGTACATATACATCTAGTTCTAAAACTATAAAAATTAAAGAAAATACTAATAGTACATCAACTACACTATTTTCTAAACTAATTAAGAGAAATGTAAAACTATTGTTAAACAGTACAATTTCGTCAACTGTATTTACTAATCTTCTTATCACACTTGGTATATTTATAATTCCGATTATAGAAATTAGAAAGCACGGGGGTATTACACTACCACCTATATTCTATCCAGTAGCTATGACTATAGGATTTACATTAGCATTGTACATTAATTCTAATCCTATGAATTTTACAAGTATAGCAATATCACTAGAAAAACAAGACTATTATTTTTTAAAATCTCTTCCTTTTGATTTCAAAAAATACCTAAAAATCAAATTAGCAATCGCCACTTGTTTACAACTTGGTTTTGGATTACTTGCTCTGATTATGATGTTAATTATAACTAAAACACCAATCTTATTAGCAATTGTAACAATAATATCTTATATTATTTCAAGTATTGTTTTTTCATTCTATAGTTATACAAGCGACTATAAAAAATTATATCTAAACTGGAACACTATCACAGATTTAGCTAATCGTAGTTCGATAAATCAAGTCCTATTAACTATTTTAGCTTTCGGAGCTATTTTATTATTAGTACTACTTAATGTCGTGACATTTTTCTTAGTTGCTATGCTGCCATCATCAGCAAATATAGTAGGAATAATATATTCTCTAATACTAATTATATTGTTGATTCTTGCAACGAGAAAATTAAGAAAAAATGTATTCGATAAAATATATTCATAAAAAAATATAGCGAGAGGGACTCAACAAAATCGATTTTTGAGTCTATCTCGCTTTTATCTTATTCTATTCCCCTATAATAATCACTGTCTATTTCTCTATAAGGAGCTATATCCTGAACGTATTCTAATACTCCTTGAAATTCACCATTTTCATCATAAACACCTGCATAAGTAACATGAACAAACTTTCCTCTTGATTCTGATTTAAACCACATTTCGTACTTATCTTTTTTTCTATCTCGTAAGTTTTTCATTATAGTTTTAACTTTTTCTAGGTACTTAGGTGGATGACATAGTTCTACATTTCTACCTACTTGTCCTGGCGTACGCTTAAAAATCATCTCTTCTTCTGAACAATGGTTATTATAATATTGGAAAATTTCCTCTTTGTTAACAAAGGTAATTTCCATTGGCAGATGATTTAATATCAAATCAATTTGATTTAATGATAGATAACCATTTCCAATTTTCTGAGGTGTATCTCTATTGAAAGTTTCTTTTTTAACTTCTTTCGGTTTATAGGTAATAGTAAACTCTCCTTCAGGAGTTTGTATTACTTTCGTTAATTCCCCTTCTGTAGCTTCTATTACTTCACTATCAACGCTAGTAATTTGCATTTCAAAATCTTCTCTATGAGGAATCCACTCTTCTTGAGGTCGAATTATTGCATAACCGTAAGCATCACTGTCCTTTGCTATACTCAACCAATCGTCTTGAGTAAATGTTTCTAATAATATCATCAGAAGAATCGACTCTTCCTTAAAGATCATTTCCTCAAATTCTTTAACAAAAACTTCAAATTTTTCTTTAACGACAACTATCTCTACATTAGGTAGTTTTTCCGCTTCTTCTTTAGCAAGTTTAAATAAATCTCTTATTTCATCGTCAACACCCCACATAACCTTAGGTGGTGCATCATGACCATATTTTTCCATTATAGGAAACATAAGTTCTTCTTTGCGTTTATAATGAATATCAAATTGCCCTAACAATTGCAACTGACGAAGCAATCCTTTTAAAACTGCTACTTTTATATCACCATCATCGAGCTTAGCATAATTGTCTAAAATTCGTCGAACTCTTATTATCGCGGCTCTTAAAGCTAAATTTTCTTGTTTAAACACTTGAACTGGATGTCCTGGATGCTCACTATCTTCAACTTCTACAGTTTTTATCGCACCTTTAAACAAATTAGCATGTACATTACATAACTTCATAACATCTTCAAAAGTTACGCCAGAATCTGAATTCATAAGCTCATGCTCCATTAAAGATATCTCAATAGCAGATACTCCAGAAAAATGCTCATTAAACTCCGCCTGTACCGACTCTGCAGATTCTCCATTATGAAGTCGTAATAATATATCGCGTAAAACTTCAATTCTCTTTGTAGCCATTATTCTAGTCCTACTACTTCATATCCGTTAGCTTCTAATGTAGCAATAATTGTTTCAAGTTTAATTCCTGCCAATTTCGAACCCATTCTAAGTGAAGTCTTTCTACCTACAGTATTTCTCATAATCGGATTAGCTAAAGGCTTAAACCCTAAATCTACTAAAATATCCAATACTTCTGGGTGTTTATCAACAACTTGTGCAACTGGTATACTCACATCAATAATATTATCCATTTCTCATTACCTCACTACCTTATATTATTAATATAATTATATCATAAGCCACTGATAATCGCTATCAAATTAAAATGATAATATAAAAAGATGTAACTTAAATATTTTCTCTAAGTTACATCTTTAATATTACTTTATATACTTTATTTCCTTGGAACTAATCTCAATCCGATAAAGAACTTTTATTATAAATTATTTCTCCATTCAAGAAGTTTTTCTACATCTTCTTGTTTGATATAATCACTTGCTACAGCTTCTTCGATTAAGTAGTTATAGTTAGTTAATGTGTGATACTCTACTTTATCTGCTGCAAAGGCATCTTGTGCTTTCTTAAGTTCATAACTAAATATTGCCACAACACCTAGAACTACTGCACCAGCTTCTTCTAACGCTTTAGCTACTTTTAATGAAGATAATCCAGTTGAGATTAAGTCTTCAATAATAACAACTTTTTGCCCTTCTAGTAATCTACCTTCGATTTGATTTGTTTTCCCGTGTTTTTTAGCTGAATCTCTCACGTAAATCATAGGTAAATCTAATACTTCACTTACCCATGCAGCGTGAGGAATACCTGCTGTTGCAGTACCCGCAACTACTTCTACTTCTGGGAATTTAGCTTTAATTACTTCACTCATACCAGCTGCTATTTCACGACGAATCGCTGGATAAGACATTGTAATTCTGTTGTCACAGTAAATTGGTGATTTAATTCCAGATGTCCAAGTGAAATAATCATTTGGTCTTAATGCTACTGCTTCAATATCTAATAAGTGTTTTGCTATTTTTCTTTCTAATGCCATGTTTTTCTCCTTTATCTTAGCTGTATGTCTAATATTATTTTACGAATTGTTTTTTAATTAAGTTATAAACTTCAAGTGGATTTTCTGATTTAGTTATAGAACGACCAACTACAATATGTGTACTTCCTTCTTCGTTAGCAACAGTTGGAGTTGCTACACGTTTTTGATCTCCTACTTCATCTGTTTCTAATCTTATTCCTGGAGTTACTTTTAAGAAGTCATCTCCACAGTTTTCTCTAATTAATCTTGCTTCCCAAACTGATGAAACCACTCCATCAAGTCCTGCTTTTTTAGCTAGTTTAGCATAATTAATTACACTCTCTTCTAGAGATACAGATATTAACTGCTCTTCTTTCATCGCTTCTTCTGATGTCGAAGTTAATTGTGTTATAGCTATTACATTAGTATCTACACTACCACCTTCTACCATTCCTCGTTTTGCTGCTTTTAGCATCTCATAGCCTCCTGCAGCATGTACAGTAAGAATATCAACTTTGAATTTCGCTAATCCTTTTGTCGCACCATAAACTGTATTAGGAATATCATGTAGTTTAAGATCTAAGAATATCTTGTGTCCTAATTCTTTAATTTTTTCAATAACAACAGGTCCATTTTGTAGGTATAATTCCATCCCTACTTTTACAAATAATTTTTCTTCACCAAATTTTTCTAAAAAATTTAAAGTGTATTCCAAAGTAGGAAAATCTAACGCTATTATTACATCTTTATTCATAATATTTCTCCTTTTTATTTATATGCACGACCACGTAGTTCTAGTATATGTTCTACTCCTAGTTCATCAAGTGCCGCTTCTAATTTATCAATAATTTTTGGACAGGCATATGGATCTGCAAAATTCGCTGTACCGACTGCTACCGCACTTGCTCCAGCAGAGATAAAGTCAATTACATCCCACTCATCCATAATTCCTCCCATACCTATAATAGGAATGTTTACAGCTTGGCTCACCTGGTAAACCATTCTTATAGCTACAGGTTTCACCGCAGGTCCAGAAAGTCCTCCAGTTACATTCGCTATAATTGGTTTTCCAGTCTTTTTATCTAGCCTTACACCTACTAAAGTATTTATCATTGTAATACCATCAGCTCCACCTTCTTCTACAGCTTTTGCCATGGCTACAATATCGGTAACATTAGGTGAAAGTTTCACATAAACAGGTACACTAGATACTTCTTTAACTTTTCTAGTTAAGTTTTTGGCTGTTTCTGGATCCGTTCCAAATTGAATCCCACCATGTTTTACATTAGGACAAGATATATTTAACTCTAATGCATGAACATTAGGTGCTTTACTTATATGCTCTGCTACATAGACATAATCATCTATTTCACTTCCCGCAACATTAGCAATAATAGGAACATCATATTTTTCTAATTCTTTTAATTTAGTTTCTAATATCTCATGAACCCCAGGATTTTGTAGACCTATTGCATTCAACATTCCACTAGAAGTTTCAGCCACACGTGGTGTAGGATTTCCAAAACGTGGTTCTTTAGTCGCTGCCTTAATCATGATTGCGCCAAGTTTACTTAGATCATAAAAGTTAGCATATTCTAAACCAAATGCAAAGCATCCTGATGCTGGCATTACAGGATTTTTTAAATCTAACCCTGGTAATTTTACTCGTAATCTTTCGCTCATAAATTCCTCCTATAATGCTATTTCTTTCGAATCATATACTGGTCCATCATAACATACACGTGAGATCGAACCATCGATTTTTTCACAAACACATGCATAACATGCACCTACTCCACAGGCCATTCTCTCTTCTAAAGAAATATACCCCATCTTTTCTTCATCCATCTTAGTTAATGCTTTTAACATAGCAAATGGACCACAACTATAATACTTATCATAGTCAACTTCATAATTTTTTATAACATCAGTAACAAAACCTTTTTCTCCATAACTTCCATCAGCTGTAGCAACATAAGTTGTACCAAGCTCTGCAAATTTTTCTTCATAAAACACATCTTTCACATTATTAAAACCTAAAATATGTACAGTGTTTACCCCTTGTTTTCTAAATTGCTTTGCTAATTCATATAATGGTGGAACTCCAATTCCTCCACCTACTAACAATGCAGTTTGCCCTTTTTCTAGCGTATAAACATCATATCCTTTTCCTAATGGTCCTAATACGTCTACTAAATTACCTGCTTCTAATTCTGAGATCTTTTTAGTACCTTCTCCATCTGCTCTGTAGACCATCACAAATGTATTTTTTTCTTTGTTAATTTCACAAATTGAAATTGGTCTTCTTAATAAAAACTCATAGCTGTTACTTACTTTAATATTTACGAATTGTCCTGGTGTATTCATTTCTTTAACTACATCTCCTTGTAGTTCAATTCTAAATATTTTATCTGCTACTTGTTCATTACTGATTACTGTTGCTAAATAAGTATCCATCCAAATGCTCCTTCTGTAAGAAGAAGGGAAAAAATTTCCCCTTCTTCATCATTTTTTATTTTATAGTGGTAATATATCAAATGAGATTGATTCTAAAACTTTTAGTAGCGCATCTGCTGTATCTAATGATGTTAAACATACAACCTCTTGTTCACTCGCTACACGGCGAATCTTGAATCCGTCTTTTGTTACATCTTTATCTTTTGAAGTAGTATTTACTACTACATCCACATCTCCATTATATATAGCATCAAGTACACTGTAATCACTTTGATTAATTTTTCCTACTGGAGTAACTCTTAATCCGTGTTCATCTAAGTACTTAGCTGTTCCTTCTGTAGCTAATAGGTTGTATCCTAAGCCGAAAAAACGTTTTGCTATATTTAATGCTTCTTCTTTATCATCATCACTAATTGTGAATAAGATATTTCCTTGATCACTTACCTTGATTCCTGCTGCAAGAAGTCCTTTATAAAGTGATTTTTCTAGAGTTCTATCACTTCCCATTACTTCTCCAGTTGATTTCATCTCAGGCCCAAGAGTAGTATCAACATCTTTTAGTTTTTGGAAACTAAACACTGGTACTTTAGTATACACATTTTCTGCTTCTGGTAATAACCCAGTTTCATATCCTTTAGATTTTAGCGTTTCTCCAATGATAGCTCCAGCAGCAAGTTTCGCCATCGGAACTCCTGTAATTTTACTTAAGAATGGTACAGTTCTTGAGCTTCGAGGGTTAACTTCTAGTACGAATACTTCCCCTTTACTGATTACATATTGGATATTTAATAGTCCTACAATGTTTAATCCTTTTGCTAATTTAATTGTATATTCTATTAACTTAGCTTTTTCACCTTCTGTTAATGTTTGAGGTGGATATACTGCTATAGAATCCCCAGAGTGAACCCCAGCTCTTTCGATATGCTCCATAATACCTGGAATAATTACTGTTTCACCATCACTAATGGCATCTACTTCTATCTCACGACCAACTAAATATCTGTCAGTTAGTACTGGATGCTCTGGCGTAAGTTTTACCGCTGTTTTCATATAACGACGTAATTCAGATTCTTCATAAACTATTTCCATAGCTCGTCCACCAAGTACATATGATGGTCTTACTAATACAGGGTATCCAATTTCTTCAGCATTCTTAACTGCTGTTTCTACATCAAAAGCAGTTTTCCCAAGTGGTTGTGGAATATCTAGTTTATGTAATAATTCTTCAAATTTATCTCTATCTTCTGCATTATCGATTTCTTCTAAAGCTGTACCTAGAATTTTCACGCCGTGTTTTTCTAATTTAGCCGCTAGGTTAATCGCTGTTTGTCCACCAAATTGTACTACAACTCCAAGTGGATTTTCATGATTAATTATCGCCATTACATCTTCTTCAGTTAGTGGCTCAAAGTACAGTTTATCAGAGATTGTAAAGTCTGTAGAAACTGTTTCTGGGTTGTTATTAACAATAATTGCTTCGTAACCAGCATCTTTAATCGCCATTACTGCGTGTACTGTTGCGTAGTCGAACTCTACACCTTGTCCGATTCGGATAGGACCAGATCCTAGTACAACAATTTTTTTCTTATCGCTAACGATTGATTCTTCCTCTTGTTCATAACTTGAGTAGAAGTATGGTGTTTCTGAAACAAACTCAGCTGCACATGTATCAACCATTTTGAATACTGGAGTTATTTTATTTTCTTGACGAAGGTTATAGATATCATCTTCTGTCACTCCCCATCTGTGGGCAATTACCTTATCAGAGAATCCGTATTTTTTAGCATATTCTAGTAAATCTACATTTCCAACATTGTCTTTTAATTCATGCTCAATATCAATGATATTTTGCATTTTCTCTAAGAAGAACATGTCAATTTTTGTAATATCGTGAATATCTTTTGTGCTTTGTCCACGTCTTAAAGCTTCTCCGATAAAGAATAATCTTTCATCTCCAGCTTGTTTAATCTTGTCAATAATTTCTTCTAATGTGAAATCATCTCCGTTTGGCAGCCCAAGGTGGTGTACCCCATATTCTAGTGAACGAATAGCTTTTAGTAAACTTTCTTCATAAGTTCTACCCATCGCCATTACTTCACCGGTAGCTTTCATTTGTGTTCCTAGTTTTCTATCTGCATTTTCAAATTTATCAAATGGGAAACGTGGAATTTTACTTACTACGTAGTCAAGTGTTGGTTCGAAACAAGCATATGAGTTTTGTGTAACTGGGTTTATAATTTCATCAAGTGTTAAACCTACAGCAATTTTCGCTGCGATTTTCGCGATTGGATATCCTGTTGCTTTTGAAGCTAGAGCTGATGAACGTGATACCCTCGGATTAACTTCTATAATATAGTATTTGAATGAATTTGGATCAAGTGCAAGTTGTACGTTACATCCACCTTCAATTTTTAAAGCTCTAATAATTTTTAATGATACATTACGTAGCATGTGGTACTCTCTGTCTGTTAATGTTTGAGAAGGTGCTACTACTACTGAATCCCCTGTATGAATCCCCACTGGATCAATATTTTCCATATTACATACAACAATCGCTGTATCGTTAGAGTCACGCATTACTTCGTATTCAATTTCTTTAAACCCTGCGATAGATTTTTCTAATAGACATTGAGTAACTGGTGAATAGTGTAATCCACTACTTACGATTTCTTCTAAATCTTTCTCATCGTAACAGATACCTCCACCTGTTCCTCCCATTGTGAAGGCAGGACGAACGATTACTGGATATCCTATTTCAGCAACGAATTCTCTCGCTTCATCTAGAGTTGTAATAATTGCTGATTCTGGAACTGGTTCATTTAGTTCATTCATAAGGTCACGGAATAATTCTCTATCCTCTGCTTGTTCAATTGAACTTAATTTTGTTCCTAATAATTCCACTCCGTATTTATCTAAGATTCCACTCTTATGTAGCTCAACCGCAAGGTTAAGTCCTACTTGTCCCCCTAATGTTGGAAGTAATGCATCAGGTCTTTCTTTTCTGATAATTTTACTTACAAACTCAAGAGTTAAAGGTTCCATATATACTTTATCAGCGATTTCTTTATCAGTCATGATTGTTGCTGGGTTAGAGTTAACTAAGATAACTTCATATCCTTCTTCTCTTAAAGATAGACATGCTTGAGTTCCAGCGTAGTCAAACTCTGCTGCTTGACCTATTGTAATTGGTCCAGATCCTATTACTAGTATTGTTTTTATATCATTACGTTTTGGCATTTTTATTCTCCTTAATTTTGCATCGGTACTCTATAATTTCTCAGGTTATTTCCTATTTGTTTTCTTTAAATTCTCTCATATAATCTATAAACTGATCGAATAAGTAGTTAGGATCGTGTGGTCCTGGTGATGCTTCTGGGTGATATTGTACTGAAAATACTGGGTATTTTTTGTGTCGTACTCCTTCACATGTTTTATCATTTACTGATAGGTGTGTAAGTTCTAAATCTGTATCTTTTAGTGAGTCGATATCTACACTGAAACCATGGTTTTGTGAAGTAATATCAACTTTTCCAGTTATTAGGTTTTTAACTGGGTGGTTAGCTCCACGGTGCCCGAATTTAAGTTTATATGTTTTCGCTCCGCATGCTAATGAAATAAGTTGGTGTCCCATACAAATTCCAAAAATTGGAATTTTTGGCATAACTTCTTTAAGCATCTCAATTGTTTCTGGTACATCTTCTGGATCCCCAGGTCCATTACTTAACATGATTCCATCTGGGTTAAGTCTGAAAATTTCCGCAGCTGTTACGTTATGAGGTACAACAACGATATCACAATTACGTTCATTAAGTTCTCTTAGTATCCCTGATTTCATACCAAAGTCCACTAGTACTACTCTATATCCATTTCCTGAAGATAAGAAAGCTTTTTGAGTTGAAACTTGTTCAATTTGGTTCGTTGGTAAATCAGTTTTTCTAAGATTTTCTAATTGTTCTTCTGGATCCATACAAAGGTCTGTGATTATTCCTTTGATTGTACCGTGTTCTCTTATTTTTCTTGTTAAACTACGTGTATCGATTCCTGAAATTCCTGGAATGTTAAGTTCTTTTAACACTTCATCTAAACTGTATTCCGTTCTAAAGTTAGAAGGTTTTTTACAAACTTCCCTAACGATAAGCCCTTTAATACTTGGATTAATTGTCTCAAAGTCATCTCTATTGATTCCGTAGTTTCCGATTAATGGATAAGTAAATGTTACTATTTGCCCATTGTATGATGGATCTGATAGTGTTTCTTGATATCCAGTCATACCTGTGTTAAATACTACCTCTCCTGCTAGTGCTTTGTTAGCACCGAATCCATATCCTTTATATACTGTTCCATCTTCTAAAATTAGTTGTCTATCGTAACTGTACATCTTTGTTCTCTCTTTCTAAGTTTTTTATTTTTTAAACTTCAAATACTTCGCTATCTTTGTATGCAACTTGACCTTCACATAGTGTTAGTACTGGTATTCCGTATATTTCTTCTCCTGCGTACGGTGTATTTCTACCTTTAGATAAGAATTTTTCCGGGTCAATTTTCAGTGATTTTTCTAAATCTATTACTACTAAGTCTGCAAAACCACCTTCTTCTAAACGTCCATATGGTAAGTCGAAAGTATCTGCAACTTTTTCCGTCATCAGCTTAACTAGTAAATCTAGTGAGAATACTCCAGTTTTAACAAACTTCGTATAAAGTTGACTGAATGCTGTTTCACTTCCAACAATTCCAAATGCAGCTTTTCTCATCGATAAGTCTTTCTCATGAGTAGCGTGTGGAGCATGGTCTGTCGCTATTACGTCGATTGTTCCATCTAACAAACCAGCGATAAGGGCATTTCTATCTTCACGTGCTCTTAGCGGTGGATTCATTTTCCACATTCCATTATCTTCTGGGATATCCATTTCATCACTTATTAGGTGGTGAGGACACACTTCACAAGTTACTTTAATTCCTGCTGCCTTCGCTTCTCTTACTACCCTTACTGATTCTTTAGTAGATACGTGACAAACATGGTAGTGACATCCCGCTGCTTCAGCTAAAAGAACATCACGTGCAATCTGAACACTTTCACATACTGAAGGAATTCCTGGTAAGTCTAATTCATGACTTCTACGTCCACAGTGCATGCATCCTCCGCGGATTAATGAGTTATCTTCACAGTGAGCTACGATTGCTTTATTTAATTTAGCAGCAACCATCATAGATTCATACATCATGTTAGCATCTTGTACTCCTCTACCGTCATCACTAAAGGCAAAGACATGCTCAGCTAATTCTTCAAAATCAGCATATTCTTTTCCTTCTTCCCCTTTTGTAATAGCTCCGAAAGGTATTGCTCTAATTACTGAGTCACGTTCAATAATATCTAATTGTAATTTTAGGTTCTCATAGTTATCTGGTACTGGATTTAAGTTTGGCATAGGCATTGCTGTAGTAAATCCACCGCGTGCTGCTGCTCTTGAAGCATGATAAATGTTTTCTTTATATTCAAATCCTGGTTCTCTCCAGTGTACGTGAACATCTATAAATCCTGGTGAAACGAATTTCCCTTCTAAGTCTAATACCCTAGCTCCACTCTCTTCGATATTCTCAGATATTTTTACGATTTTTTTATCTTCAACTAAAATATCTCTTTCTACTAATACACCATTTTCTAAAATTTTACCGTTTTTTAAAAGTAACATATACTTCTCCTTTTTATAAATTATTATCTTTAATTATTTTTTCTATCATTGCCTGTCTCATGAACATTCCATTTTTCATCTGTTCGAAGATTACTGATTTAGGTGCTTCAACTAGTTCCGAAGCTATTTCCATATCTCTATTAACAGGTGCCGGATGCATCACTATTGCTGATTCTTTTAATCTTTCATAGCGCTCTTTAGTTAATCCAAAGTTATTATGATATTCATCTTTACTTAGTCCCATCTTAGAGTCATGTCTTTCATGTTGAACTCTTAGCAACATACAAACATCAACTTCTCCAACTACTTTATCAAAGTCTACTACTTCTCCAAGTGTCTCATCTTTGAAAATATCAGGACAAACAAATCTTACCCTTGCTCCTAATCTAGTAAGCATGTTGTAATTACTTCTTGCCACTCGAGAATTTTTAATATCTCCAGCAATAATAACATTAAGATTTTCGAACGTTCCGAATTTCTCATACATTGTCATTAAGTCAAGTAAACATTGGCTTGGATGTTCTCCACTTCCATCTCCTCCGCTTAAAATCGGAATATTTAAATTAGTTAGTTCATTATAGTAAGCGTCTTGACCATGTCTAATAACCAACATGTTACAACCTAACATTTCTAACGTTTTACAAGTATCGTATAAAGTTTCACCTTTATTTACTGACGAAGTTGAAGCCTCGAAGTTTATAACATTTAATCTATGTTTGTGTTCAGCTACCTCAAAACTATGTTTTGTTCTAGTTGAGTTTTCAAAAAATAGGTTCGCTACATATAGATCTTCTCTTGGCTCTACCTGCTTACCATTTTTCAACTCTAAAGCTCTTTCTATCAGCTGATAAACTTCTTCATTTGTTAAGTCTGACATTTTTACTATATTTCTCATAGTGATTCCTCCATTTTGTATAAAAAAATACCTTGTATCCATTTGGCTACAAGGTATGACTGTTCATCAACTATTAAATTCAAGTTATTATCTGGGCATAGTTATACTTAAATATATCTATCCTCAAATAAAGTATAAACTTTAAATTCAATCCCTTGTTAGCCTCTCTGGACTACCTTAAAAAGATTTTATATTTAAATTAATAATATTTCTTCAACATCATCTACTTCATTTAAATGAACTTGTACATTTTCTTTTCTTGAAGTAGGAATATTTTTTCCAATATGATCTGCTCTAATTGGCAGTTCTCTATGTCCCCTATCTACAAGAATCGCAAGTCGAATTGCTTTTGGACGACTAGCATCCATAATGGCATCTATCGCTGCTCTTACCGTTCTTCCCGTATAAAGAACATCATCTACAATAATTACAACTTTGTTTGTCAAATCAAGTTTAAAACGTGGAACTTTTATTTCAGGTTCGTCACTTATTTTTTCTAAATCATCACGATAAAATTTTATATCAAGTGTTTCTACTGGAATATTAGTATTTTCAATTTCTTTGATTTTTTGTTTTAATCTTTTGGCGATATGAATCCCTCTAGTTTGAATACCTACTAAAACAATATCATCTAATTTGTTTTGTTCGATAATTTCATTCGCGATTCTAGTAATCATTCTAGAAATCATTGTTTCGTCGAAAAGAATTCGTTTTTTCATACTTCACCTCAAAAAAATAGCCTACTCTATTGAGCAGGACAGCATAAATAAACTTGGTTTTCCAATTAATAAATCTTTGCTGACCTCTCTGGATCACATTAAAGATGTGTTATTCAAATTATCAATATTATATACCATAATAAGAGATTTGTCAAATGTATAATGGATTATTGGAGCAATTAAATGTCTCCAATAATCCACTTTTTTTATTCATCCTCATCCTTTTCTTTCCATCTAGCACTAGCAACCGCAGCTGAGACAAAACCTAATATTAAGAATGCAGCTATAATAATTTTTATCATAATTGTCCTCATAAATAGTTTTATTATTTCTAATTTATTCGAATTTCAGTACTTCTTTATTCGTAATGTTTATAACCTTCGTTGCAACATTATCGATAAATTCCATATCGTGACTCACCATAATTAGTATACCAGGATATTTCTTTAATATCTTCTCTACCGCTTCTATCGCAACAACATCTAAAAAGTTAGTAATCTCATCTAACAACAGCACATCTGTTTTCCTAAAAAGTAAACTCACGAAATAAAGTTTAATTTTCTCACCTTTGCTTAAAACTTTTATCTTTTTGTTAATATCGTCTCCTCTGAAATTTAGTAAAGCTAGTATATTTCTAAGTTCTATATCATCTAATGTAGTAGATTCTTTCACAAATTCAAACAATGTTTTCTCTTCCTCAAAAATATCAAATCTATTTTGTTCAAAATATGCTACTTGTAAAGAAATAGGAATGGACTCTTTCACATAATTTAGAAAAGTAGTTTTCCCCGAACCGTTTTTTCCTTTAATTAAAATCTTATCTCCACTGGCAAAAGTAAAACCAGGTGATGTCCAAAGAATTTTACCATCTATTTCACAGCTTTTCGCGTCAATACAAAAACTCTTGTTATGAGTTTCCTTAAATATCTCTAAAAATTCAATATCATACTTATCTTTTAACGGCTTAGGTTTAATATTAGCCTGCAACTTATCTTCTTGTCTTGATATTTTTTTCTGCAATCTCTTTTGGTTTTTTGAAATTTTATTTTTTACACTTATAATTCTATAATCTGATCCACTCATATTCTTTGGCTTTCCAGATTTTTTCCGCTGTTCCTCTTTCATCTCTTGGATGCTTTTCTTTATTTTCTTAGCTTCTTTATTGTACTTTTGTAGTTCAGCTTCATACTCAGCAGTTTCAATTTCTTCTTGAAACTTGTACTCATGATAATTCCCATTAAATTCTCTCACTGTATTATTTTCGATTATCCATAACTTAGTACAAACATTATTTAGAAAATTTCTATCGTGACTTGCTATACAAAAAGTTGCTGGAGTTCTTTTTATAAGATTAGCTATTTTGCTAGCATTATTATAATCTAAGTATGTTGATGGCTCGTCAAGTAAATATAGCTCAACATTCGATAATAAGCTACTTCTAATCTTGTTTACAACAACTTCTCCACCACTTTTTTTAAGAAGAGAGTTTTCTCCAAATTCTAAAAACTCTGATGAAATGTTATTTTCATCTTTAAGCGAGTCATCTATATATTTTAACAGAGTTGTCTTCCCTGAACCGTTTTTCCCTATTAAACCAATAATATCACCAGTATATATACTCAATTTTTCAATTTTAAATAATATCTTCCCTTGTTTTTCAAACTCTATGTTTTTAATATTTAATATTTGCATACATTAACTCCTTTTTAATAAAATCTCTCTATTAATCTAATGTATCCATGCTCCCACCCCCAAATTGAGTTTCACTAGTGTTTATTTACTCATATTATACCAAAAATTAAAATAATTGAAAGCTATTTCTTTAACAATTCTCTATTTATTAAAATATTTGTGCTATAATTGTATTTATAATTTAAAATAGTAATCTGGAGGTTTTTATGATTGAAAAAATTATACAAGATGAACTTGAAAAATTTTATCCAGAAATGATTGAACTTCGTCGCTATATGCATATGCATCCTGAAGTTTCATTTAACGAAAAAAATACAGCGAGATTCATTAAAGAATATTTAGAAAAAATTGGAATTACTAATATTAAAACAAACGTCGGCTTAAATGGTGTAGTCGTAAGAATTAAAGGACAAGATTCTTCAAAAACAATCGCTTTTCGAGCAGACTTCGATGCACTACCTATAAATGATGCAAAAGATACCCCATATAAGTCTACAATTCCTAATGCAATGCACGCTTGTGGTCATGATGGACACACTACAGCATTACTTGCAACATGTAAAGTTCTAATGGATCATCAAGAAGATCTTCCACATGATGTTGTCGCAGTTTTCCAATATGGAGAAGAACAAGCTCCAGGTGGAGCAAAACCAATGATTGATGCTGGTTGCTTACAAGGAGTCGATGCAATATTTGGAGCACATCTTTGGACACCACTTCCACTTGGAACTTTAGGATATAGTTACAGAGAACTATGTGCAGCTGCAGACAGATTTGAAGTGAAAATTAATACTATGGAAAATGCAAATATTATTGCTGCTGAATTTGTTAGTATGACTCAACAAATAGTTTCCCGTTTTTCTAAACCAAGAGAAACACTTGTCATTACTTTAGGAAAACTTGAAAGCTCTGTTAAAGAAGCAAGTATTACTGGTACGATAAGACATTTCAATAAAGAACTTCACAAAACGGTACTAACTAAGCTTCAGAATTTATGTAAAGCTCTAGAAAATGAATATTCTAGTACCAATATAGAATTTATTTATTATGGTGGATACCCACCTCTTATAAACCACAAAAAAGGAACAATAGAAATAAAAAAAGCAACTTCTAAGATTCTTCCAGATATTAAGCAGATGGAAATTGAACCGCTTATGATTGGAGAAGATTTTGCATATTATGTTGAAGAAGTTCCCGGAGGATTTTTCTTAATTGGTGCAGGGAATTCTACCTTCGCTAAATATCCACATCACCATCCAAATTTTGATTTTGAAGAAGAAGTAATGAAACAAACCGCTTCAATATTCTTAACGCTAGCATTTGATTCCGCTAATATAATAAAAAATCTTAAGGGGGAACAATAGATATGAATACATATTTAGTTACTATTTACGGTAAAGGCGGACACGGTGCTGAACCTCATGAAGCCATTGATACAACAGTTATTGCTGGTGAATTTATTAGAAAAACTACAAAATACAAAAACATTGAGATTATCTCCGTAAGAAGTGGAGATGCTTTTAATATAATCTCTGGTAAGGCGAAAATTAATTTAAAAACAGATAATTTAGAACAGTTAAAAACAATACTATCTTCACTGCTTATATATTACGGTGAGCAGACTAGATTTGAAATAATAGAAAATTAAAGAGACTGAGGTAACTCGAAATCATGATTTCATAGAAATCTTCAAGTTACCTCAGTCTTTATTTTTTAATGATTTATTTCTGTAATATTTCCTTCACCCTTTTTTGTAATTCTGGTACTACTTCTTTGATAAACCATGGATTTTTATTATGCCAACGAAAATTCAATGGTGAAGGGTGAACAATTGGAAAAAAACGTGGCAAATACTGTTTATAATTAAATACAGTTTCCGTTAGATTTTGTTGTTTCTCATTTCCCAAGTAATAATCTTGTGCGTATTTTCCTACAAGAATAATAAGTTCAAGATTAGGCATAAGTTCTAAAACTTTATCATGCCATTTTTTTGCAAAGTTTTTTCTTGGTGGTAAATCCCCACTCTTACCTTTACCAGGATAATAGAAATCCATCGGTACTACACCTATTAAACCAGATTTATAAAACATCTCATCATCTATTCCCATCCACTCACGAAGTTTAACTCCACTTTTATCATTGAAGAAAATCTTACTCTCTTGAGCTTTAATACCAGGCGCTTGACCTACGATTAATATTTTTGCTGTACTAGGTGTAGAAAATAAAGGTTCTATTCCTTCATCTGTGTATTTTTTATTATCACTATCTTCCATTATTTCTTTTTTTAATTGTTCAAAACTATCCATATTTTTCCTCTAGAAATTATTTTCTAATTAATTCAACTACTGCTTCAACTGCCGCTGTTCCTGGGAACATGTCTACTGGTTGAATACGTCTAATTTTATATTTTCTTGTTAAAACTTTTAAGTCACGTGCTAATGTAGATGGATTACAGCTCACATAAACAATTTTCTTAGCGTCAACCGCTAATAAGTTTTTAGCTAGTGGTCCAAGACCTACACGCGGTGGATCTACTATTGCTACATCGAAGTTGATTCCTTTTTTCTTCCAACGTGGGACTATTTTATTAGCGTCTCCTGCAACATAAGTACAGTTTGTTAAATTATTTAATTTAACATTATCATTCGCATCTTTAATTGCAGCAGGGATAATATCAACACCATAAACCTCTTTACAATTACGGCTGACATATTGTCCAATTGTTCCAACTCCACAGAAAGCATCTAATACAACATCTGTTTCTTTTAGTGCAGCAAACTCAACTACTTTATCATAAAGTTTTCTTGTTGCCGGTGGATTTAATTGGAAGAATGACTTAGCCGAAAGTTCATACTTAATATCACCAATTTTTTCAACGATATAATCTGAACCATATAAAGTAACACTTTCTGTTCCCATTACCAGGTGATCTTTGTCATTTGTAATATTTAGTATTATACTTTTAACGATTCTTTCACGCTTAAGTTCATTAACGACCTTATCCATATTCTTAATCTTATCAGTATTCGCTACGAATGTTACTTGAACATCCCCATTATAAAATGAAGTTCTTGTAGCAATATATTTAACACCGTAATTCTTTTTATTTGTAGAGATTTCTACTTTGTATTTTCCAAGTAATCTCTTAGCCAAGTTTGTTATTTTATTACCATTTTCGTGTAATGCTAAATCTTCATTAATTTCAACTAAATCATTAGAACCTTCTCTATATAATCCTGCAATAACACGCCCATTTCTAACAGCTAAAGGAAATTGATTTTTGTTACGATATCCTTCAGTTACAGGACTAGCTAATGTTTTTAATACTAACTTATCAGGTTTTGGTAGCCTATAGTATTTATCAAAAGCATCTAACAAAATTGTACGTTTATATTCAAGTTGTTTTTCATAGCTAACATGAGCTAAACCATAAGCTCCACTCTCAGCATATTCTCTTTTGATTTCTACTCTATGCGGACTAGGTTCTTTTACTTTAACAAGTTTACCAATAATATATTTTGGTGTTTCCTCAACTATTTCACAAACTATAACTTCGTCAGGTAGTGCACCTTTTACGAAAGTAATTTTCTTTTTATAATATCCTATCCCCTCACCATTAATTCCTATTTTCTTAATTGTAAGTAAGACGTTTAGTTTTTTACCGTTTTTATTTTTCATCGTATCCTCATTCATAAAGATAAGCTGAGTAAAAGCAAAACACTCCCACTTCAGCTTATCCAATTCTACTATTATTTTATAGTTTTAATTTCGTTATCTAATTCTTCTACTAATGCAATTAATCTATCAATTTGAGTTAAATCAACTTTTTCAGGTTCAATATTTTCTAACTCGCTTGCAAAATCTTCAAATTTCGTTTTTAATTCTTCTAAAATATTATTAGGCATAACATTCTCCTTTTTTGTTCTCTATTCCATTATAATATAAATTCATAAAAATTCAACTCATATCACAAAAATTAATCAATAATTTTAACTATTACTAATCCGCATACATTCAGAAATAAATAGTCCATCTTATATTAGCGTTAATTATATATTATTAGTAGAAAGAAAAATCACTATTTACGTAAATATTATTAATAGACTTTTAATATATTTTAAGGTACTATTAAATTAGGAGTGGTATATTATGAATTATATTAATTTACAATTATTAAACATTGATATTTCAAGTGTTTTTTACTATATAACTTCTATTTTTAACGATATAAACTTTGATATTGTATTAACTATATTTTTAATAATAAATACTTTATTAGCATTTTCTATTGTTTTTATAGAATATCAGACTACTACGTCTTCTTGGGCATGGATATTAGTTCTATTTCTATTTCCATACCTAGGTTTTGTTCTTTATTTAATATTTGGAAGACCTATATATAGGGAAAAAATCTTTCCTTTTTCAGATGATGAGAAGATAAAATATCAACAAAATCTATTGAAAAGGGAAACTCCTTATGAAATCTCAAAAAATGAACAAGTAATACACAAACATAGAAATCTAATAGAATTAAATTTTGAAACAGATAAATCATTCTTGTCAAAAAATAATAAAATACAAATTATTACAGATGGAAAAGAAAAATTTAGATTATTATTTGAAGATATTAAAAATGCTAAAAGCTATATTCATATTCAATATTATATCTTAAAAAAAGATGGAATCGGTAAACAACTCTTTCACCTACTAGAACAAAAACTTCTAGAAGGTGTAGATGTATATATTCTTTATGATGATATTGGTTCAAGAAAATTAAGTATTTCTTCATTAAGAAAACTTACTAAAAACAATGCAAAAATAAAACAATTCTTTAAATCAAAACTTCCACTGATTAATTTTCGTATGAATTACAGAAATCATAGAAAAATAGTTACAATAGATGGTAATATTGGTTATACTGGTGGATTTAACGTTGGGGATGAATATCTAGGATTAGATAAAAAATTTGGATACTGGCGAGATACACATCTTCGAATTGAAGGAGAAGCTGTAGGATCTTTGGAGTATCGTTTTATAGATGACTGGAATTCACAGTCAACTAAAAAAACAGAACAACTAGAATTAACTTCTGATCATATTTCAACACCTGTTGATAATTATTTACCAATTCAATTAGTTTCTAGTGGCCCTGATAATAAACTTCAAAAAATCAAATATAGCTATCTATATATGATTTCGAGAGCAAAAAAATACATCTATATTCAGTCACCCTACTTCATTCCTGATGAAAGTGTTATGGATGCATTAAAAATGGCAATATTATCCGGAATTGATGTTAGAATTATGGTACCTAATAAACCTGATCATATGTTTGTTTATTGGGCAACATACTCATTTATTGGAGAATTAGCTGAATTAGGTGCGAAAACATATATTTACGAAAATGGATTTATTCATACAAAGATGATTATCATCGATGATGAAGTCTCAAGTTTAGGAAGTGCAAACTTCGATTATAGAAGTTTCAAACTAAACTTTGAACTTAATGCATTTATGTATGACTATAAAACTACAAAAGAATTTAGACATCTTTTCTTAAAAGATATAGAAAAGTCTTCACTAGTTTCTTTTGAAAAATATCAACAAAGAAGTTTACTAATAAGAATTAAAGAAGCCTTTGCAAGGTTGATTTCACCGATTCTTTAGTTGTTTTATATTAAAAAATATGATATATTAATACATATGTACACATAGGAGGACAAAATTTAATGAAGAAATTTAAAAAAGCTATTTTACCTATAGCTCTTAGTATATCAGTTATAGGTTTAGCAGGATGCTCTACTGGAGGAACAAAATATATTTCTAGTAAAGCAGGAGATGTAACAGAAAAAGATATCGTAGAAAGTATTGGGGCTAGTCAACTTTCAAAAACAGCTACTAGTATGATGATTCAAAAAGTACTTTTAGACAAATATAAAAATAAAATCGATCAAAAAACTATCGATGAGCAACTTCAAAAAGCTCAAGAACAATACGGTGGTAAAGATAAATTTGAACAACTTTTAAAACAACAAGGATTCACTCTTGATAAATATAAAGACGGTCTAAAAGTTAAAGCTGCTCAAACATTATTAATTAACGACTACGCTGGAACTAACGATGACAAACTTAAAGAAAGCTATGAAAAAAATAAACACCAATATCACTTAGCTCACATTCTTATAAGTGTTAAAAGTGAATCAAATCCAAATGGATTAAGTGATGAAGAAGCTAAGAAAAAAGCAGAAGAAGTACTTAAAAAACTTAAAGATGGTGGAGATTTTGCTACATTAGCAAAAGAAAATTCTAACGATACTGCTAACGCTTCTAACGGAGGAGACTTAGGATGGTCTTCTAAAGAAGATAATTCATTTGTTAAAGAATTTAAAGATGCAGCATACTCATTAAGTAAAGATAAAATATCAGATGTTGTAAAAACTTCATTTGGATATCACATTATTAAAGTATTAGATGAAAAAGACTCATCATTCGACGAATTAAAACCAGCATTAGCTGAAAAAGCTGCTGAAGAAGCTGTTAAAAAAGATAGCACAATCGTAAGTAAAGCTCTTAAAAAATTATTCGAAGAGTATAATGTTAAATCAAGCAACAGCGATGTTGAAGCATACATTAAATCAATGCTAGAAGGAAATACTTCAGCTCAATAATAAAATTCATAAAGACGACTAATAGCAACTTAGCTTTTAGTCGTCTTTGATTTAAATATAATAAGAGATTAGAGAAATAACTCATGTAAATTATTTTCTAATCTCCTATATTAATTAACTAACATCATCACGAGCACCTAGAATCTCGATAGCATTTTTTATTCTATCTTTTGTAGGTGGATTAATATCATTTAATTCATAATCTATTCCTAATTCTTTATATTTGAATTTAGCCATATCATGGTAAGGTAATACTTCTACACGCTCAACACCATGTAATGTATCAATATATTCACGTAATTTTTTTAAGTAATAATCATCATCTGTCCATTTTGGAACAAGCACGTGTCTAATCCACATTTTAGCTCCATGTTCACTTAAGAAATTAGTAAATTGAATAATATTTTTATTTGTACGTTTAGTTAAACGCATATGGTGTTCATCATCAATATGTTTAATATCAACTAAGAACAAATCAGTTAGAGATATCAATTCTAATACTTTTTCATTCATGCTTGGAGCATTTACATAGAAACCACCGCATGTATCAACACAAGTATTAATACCAATTTTTTTCAATTCTCTAAAAAGCTCTAAAATAAAATCGATTTGTAGTAATGACTCTCCACCACTTACCGTTACTCCTCCGCCTTCACTAGCTTCAAAGAAATCACGATATTTTACTATCTCTCTTGTTAATTGATCTACTGTCATAACTTTAGCATCAGGATTATGCATTTTCCATGTATCTGGATTATGGCAGTATTTACATCTTAACATACATCCTTGGAAGAATACTACATATCTTATTCCAGGACCATCTACATTACCAAAAGATTCAACTGAGTGAACATTTGCTGTTAATTCTTTTTTCTCTTCTGCAGAATTCACTTTTACTTTTTCCATTTCCATATGCGATCTCCTCCTTCTGCTATTTATAGTTTAATTATAACGTATACATCGCTATTTTGTAAACACTTTTATAGTATTATTTACTACCTAATTAATCTAAAAAAGTGGAGGCCTGTAGCCTCCACCTTCTTACTATTTATTCACTTAATTACATGAATTGGTGCATTGTACGGCTTAATACGTCACGTTGTTGTTCTGGAGTTAAACTGATTAGACGTACAGCGTATCCTGATACACGAATTGTGAAGTTTGGATAATCTTCTGGAGATTCAATAACTTTAAGTAATGTTTCTTTATTGAATACGTTAGTATTTAAGTGGTAACCACCTTTTTTGAAGTATCCATCCATCATTGCTGTTAAGTTTTTGATTTGGTCTTGTTTAGTTTTACCTAATGAGCTTGGTGTAAATGCAGCAGTTAAGCTGATTCCATCACGGCTGTATTCATATGGTAATTTAGCTACTGAGCTTAAGCAAGCTAGAGCTCCACTTTGGTCACGTCCGTTCATTGGGTTAGCACCTGGAGAGAATGGTTCTCCTGCACGACGTCCATCTGGAGTGTTACCAGTTTTTTTACCGTATACTACGTTAGAAGTAATAGTTAAGATAGATGTTGTAGTTTCATCTGCACGGTAAGTTGGGTGTTTTTTAAGTTTAGTCATGAATGTTTTTAGTAATTCAACAGCGATTTCATCTGCACGGTCATCGTTGTTACCGAATGTTGGGAATTCACCTTCAACTTTGTAGTCTACAGCTAATCCAGTTTCATCTTCGATTGGAGTTACTTTAGCATATTTAATAGCTGATAAACTATCCACTGCTACTGAGAATCCAGCGATACCAGTTGCCATGAATCTTCTAACTTTAGTATCGTGTAATGCCATTTCTAAGCTTTCGTAAGAATATTTATCGTGCATGTAGTGGATTACGTTTAATGTATTGATGTATAGTTTACATAACCATTCCATGAATACATCGAATTTAGCCCAAACTTCATCGTAGTTTAATACACCACGTAGAGGTTCTGTTTTAGGTCCAACTTGGATTCCTAATTTTTCATCACGTCCACCGTTGATTGTGTATAGTAAAGCTTTAGCTAAGTTAGCACGAGCTCCGAAGAATTGCATATCTTTACCAGTAGTCATACCACTTACACAACAAGCGATAGATTTATCACAAGTTCCTAAGAAGTCTGCTAATAATTCATCACTTTCATATTGGATAGCACTGTGGTTAATTGAAGATTCAGAACAGAATTCTTTGAATCCAGTTGGTAATTTACTAGACCAAAGGATAGTTAAGTTTGGTTCTGGAGAGTTACCCATGTTATCTAATGTGTGGATGAAACGGAAGTCAGTTTTAGTTACTAATGATCTTTCAGCGTCTAACATTTCACCTACGATTAATGTAGCCCAAATTGGGTCACCAGAGAATAATTGGTTATATTCTGGAGTACGAGCAAATTTAACGCAACGTAATTTTAATACTAAGTGGTCAATTAATTCTTGAGCTTGAGACTCGTTAATTGTTCCATCTTGTAAATCTCTTTCAATATAAATATCTAAGAATGTAGCGATATTACCGATTGACATTGCAGCACCGTTTTGTTGTTTGATAGCTGCTAAGTAACCGAAGTATAACCATTGAACAGCTTCTTTAGCTGTAGTAGCTGGTTCAGAAATGTCGAATCCGTAGATTTTAGCTAATTCTTTTAATTCACCTAAAGCACGAATTTGTTCGTTAACTTCTTCACGGTCACGAATAACGTGTTCAGTCATAACACCGTCAGCTCCGATTTGAGCTAAGTCTTCTTTTTTCCAAGCGATAAGTTGGTCAACACCATATAAAGCTACACGACGGTAGTCCCCGATAATACGACCACGTCCGTATGCATCTGGAAGACCAGTGATTACACCAGATTTTCTTACTAAACGCATTTCTGGAGTATATGCATCGAATACACCTTGGTTGTGAGTTTTACGGTAGTCAGTGAAGATTTTAATAACTTCTTCGTCTACTTCGTATCCGTATGCTTTACAGCTGTTAACAGCCATGTTAATACCACCGAATGTCATTAACGCACGTTTAAGTGGTTTATCAGTTTGTAACCCAACAACTTGTTCTAAATCTTTTTCAATGTATCCAGGTCCGTGAGATAAGATAGTTGAAGGAATACTAGTATCCATATCTAATGTTCCACCAGCTAAACGTTCTTGACGCATTAAATCATTGAATTTTTCTACTAATTTAGTAGTTGCTTCAGTTGGTCCTGCAAGGAAAGATGCATCTCCTCTATATTCAGTATAGTTAGATTTAATGAAATCTACTAAATCTACCTCTGTTTGCCATTTACCACCAACGAATGCTTTTTTTTCTGCAACTGTTGTCATATTAATGTCACTCCTTAAAATTTTTTATTATATATGTGATAAATAAATTTATTAATTAAACTATTTGTTACACTCTTAGTGTATCGCATACATATTACTAAGACAATATTTTTCTTATTCAAATTGTGTACAATTTGTGAACTCTAGTACTAATACAGTAAATATGAATTCTGAATTCTCTATTTAATTAATAGTAAAATATTACTGTGTATTTTTGAAAACCTAATTGCAAAAACGATGAAAACGTTAACTTTAGCCATTTGTTTTTCTATAGATATTTTATATCTCTAAGAAATCTGTTATTATACTGTAATTATTTATATAGAATATATTTGGTAGACATATATAAAAAATATCATATTTTTTTACAAAAAATAAGAGGTAAATGATAGATGGTATCGTTTACCTCTTTAATTTTCTATTTATCAAATAAATTTGATAAATTTCCATAACCCTCTTTTTCTAAATCTTCCTTCTTAATAAACCTTATCGAAGCACTATTTATACAATATCTAAGCCCTCCCAGTTCACTTGGACCATCTGGAAATACGTGTCCTAAATGAGCATCTCCCACTCTACTTCTAACTTCAATTCTTTCCACTAAATGCGAATTATCTTTATAGTACCTAGTGACTTCACTTTCAATTGGTTTTGAGAAACTTGGCCACCCGCAATGAGATTTAAATTTATCTTTTGAAGAAAATAATGGTTCACCTGTTGTTATATCTACATATACTCCTTCTTCAAAACTATCCCAATATTGTCCAGTATACGGACTCTCAGTTGCACTTTCCATAGTAACTGCATATTCTAAATCAGATAATTCTTTTTTTAGTTCATCTTTAGATTTTTTTTCAAAATCATCTGGATTAATTTTTATTTGTTCATCCATTTTAAACATCTCCTTTATTATTAATATATTGTTTTAAATCTTCTATTATATTATTACCATCTTTTAGCCCTAAGTTATAGACATAGTTTAGTTTTTCAGTATCTTTTTCTAGTCTTTTTACAGTAATATCCTCACTTGGTCGTATAACAAATACTTTCCCTTGTTTTTCTAATTCTAGTATTCGTTCAACCGTTTCATTATAGTCTTTATATCTATTCTCCAACTTTTCAATTAAATGCGGATATTTCTTATAAAATAACTTAAATTGTAAACTTATTGATTTTTTCTTTCTATATGTAATAGGTCTTGTTAGTATAACAATAATTTTATCAAAATTTTGTTTTTCAAAGAAGTCTATCGGTATGCTATTAGCTATTCCACCATCTAAATACTTTTTCTCATCTATCTCAATTATTTCCGAAATAAATGGAAGTGCAGAAGTTGCTCTTAACGTCTCCATTTGTTTGTAAGGATCTGTTATTTCTATAAACTCCGCTTCTCCGTTTTCTATATTTGTTACAGTAGCATAGAAATTTGTCTTAGAATTTTTAAATGTTTTATTATCAAAAACATCAAGTTGAAATGGAACTTTATAGTACGTAAAGTCTTTATTTATTAAATTACCTGTTCTTATCCAACTTTTTAAACTCATATATCTTTTATCATTAATATAATTAACATTGTATCGTAGTGCTCTTTTAGGTTGTTTAGAAACATAGTTTACTCCAAAAAGTGTTCCTGCAGAAACTCCAACAATATCAGTAACTTCTATATCATTTTCTAAGAACACATCAAGGACACCTGCTGTAAATAATCCTCTCATAGCTCCACCTTCTAATACTAAACCTACTTTCATTCAATCACACTCCTTTTTAAATTGATACTATTATATCATCTTTTTTTCATTAGTTTAAATAAATTTACTCGGGTACTAAGTTATGTTACTATTTAAAATGAGAAAAATAATTTAATTCGAGGTACATATGAACATACTACTAATCGGTGGCAATGGCTTTGTTGGAAAAGCATTAATTAAAGAATTTAAAAAATACAATGTAAAAGTCAGCTATTTATCTAGATCTCAAAACTACTCTATGTCCAAAGATGAAGCAACATGGATACAGGGTGATATTTTTGATATCGAAAATATAGTAATCAATGAAAAATATGATATAGCCATTCATTTAATTGGAACAATTAAAAATAAAAAGCTATATTCAAAACTAAATACAGAAAGTGTGGCACAGACAATTGAATTATGTCAAAAACACAACATCAATAAACTTGCATATTTTTCTGCAAATGGTGGCTTCAAACAATATTTAGAAAGCAAACGTAACGGAGAAAAATTATTAGTAGATTCAAAGCTAAACTATCTTATTATACGTCCAGGGCTTATGTATGGTAAAGAAAGACTTACCTCTTATTTCAATATATTACCTATTAAATTCTTTTCAAAATTAGGTATACCATTTTTCAAAAATGTATATCCCCTTCCAGTTGACAAAGTAGCAAAGACAGTAGTTAAAACTATTCTCGACAATACTGATTCAACTATTATTGAAATAATAGATATGAAATAACTATTCAGGATGACTTAAAATCTTTGTTTCTAAATAAAACAAGTTTTTAAGCCTATTTTTTATGACATTTGTCATATTACTTTAATGACATTACCTACTAAAAGTTATCTTAACACTTTGCTATAATTTAATTATCAAACAAGAGGTGACAAAAATGGAAACAAAAAAAGTTATAGAGATAAAAAACATTAATAAACAAATAAATAAAAAAAGAATATTAAATAACATTTCATTCGATATTTTCGAAGGAGATTGCGTAGCTCTTATAGGTCCAAATGGAGCTGGTAAAACAACATTGATGAATTGTCTTTTAGGTAATAAATTTATAGATTCAGGAAGCATTAAAATAAATGACTTACAACCTACAAATAATAAATTAAAAAAATTAGTTAATGTTCTTCCTCAAGAAAATGTTGTTCCTCAAAAACTTAAAGTTAAAGAATTAATTGATTTTGTAAAAAAACTTTATATAGATCATCTATCAGATGAAGAAATTGACAACTTACTAAGATTTGATAATAAACAAAAAGAAACTTTTGCATCTAAACTTTCAGGAGGACAAAGAAGACTTCTTTCTTTCGTACTTTCATTAATAGGAAAACCTAGTATTCTATTTTTAGATGAACCGACTGCTGGAATGGACACTTCAACACGTATTAGATTTTGGGAAATAGTAAATACATTAAAAAATGATGGTCTAACAATTATCTACTCTTCTCACTATATTGAAGAAGTAGAACATACTGCAGATAGAATATTAGTTCTTAATAAAGGAGAACTAATTCGTGATACTACTCCACACGCTATGAGAGCCGAAGAAGTAGAGAAATTCTTCACTTTACCTATTAAATATTTAGAAGTTATTGAAAACAATCCAGAAATTTACAACTTAGAAATAAAACGAGATAGTTTCAACTTCTTAACTAAAAAAACTGATTTAATTTGGAATACTTTACAAAAATCAGGATGTACTTTAAATGATTTAGAAATTCAAAACAGAACACTACTTGATAGTATATTTAATACTACTAAAGAACAATAAGGAGACAAGACAATGAGTAATATCAGTACACTTTTAAAAATGGAATTTATTTTTACTAAAAGAAATTTATCAAACTTTATTATGGGATTAGGATTCCCAGTAATCTTCTTTGTATTATTTTCAGGAATGCAACAATTTGATGATCCTACTGTTCAAACTAGAGTTATTAAAGATATGTTAATTTCAATGACTGCATTCAGTAGCATAAGCTTTGCATTTTTTTCTCTACCTGTTTCTATTAGAGAAGATGAAAATAATAACTATCTACACTTAATTAACAATTCACCTATTAAGTTATCTGAATACTATATAGCACGTTTTATTCGTATTATTTTCACTTTTATAGTATCAGTCGTTGTAGTATTTATTGTTGGACATTTTTTAAGAGATGTTAATATGAGTGCACGTGAATGGATTATGGCAGGTGTATTAATGGTTCTTGGTAGTATTACTTTCTTAGGAATGGGACTATTATTAAGTCTAATTCAATCAGTAGAAAAATTAAGTTTATTAGCAAATATTTTATATTTAGGGTTAGCTATGTTAGGTGGATTATGGTGGCCAACTTACTTATTCCCAGAATGGTTACAAAATATTTCTAAAGTAACTCCAACATATAACCTATTAGAATTTGTAAATAAATATCTTAAAGATGGAGTATTCTCTTTCACTTCATTTGGAGTTTTACTTGCTTATAGTTTTGGATTTATTATCCTTACTTTAGTAATTAAACGTAAAACAGAATCTAAATAAGCTAAAGGTGTGTGATTACATTATTCACACACCTTTAGTTTTGTGATATCATATAAAATATACCCTTAAATAAAGGAGACGAACATGAACAAAGTATTAATAAATAAGATTAAATCTAACTATATATTTTTTATATCACTAGTATTTTTTGTTTTTCCACTAGTATATATTGTTAATGGTAGTTATCCGTTTTATATATTGCCTCTGACTATAATGGCGATTGTTTCATATATTTCTATTCTATTTACTGAAAATAAGTATATTATTTTTATAGAATGGTTTTATTTAGCTTTCTATATTGCATTTATGGCACTATATATTAATCCAACGAATATGTTATTCTCTTATTATCTAAGTAATCTGCTAGTTTGGAGATTTCATGATGATTACACTACATACAGATCTATAAGTTTCTTTATAGTAATTAACTCAATTATGATTCATATTGCGTTAACTTCACTACTTACTGGTGATAAAGTAATTATGTTTTGCTTCTACTTCCTATGTCTTATTACGTACTTCTTACAAAAACGTGGTTATGAAAGAAACAAGCTAAAAAATGAACGCATTAAATACAATGAACATATTAACATCTTACTAGCTGAAAATGAGCGTAATAGAATTGGTCAAGATCTCCATGATAGTATTGGACATACATTTGTTATGTTAAAACTTAAAGCTGAACTTGCAGAGAAATATTTAGAAAAAAATAATTTAGAGGCTGCAAAAAAAGAACTTTGTGAAATTAGTAAAATTAGTAAGGAATCAATGGATAACACTCGTGCAATAGTTAATAAACTTAAGCATCGAACTGTTGAAGAAGAAATTAAAATTATCCAAGACATTATGATAATGAGTGATATTCAACTAAATCTTAATAATAATTTCACTACTAAACCTATTGGGCTTCAAGAGTGGACTATTACAATGATTCTAAAAGAACTAACAAATAATATTATTAAACATAGTAAAGCTAATAAATGTGATATAATATTAGATGAGAGTAATAAAAACTACACTATTACTGCTAAAGATAATGGTTGTGGTTTTGAGATAATAACAGGAAGCGAATTAGCTTCAATTAGAGAAAGAATCAAAGTAGTAGATGGAAAAATAGAAATACTTTCTAAAAAAGAACCTACTATTATTAGAGTAACAATTAGTAAAGATAACTAATGGAGGTATTTATGAGATTATTAATCGCAGAAGATCAAAGTATGCTACGTGATGCTATGGCTACACTACTTCTTATGGAAGATTCAATAGATGAAGTCTTACAAGCTAAAAATGGAAAAGAAGCAATAGATATATTGGTGAACTCTAGCGTTGATGTAGCAATACTAGATATTGAGATGCCTGAATCAACAGGACTAGAAGTATTAGAATTTATTCGTAATAAAAGTATAAATTGTAAAGTAATTATTGTTACAACATTTAAAAGAGCTGGTTATTTTGAACGTGCTATAAAAAATAACGTAGATGCCTATGTACTAAAAGATCGTTCAATAGATGAACTTATGAAAACAATTAACAATGTTTTAGCAGGGCACAAAGAATACTCACCTGAACTAATGGAAAATATCTTCAATAGTCACAATCCATTAACAAATCAAGAAAAAATTATTCTTATAAAAATTAAAGAAGGATTATCAAATAAAGAAATTGCTAATGCACTGTTTTTATCAGAGGGAACTATTAGAAACTATATTTCTAACATCCTAACAAAATTAAACTGCAAAAACAGGACAGAAGCTGTAAAAAAATCTACTGAGGAAGGATGGCTATAGATGACAAGAAAACTCGCTATAAGATTATCATTACTTTCATCAATATTATATATAGCTCTAACAATACTATACTTTTCAAGTGTAATATCAAAAATTAATCATTCTGATAGTCCTAGTGCTGGCGCTGGTTTAGGATTGCTACTTGCATTTCTAATACCACACTACTTTATGCTCTTAATAGCTGTTATTTTTAATATTGTTATCTCATTGATAAAATTCACAAAAAATTATTTAATTATTATAAATACTATATTGTATATCATAGCAGGTGCATTAGGGATTTATATTGGATTTTTCTTTATTATTTCTATTATTTTCCAAATAATATTCTTGATAATTGCGTATAATAAATAGAAAAAGGAACAACTAAATCATAATTTGTATTTTTTCTTTTCTCATGATATAATGTGAATATACATTAGGAGAGCATATAAACTCCGTTCCCTAATGGTTTATTTGCAGACTTTTTCAAAGATTTCAAGAATTGTTAACACTGTTGCTAGGCCCAACAACTTATCTTTATGAAAATCTGCTTTTTATTTTTTTAAAAATAAATAAAAACAGGAACAACTCTAAATCATAATTTTTATAAATTGATTTTTTGTTGTTCCTTTTATTTTATTTAACCAAAGAATAGCTAATGTCGATTAATTCTTTTATTGTCTCCAATTTGATATTTTTATCTAACACTATGCTTATCCAATGCTTTTTATTCATATGATATGCTGGGAAAATATTTTTATTATCAATAATTTCTAAAATTTTATCCGTTGGATATTTTACATTTAAAATTTTCACTTTAGTTGTAATATCGGTATTTTTATTCAATTTGTTATAATCTACATCTGAAAACAAGGCATACCATTTATTTTTTTCATTTACAAATGCCAATATATCAGGATGTTTTTTAAAAGGATTAACATGATTTTCACCGTATTTATCATTACAATAGTCGATAATTTCTGAACTTATTTTTCCCGATTCCTCAGCTAACCCTAATATTGAACTTAGTAGTTTCTCTACATGTTCTCTGATATTTTGTACCGTTTCACCTACAGCACTATCTACACTAAACAACGAATAAATCTCATCAAATTCTATATCATAAACTTCTATCAAAAGTTGACTATTAACAAATACTATTTCTATAAAAAAACTACTGTCTAAAATTTCTTTTCTATATATTAGTTTTTCCGCTTCTTCCCTAAATCCATACTGTAAAAGTTTTTCTTTAGAGAAGTTATATTCTTCTACATCAATTATTTTCATAAAACTTTTACTCGAATCTAGCTCTATCGTGACTTTGATTCCACTTATCTACTTCTGGCCCTTTTGGTACAATAGTTTTACCTGCTGATACGTAATACCCAACTTTAATTGCTTCAAAGTCTGTTGTAGATCCAAATCCTGGAGTTTGATATAAGTCTTTTAAGTAGTTGAAAATGTTAGGATATTCCTCAATTCTCTTTTTATTCGCAGAATATAATCCATAATAAACGACATCTAAGCGAATCATAGTAGTATAAAAACGAATATCTGTTTCTGTTATTGTATTACCGTGGAAGTATCTTTGATTTGATAAACGATCCTCTACTACATCCATCATATCAAAGAATCTTTCGAATGCCTCATCATATTTTTCTTGACTTTCAGCAAATCCCATTCCATATACACCATCATTAATAGCCACAGCTAATTTTTCATTCCATTCATCAATTTGATCTGCAAGATGCTCGGGATATAAATCTACCTCAGTATTTTTATGTAATTGTTTAAACACTGTAGAAAACTCATGAAGTATCTCCGCTGATTCTTTTCTAACTACTTTTCCTGTAGTAACATCAACAAGCACAGGTACTGAATATGGCCCTTCATAATCTGAATCACTATTTAAGTACACATCTTTAATTTTAGATTTTTTTAATATTGGGTCTAATCCATCTTTATCTAAGCTAAATTGCCATCCTTCTTCTCCACGACGATAATCCAATGTTCCTAAACTAATCGCGTCATCTAATCCTAGTATTTCTCTTGCTATAACTGCTCTATGTGCATAAGGACAGACCGCAGTCCAAAATAGTCTATATCTTCCTTCCTCTATAGGTTGTTCCTCTGTTCCAAATGGTTTACTAAAAAATTTTTTCATGTGATTTTCTCCTTTTTAATTTTCTATAAATTTTTTCGCTTCTTCATAAATATACATAACGTTCAAAGTATGTTCTTTCTGATCGTTCATAAATTCAAAATCTTTATTATTTATAACTTCAACGAATTTTTTAAACTCAGCAAACATTCTGTGTGAATGGATATTATTATTTTTCTCTATAAAATTATCTTTTGTTTGAATACTGTAATTAGGAACTTCATTTGTAGGACCAATAACCTTAATTATACCTTGGTCCCCTTGAATATTGACATAACTATTATTAAAAGTATCTTTAGCTGCTATGCAAACTACTTTAAAGTTATCATATTCTAATAGAAGTATTCCAGAAGTATCTACATCATTGACTATATTTGGTGAATAATGTACTTTATTAGGTTTACCAAATAATCCGACAACAAAATGAATGTTATAAATATTTAAATCACCAAGCACTCCTCCACCTTTACTTTTATCAAAAACAGGTGCAAGGATTCCATTTTTAAACGCTTCGTATCTTGAAGAAAGTTGGGAAAAATTACACTCAACAAGTCTTATTTCTCCAATATTATCAATATTAGCTTTTATATCAAGATAATTTTTTTGATATTGGTTTGTTATTGCTTCTATTAAAATTAATCCTCTAGCTTCAGTAATTTCAAATAATTCTACAGCTTCTTCATACTTTAAAGTAAAAGGTTTCTCACAAATAACATTTTTACCAGCTTCTAAAGCTTTCTTAGCAACTGAATAATGCAAATTATTTGGAACTGCAACATAAATTGTATCTACTTCTTTATTTTCTAAACAAAGATCAATATCAGTATATATATTATTAATATTATATTTAGACTGTAATTCTTTTAAATTTTCAATATTCCTAGCCGTTATAGCTTCTAATTTAATTTCTGGAAGTTCATGAGCAAAAGATAAAAAATCTTTAACTATCATTCCAGAACCAATAATTCCTAATTTCATGTTTTCCTCCAAATTACTCAACATAGTTCTTTAATTATAACTTGTTAAAATCTAGCTAGCAAATTTTTTGCATATAAACTCTTCCTTAGAACTTTCACATATAAGAAGCTTCTAATTCTATAACTTCGTATTCATGTTTCGTTATTATAATAGTACAATGTGTTGAATTTTTTACCAATTCTTACTTTTTCTCGTGAAATATGTGTTATTTTTTAACTTACTCATTACCTATCTCATAATAACTATTCAACAACTATTTGTAAAAATAACGATTATTTTTCATATTTTTTCATATTATTTTCATTTTTCTATTGACTTATATTTACCTTATATGATATATATATATATATTTCAGAATGGAAAGGAATACAATATGACTAAAAAAATACTTGTTACAGGTGGAGCTGGATTTATCGGGTCTCACACTTGTATAGAATTATTAAACAATGGAAATGAAGTAGTTGTCGTTGATAACTTATATAACGCCAACAAAAAGAGTTTAGAAGTAGTTGAACGAGTTACTGGTAAAAAGGTAACATTTTATGAAGTTGATGTTCGAGATGAAGATAAATTAAATGAAGTTTTTGAAAAAGAAGGAAATATTTATGGAGTTATTCACTACGCTGGATTAAAAGCAGTTGGTGAATCTTGTGAAATCCCATTAGCATATTATGATAATAATATAGCTGGAACTATTACTTTGTTCCGTGTTATGGAAAAACACAATTGTAAAAATATAATTTTCAGTTCATCAGCTACAGTTTATGGAGATCCTCATACATTACCAATTAAAGAAGATTTCCCACTATCTGTAACTAACCCATACGGACGTACTAAATTAATAACTGAAGATATTTTAAAAGATGTTTATAAAGCAGACAACGAATGGAATATTGTTCTCCTTCGTTACTTTAATCCAATCGGAGCACATGAATGTGGAGATATCGGTGAAGATCCAAAAGGAGTACCAAACAACCTAATTCCTTATATTATGCAAGTAGCTGTAGGTAAACTAGAAAAAGTTCAAGTTTTTGGTAATGATTTTGATACTCATGACGGTACTGGAGTACGTGACTACATCCACGTAGTAGATTTGGCTCGAGGTCACGTTTCTGCTCTTAAGAAATTAGAAAAAGGTAGTGGCTTAACTATTTATAACTTAGGAACAGGAATTGGTTATTCTGTATTAGATATTATTAAAAGTGCATCAGCTGCTGTTGGACGTGATTTACCTTATGTTATAACTCCGCGTCGTGCAGGAGATATTGCAGCATGTTATGCTGATGCTACAAAAGCAAAAGAAGAACTTGGATGGGAAGCAGAGTACGATATAAAACGTATGTGTGAAGATTCTTGGAGATGGCAAAGTAAACATCCAAACGGATTCGCTGAATAATATACTTAAACAAGAAAATAAAAGTCTATGAGACTGACCTAAAAGTCTTAGAAATAAAAAGTTAATAGAAGATCTTATAGGCGCAACGGGAATGACTTAACAAAATCGATTTTTCCAAAATCATGATTTTTGAGTCACTCCCTCTTTTTATATAATAACACTTATTGAATTAAGGTTGTATACTAACTAATTGCTTTATATACATATTTTACACTGTTTTCTTTGATTTTAAAAATTATTTTTTTAATATAGAATCAAATAAATAAAATCCTATATAATTATTAGTAAATCTACTAATTTTAGTCATAAAAATACAACCATTACTAGAAATACTTTTTTGTCGTGCTAAATAAGATAAAGCAGGTGCTAATTGAAATAAAACTGCTTCATAATATTCATTTTCTTTTTCAATTAACAAAATAGCTTTCTTATACAATTCTCTCTCTTTTATTCCAACCTCTTTATCTAATATCAAATTATATAAATCAGTTAAAATTTCTTCTTCTTTAGGAAAATAATTAAACATATAAAATTCCTAATAATTACCAATTAATAGTTGGTTCCAATGGTGAACCACCATCATTCGCAATAGTAGTATACTGTGAAAAAGTAGTAACTTCTGTACTTCCTTTTGCATCAGCTATATTAAATTTTAAAAACATACTACCTGATAATAATAAAACAAAAAATAATTTCTTTTTCATAATAATAGAACCTTCTTTCTGCTATTTTTTAGAAATTTTAACATTTTTTTGATATTAGAAATAAATTATTAGATTTATTTTAAAGTAAAAAAATAAAAAATACAAGTCTTTTATTTAATTTTTTAAAATATTTTTTAAAACATCACTCTTTATACTCTGTCAAAATACTTTCTATTTCTTTTAATTCTTTTATAAACTTACTATCTTTATGCCCTATATATACAATCTTTCTTCTACTCTTGTCATTGCTACATAAAGCAATCGTCTTTCTTCTTCTACATTTGTTTCTTACAATACATTTTTATCTAACTTTTTCATACAAATAAGGATAATTCTCATCTATATTCATTATAAATACATTTTTAAATTCAAGTCCCTTATATAATTAATTTAACTTTGAATTTATCTCCCTATCAAATTTGATAGATTGTTTTATTTTTTATATTTAGTTATCTTCATACTGGCAAGGGGCTGACTCAAAAGTCCTAAATTTTAACAAAATGTATATGATAATTCATAGACGCAGTGGTTTATTGATATCTAAATTCGCTTTATAAAAGCTTTTTAGATATCTAATAAACTGTGCGGGGGTGACTCGACAAAATC
>NZ_JAQMFS010000082.1 GCF_028308085.1 Gemella haemolysans
CGACTTTCTTTTTAAATTCAAAATTATATTTAGTCATAAAAATACCGACCTCCAAAAAGTTAGATTTTTTGGTCTAACTTTTTGGGGTCGGTACATATCGAGGGTGTCTTTTTTGTTAGAGTTTAGTTTGGTAGGTTTATTGTTTAGATTTCAAATTAGTTTTTGCCGTTTTTACGACGAGCTATCGCTAGTAATCCACCTAGAATCGCTAATCCTAATCCTGCTATTCCAGTATTAGTTTCAGTTGTACCTGTGTTTGCTAGACGTTGTCCTAGTTTAGAATTTGATGTATTTCCAGTTGATGCTCCGTTATTTTCACGTGAAACGTTTGTAGAGTTATCTTCTTTATTTCCACCATTGTCATTATTAGATTGACCATTAGAACCTTTAGCTTCTACTAATTTTTCTGCTGGGATTACCACTACTCTTCCATCTGGATATACGATTGTTGTTTCTCCAGTTGGTGAAACTGTAATCTTAGCTTCTTTTAGTTCTGGATTTGCTTTAATTAAAGCTTGTTTTACAGTTTCTTTTTCTTCATCTGTTAGGTTCGTTAGGTCTCCTACTTGAACTCTTTCAGGGAAGTTGATTTCTGGTGAAGCATTTACTGATGGGGCTTGTTCTTCTGCTTTTTTGAAGATATCTTTAGCTAAGATTGTGTATGAACTTCCATCCTTAAGAATTACTGTCACATTTCCTTTCGCATCGAAGATAACTTCGGCTACGTTTGGATTTGCTGCTAAGATTTTATCTTTAGCTCCTGCTTTATCCGCATCTGTTAGATTATCTAAGTCTGCTACAACTTGTTTTTCAAAGTCAAGGTTGATATTTTCACCATTATTTTTAGCTGCTACATCTTTCTCGTCTTTAACTAATTGTTCAGCTGAGATCGTTGCTGTTACACCGTCTTTAGTTGTTACTGTTGCATTTCCTTTCGCATCTACTACTACGATTGCTCCTGGATTTACTTCTTCTACCGCTGCTTTGATCTTAGCGATTTCTTCTGGTGTTAAGCTGTCTTTATTAGCTACTAATGTTCTTACTGCTGGTGTGTTGATTCCACTTTGTGCAGCTACATCAGTTACTTTATCTGCTGGAATTACTAGTTTAGATGCTGGAATTACCGCAACTTTTCCATCTTTAGTTGTTACCGTTGCATTTCCTTTGTCATCAACTACTACAGTTGCTCCTGGATTTACTGCTTTAACTTTATCTTCGATTGCTTTTTTCTCTTCTGGAGTTAGGGCATCTTTGTTTGCTACTACTGTTTTGTCCGCCGGTTTAACTACGTCGTTTCCTGCATTTGGTTTAGTTGCGTCTTCTGCTGATTTAACTAAATCTGTCGCTGGAATTACCGCTGTTTTTCCTTCTGGTGTTGTTACTGTCGCATTTCCTTTGTTATCTACTACTACAGTTGCTCCTGGATTTACCGCTTTAACTTTATCTTCGATTGCTTTCTTCTCAACGTCAGTTAATTTTTCTGGGTTTGCAGCTACTGTTTTGTCCGCTGGCTTAACGATGTCATTTCCTGCATTTGGTTTAGTTGCATCTTCTGCTGTTTTAACTAAGTCTGTTGCTGGAATTACCGCTGTTTTTCCTTCTGGTGTTGTTACTGTTGCGTTTCCTTTGTCATCAACTACTACAGTCGCACCTGGGTTTACTGCTTTAACTTTATCTTCGATTGCTTTTTTCTCAGCATCTGTAAGTTTTTCTGGGTTCGCAGCTACTGTTTTGTCCGCTGGCTTAACGATGTCATTCCCTGCATTTGGTTTCGCTGCGTCTTCTGCTGTTTTAACTAAGTCTGTTGCTGGGATTACTGCTGTTTTTCCTTCTGGTGTTGTTACTGTTGCGTTTCCTTTGTCGTCAACTACTACAGTCGCACCTGGATTTACCGCTTTAACTTTATCTTCGATTGCTTTTTTCTCAGCGTCAGTTAATTTTTCTGGGTTCGCAGCTACTGTTTTGTCCGCTGGTTTAACTACGTCGTTTCCTGCGTTTGGTTTAGTTGCATCTTCTGCTGATTTAACTAAATCTGTTGCTGGAATTACCGCTGTTTTTCCTTCTGGTGTTGTTATTGTCGCGTTTCCTTTATCGTCTACTACTACAGTTGCTCCTGGATTTACCGCTTTAACTTTATCTTCGATTGCTTTTTTCTCAGCATCTGTAAGTTTTTCTGGGTTTGCAGCTACTGTTTTGTCCGCTGGTTTAACTATGTCGTTTCCTGCATTTGGTTTAATTACATCCGCTTCTGATCTGAATAAGTCTTCTGATGGTATTGTTGCTGTAGTTCCATCTTTTAGGGTAACTGTCGCATTACCATCTTCATCGAACTTAACAGATTTAGTATCTGGGTTTAGCTCTCTTAATTTCTCTTCTGCTTTAGCTTGGTCGTCTGGATCATTTGCTTCACCAACTATCTTATCTGCTGGTTTAACAATATTAGAGTTACCTGCTCCTGCTTTTTCTGTATCTTCTTTAGTTCTCACTAAATCTGCTGCTGGAATTGCCGAAGTTTTACCATCTGGAGTAGAAACAGAAACAGTTCCATTTTCATCTATCGTTACTATAGCATCTGGATTTACCTCCTCAACTTTAGCAACAATCTTGGCTTTCTCTTCATCTGTTAAGTTAGCTGGATCTTTTACGATAACTTTATCAAGTGGTTTATTAATATCGTTTCCACCTTTACCGTTATCTAGGTCTTCTTCGGTTTTAACTAATTTAGCTGGATTAATCGTTCCTTTATCACCATTTCCAGTAGTTACCTCGATTTTACCATTTTCGTTATATTTAACTTCTTTGGCTGTAGGATTAACTTTTTTAACTTCTTCTAAGATTTTAGCTTTTTCTTCATCTGTTAATGCACTTGGGTCTTTTACAAGAACTTTGTCAATTGGTCTATTAATACCTCCAATTAATCTAATAGCTTCCTTATCTGCTTCTTCTATTGTATTAACATCTTCTACACTAGTTACTGCATCGATTGCCGCTTTAGCTTTATTCGCAACTTTATCTACTTTAGCTTTTAATGCTTCTTTAGCTTTTGGAGATAAATCATTACGAGCATCGATTGCTGCTTTTTTAGCTTTTACTTCTTCGTCAATTGCTTTACGAGCATTTGGTTTATCTTCAACTAATGGTAAAGATTTTTCGATTTCAGCTTTTGCTTCGTCTTCTAAAGTTTTAACATCTGCATCTGATTTAGCTGCATCGATTTCTTTTTTAGCTTGTTCTGCGATTGCTCTTGCTGCATCTGCTGCTACTTTTTTCTCTTCGTCAGTAGCATCAGGGGTATTTTCAATAGCTTTTAATTGCTCTGCTAATTTATCATCGATTGCTTTCTTAGCTGCTGGCTTAGCTTTCGCTTCTGGGTTAATTGCTTTAACTTCTGATACTCCTGCAGTTTCTGCTTCTTTTACTGCTGCATCTGTTGTTGCTTTATCTACATTTTCTTTTGCTTTGTCAGCTGCTGCTTTCGCTTCTGCTTTCGCTGCTGTTTTTTCTTCATCTGTTAAGTCAGTACGAGCATCGATTTCCGCTTCTTTAGCTTTTAATGCTTCGTCAATTGCTTTTTTCGCTGCTGGCTTAGCTTTCGCTTCTGGATTCACAGCTTTAACTTCTGATACTCCAGTATTTTTAGCTGTATCTACCGCTTGTTGTGCTGCTGTTGCTTTATCTTCTGAATTAGCGATTGCTGGTTGAGCATTAATTGCATCAGTTGCTGCTTTTGCTTTATCTTGAGCTTCTTTCTTAGCTGCGTCTTTTTCTTCTTGTGTTAAGTCTGTACGAGCATCGATTTCCGCTTCTTTTTTAGCTAGTTCATCTGCCACTGCTTGTTTAGCTTGTTCTTTAGCAATTGGGTATACTGATGTTACATCTGCTACACCCTTATCTTCTGCATCATTAACAAGTTTTTGAGCTGCTGCCGCTGCATCTGCTGTTTCTGCGTTATCAGGTTGAGCATCAACTTTTGCAAGTTCTGCATCTGCTAATTTCTTAGCTTCTGCTTTTGCTGCATCTTTCTCAGCTTGAGTTAAATCAGTACGGTCATCGATTTCTTTATTTTTAGCTGTTAATGCATTCGCAATAGCTTCTTTTGCATTTTCTTTTGCGATTGGGTTAACTTTACCAAATTCTGTAGTTCCAGCATTTTTCGCTGTATCTACAGCTACATCTGTTGTTGCTGCATCGATTGCTTTTGTTGCATCTTCAGCCGCTTTATTAATTTTAGCGATTGCTGCATCTTTTTCTGCTTGACTTAAGTTTTTATCGGCAGTAATAGCATCTGCTTTTGCTTTACGCGCTGCTTCTACATCTGCTTTTGCTGCATCTTTTTTCGTCACTACTGGGTTATCAGCTGCAATTGCAGTTGCACCTGCTTCCTTAGCCTTATCTAATGCTGCTTTGGTAGTTAGATTAGAATCGTTAATTGCTGCTACGGCTTTTTCTTTATCCGCATTTACTTTTGCGATTGCTGCTGCTTTTTCTTCATTAGTAGCATTTGGCGTTTTGTTAATTTCTGCAATCTTATCTTCTGCTGTTTTATTAACCGCATCAAGTGCAGGTTGTTTATCTATAGTTACAAAGTCTGATAATGCTCTTGTATCTTGAGATCCGTCTGCATATGTTACTACAAGATTTCCATTAGCATCTTTTGTTACTGATTTAATCTTAGCATCTTTATCGTCGACATTTTTACCTTTTTTATCTGCTAAGTTCGCATCATCATTATCCTTATTGTATTCAAGTTTTAATTTTTCTTTGATTTTTTCTAACTCTGCATCTGTTACATTTGCTGGATCTGCTACAGCTACTTTTTCTGTTGGTGCTGAAATTTCATATTTAGATGTTTGATTTTTAACGATAAATTGAACATATCCTGGTTTTTGTTGACGTACTGCATCATCAGTTGAAGCATCGTAGTTTACTCCTGTCATTGATTTGAAATCATCATTATCTTTAGCTTCAATAAAACTTGTCCATTGGTTTGGAGCTTTAAGAGTTGTAATACCCGTCATCTTGATAGTTGCTGTTCTCTTATCGCCAGATACTGTTCCCTCTCCATTTGTAACGGCACCGTTATCAATCTTACCTGTTGTGAATCCGTACGCTGCGGCGTTATCATTTCCAACACCACCTGGTCCACGTAGATATAAATCTTTTACAGTAGAATCATCTGTAGCTTTGAATGTTAAATCAGTATTTTCTCCTGTATAAACGTAAATTTGACGTTTATTAACATTTGAGTATGGAAGTTCTACTGTTGGTACTGGATTTGTACGCGCCACACTTGCAACTGGAGTAGTATCTACTGAATCGTCATTATACGTAACTGTAACTGTTCCGTTAGCAACAGCGACTTCTTTCACTACCGTTGATCTATCTTATAAAACTTCTCCTTTTTTAGAAGCTAATCGAGCATCTTCTGTTGTTGCTTTATCAGAGTATTGAATCTTAATTTTCTCTTTGATTTTGTTAATATCATCCGTAGTTAGGTTATTAATATCTGCAACAGCAACTTTATTTTCCTCTGCTACTGGTTGAATATCGTATTTATATGTTTGAGATTTAACAACTAAGTTGAAATAACCAGGAGCTGATGGATTGTTACCTCCAGCCAGCTTAGCACCAGTAGAATCTTCAAGTTGTAAATATCTTGCTCCTAATACAGCTCGTTGATCTTCAGTTTTTGTATAAGGTTTAAGTCCTTTAAACGTATCATTTGGTTTACCAGTGATTTTAATTTTCACTGGTCCTTGAGTTTCAGTTAATGTTTGATGATAACTCCAACCATAACCATCTATTTCGACTTCTTCTTCCTCAGGCTTAGGTACGTTCTGACCTTTCGCATGAGCTATCGCTTGATCACTTTTCGATTTTAGTACGAACTGACCACTTCCGGCTTTAACTGTTGCTTTAGTAATATTCCCAGCTGTTGAGCTAACTGTAATATTGACATCTGCATCTTCTTCATTATAAAGGTAAATTTCTTTTCCATTAGAAAACTCCATAGAATAATTAAAGTTACCTTGAGTTTGAGTTGTCTCCGCTCTAAACGCATTGTTTCTATCTAATGCTTTACCGTTACGTGAATCGTTAGACCCTGTGTTTTCAATTGAGTTTGAGTCAGATTTTTTCTCTGTATTTTCTGCTTTTTTACCAACTGTAGGTTGTCCATTTGTTGTGTCTACTTCTGGTGTTTCTTTTTTCTCTACTGGTTTGTTTTTTAATTTTGAGTTTACAGTTGTTACAAGTTTATTGTACGCTTCGTTTAATTCAGCTTGTGTTTTAGCTGATGCTAGAGTAGCTCTTGCGCTTTCTAAATCAGCTTTTAATGCCGCTACAGACTCATCTGTTTTGTTAGCGTATTTCCCAGCTTCTAGATTAGCTGAAACTTCACTGATATAAGCTTCTAATCGACTTTTATCCAATTTAGACTCTGCAGGTGTCTCTTGTTTTACTTCTGTTTTGGGTGCTTCTGCTCCTACTTTTCTGCGACTGCATTAGCTACACTTTCTTTAGTGTTTTCAACTTTAGGTTGTGCTACTGCTCTTGAAGTTTCTTCTTTTGCGTTTGTTGTGTTATTTGTAGTTGTGTTGTTAGAAACTTCTTCTGATGCTTGAGCCACTGCCCCTGCTCCTAAAAATATACTAGCACCGATTACTACTGATGCCGTACCAACTTTAAATTTCTTAATCGAATACGATTCTACTTTTGTACCGTCTTTTATACTTTTTACATACTTATTATTTTCTCCCATTAAATTTTTCTCCTTTTTCTATCCCTAATAAAACTTATATAAATACTTATTTAAATACTTATTTAAATGTATATTATGTCTATTACAAAATACTATTAATCTCCTTTCCTAAATTTCAAAATAATAATTAATTTCCCTTATTTTTATATAGTATTGACTTATAATATAAAGCACTATTAATACAAAACTCACTTTAAAATTATACACAATTCCAACTATACCTTATCAAATATATGCCTATTTGTCCAAGAAATACATTACATTTATGTAAAGCGTTTTCTTAAAATACTAATATTAGTTGTCTATTATTAATATTTTAAATCCTCTTTGTTAATATATTTATTTGTATATACTTTATTTGTTTTATGTTTAGTTAACTTCAACCTACTTAGAAACATTTTATTATTTACTAAAAATAATTATATAATTTTTTTTATAATAGTAGTCTAAATATTATGAAATACTAATTAAAATACCTTAATCAGATCTCTATGACATAAAACTGAAATTCATACTAAAAAAGACACCCTCGAAAATTATCGAGAGTGCCTTCGTTTGTTAGAGTTTAGTTTGGTAGGTTTTTTGTTTTGATTTCAAATTAGTTTTTGTCGTTTTTACGACGAGCTGCTGATAGTAATCCACCTAGAATCGCTAATCCTAATCCTGCTAAACCAGTATTAGTTTGAGTTGTTCCTGTGTTTGCTAGACGTTGTCCTAGTTTTTCGTTAGTTGCTTTTCTGAAGATGTGACGTACATTTCCGTCTTCTCCAATAACTGTTCTTATAAACTCATATCCTGAGATCTTACCAGCTTCTACAGTTCCTTTTTCAGATGGTTTTAATGAGTTACCATTTTCATCTGTCCATGTTGTAGTTCTGTTTTCACCTGGAATACGAGAAGTTTTCTTGAAGATGTGGCGTACATTTCCATCTTTATCAGTTACAGTTCTTCCAAATTCGTATCCTGGGATTTCTCCTGGAACTTCGATTCCATTTACTGGTGGTCTCAATGGATTTCCTTCTTCATCTGTCCATGTCGTAGATTTTTCTACTACAGGAGTTGGTGTTGGAGCTGGAGTTGTAACTTTTTCGTATACGTGCTCAACATCTCCGTTTGGAAGGTTCTTAGTTTCTACGAATCTGTATCCTGGAATATCTTTCTTCGGAGTAGTTCCATCTTCTGCTGGGTATCCTTCGATTACATTTCCTTTTGTATCAACAAATTTAGTTTGTGGAGTTACAAGTGGAGTGTAAGACGCTAAGATTGGAGTTCCTTTCTTATCGTAACGTTTAACTGTTACTCCTTTAGCTTTTCCTTCGAAGTCTTTTTCTGGAGTGAATGTTACTGTTCCGTCTGGTGCTACTGTGTATGTTCCTTCTCCTGGTACTACTTTCGTAGTTGATCCATCTTCAAATGTCGCTGGTCTAGTTTCGTCAATTGGTACATCTGGACTAGCTGGTTTGAATGTTGGTTTACCTTTTTGAACTTGCCCTTTAGGTCCTTTAGTAACTTCTGGTTCAGATGATGGAGTTAATGGTAATACTGTTGGAATGTAAACTCCATAAGCTAAGTTACCTTCTGTGTCTACACGTACTACAAGTACTCCTTGTGCTGTTCCTACGAAGTCTTTTTCTGGAACGAATGTTACTGTTCCATCTGGTGCCACTGTGTAAGTTCCTTCTCCTGGTACTACTTTTTCAGTTGAACCATCTTCGAATGTTGCTGGAACTGTTTCATCGATTGGAGTATTAGGGCTTCCTGGGATGAATGTTGGTTTACCAGTTTGTGTTACACCTTGAACATCTACTGAGAATGCTGGGTTAGCTTCTGGTAATTCTGGAGTTACAACTGGTAGGTACATAGATGTAATTGGGTTACCATTTGTATCAACACGTCTTACCGCTACTCCTTTTGCTTTTCCTACGAAGTCTTTTTCTGGAACGAATGTTACTGTTCCATCTGGTGCTACTGTGTATTTACCTTCTCCTGGTACTACTTTTTCAGTTGATCCATCTTCGAATGTTGCTGGAACTTTTTCGTCGATTGGTACGTTAGGGTTTGCAGGTGTGAATGTTGGTTTTCCAGTTTGAGTTTCACCTTTTTTGTTAATTGTTTTCGCAGGTTTTCCAGTAGGTTCAACCGGCTTAACAGTTGGTGTATAAGTTGCTGTAACTGGTGTTCCATTCTTATCTACACGTTTTACTGTTACTCCTTTTGCTTTTCCTACGAATTGTGGTTCTGGAGTGAACGTTACCTTACCATCTTTATCGATTGTGTATGTTCCTTCTCCTGGTACTACAACTTTACCATCTTTGTCCGCACCTTCTAATGTTGGCGCTACTGTTTCATCGATTGGTACGTTAGGGTTTCCTGGTTTGAACTCTGGTGTTCCCTCTTGTTTAATACCTTGAAGACCTGTTGATTCTGCAGGTGTTCCTTCTGGTGTTACTGGTGTAACTGTTGGCGTGTAAGTTGCTGTAACCGGTGTTCCGTTCTTATCTACACGTTTTACTGTTACTCCTTTTGCTGTACCTGTGAATGATTTTTCTGGTGTGAACGTTACTGTTCCATCTGGACTTACTTTGTAAGTTCCTTCTCCTGGTACTACTTTTTCTGTTGATCCATCTTCGAATGTTGCTGGAGTTTCATCGTCCATTGGTACTTCTGGGTTTCCTGGTTTGAATTCTGGTGTTCCCTCTTGTTTTGCACCTTGGATTCCTGTTGATTCTGCAGGTGTTCCTTCTGGTGTTACCGGTGTAACTGTTGGTGTGTATTTGGCTGTAACTGGTGTTCCGTTCTTATCTACACGTTTAACCGTTACTCCTTTTGCTACACCTGTGAATTGTGGTTCTGGAGTGAACGTTACTTTACCGTCTTTGTCGATTGTGTATGTTCCTTCTCCTGGTACTACTACTTTTCCATCTTTATCCGCACCTTCTAGTGTTGGTGCTACTGTTTCATCGATCGGTACATTAGGGTTTCCTGGTTTGAATTCTGGTGTTCCCTCTTGTTTTGCACCTTGGATTCCTGTTGATTCTGCAGGTGTTCCTTCTGGTGTTACTGGTGTAACCGTTGGTGTGTATTTAGCTGTCACTGGTGTTCCATTCTTATCTACACGTTTTACCGTTACTCCTGTTCCTACTCCTGTGAATCCTTTTTCCGGTGTAAATGTTACTGTTCCATCTGGATTTACTTTGTAAGCTCCTTCTCCTGGTACTATTTTTTCTGTAGTTCCATCTTCAAATGTTGCTGGTACTTCGTCATCCATTGGTACTTCTGGGTTTCCTGGTTTGAATGTTGGTTTTCCAGTTTGTTCTTTACCTTGGATGTCTGTTGTTTCAGCTGGTTCTGCTGTTGGTGTTACTGGTGTTACTGTTGGTGTGTACTTAGCCGTTACTGGTGTTCCGTTCTTATCTACACGTTTTACTGTTACTCCTTTAGCAGTTCCTGTGAATCTTTTCTCAGGTGTGAACGTTACTGTTCCATCTGGATTTACTTTGTAAGTTCCTTCTCCTGGTACTACTTTTTCTTTAGTTCCATCTTCGAATGTCGCTGGTACTTCATCATCCATTGGTACTTCTGGGTTACCTGGTTTGAATGTTGGTTTTCCAGTTTGTTCTTTACCTTGGATGTCTGTTGTTTCAGCTGGTTCTGCTGTTGGTGTTACTGGTGTTACCGTTGGTGTGTAAGTCGCTGATGTTGGTGTTCCATTCTTATCTTTAACTTGTACTGTCGCTGGATCTGGTGTTCCTACGAAGTCTTTGTTTGGTGTGAATGTTACTTTTCCTGTTGTTGGATCGATTGTGTATGTTCCAACTTGTTTTCCGTCTTTCATCGCTGGAATTGTTGTTTCTGTAATAGGTTTTCCATCTACTACGAATTGAGCCGGTTGCTCTGGCGTAATTGTGATTGGCGCTGTTTCATCACCTTGAGTGAACGTTGGAGTTCCTTCTTGTGTTGCACCTTGGATTCCAGTTGTTGCTTTTGGTTCAGATGTTGGAGTTACTGGAGTTACCGTTGGTGTATAAGTAGTTTCTACTTTTGTTCCGTTAGTATCTTTCGCTACAACTTTAACTGGGTCTGGTGTCCCTACGAAGTCTTTATTTGGTTGGAATGTGATTACTCCAGTTTCTGGATCTAATGTGTATGTTCCAACTTCTTTTCCATCTTTTGTTGCTGGAAGAGTTGTTACTTCGTTTCCACTTGGATCCACTAGTTTAACTGTAGTTTTATCGATTGGTGCTACTTCATCACCTTTTGTGAACATTGTCTCAGTGTCTTGTGTTTGTGGCTGAGCTTGTTTTCCAGTTGTTTCTTTCGGTGTTGCCGTTGGAACTACTGGTGTTACTGTTGGTGTGTAAGTTGCTGTTGTTGGTGTTCCATTTTTATCTTTAACTTCTACTGTCGCTGGATCTGGTGTTCCTATAAAGTCTTTGTTTGGTGTAAATGTTACTTTTCCTGTTGTTGGATCAATTGTGTATTTACCGATTTCTTTTCCATCTTTAGTCGCTGGAATTTCTTTATCTTCAACTGGTTGTCCGTTCACTACGAATTTAGCTGGTTGCTCTTCGTTGATTGTGATCGGTGCTGTTTCATCACCTTGAGTGAATTTAGGTGTTCCTTCTTGTGGTTGTCCTTGTTTTCCAGTTGAAGTTACGTCTTCACTTGTTGGTTTAACTGGAGTTACTGTTGGTGTGTAAGTAGTTTCTACTTTTGTACCGTTAGTATCTGCAGCTACAACTTTAACTGGATCCGGTGTTCCTACGAAGTCTTTATTTGGTTGGAATGTGATTACTCCAGTTGCTGAATCTAATGTGTAAGTACCAACTTGTTTTCCATCTTTTTTCGCTGGAATGCTTGTTACTTCTGCATTAGTTTCTGGATCGATAAGTTTAACAGTAGACTTGTCGATCGGTGCTACTTCATCACCCTTTGTGAACATTGACTCAGTATCTTGTGTTTGTGGCTGAGCTTGTTTTCCAGATGTTTCTTTTGGTGTTTTTGTTGGAACTACTGGTGTTACCGTTGGTGTGTAGTTAGCTGTTGTTGGTGTTCCATTCGCATCTTTCACCTGAACTGTCGCTGGTACTGGTGTCCCTGTGAAATCTTTGTTTGGTGTGAATGTTACTACACCTGTTAATGGATCAATTGTATATTTACCAACTATTTTCCCTGTTTCGTCTTTTGCAGGAATTTCTGTTGCTTCAATCGGTTGTTTTGTTACCGGATCGAAGAACTTAGCTGGTTGTTGTTCGTTAATTGTGATTGGTGCTACTTCATCACCTTGTGTGAATACAGGTTTTCCTGTTTGAGGTTGTCCTTGTTTCCCGCTTGAAGTTACATCTTCTCCTGTTGGTTTAACCGGAGTTACTGTTGGTGTGTAGTTAGCTGTTGTTGGTGTTCCATTCGCATCTTTTACTTGAACTGTCGCTGGTACTGGCGTTCCTGTGAAGTCTTTGTTTGGTGTGAATGTTACTTTTCCTGTTAATGGATCGATTGTGTATTTACCAACTGTGTTTCCTTCTCCGTCTTTTGCAGGAATTTCTGTTGCTTCAATCGGTTGTTTCGTTATCGGATCGAAGAACTTAGCTGGTTGTTGTTCGTTAATTGTAATTGGTGCTACTTCATCACCTTGTGTGAACTTAGGTGTTCCTTCTTGTGGTTGTCCTTGTTTTCCACTTGAAGTTACATCTTCTCCTGTTGGTTTAACTGGAGTTACTGTTGGTGTATAAGTCGCTTTTGCTGGAGTTCCATTTTTATCTTTTACTTCAACTGTCGCTGGTACTGGTGTTCCTGTGAAGTCTTTATTTGGAGTAAATGTTACTACACCTGTTAATGGATCGATTGTATATTTACCAACTGTGTTTCCTTTTTCGTCTTTTGCAGGGATTTCTGTTGCTTCAGTTGCTTCACCTGTTGTTGGATCAATAAATTGAGCTGGTTGATCTTCAGTAATTGTGATTGGAGCTGTTGGGTCACCTTCTGTGAATACTGGTTTTCCTGTTTGAGTTTGACCTTGTTTTCCTTCAGATGTAACCGGAGTTCCTGTTGGTTCTACTGGCGTTACCGTTGGAGTATAAGTAGTTGTTACTTTAGTTCCGTTTTTATCCGCAGCTGTTACTTTAACTGGTTCTGGTGTTCCATCGAAGTCTGGATTTGGTTGGAATGTGATGATTCCAGTAGCTGGATCTAATGTGTAAGTACCAACTTGTTTTCCATTTTTCATTGCTGGAAGACTTGTTACTTCAGCACCACTTGGATCTACTAATCTAATTGTAGTGTTGTCGATTGGCGCAGTGTCATCACCTTTGTGGAACATTTTCTTAGCGTCTTCTTTTTGAGGTTGCCCTTGTTTTCCAGATGTTTTAGCTGGTGTAGCTGTTGGAACAACTTCTTCTACTTCTGGAGTATAAGTTGCTGATGATGTTACATCTAATTCTTTTCCTGAAGAGTCAGTTGCTTTCGCTGTAACATTAACTGTTACACCAGTAGCTTTTCCTTTGAATGTTGGAAGTGGTTCAAATGTTACGATACCTGTTGCTGGGTCGATTGAGTAAGTTCCTTCGTTTGGAACAACTACTTTACCTTCTGGATTAGCACCTGTTAATGAATACTTAGCTGTAGTCATATCAACATTTGTTCCATCAGGAGTGTTTTCAGTAGTATTTAACTTATCGAAACGTTCAGCTCCTGTAATAGATTTTTGAGGTTGCCCTTGTTTTCCTGTTGTTGTATCGTCTACATTATCTAGACCATAAACTGTTGGTGTGTAAGTGTTTGATACTGGTACTTTTACAGGGTTACCCGCTTCATCGTTGAATGTTACATTACCTTCAACTGTGATTGGAGATGCATTTCCTACAAAGTCTGCGTTTGGTGTGAAAGTTACTTCACCAGTTGTTGGATTTACTGTGTATGTTCCTTCGTTTGTTGTTACTGAAGTTGATCTCTTACCTGTTTCTGGATCTACTAGTTTGTAATCAGAAACTGTTGTTCCTGCTGGTTGGTTAGCTTTAAGCGCTTCTTCCATCGAAGCCGATTGTGGTGTATTCTTAACTCCAGAAGATTTCTTAGGTTCAGTTACTACGATGTAGTAAGTTGTTTCAGCTACTGCATCTTCTGTTACTTCACCAGAGTCTGTTCCTCCTACTGTTGGAGTAGTTACAACCCCGTTTGAGTCAACGTCTCTTACAGTTACTTTGTAACGTCCTACTTGTGAAAGTGCGTATTGTTTAGCATTTGCTAAGTTTGCCTCAGCTGCTGTTTTTAGAGCTGTACGTGCAGTTTCTACCGCTGCTTCTGAATCAAGAGCTTCTTGACGAGTTGTTGCTACTTGAGCTGTGATTCCTGGAAGTTCAGCTTCTTTTCTTCTTAATTCAGCTGTTTCTTTTTCTAATCTCGCTCTACCATCAGCTAATAATTTCTCTGCTAATTCTTGAGCTGTTGGTGAAACAGTACGTAATTTTAATTTAGTTAATGCTTCTTCTGCATTGGCAACATATCTTGTTTCACGGTCTACGATTTCTTGTTGACGAGCTAAGTCATTGATAGAGTCTTGTTCGTTTTTAACCGCTGCTGCCGCTGCTTTAGTTTTCTCCGCTGCTGTACGTTGAGCCGCAATGTATGCTTCTTCCTGTGGTTGAGCTGCATCGAATACTTTTTGAGTTCCATCTGGAGCTGTTACTGTTAATTTTGTTTTAATTGTGTCTGAAACTGGGTTGTCAGATTTATCATCGATCTTATCTTTGAAGCCAACATCAGCTTTTTCTGAACCGATTAAGTCTACTGTTGCATCTTTATTTTCAGAGTAACTTGTTGATGTTCCTGTCGGTTTAGCATTTTGGATAGAAGCTAATTGAGTTCCTGTTGCTTCACGGTAGGCTACATATCCTCTAAATCCTGAACTTGTTTCTAAGATCCATCCAGCATTTGATTTCGTAGCTGTTACTGTTGAACCGTCAGATGCAGTCCAACGTTGTGACACTGAATCATACGTTACTTGAACAGTAACCCCGTCAGTTCCTGCTACTTGAGCAAATGGAAGAACATTATCTGTTTTATCAACACTTACTACTTGTTTTACTTTACCGTTTTTACGTACTTCTGCAACACGCTCTACTAATGTCGCTGCATTAGATTCCGCTGTCCAAACACGTTTAAATTCATAAATATAGTAGTTGATAGCTCCATCTCCTGCTGCTTCTGTGTAAACACGTCTTTCTGTTAATGTTGATGTTCCATCACCATTATTTACTAGTTCATAAGCTTTGTCATCTGGAATAGCATATTTACCAGTCGCTGCATTTAATGTTGCAGTATATGTGTTACCATCTTTATCTCGAACTGTAACTACTTCACGTTGTAAACTTGCTTTTACTTTATCAGTACTTGCTTTTGCTGCGATGTTATCTACTCCTACGTATTTCGTAGCGTCTGAAGTTACCGCTAATTTGAACGTAGAGTCTGCAGTTTCTGAAGCAGTTCCAAGTTCTGTCCCTACTGTTACTGCTGAGTTTGTTGTTCCTTCAGTAACAACCCATTTACCATCTTTTACAGCGAATTTCGTAACTGTTCCATCCGGCATTCTGATTTCCCCAGTGTTGGCACCTTTAGAAATAGTTACGTCTAATTCTTTCGCATATGCTTCAACGTTTTTAACTGTAATCTTCGGAGCAACCGCGATTGTTACACTCTCGTGAGTTTCTTGACCGTTAGCTGTCCATTGAGCATTCTTAGAGTTTGTTGCGTTATTAAAGTCTTTCGCTAGTACTGCTAATGTGTAAATTCCAGCATCTGATGCTTTTCCTTCAAGTAAGTTTTTCGTTGGATCGAATGTTAATCCTGGAATTGTATTAGAGATCGGTTTTTTACTTGGCATATATTCACCATTTACAACAAGGTGAGGCTGAGGAATAACAAAAGAAGTCATTGATGTTAACTCTGTTCCATCAAGACCTGTAAATGTAGCTTTACCACTGATTTTTTTACCAGGTTCAATTGGCTGACCGTTCAATTTGTAGTTTGCACGAGTATCATTTGCAAATCCATCATTATCCATGAATTTAAGGTCATGGTTAATTGTATCTCCAACTGTTACTACAGTAGAGTTACCAGCAACTCTTGGTGCAGATGTATCTTGCCAACCCATCCAACCAGCTTTTAAGTCTTTAATAGATACTTTTGTTGTTGTTCCATCAGGTTTCGCAACAGTTACATCATAACGGAAGTCATAAACACCATTTTGGATACTAGCTAATACATATCCTTCAACAGAATCTGTATTTTTATTATATGCTAAACCAGGGATTAAGTTTGATACTTCAACGTTTTTTATACTGTAACCAGCAGCTGTTGCTTCTGGAGATAAGCTGAAACGTTTAGTTACATTTTTAATGTACGCATAGTGGTTCCCTTGGTCATAGTTGTAACCATAGATTTCTGTTGCGATAAATTCGTACGCACCCCCAGAACCATATGTTACAGGTCCAATCTTACTACCTGCTGGACGGATTTTTCCAGTCCACATCGGTGCTTCTTCTGATAATTTTTTTGCTTCTTCACTAGATAATGGAAGGTCAGTACGTCCACCTTGAGCAGCTGGTGGACTGGTTTTTCCTTTTATCTCACTATTTTCTGATTGGTATCCATGAACATAGAGACGGTATGCATCATTATTGTCTAATACTTCATAAGTTTTACCAGTACTTGTTGCTGTGAATTCACCGTTTTCTGCACTTTTCGCTTCTGTTTTATCTGTATATCCTTCGCCAGCAGATAGAGCTACTCCGTATCTACCGTCACGACGAACACCAGCATTTTCTAACTCAGAGTATACTGCTTTAATAGAGTTTCCAAGTTCTTCTAAGCTTTTAGCAATTTGTTCTTTAGTAGTTCCATCATTACCAAGTAATTCATTAGCTACTTTGATAACTTCTTCGTTTTTAGCTACTGCTTTTTCTACAACTGGTTTCGCTTCGATCTTAACTTCGTTTTTACGAATTGCTTCTTTAGCAAGTACGCTTGTTACTTCTGCTTCTGAAGTTACTTGAGTTAATTCTTTTTTAGCTTCTTTAACTTCTGCAGTTTGTTTCTGTTCAGATTTTGCTTTATCTTCAGCTTTTTTAGCTTCTTCTTTAGCCGCTACTGTAGTTGCTTCTGATTCTGCTACTGTTTTAGTTAAGACGTCTAGTGTTATTACTTTTGCATTAACTTCATCTTGAGTTGCATCAGCTTTTGCGAATACTTCTTTTGCTTTTGCTAATTCTTCACGAGCTGTTTTTAATACTGCTTCGTCAGCATTTTTAGAATCTTTTAATTTTTTCTCTAAGCTATCGATACTTGCTTTTAGAGCTGTTTTATCAGCTGCTTTTGTTTCAGCTTTCACAAGTGCTTCTTCAGTTTTTGGAGTTTCTGCCCCTACTTTTGCTGCTACTGCTGCCGCAACACTTTCTTTAGTGTTTTCTACTTTTGTTGGTTGTACCACAGCTTTTGGAGTTTCTTCTTTAGCTACTGCATTTGTCGTGTTTTCTGCAGTTGTATTGTTAGAAACTTCTTCTGCTGCTTGAGCTACTGCTCCAGCACCTAAGAAGATACTAGCACCGATTACTACTGACGCTGTACCAACTTTAAATTTCTTGATAGAATATGTTTCTACCTTAGTACCTTCTTTGGTATTTTTTAGGTATTGATTATTTTTTCCTACCATTTCTTTCCTCCTATTTATACTTTTTTAATTATCTCTAGCGTATATTTCATAATATCTTATGGTTTAATATAACATTCTAAACAAAATCCTTGCGAAAAACTCTTTAATTACAAAACTTATATCATAAGATAAATGATATTAATTTAACACTTTCAATAATTCTATATCAAAATCAGCACTAAAACTGCGCTGACTCTTACTTAAAACTAATTTGAAATTCATTAAAATTTCTTAAATACTTTACCAAATTTCTTTGCATTTGTCTAATAAAAAAGTGTTATTTTTTAGTAACAATTATTAATTTAGTGTTATTTTTATACTATTAGGTACCTAAAAATATCCATATTTAAAGTATAATTATGAAAGAAATGTTTGTATATGCATGTTCTTAGAGATTTTAAATATAATTTACAAACCTCTATTTTTTTACAAAAGTTTTTTTATTTATATAACTCAGATGATAAAAAATATCAGTTGAAACAGCAATGAAAATTTTAGTAATACAGCTACTGCTCATCCTTAGTGTTAACACGTTAAGTTGATGTTACAAATTTATTTTCATTCTGCTAAAAAATAAGTGTTAAATTTTACAAATATTTACTTAATTATTAGTTATTTAGACACTAATACATATACTATTATAAAAACTTACAAAAAATAAACCCCAATACTCTATTCACAGAAATACACATTATTTGCGATATAATAAATCCCTAATAATTCATCTAACGAAAAAACGCCCTCGAAAATTATCGAGAGCGTCTTTTATATATCATAAGAGTTTCGTTTTTATTAAATAATAAATTTCAAATTAGTTTTTGTTGTTTTTACGACGTTTTGTCGCTGCAAGTAATCCACCGAACATTGCAAGTCCCATTCCTGCTAATCCTGTGTTAGTTTCACTTTCACCTGTGTTAGCAAGACGTTTTGGTTGAGCTTTTGCTCCTACTTTTTCTACTGAGTTCGTTACTTTTCTAAAGATGTGGCGTACATTACCATTTTCATCGATAACAGTTCTTACAAACTCATATCCTGGAATCTTACCTGCTTCTACAGTTCCTTTTTCTGTTGGTTTTAATGGATTTCCATTTTCATCCGTCCAGATTGTAGTTCTGTTTATAGTTGGAATACGAGAAGATTTCTTGAAGATGTGTTGTACATTTCCATTTCCATCAACTTCAGTCTTAACTAATTCATATCCTGGGATTGATCCTGGATCTTTAGTTCCATTTTCCTGTGGTTTTAATGGGTTTCCATTTTCATCTACCCAAGTTGTAGATTTTTCTGCTACTGGAGTTGTAACTTTTTCGTAGACGTGCTCGATGTCTCCGTTTGGAAGTTTCTTAGTTTCTACAAATCTGTATCCTGGTATGTCTTTCTTCGGTTGTTCCCCTTCTTCTGTTGGGTTTCCTGGAATTTCATTTCCTTCTTTGTCTTTGAATGAAGTTTTAACTTTTTCGTAGACATGTTCTGTATCTCCATTTGGAAGTTTCTTAGTTTCTACGAATCTGTATCCTGGTATGTCTTTCTTCGGATTTTCTCCGTCTTCCGTTGGGTTTCCTGGAATTTCATTTCCTTCTTTATCTTTGAATGAAGTTTTAACTTTTTCGTAGACATGTTCTGTATCTCCGTTTGGAAGTTTCTTAGTTTCTACGAATCTGTATCCTGGGATATCTTTCTTCGGTTGTTCTCCATCTTCCGTTGGGTTTCCTGGAATTTCATTTCCTTCTTTGTCTTTGAATGAAGTTTTAACTTTTTCGTAGATGTGTTTTGTATTTCCTTTTTCATCTACTTCAGTTTTAGCAACTTTGTATCCTGGGATTACTTCAGATGGTGTTTTTCCATCTTTAGATGGAATTAATTCAGTTTCTTTTCCATCTTTACCTACAACTACAAATTTAGTATCTGGACGCACTGTTGGAGTATATGTAGCTGTAACCGGTGTTCCATTTTTGTCAACACGTTTTACTGTTACACCTTTAGCTTTTCCTACGAAGTTTGGTTCTGGAGTGAATGTTACTTTTCCATTTTCATCGATTGTGTAAATTCCTTCTCCTGGTACTTCTTTAGTAGTTGTTCCATCGTCGAATGTTGGTTTAACAGTTTCGTCGATTGGCACATTAGGATTTCCTGGTTTGAATTCTGGTGTTCCTGTTTGCAGTTGTCCTTTAGGCCCTTCAGATTCTGCAGGTGTTCCTTCTGGTGTTACTGGTGTTACTGTTGGTGTGTATTTAGCTGTAACTGGCGTTCCATTCTTATCTACACGTTTTACCGTTACTCCTGTTCCTTTTCCTGTGAATGTTTTCTCAGGTGTGAATGTTACCGTTCCATCTGGTGCTACTGTGTAAGTACCTTCTCCTGGAATTGT
>NZ_JAQMFS010000083.1 GCF_028308085.1 Gemella haemolysans
CTTTAAAGTTTAAAATACTAAACAAAAATAACTGAATATTTTGTCCAACTTTTTGGGTGCAGTACCGGTTTGTCCAGTAAAAGGGGTACATATCAGTTTCTTCGAAATCACGATTTTGGAGTCACTCCCAGATTGATGTTAAAAAATTAAAATAAGACTAAACAAATTATTTGAAGAAAAATAAAATATTTCCTCGGAAATATGAAATTAACAAAGGAGAAAGAAATGAAATTAACAGATGTTCTAAATTATGACTTAGTTCAATTCGGATTCAGTGCTGCTGATAAAAAAGAAGCTCTGGATAAACTAACAAGCATGTTAGTGGAAAAAAATATTATCGCTAGTAAAGATAACTTTTTAAACGCGTTACTAGCTCGTGAAGCTCAATCGACTACAGGAGTGGGAGAAAACGTAGCTATCCCTCACGCAAAAAGTGCGGACTTCGACAAAGCGATGATCGTTTATGCGAAAAGTGATGAAGGTGTTGAGTGGGAAAGTTTTGATGGACAACCTGCCAAACACATCTTTATGATCTGTGCGCCAGACGGAGGAGCAGACGAGCACCTTAAAGCGCTAGCTTCATTATCACAAGCTCTTATGGATGCAGATGTAAAAGCAGGATTAGATGCAGCTACAACTAAAGAAGATGTAGAAAAAGTATTTGCGGACTTCGTAGCTAAAACAGAAGCTCCAAAAAAAGAAGAAAAACAAGCAGCTCCAAGTGGAGAAAAACCATATATCATCGCGGTAACAGCTTGTCCAACAGGTATTGCCCACACATTTATGGCTGCAGAAAAAATTAAAGAAACAGCTAAAGCGATGGGGCTAGATGTTAAAGTAGAAACAAACGGTCAAATCGGTGTAGAAAACAAACTTACAAAAGAAGATATTGAAAGAGCAGCGGGGATCATCGTTGCGGCTGATAAAAAAGTAGAAGTTGCACGTTTTGATGGGCGTCCAACAATTATGACAAAAGTAGCTGATGGAATTAACAAACCAGAAGAACTTATCCAAACAATCCTAGATGGGAAAGCCCCTATTTACAAACATGACGGGGCAGCGGAAGATTCAGAAGATTCTTCAGCAAATGAAAGTATCGGACGTCGTGCTTACAAACACCTAATGGAAGGTGTAAGTAACATGCTACCATTCGTAGTAGCTGGTGGTATTCTTATCGCGTTATCATTCATCTGGGGTATTAACTCATTTGATCCGAAAGACCCATCTTACAACAAAGTCGCAGAAGTATTATTCTACTTCGGTAAAATCTCATTTAGTATGATGTTACCAATCCTAGCCGGATTCATCGGTCGTTCTATCGCTGACCGTCCAGGATTTATCGTTGGTATGATCGGTGGTATTTTAGCAGACCCAAGTATTTTAAGTCTGAAAAGTGATTTATTAGCGTATACTCCTTCAGGATTCTTAGGAGCTTTAGTAGCAGGGTTCTTAGCTGGTGGAATTATCCACGTATTAAAAATTGCATTCAGCTGGATGCCTCGTTCATTAGATGGTATTAAACCAATCTTCCTATTCCCTATCTTAGGGTCACTAATTATGGGATTATTAATGATCTTCCTAATCAATGCACCAATGGCAAGTGTTATGGAAGGATTAAAACACTTTATCGAAAGTCTTAACGGAAGCGGTAAGTTCATCCTTGGATTCGTAGTAGCTGCGATGATGGCTATCGATATGGGTGGTCCAATTAATAAAGCTGCTTACGTAACAGGTACAGCTCTATTAACATCTGCAGGTTCAGCAGGAAGTGATGTAATGGCTGCGGTTATGATCGGTGGTATGGTACCTCCATTAGCAATCGCAATCTCAGCAACAATCAACAAAAACATCTGGCCAAAAGCTCAACGTAGTGGAGCGTTAGTGAACTACGTAATGGGATTATCATTCATAACAGAAGGAGCTATTCCATTCGCAGCAAGTAACCCAGCGCGTGTTATTCCACCGTTATTCATCTCAAGTGGTATCGCTGGAGCTTTAAGTATGACTTTTGGTGCTGTATCAAAAGCCCCTCACGGAGGAATCTTCGCTATCGCTGCAGGTGCTGTAAGTAACCCACTTATGTATCTATTAGCTTTAGTAATTGGTGCAGTATTAGGTGCATTACTATTAATTGCATCATTAAGCTTTGGGAAAAAGATAGTAAATTAATACATTAAATATTTTTAAAATAAACACTACTTTATATATTGTAAAAGTAGTGTTTATTTTAATTACGAAAATTCATATAAAGGCTGTAGTAAGATTATTTGTTTTATGAAAAAGAAAAATTTAAAACATTAAATATATTTTTTAAATGGTGGAATATTTAGTTTTGAAAATATCTAAAATATAAGAAAATGTATGTATTTTTTTTTTTTTTTCAATTTATAAAACTTTAAAATATATGATTTATATTATTTTTATAAATAACGTTTGAAATAGCATCAACATTAGTTTTCTTTTTATTTTCAAAAAAGTTTATATTGATTTTATTTTTTAAAAATGATATAATTAAGCATAAAAAATTTAAAAAATATAGTTAGAATTTTAGGTATATTCAAGTCAAGGGTTCTTAAAATATATACTGTAATCGTTTTAATTTTTTTATACGTTTTATTTATAAAATAAGAAAAAGGAGAAGATAATGTTTAGTAAAAATAACATAAAAATGAATAACAAGAAGCAATTCGAAAAAGTTAACCATTATGGTATTAAGAAATTTAATGCTGGAACGGCGTCAGTTTTAATTGCTTCTGCTTTTATGTTTTTAGGGGGAGCAGCGCAAGCGGCAGACACTAACAAACAAGAAGCAACAGTAGCAACTATCGAAAAAGTAGCAGCAGAAAAACTAACAGAGGAAAAAGCTGAAACAAAACCAGCTGTAGCCAAAAAAGCTACAGGAGCAAAAGAAGTAGAAGCGGCGCCAGAAGCTGAAGTAAAAGCTGAAGTTAAAAAAGAGGTGAACAAAGCGACTCTTCAAGCAAAAATCAGTCAATTAGATAACTTATTTGTAACATTAGCAGGACAAGAATTATCAGAAGACAAACAAGTTGAAACTGTAAGTGCTGCAGTAGAATTAAACAAAGCTAAAGACTTAGCGGCGTCAGCATCAGCTACACAAGAACAAGTAGATGCACAAGTAGCGGCATTAGAAGCAGCGATCAACAACTTAAGCAAAGTTGAAAAAACTGCAGATAAAAAAGAAGAAGCTAAAAAAGAAGAAAAATCTGAAACAAAAGTAGCTAAAGAAAACTTAGAAAAAGCAGTTTCAGAAGCAAAAGCAGTAAACCAAGCAGCAACAACATTCGCGACAAAACAAGTAAAAGAAGAAGCTAAAAAAGCAGAAATCAAAGCAGCGGTAGAATCGTCAGAAAAAGAAATCGCAAAAGCATTAGATATCTTCAACTCAGACTCTTCAACAAAAGAAGATGCAGATCAACAACGTAAAGAATTAGAAAAAGCAATCGAAGCAGTGTACGTAACAATGCAACGTGCAGGACACCGTGGGAGAGTGGAAGCTATTCTAGCTGATGCAACAAGTGGTGACAAAACTATCACAGGTAAAGGTGTTATCAGAAATGGTAATGCAATAGTAACAGTTAACAATGCATATGTAACTATGAATGCAGATAATACTGCACCTAAAGCATGGGGAATTGATGTAGTATTCGATACATCTCAGGCTCAAAATGGTGATACTACTACTATTGAAATGAAAAACTTAACAGGATTTGGAGATAGTTTTAAACCTGGTACAAAAATTACAGCAGCAGATGGGACTGTTATAGGGGAAGTTGTATCTAAAGTGACTACTAACTCTGCAGGAAGTAGAGGAGGAGAAAGTCCCTTCTGGTCTCAACGTAAGAAAGATGGTAAGACTTATGAAGAGCGTCTTGCTGAACAACCAGCTATTCCTAATGAAGTAGGAACCACTATTTACACAATTAGATGGAATGATAAGGCGAAAAATTATGCTGTAACAACTTTCTATGCAGAAAACTTAACAGCGATTGATTACTATGCACCTAATATTTCTAAAGATACTGAATACACGGCAGCGATTAGTGTAAATGGACAACCAGTTCTAGAACATAAGTATACGCATAAAGCATCAAAATCAGCAACACAAAAACAAAACACGTCTGCTACTATTATGGGAGATAACATATTAGGATATAAAGGAAGTGAACGTGTTAGAAAGAGTGATGCAGTAGTTATCAATACTGATAGTGATGTCCGTTATGGAAAAGGTTCTAAATTCACTATTACTTTACAGAATGATGATTTCACATACTTTAAAGCAATTGAAGGTTCAAAAAATACTGCTACAAATTCTAATAAAAATGACAGTATAACTTACCGTCCTGCAGGTCGTTGGAATAATGTTCAAGCTAATGCAAACAACGTTTGGATTCTTAATGATGGTCGTGATACAAACTTTACATTAAAAGCGACTGTAAAATCACCGACAGAATTAGAATTAGAAGTAATTGATGGAGCAATTCAAGAAGACTCAATAGTTTCTATTGGTTTAGATAAACTTGGAGTTGAAAAAGTTATAACAAACCGTACATTCTCAGACGAGTACTCTAAATTTATATACGATGAGGCAGGTCGTCTAAAAGAAGGAAGTGTAGTAGGTGATACAGATAAAACGGCAGCTACTCTTACTGTATCAGGTGGAACACCTCTTAATGGAGGAGAAGAAAATGTAACTACTAAAGTTGCGAACGGTTGGAAAGTTGAAGTTGGAGCAGGAGGAAACAGTCAGTTTGAAACTGGAGCTGTTACTATCACTTTAGTAAACATTGAAACAGGTGAAGAGTTTGCATATGAACCTACAAATTATGATGGTTATGCTAAGCCTAATGAAGATGGTAGTTATGAAACTAAAAATATTTTAGGTAAAAAATATGATGTTTCAAACAAAGTTCCTGATTTAACTAAAACTATCAAAGGTGTTGAGTATATTCGTGTTGATGTTCCAGCTAAAGGAACAACAGGAACTGTTAATATCGGGCCAAAACGTGCTAGTGCTATCTATAGTTCAGAAGAACTTCAAGCGAATGGAGTAAACCCTAATGCCTTTGTAAACAATGTTCTTTACTACTATGTTAAGAAAACAAAAGTAGAAGAAGTAAATCGTACGATTAAATACGTGTATGCAGATGATGCTAAAGATCTTGCGGGACAACAAGTATTTGAACCGACAACTCAAACTGTAAGTTACACAGGAACTATCCAAGTAAATGACAAAAATGAAGCCCAAGTAGATGCTAATAGAAAACCGATTTACATTAATTGGGTTGGTAACGGAGATACTACTCTTCCAGAAGTAAAAGTTCCTCAAAAAGAAGGATACATAGCAAGTGTTGAAAAAGTAGCTGCGCAACCAACGACAGCAACTGATGAAGATTATGAGTTCGTTGTTACTTATACACCAATTCAAAAAGCAAGAACAACATTTGTTTATCAAGATAAAGACGGAAATGTTAAACAAGTAGAAGGAAACACACCAGTAACTGAAACAGGTAAAGGTGGAGACAAACTTACAAAAGAAGAAGAAGTTGCCAACAAAATTAAAGAAGCTCAAAACAAAGGATATGAATTAGTATCTAATACATACCCAACAGATGGAGTATTCGATAAAGATGTTGATACTGACCAAGAGTACACAGTAACACTTAAAGAACGTGTAGTACCAGTAACACCAGATCAACCAAAAACACCAGGAACTCCAGTAGATCCAAACAACCCAGATGGACCTAAATACCCAGCTGGATTAGAAGAAAAAGATTTAAGCAAAACAGTAACGCGTACAATCACATATGTATACGCAGATGGAACTCCAGTTATGGAAAATGGAGCACCAAAAGTAGTAACACAAGAAGCTAAATTCACACGTGAAGCAAAAGTAAACTTAGTTACAGGAGACGTTACATACGGAGACTGGACACCAGAGCAAAACTTAGCAGAAGTTAAATCACCAGAAATAGCTAAACACACAGTTGATAAAGCTACAGTACCGACAGTGAAAGTAACTAACGCTTCAGAAAATATTAATGAAGTAGTTACATATACACCAGTTCAAAAAGCAACAACAACATTTGTTTACCAAGATAAAGATGGTAATGTTAAACAAGTAGAAGGAAATGAACCTATCTCTGAAACAGGTACAAATGGAGACAAACTTACAAAAGCAGAAGAAATTGCTAACAAAATCAAAGAAGCTCAAAACAAAGGATATGAATTAGTATCTAATACATACCCAACAGACGGAGTATTCGATAAAGATGTTAACACTGATCAAGAGTTTACAGTAACACTT
>NZ_JAQMFS010000084.1 GCF_028308085.1 Gemella haemolysans
AAGATGAAATTGGTACTCCTTTCTGTATCACTTATGACTTCGAGTCTGAAAACGATGGAATGGTAACTGTTCGTGATAGAGATACTATGGAACAAACTCGTATTCCTATCACTGAATTAAAACAATACATCGAAGAAAAAATTAAATTCTAATTAAATGGACACTCAGAACAATAGTTCTGAGTGTTTTTTGGGCTACTTGTCAAGGTACGAGGCAGACGTAAAAAAGTTTGCAGATTATGTTACAAAATCAAATAATGAAGATGGAGTAGCATATGCTATCGAGAATTTTATTAAAAAGATATAATAATTTTAAAATAATTCATATGAGAACTCATAGCCGTAGAGGTTTATTGAAATCTAAATTCTCTTTATAAAATCTTTTTAGAAATCTAATAAACTGTGCAGGGGGAATCAACAAAATCTTGTTTCTTAAGAAATCACGATTTTTGAGACACTCCCTATATTACTTATATTAAATCAAAATAAAAACAGTGGATTCATTCCACTGCCTTTTTAATCTTGTTATACTCCTAATTCGTTTTTTAACGCTTGCTGTAATACTTGTGAAAAGTTTATTTTTTTTTCTTTCCCTAAGTCTACTAACCATTTTGGCAAAGTAACCATTTTATTTACTGCTTTGTTTTCTTCTCTACGTCTAATAAAATCAGTATCAACATTAATTAATTGTAATTGTTGATTGTCGTTTAATTTAGCTTGTAACTCTTGATATGTACTTGGTTTAGGTATACTCATTTTTTCATCTTCTAATACTAATAAATAACCCTCTAGAGCGTCTTTACTCATGTATAAAGCTTCTTCTAAATTATCACCAAAAGTAATACAACCTTTTAAATCTGGGAATGTTATATCTATATAATCTTTTTCTTGCGTAAATACTGCATAATACATATATTTCATGTGGTTAACCTCCTAAAATCAAGGGGCTTTATTTCAAGCCCGCTTGTTTTAATATCTTTTGTGCCGTCCCTTTTGGTAAATCTCTTTTTGGGTGCGGTACAGTTATAAGATAATCTTTGTTAGGGTGCTTAAATTGGTGGTGACTGCCTTTTATTCGGACTTCTTGCCAACCTAACTTATTAAGCTGTTTTATTAATTCTTTCGAACTCATGAGTTTACCTCCTAACACTATATATTTTAACATATGTTTTAACATATGTAAATGTTTTTGTAGAAGATTATTCATTATAATTTTTTTATCTTAAAATATTCTTGTTTTATTTATCGGTTTTTAAAATGATTTTTGCGAAAAAATAGATTTTTCTTTTAACTTCGTAGTGTATTTTGTAAAAGTCAAGTATATCAAGGCTCTAGAATATTTAAAAATCAAATGTCTGTATTTTCTTATGTAAATAAATAGTATAATTAAATTAATAGGTTGAAAAGTTCATAAAATCTTAAATATTGTTTATATAAAATTAAAAATATCCGATTTTTATTCTGTTTGTACTTGATAAAAATTTAAACAAGTAGTATAATTTTAAATGTAGACGTACGATAAAAATAAAATATACAAATATATAATCAAATAACGTACATTTAAATAAAAAAAGGAGCTTAAAGTATGAAAGTTGCGGTAATTATGGGTTCGAAGTCGGATTATACAACGATGGAAGAAACTTGTAAGTTGTTAGAAGAGTTTGATATTCCTTTTGATAAAAAAGTAGTAAGTGCACATAGGACGCCTGATCTTTTAGTTGAATTTTCTAAAAATGCGAAAAAAAATGGTTATTCATTAATCATAGCAGCTGCAGGTGGTGCAGCACATCTCCCTGGGATGGTTGCTTCTATGACGACATTACCAGTTATTGGTGTTCCGATTAAATCTAGTGTTCTTAGTGGAGTTGACTCATTGTATTCGATAGTACAGATGCCTGCAGGTGTACCGGTCTTAACTATGGCAATTGGAGTAGCTGGAGCTAAAAATGCGGCTATTAGTGCCTTATCAATACTAGGAATTTATGATGAGAAGTATGCTGATAAGTACGAACAATTTAAAAAAGAACAAGAAAGAATAGTATTGGAAGAGATGGAACTATGATTAAGACGATATTACCAGGAAAGACTATTGGAATAATCGGTGGTGGTCAACTAGGAAGAATGCTCGCTATGAGTGCCAAAGAGATGGGCTACAAGATTGCCGTTCTAGATCCTAGTGACAGTTGTTGTGCAAAAATTTTTAGCGATATTTTTATTCAAGCTGAGTTCAATGATTTCGCAAGTGTTGAAAAGTTATGTTCGGTTAGTGATGTCATCACTTTTGAATTTGAGAATATTGATGCCGCTTCTTTAGAAAAACTAGAGAAAAAGTATAATATTGTACAAAGTGCAGAAGTGCTAAGAACTACTCAACATAGATATTATGAAAAAGAATTTGCTAGAAAACTAGACATTCCAACAGTAGACTATATATATATTGAAGAAGATACAGATGTAGAAATAACAAAACCTTATTTAATGAAAACTGTACGTTTTGGTTATGATGGAAAAGGTCAGAAAAAAATAAGCTCTAGTGAAGAAGTAGAACCACATACGTTACTAGAGGAGTTCGTTAAACTTGATAAAGAAATTTCGGTCGTGGCTGTTAAAGATAAAGACGAGGTTAATATCATTGCAGTAGTAGAAAATGAACATAGAAATAATATTCTATATCGTTCAAAAGTACCTACTTCAGCTACTAAGCAGCAAGAAGCTCTCGCAATAGAGTATACGAAAAGAATTCTTAGTAATTTTGATTATTACGGAGTACTCACTGTTGAGTTTTTTATAAGTGAAGGAAAAGTTATTTTTAATGAAATAGCACCACGAGTTCACAATTCAGGTCATATTACGATGCAGAGTGCAACTAAGAGTCAATTTAGAGCTCATATTGAAGCTATTTGCGGATTGAAAGTCGGTAAGATAGAGAATAAAGAAACGACATTATATAATATCCTAGGTCAAGACTTAGATTATTATATAGATGTGTATAAAAATAATGGTGGTTACTTACACTTATATGAAAAAGAACCAAGACAAGATAGAAAAATAGGACATATTAATTTTTACGGTGATGTAATTTTAGGAGGAGAACATGACTAATAAACGAATTTTTGTAAAGAAACGCAATGGATATAATAAAGAAGAATTACAGCTAAGAGATAACTTGAATTTAGAGTTTAATCTAGGTCTTGACTCTGTAGAGTTGTATGTAATTTATGATGTCTTTAATATTGATGAAGAAACTTATGAACTAGCTAAAACTTCTGTGTTTTCTGAGATTGTTGTCGATGAAGTGTTTGAAGATATTGAGCTTAACGATGGGAAGTATTTCGCTTATGAAGTGTTACCTGCTCAATACGATCAAAGAGCTGACAGCGCAAAAGAAAGCATAAGACTGCTTAACTCGAAGAGTAAAGCAACTGTACGAAGTGGTAAGCTAGTTCTTTTTAATAAAGAATTAACAGATGAACAATTAGAACTTGTTGAAAGTTATTTAGTAAATCCTATTGAAGCTCGTAAAAAAGATTTATCAATTCTTGACTTTACATTAGATTCTACTCCAAAACCACTAAAAGATTTAGCGGGATTTTTAGAGTTTGACAAAGATGCGTTACTTGGTCTTAAAAAAGAATTTTCTCTAGCGATGAATATTGAAGATTTAGTATTTATCCAAGATTACTTCAAAAAAGAAGGTCGCGTACCAACTGAAACTGAAATCTATGTATTAGATTGTTACTGGAGTGACCACTGCCGACACACTACATTTGAAACTGTGTTGGATAAAGTTAAAATTGAGTCAGAACTTTTCCAAAAAGAGATGCAAGATGCATTTGATTATTACTTAAATGTTCGTGATGAACTTGACCGTAACGATAAACCTATCACGCTTATGGATATGGCGAGTATTATTGGTAAATATCATGTAAAAGTATTAAAAGATGAAAATATTGAAGTAAGTGAAGAGATTAATGCATGTTCATTCTTTACTACTATAGAAAATAATGGTGAAAAAGAACGTTGGTTAATCCAATTCAAAAATGAAACTCATAACCACCCAAGTGAAATCGAACCATTTGGAGGAGCGAGTACTTGTATAGGGGGAGCTATTAGAGACCCACTATCAGGACGTAGTTACGTTTATCAAGCTATGCGTATTTCAGGAAGTGGTAATGTATTACAAAAACGTGAAGATACTTTAAAACACAAACTTCCCCAAGTAGATATAGCTAAAGGAACTGCACACGGTAATTCATCATACGGTAACCAAATTGGACTTGCGACTACTTTTGTTCGTGAATTATATGATGATAGCTATGTAGCTAAACATATGGAAGTTGGAGCTGTAGTTGGAGCTGTTAAGGACGGAGATTATAAACGTGAAACTCTTGTCGATGGTGATATCGTTGTAATGATAGGTGGTAGAACTGGTCGCGATGGTATTCAAGGTGCGAGTGGTTCAAGTGTAGAACATACTAACGATTCATTAAACACTATGTCTAGCCAAGTTCAAAAAGGTAATGCTCCAGAAGAACGTAAGTTACAGCGTTTATTTAGAAAACCAGAGGTTACAAGACTTATTAAAAAATGTAATGACTTTGGTGCTGGTGGTGTATGTGTAGCTATCGGTGAACTATCTGATGGTATTGAAATTCATTTAGAAAAAGTACTTACAAAATATCAAGGATTGAATGCTACAGAACTTGCTACAAGTGAATCTCAAGAACGTATGGCAGTAGCTATTGATAAGAAAGATTATGATGCGTTTGTTCGTGAATGTGAGAAAGAAAATATTGAGTACGCTCATGTTGCCAACGTAACTAATAGACGTCGCTTAGAAATGTATTACAACGATGAGAAAGTTGTTGATATGAGTGCTGATTTCTTAGAAACAAGTGGTGTTCGTCAAAAATCATCAGTTACAATGAAAGATAACACTGCAGCTAATCCATTCTTAAATAAAGAAGTAAGTCGTGAAAATATTTTAAGTGAATTAGGTGAGTTAAATGTAACTTGTCAAAAAGGTCTTGCTCAAAAATTTGACTCTTCAATTGGTGTAACTACAGTACTTATGCCATTTGCTGGTAAACACAAACTTACACCAGTTCAAGCGAGTGTTCAAGCTTTACCAACATTACATACAACAAGTGATACAGCGACAATCTTAACTTACGGATTTATTCCAAAAATTTCTTACTACTCACCATTCCTATCGTCTATTTATGCGGTGTTAGAATCAGTAGCTAAAGTTTACGCAGTAGGTGGAAATAAAGATAGCTTATACTTCTCATTCCAAGAGTACTTCGAAAAATTAGGAACTGACAGTACTAAATGGGGTAAAGTTACTCAAAGTTTATTAGGAAGTATTTATGCTCAAAAAGAAATTGGTAGACCAAGTATCGGTGGTAAGGATAGTATGTCAGGTACTTTCAATGACTTAAATGTAGTTGAGACTTTAATTTCATTTGCTTGTACTCCTGTAAAAATAGCTGATGTAATAACTCCTGAACTTAAACAAGTTGGCAATAAATTATACTATGTTCCTGTAGAAAAAGATGAAAAAGGATACCCAGATATTAAGAAAACTTTAGAAAATTATGAACTTGTTCATAAGTATATTAAAGAAGGTAAGATAGTATCTGCTTATGTTCAAGAAGAGGGAAGTATTGCCGCTTCATTAGTGAAAATGTCACTAGGTAATGATTTAGGTTTTGAAGTTGAAAAAGAAAACATTCTTAACTTTGATCCAGCATCACTTGTAGTAGAAGCAACAGCTGAGCTACCATTTGAAGAATTAGGAAAAGTTAGTGAAAGAATTATAATTAATAATGAAGTGTTTATGCATAAAGATATTTACGAAGCATATACAAAAACACTAAATAAAGTTTATCCAATATATCAAAATGAAGATAAAGGTAATGTTGAAAATCTTCATACAGAATATAAAGAGAAAAAATATTATCCAGAATATGTAGAAGATGTAAAAGTAGTTATTCCAGTATTCCCTGGTACAAACTGTGAATATGATAGTGAAAAAGCCTTCTTAGAAGCGGGAGCTACACCTATTACAGTAGTTATTAGAAATACACGTGAAAATGATATTGAACAATCGATAGAAGAGTTCACAAAAGCCATCGAAGAATCTCATATAATTATGTTCCCTGGAGGATTCTCGAGTGGAGATGAACCAGATGGAAGTGCTAAATACATTGTAAACTTCTTAAAAAATGAAAAAGTTAAAGATGCGATTCATAAACACCTTGTTCAGAAAAAATTAATCTTAGGTGTGTGTAACGGATTCCAAGCATTACTTAAATCTGGGCTATTACCTTATGGTGAAGTAAGAGAGTTGGCAGAAGATGACCTAACACTATATAGAAATGATAGTTATGAACATATTTCAACTACAGCATTTACTCGTGTAGCTAATACTAACTCACCTTGGTTACAAGATTTTAACATTGGAGAGCAACACGAAGTAGTGTTCAGCCATGGTGAAGGTAAAGTTGTAGGACTTAATATTAACAAATTTAAACATCTTGTAGCTTTCCAATATAGTGATTTCGATGGTAATGCGACATTAAATGGTCGTTTCAATCCTAACGGATCAGTTCTAGCTACTGAAGGATTAGTTAGTGAAGATGGTCTTATCCTAGGAAAAATGGGACACAGCGAAAGATACGGAGCTACATTATATAAAACAAATACAATAAAAGTAAAACAAGATATATTCAAAAATGGAGTGAATTACTTCAAAGGGGGAAGAAAATAATGAAACTTTTATATGAAGGAAAAGCTAAACAACTGTTCGAATGTGAAAACAATGATGAAATATATGTACATTATAAAAATAGTGCTACAGCCTTTAACGGTGTAAAAAAAGAAGAATTTGAAGGTAAAGGGGTATTTAATAACACAATTACTTCATTAATCTTCAAATACTTAGAAAAAGAAGGTGTAAAAACACACTTCATTAAAAAAGTTAATGAAACAGATCAAATCTGTAAACACGTAACTATTATTCCTTTAGAAGTAATTGTTCGTAATATAGTAGCAGGATCTATGGCAAAAAAATATGGACTTGAAGAAGGAAAAAAATTAAAAAAACCAGTCTTTGAGTTAAGTTATAAAAATGACGAACTAAATGATCCATTAATAAATAATGATCATGCAGTGGCATTAGAAATCGTTACAGAAGAAGAGTTAGAAAATATCCGTACTCAAGCTTTAAAAATCAATGAACTATTACAAAAATTGTACTTAGATGCAAACTTAGTGCTTGTTGACTTCAAAATTGAATTCGGAAAAACTAAAGATGGTGAAATAATTCTAGCTGATGAAATTTCTCCAGATACATGTCGTCTTTGGGATAAGGATACAAATGAGAAATTAGACAAAGATAGATTTAGAAGAGATTTAGGTTCAGTAATGGAAGCTTATGAAGAAGTTTTAAGGAGATTAAAAAATGCGTAGTCTTAATGAAGAATGTGGAGTATTTGGTATTTGGGGACATCCTGAAGCTAGTAATGTGACGTACTTTGGTTTACATAGTTTACAACATAGAGGTCAAGAAGGAGCTGGAATAGTTTCTAAAGAAGGTACAACACTTAGAGGGCATCGTGACCTAGGTCTAGTATCAGAAGTATTTCGTGATAAAGAGAAATTAGAAAGATTAGTAGGTGAGAGTGCTATTGGGCATGTTAGATATGCGACTAGTGGAAGCAATAGTATTCAAAATATTCAACCATTTCTATTTCATTTCTATGATATGAGTGTTGGTATCTGCCACAATGGTAACTTAATCAATGCGAAAACTTTAAGAAAAGAATTAGAAGAACAAGGTGCAATATTCCATTCGTCTTCTGATACAGAAGTACTTATTCATCTAATTAGAAGAAGTAAAAAAGAAACTTTTAAAGAACAACTTAAAGAAAGTTTAAATATTATCAAAGGTGGATTTACATATTTAGTATTAACAGAAAATACTCTTTATGGTGCGGTTGATCCAAATAGCTTCAGACCTTTAGCGATAGGTAAGATGAAAAATGGGGCCTATGTTGCGGCAAGTGAGACTTGTGCATTGGATATAGTTGGTGCAGAGTTTGTATGTAATGTAGGTGCTGGAGAGCTAGTTACTATTAATGATAAAGGTATTAGAATCGAGAAATATACAGAAGATACACAAGTAGCTATAGCAGCGATGGAATATGTATATTTTGCTAGACCTGACTCTAATATTGCTGGTATTAACGTTCACAGCGCGAGAAAAAGAACAGGCCGTACACTTGCTAAAGAGCAACCTACACCAGATGCTGATATGGTAATAGGTGTACCTAACTCATCTTTATCTGCAGCTAGTGGTTATGCAGAAGAAAGTGGACTTCCATATGAAATGGGACTAATTAAAAATCAATATGTAGCTCGTACATTTATACAGCCTACACAAGAACTTCGTGAGCAAGGTGTAAGGATGAAACTATCAGCTGTAAGAGGAGTAGTTCAAGGTAAGAGTATTGTATTAGTTGATGATTCGATAGTTCGCGGTACTACTAGTAAGAGAATAGTGAAAATGTTAAAAGAAGCGGGAGCAAGAGAAGTGCACGTAAGAATAGCATGTCCACCTCTAATGTTCCCTAGTTTCTATGGTATAGATATTTCTACTACACAAGAACTTATCTCAGCAAATAAAACAAATGAAGAAATATGTGAAATTATTGGAGCGGATTCTCTAGGTTTCTTAAGTGAACAAGGATTGATAGATTCTATTGGTTTAAACTATGATGCACCGTATACAGGGTTATGTATGGAGTGCTATAACGGAGATTATTCAGCAGGTCTATATGACTATGAAGAAAGTTACGTTAATTCAATGACAGATATTCAAATACAATTTCTAAAAGAGAGGGGTAGAATGTAATGAGTAAAAAGTATGAAGAAAGTGGTGTAAGTTTACAAGCAGGTTATGAGAGTGTGGAGCGTATTAAAAAACACGTAGCTCGTACTAAAAATCTTGGTATGATGTCAGCTATCGGTGGCTTTGGGGGAGCGTTCGACCTTAGTAGTTATAACTTTAAAAATCCTGTATTAGTTAGTGGAACTGACGGTGTAGGAACAAAGTTAAAACTTGCATTCGAATTGGATATTCATAATACAATTGGTATAGATGTTGTAGCGATGTGTGCCAATGATATACTAGCACAAGGTGCAATTCCATTATTCTTCCTAGATTATCTAGCAGTAGGTAAAAACTACCCTGAACAAGTAGAAGCAATTGTAGAAGGTGTTGCTGAAGGTTGTGTTCAAGCAGGGTGTGCGATAGTCGGTGGGGAGACTGCTGAGATGGCAGGATTTTATGAAGACGGTGAATATGATATTGCTGGATTCTGCGTAGGGGCTCAAGAAAAAGAACTATTATTAAGTACTGAAAATACAAAAGCAGGTCAAGTTGTTATAGGTCTTCCGTCAAGTGGAGTACATTCCAATGGCTTTTCATTAGTAAGAAAAATTTTAAAAGATAATAATATTGGTTTAAACGAAGAATTTAATGGAAGTACAGTAGGAAAAATATTATTAACACCTACTAAAATCTATGTAAAAGAAGTACTTAAAGTACTGGAAGAGGTAAAAGTAGCTGGAATAGCTCATATTACTGGGGGAGGTTTCCATGAGAATTTACCTCGTGCTCTTAGAGATGGATTAGGTATGAAGATTGATAAAAATTCATATGAAGTACCAGCGGTATTCAAGTATCTACAAGAAAAAGGTAAAATCGATGAAGAAGAAATGTACCACATCTTTAATATGGGTGTAGGAATGGTATTAATAGTAAACAAGGAAGACGTAGATAAAACTTTATCATTAATAGATAATGCGTTTGTTCTTGGAGAAGTAACAGATGAAAGTGGAATAAAAATAGTATGAAGAAAGTAGCAATATTTGCATCAGGAACAGGAAGCAATTTTGAGAAAATTGCAGATGATGAAAGATTAAAAGATAAAATCTCAATTGAGCTGTTAGTATGTGATAAGAAAGATGCAGCTGTTATTAGAAAAGCACATGATAGAAATATTAAGGTGTTTATATTCTCTGCGAAAGATTTCGAGTCAAAAGAAGCATATGAAAGTGTAATTTTTGAGAAAGTTAAAGATTTAGATTATATATTTTTAGCAGGATATATGAGAATTATTTCACCCTTTTTCTTAGAAAAATATAAAAAGACAATTCTTAATTTACATCCGTCTTTATTACCAAAATTTAAAGGTAAAGATGCTATTGAACAAGCGTTCAATGCAGGTGAGAAAGAGATAGGAATTAGTATTCATTATGTAAATGAAGAACTTGATGGTGGAGAAGTAATCGCTCAAAGATCATTTGAAGTTTTAGAAGAGGATACTTTAGAAACTGTTACTGAAAAAGTACATAAACTAGAACATAAATTATATCCAGAAGTAATATTGAAGTTAGTTGAGGAGGCACTATGACTAAAAGAGCATTAATAAGTGTAAGTGATAAAACAAATATAGTAGAATTTGCAAAAGGTTTAGAAAAACATGGTTTCGAAGTTATTAGTACAGGTGGAACTTATACACATTTAAAAAATAATGGTGTAAGCTGTATCAGTATTGAAGATGTTACTCATTTTCCAGAAATTTTAGAAGGTCGCGTAAAAACTTTGCACCCTAAAATTCATGGAGGTCTATTATCAAAACGTGGTAATGAACTTCATAATAAACATGTAGCTGAAAATAACATTGAATATATTGACTTAGTTTGTGTAAACTTATATCCATTTGAAGCTACTGTAAAAAAAGAAGGGGTTAGTGAAGAGGAAATCATAGAAAATATTGATATCGGTGGTCCGAGTATGCTAAGAAGTGCTGCTAAAAACTTCAACGATGTATCAGTAGTTACTGATATTAATGACTATGATAGAGTACTTTCTGAACTTGAACAAGGTGGTATTACTTATGAAACAAGAAGAGCATTAGCTATAAAAGTATTTAATACAACAGCTAGTTATGATGCTGCTATCGCTAATTACTTTAATAAAAAAGATAACTTAGTACCTGAAAAATTAACTTTATCATATAAACTACAAGATAGTCTTCGTTATGGGGAAAACCCTCATCAAAAAGCTTATCACTATGTACAAGATAATAACGAAAGTTATGCTTTGCAAAATGCTGTGCAACTTCATGGTAAAGAAATGTCATACAATAACATTCGAGATGCTTCTGCAGCACTGGATATTCTTTCAGAGTTTGATGAAACTACATGTGTTGCTGTTAAACACATGAATCCATGTGGAGTAGCGACAGGAAATTCTGTATTTGAAGCATATAGTCGTGCGTATGAAGCTGATCCTGTATCTATCTTCGGAGGAATCGTTGCAGTAAATAGCAAAGTAGATAAGGAAACTGCTGAAAAAATGCATAATATCTTTTTAGAAATTATTTTAGCGACAGATTACGATGAAGAAGCATTAGAAATACTAACTAAGAAGAAAAATCTGCGTATTTACAAATTATCAGAAAAAAATAATAATCATGAACAACAAATTAAAAGTGTTCGTGGTGGAATCTTAGTACAAGATTTTAACGATAAACTTGCTGATGAATATGAAAGTGTAACTGAGAAAAAAGTTGATGAAACTCAACAAAAAGATATTGAGTTTGGCTTAAAAGTAGTAAAACACGTTAAATCAAATGCAATAGTAGTAGTAAAAGATGGGCAAACTTTAGGAATCGGTGCTGGTCAGATGAATAGAGTAGGTTCATGTAAAATAGCTTTAGAACAAGCAGGAGAAAAAGCAAGAGGTGCAGTGCTTGCTTCAGATGCATTTTTCCCAATGAGAGATAGTGCTGATATTGCGGCTGATTACGGTATCGCTGCTATAGTGCAACCAGGAGGATCTATACGAGATCAAGAAAGTATAGATGCATGTAATGAGAAAGGTGTGGCGATGGTCTTCAGTAAAATACGCCACTTTAAACATTAATATGGCTAAAGTATTAGTAGTAGGAAGCGGCGGTAGAGAGCACGCTATCGCTTATAAATTCCATAAAGAAGGTCACGAAGTACATATGGCAGGAATTAATCCTGCAGTCGAAGAATTTGGAGTATGTGTAGCATTAACAGAAGACCAAATACCAAGCTATGCAAAAACAAATGGTATCGACCTTGTTTTCGTTGGACCGGAAGTGCCATTAGTTAATGGTCTAGTAGATGAACTACAAAAAGTAGGTATACGTGCCTTTGGACCATCTAAACTTGCAGCGCAATTAGAAGGAAGCAAAGTATTCTCAAAAATGATGATGAGAAAGTACAATATTCCGACTGCAAAATATGAAAGTTTCAATGATTATGAACAAGCTAAAGAGTACTTAAGCAAGCAAAAAGCTCCGATTGTTCTTAAAGCAGACGGATTAGCAGCGGGGAAAGGTGTAATTATAGCGAATACTCTAGAAGAAGCACAAGCTGAACTTAAGGAAATGATGTGTAATGCTAAATTCAATAAGGCTGGCTCTAGTGTCGTTATTGAAGAATTTCTTCAAGGTGAAGAATTTTCGTTGATGTGTTTTGTTTCTGATAGAAAAGTATATCCTATGGAAATTGCTCAAGATCATAAACGAGCTTTTGATAATGATGAAGGATTAAATACTGGAGGAATGGGAGCATATCTACCACTTAAGAAAATTACTCAAGATGACATAGATGAAGGTGTTAGAAATGTAGTTCAACCTATGGTTGATGCTATGAGTGATGAAGGAATGCCATTTTATGGTATACTGTATGCTGGTCTTATGAAATGTCATGATGGTGTAAAAACTATTGAATTTAACGTTCGTTTTGGAGATCCAGAGAGTGAAATTTTACTTCTATCATTAGAGAGTGATTTATACGAAATAGCAAACAATATTATAGATGGTAAAGAAGTAGAGTTAAAATGGAGTGAGGATGCTTTTATCGGTGTTGTAATGGCAGCCAAAGGATATCCAGAACATAGTGAAAAAGGGGCTGTAATACATGGCTTAGATAAAGTGTCTACACCAGTATTCCATATGGGTACAAAGCGTGTAGATGATGATATATTAATTAATGGTGGTCGTGTATTATTAGTATGTGCGCAAGGAAAGAGCTTGCAAGAAGCATATGAAAAAGTGTATAATGAGATAGTAAAAATAGAATGTGAAGAACTATTTTACAGAAAAGATATCGGTCATTTGTCATTATAATATTTTTAGATAGATTGATTGAAAAAATAGAACATCAGGAGATTATTGCAATGATTGAAAGATATAGTAGAGAAGAAATGCGTAATATCTTTAGCGATGAGAATCGTTTTAAAGCATATTTAGAAGTAGAACTTTATGCGACAGAAGCTTGGAGTACATTAGGTGTTGTACCAAAAGAAGATGTTGAAAAATTATTCGCTAATGCAAAATTTGACTTACCAGGTATTTTAGAATTAGAAAAAGAAACAAAACATGACATCGTAGCATTCACTCGTAACGTTTCTAGTTATCTAGGTGATGAAAAAAAATGGGTGCACTATGGATTAACATCTACTGATGTTGTTGATACTGCTTATGGATATTTATACAAACAAGCTAATGATATACTTTACAGAGATTTATTAAATTTCCAAGAAGTATTAAAGGAAAAAGCACTACAATATAAATTCACACCATGCATCGGACGTACTCACGGGGTTCATGCTGATATTAGCAGCTTTGGATTAAAATTCGCACTTTATTATGATGAATTTAATCGTCATATCAAACGTTTTAATGAAGTAAGAAAAATTATTGAAGTAGGAAAAATTTCTGGAGCCGTAGGTACATTTTCAAATACACCACCAGAAGTTCAAGACTATGTTTGTGCAAAATTAGGAATTGAATCAAGTAATATTTCAACACAAACTTTACAACGTGATAGACATGCTGATTACTATGCAACGTTAGCATTAATAGCAAGTTCAATCGAAAAAATTGGGGTGGAAATTCGTCATCTACAACGTACAGAAGTAAGAGAAGCAGAAGAATTCTTCTCGAAAAATCAAAAAGGTTCAAGTGCAATGCCTCATAAACGTAATCCAATCTCAAGTGAAAACATGGCAGGGTGTGCTAGAATTATGCGTGGATACATGTTTGCAGCTTACGAAAATATTCCATTATGGCATGAACGTGATATTTCTCACTCAAGTGCAGAAAGAATTTTAAGTAATGATGCAACAACATTATTAGATTATATGTTAAACAGATTTACTAATGTTGTGAAAAATCTAACAGTATTTACAGATAACATGATTAAAAATATTTATGCCACTAACGGTGTGATTTTCGCTCAAAGAACTATGAGTAACCTTATCGAAAAATACTCATTCTCTCGTGAAGAAGCATACGACTTAGTACAACCACTTGCAATGAAATCTTGGTTCGAAGGTATTCCATTTAGAGAGCTTCTTGAAGAAAATGAAACTATTAAAAATACAGTTTCTAAAGAAGTGTTAGATAGCTGTTTCGATCTAAATGTACATCTTGTAAATATCGATAAGATCTATAAACGTATTCCAGGATTGGAAGATTAAAATAAAAAACAAAGACCAAAGAAAAGAGGTAGATTAAATGAAGTCAGACTTTCAAATTTCAAACGAATGTGAAAAGAAACATATTGCTGAAGTAGCAGGAAAATTAGGGATAAAAGAAGAAGATTTAATATTATACGGAAATCACAAAGCAAAAATTCAAACAAAAAATATCAAGAAAGATATAGGTGAAGATGCTAAACTAGTATTAGTAACATCTATTAACCCAACATCAAGTGGCGAAGGGAAAAGTACTGTAACTATCGGTTTATCTGATGGATTAAATAAAATCGGAAAAAAATCTTGTGTTGCACTACGTGAACCATCTTTAGGACCTGTATTAGGAAGAAAAGGTGGAGCAGCTGGTGGAGGATATGCACAAGTTGTACCGATGGAAGATATTAATCTACACTTTACTGGAGATATGCATGCTATTACTACAGCGCACAATGCAATCGCAGTACTAGTAAATAACCATGTATTTCAAGGTAACGAATTAGAGATTGATAAGATTGTCTTTAATCGTGTTATGGATATGAACGCACGTGATTTACGTCATATTAAAGTTAATGCTGGAACTGACTTAGAGCGTCTTGATGGATTCGATATTACAGTAGCTAGTGAAATCATGGCAATCTTATGTTTATCAGAAGGATTAGGAGATCTTAAAGAAAAATTAAGTAATATTCTTGTTGCTTACAACAAAAAAGGTGAACCTGTTTACCTAAAAGATTTGAAAATTGAAGGTGTTATAACTTCATTATTAAAAGATGCGATTAAACCAAATATTGTTCAAACATTAGAAAACAACCCAGCGATTATTCACGGTGGACCATTCGCAAACATTGCGCATGGATGTAACTCAATCTTAGCTACAAAAACAGCTTTAAAATTTGCTGACTATGTAATTACAGAAGCTGGATTCGGAGCTGATTTAGGAGCTGAGAAATTCTTAAACATTAAATGTCGTAAATCAGGTTTAAGACCAAAAGCTGCAGTAGTAGTTGCAACAATTAAAGCATTAAAACTACACGGTGATATTGAAGAAAAAGATCTAAAAGAAGAAAACTTAGAAGCATTAGCTAAAGGTGTTCAAAACTTAGAAAAACATATCGAAAACTTACGTAAATTTAATTTACCAATAGTAGTAGCTCTAAATGTCTTTGTTACTGATACAGAAAAAGAATTAGCATTCTTAGAAAACTGGGCAAAAGAACAAGGCGTAGAATTCTCTCGTACAGAAGTATGGGAAAAAGGTGGTCTTGGTGGAATAGACCTAGCAGAAAAAGTAGTAAAAGCTGTTGAAGGAAACGATAAAGAACTTCAATTATTATACAAAGATGAAGCTTCAATCATTGAAAAAATTGAAACTGTATGTCGTGAAATATATGGAGCTGATGGAGTTAACTTCTCTGATGAAGTTAAGGCTGAAATCGAGAAAATAGAAAATCTTGGATTCAAGAACTTACCAGTATGTATGGCAAAAACTCCAGCTTCATTAACAGATAATGCAAAAATTAAAGGTCGTCCTACTGGATTTAACATTACTATTAACGATGTTAAACTTCGTAGTGGTGCAGGATTCGTAGTAGCTTATGCGAATAAAGTATTAACAATGCCAGGACTTCCAAAAGTACCAAGTGCATTAAATATCGATATTGATGAAGAAACAGAAACAATCTTAGGAATCTTCTAATAATATATTAATAACAAGTAACTCGAGAAATAGACTATGCTATTTTTCGAGTTATTTTTTTGTTTTACTTTTTCAATGTAGTTGACATGGTTCAATTATGATTGTTTTTAATGAAAACGCATAAAAGTGAACAAAGTGTGAAAACAAGCTATATCGTACGATAATTTTGAGTTTTTTATAAAAAATGGTTGTAAACGTCTGTATTTGTGATATAATTATTAATGGAAAAAATAATTGCTTTCAGGAGGCGTAACTAATGTCAATAATCGTAGTAGTAGGTTCACAATGGGGAGATGAAGGTAAAGGTAAAATTACCGACTTTTTAGCAGAACGTGCGGATGTAATTGCTCGTTATCAAGGGGGTAACAATGCAGGACATACTATTAAGTTTGATGGAAAAACTTACAAACTTCAATTAATCCCATCTGGAATTTTTAATGAAGAAAAACTTTCAATTATCGGAAATGGTCTAGTAGTAGATCCTAAGTGGATTTGTAGTGAGATTGATAGACTAAGAGAAAGTGGAGTTACTTGTAAGGGACTAAGAATCTCTAATAGAGCACACGTAGTATTACCATATCACTTAAAACTTGATGAGGTTGAAGAAGCTCGTCGTGGAGAAAATAAAATTGGTACTACTAAAAAAGGTATCGGACCATGTTATGTGGATAAATACAAACGTTGTGGTATCCGTATAGCTGATTTATTAGATGCTGATCTATTCAAGAAAAAATTAGAACAAAATCTGAAAGAAAAAAATGAACTATTCGAAAAAATCTATGAAACTGAAGGATTCACAGTAGAAGAAATCTTCAATGAATACTTCGAATATGGAAAACAATTAGCACAATATGTTACAGACACTTCTAAAGTATTAGAAGATGCGCAAAACGAAAATAAAAATATCTTATTCGAAGGTGCGCAAGGTGTAATGCTAGATATCGATCACGGAACATACCCATATGTTACTTCATCTAACCCATCTGCAGGTGGAATTACAGTAGGTAACGGATTTGTTCCAACAAACGGACTTAAAGTATTAGGTATTTCAAAAGCTTATACATCACGTGTAGGTGATGGACCTTTCCCAACAGAATTATTCGATGAAATTGGGGATACAATTCGTGAAGTTGGTCATGAGTATGGAACAGTTACTAAACGTCCACGTCGTATTGGATGGTTTGATACTGTAGTAATGCGTCATTCAGCTCGTGTATCAGGTATGACTAATCTGTCAGTAAACTGTCTAGATGTACTTTCAGGTCTTAAAGAAATTAAAATCTGTACAGCTTATGACTATAAAGGTGAAATCTTAACTGAATATCCAGCTAATGAAAATATCATTAAAGGTTGTAAACCAATCTATGAAACATTACCAGGATTTGAAGAAGATATTACAGGTGTTAAATCACTAGATGAACTTCCTGAAAATGCAAGAAAATATCTAGAAAAAATTGAAGAATTAGTAGGGGTTAAAATCTCTGTCTTCTCTACAGGACCAGACAGAACACAAACTCACTTATTAGAAGATTTATGGAACTAGTATAAAGATTAATATAAAAAAGAACCTCGAGGTATAGAGTGTTATGCCTCGAGGTTTTTTAGTGGAATTCAAATATAAATCTATATATTACATACGACAGATTTGTCACATAAATTTCTATATAAGGAAATTAAATGAAAAATACTTTACAATGGGACATATTTGTCATGTTTTAAAAATATAAGTTAATTTAATGATAAAATATAGAAGGAAACATTATTATAACAGTATTTACTTACATCTATTTTAGATAATTATAGTAATAAATTTTAGCTAATATTAAATTTAGGAGATGAAGAATGAACGATAATAAAATGCATGGACGAGTTTTAAAAAAACTAAGAGAGGAAAGAGGATATAAATTAAAAGATGTAGCAGGTGATGTGATATCTACAAGAACACTAATGCGTTTTGAAGCTGATGAAACTAGTATTTCTATTTCTATTTTTGAAAAATTATTGGACAATTTAAATATTAATTATCTAGATTATTTTACTTTTTATTTGGATAATACCGACTCTGAAACTACTGAATTTGCTAATAAATTGCAGAAACTGTTACAATCTGGTTCTTCATCAAAGTTGGTAAATGAATGTAAAAAAGAGCTAAAGAAAAAAGATATAGATTTTAGTAAGAGATTAACTATATTGATTTATTTAAATAATATTCTATGGGATAAGGATAAAGAATTATTTGAAGAGAATCGAAGATTAATAAAGGATAGAATTGATTCATTGGATAAATTGGGATCTGATGAAATTTATGGACTGTTTATTTTAATATATTCGTCTTTAAAAGGTGATTATTCAGTAGAATATATTGAAAGGGTTATTGAAGATTGCTTTAAAAATATCCCAGTAAGAAACTATTTGAGTAAATATATGAGTGCTGCATATTGTGATTTGTTAAAAGTAGCGCTATCGTTCTTAGTAAGAGCTGGTTACTATGAACTAGCTGAGAAAAGATGCAAAGAGACGCTTAAGCTATTTAATGAAAATCCGTTGTTAATAAATAGAGCTGCTTTTTCTAAGGAAGTCGTTGCAATAATGGCTACGCTATATTTAAGGCAAAATAAGGAAGAAGGTGTTATCTTAGCAAATAAAATTCTGAAATATGAAGATATTGTTGCTGAGATTACCGGTGATTCTTATTACAGACAGGTAAGGGATGTAACTTATGAAGCTTATTGTAAAGTTAATAAGACAGGTATTGATATAGAATTCTGATACTAGATGTATTTATTAAATAATATATATTAAAGAAACTATTTACTACATAGTGACTTAGTTTCTTTTTTACATGTTCAGTGTATTAATATAACTTTTAATAATAACTAATCCAGAAAAATAAGAGGACAATTTTGTCATATTTAAGAAGATAAATGAGTAAAATATGAACTATATATTAAGTAATGTGACGATTTCTTCGTAATTAATATTAATCTCAATTTTCTATGATAAAATTATCTTTATAAAATGATTATTTACATATTTTTATGGAGGAAATAAATTATGATAAAAAGGAAACAGAAGTTTTCCCTTAGAAAAAATAAACTAGGAGCAATGTCGGTTCTTTTAGGAATTAGTTTTGTTGGAGCTGTTGCTAGTGGCGGCGATGTTAAAGCGGGTGATGTTAATACTGAAAATACACCAAAGCTAATTGAAAAAGAAGTAGTAGGTAAGACTACAAAACAAGATGTAGAAAAAGCTCAAACAAAGGTAGATGCTTCTAAAGAAGCAGAAAGCTTAAAAAATAAAGCTATTGAAAATAAAAAAACAGAAATCAGTAATAATGATAATGAAATCAGTAAAATAAAAGCAGATATCGAAAGAGATAAAGATGCTACTGATGAAAATATCAATAAAGCTGAAAAGAAAGTGGAATCAGCGACTGAAGAATTAAAAAATAAAAATAGTGAATTAGTAAAAACTAAAGCAGAAAAAGAAGGAAAAGAATCAGACTTAGAGTTAGTTCGCCAAGATGTAGCAGAAAAATCTAAAGACTTAGAAACTAAAAAAGTGAAAGCTAAGGAAATTAAAGATGAAATTGATGGAACTGAAAATGTTACTAAGAAATTAGAATCTGAAAAAGCTAAAAATGAAACAGTGAAAAAAGAATTAGAAACAGAAAAATCTAATAAAGTAGTTGCTGAATTGCGTTAGACCAAAGATTCGTAGACAAATTCCAAGAGTTTATGGACTTAAACCTTAACTGGAGATCTAAAGGTTTAACATCTAAACAGTTCATAGCTAAAAAAATTGAAATGATTGATGAATTAATTGCAGTTGAAAAAGAAATTGGATATGAATTCAAATTCAACAATTATAGTCACGAAGATGACTACGAAATCGATCTTAAAAATATGTCAGAAGAAGATAGACTTAAAATGTCTCAATATGGTATGCACCTATTGAACCAAGTTCGTAAACAATTTGGATTAGAACCATTAAAAGTTAACAAAAATTCAATGCAACTTGCTAAAGAAATCTCTGCAACTATGGTAAGAGATAATCACAGTTCACTTGATGCAGGACACTATGTAAAAGGTATTTCTGAAGTTGCTGCTAAACACGGACTATTACGTGGAGGTAACTTCTACGAGAACTTATATAATGCTGGTTCTGAAACTAAAAAGGATAATACAATGTCAAGAAATGAGCTATATGAGCATGTTTACAACTCAGTGATGTTATTCTTCTATGAAGGAATTATCACAGGTGCTTATAGTCATGCCGAATCATTATATAAAGCTAATGACCCTATGGGATTAAGCGTTGCACATTTTGAAAATGTAGGTGATATATACAATGTTAATAGATTACCAAAAGAACTTATCGATAAATATAAACAGTATATTGAATTTGACAAATTTGGAAACATTCTAGAATTAAAACGTATGCCACTTGATATTTACGAAGAATTCGAAAAAGCAGGAGCAGCGCTACCAAAAACTGGAATTATTAAAATCTCTTACATTAATGTAAAAGAAAGAAATGCAATCCCAGGTGAAGTTGCAAATCATATGCCAACTTATGATGATCCAAGCGATGAGGCAATGGAACGAGCTCATAAAATCTACAAAGCTAAATACAGCAATGAGTCAAAAGATACAGTAGAATTACCAGAAGTGCCAGATCTTGACAGTTTCAAAAAAGCGTATGAAGATGCTGTAAAAGTTCGTGAAAGCAAAGAACAACCAGTAACAGACGCTAAAGCTGACCTAGATAGTACAACTAAAGCATTAGACGAACTTAAAGCAACTGAAAAACAAACAGAAAAAGCAACTGCTAAAGTACAAGAAATTGACGCTAAAATCAACAACCTAACTACTAAAGCAAATGAACAACAAAAAGTTGTAGACCAACTAGAATTAGATAACGTTAAATACGTTGAAAAAATGACTAAATTAGCTGCTGATTTAGACGCTGCACAAAAAGATGTAGAAGAAAGTGCTAAATTATTAGATCAAGCTAAAGCCTTACAGAAAGAAACTGAAGATGAAATTAGCAAACTTAATACTAAGATTGCTAAACTAGAATCTGATGTAAAAGCAAATGAAGAAGAATTAAATAAAGCAAAAGCTGATTTAGAAAAATTAAGAATGGATAGAATTCAGTTAGATCAAAATAAAGAAAAACTAGCTAAAGCTCAAGAAGAAAAAGCTAAGTTAGAAGAAGAACTAAAAACTCTTACTACTGAATTAGATTCAATTAAAAAACAATTATTAGAGGATACTAAAGAATTCGAGAGAATTCAAAGACAGTATAGATTAGAAAACTTCAAATGGGCAGTATTAGCTGATAATAATACAATAGATCCAATAGAGTTTGATTTAGAGAAATATTTAAGAGATGAAGAAGAGAAGAAAAGACAATCTGAAATAATCCCAGAAATTCCAGAAACTCCTATTAAAGAAGAAAAACCTAATTTACCAGGAACACCAGAAGATAAGAATCCTGAAAAACCAGGTGAACTAGGAAAAGAATTAAATAAAGATCTAATCCCAGGTAAAGAACAAACTCTAGAAAAAGACCAAAACCCAAGGAAAAATCAAGGAGACAACCCAGATCCGAAACCAGGTCCTGAAGATACGCCAAAACCAGGTGACAAAGCTCCAAGTTCATCAAATAACCAACCTAACTTACAACGCCCAAGAGTCAATTCAAATGGATTAAATACTCTACCTAATACAGGTGAAAGTCAAACAGGAATGGCAACTGTAGCAGGATTAGTAGCATTAGCAGTAGCTGCGAAACTACGTAAAAATAAAGAGAATAATTAAGTTAAATAATAGTTTAATTGTCTCCCTTTTTATGAGAAGGGGGGACAATTATTTTATAAATATAAGTAGAAAAGAATAAAGTAGAAAACGAATATTGAAAAAATTAAGCTAATAAAACTTAAAATTAATTAATTAAATTTTAGTATTAAATTTTTATTAAAGAAATTTTAAGATAATGAATTTCTTAGAATTCAATACATCTAATTATTTCTTATTTCTGAGCGATTTCTACTGTTATAAAATAACAAAATTAATCTAAAGAATTTTAGAAAATAATTACTTTTAAAAAATAATTCTAGTATTAAATCCAAAAGAGTGTCACTGGTGTCACTTTTGTGTAAATATAAACTATAAAATGCCAAAAAGTGACAATTTTAACACAGAACGTAAATTATGAAAAAATAATGCTATAATAATAAATGTCTATAAGAGTCCGTACTTATTATTTACTAAAACAAAGACAAAATATCTTGTTAACACTTTTGGTTGTTTTTTCGTTGACATAGATATACTAGGGAAAAGAAGGTATAATTATAGAAAAGAAAGTTGAAGTTTATTAAAGATAATTTTGTTAACTTGCTATTATAAATTAATTTGAAAAAGTTGTTCAAAAGAATTTATATTTAACAAAATTGGAGAAAAATATTATGTACCTAAATATAATTAAGTAAAAAATATAATAATGATGAGAAAAGTATTAATTTTGAAGTTTATAAAACAAGGGTAATTAAACGGAGAATAATATAGGCATAAAAAAGAGTAACTGTGTTGTGTTGTGTTGTCGGTTACTCTTTTTTAATTTGTCTAAATTGTGAACATTTAACTTGAATGATTTAATAAAAATGAAAAAATTAAGCAGTCTTATAACATTAATTACATTATTTATGTTATAATTGTACTGAGATTTATTTAGGAGGCGGATACTTAAGTGGACGAGAAAAAAATACATGGAAAAGTCTTCAAACAAATACGAGAAGAACGAGGCATAAAACTGAAAGATGCAGCAGGTGATGCCATTTCAGTGAGAACTTTAATCAGATTCGAGGCTGATGAAACTAGTGTTTCTTTAGATGTATTCGAAAAGCTACTTGTAAATATTGGTATTAAATATCATGATTATTTATCTGAATATATACCACTTGTAGGTTTCGATATATCTGAATTTTTAAGAGAAGTGAGAAATCTAGATTCGTCAGGAAGTACCACAGCTATTAGATCTTTGGCTGTAAAAAGCTTACAAAAAGATAAAATAAGTATGAATGAAAGACTATATATTGATCAGATTATTAGTATATCTGGTGATCTTGAGGGACCTAAGATAATTAAAGAAAATAGGGAAATTGTTTTAAATCATCTAAGAAGTTTAGATAGTCATAATTCTAATGAAATGTTAACATTAACTTTTATGTTAAGAACATCTACAGCAGAAGAATTTTCAGATGATTTTATTCGCCGTGTAATAGAGGAAAACATGAAACCTGTTAATTCAGATAGTATATTTTCTGTTGACAGATCGGAAAGATTTCTGATATTAGTACATGGTGCTGTAGCATTGTTATCGAGAAGAGGATTTGTTGAAGAGGCTGAAGAAAGGTGTATAGAAGCTATAAATTTACTCAAGACGCATTATGCTAATGTTACTTATTTTCAGTATCATATGAATGCTTTTAACTACATATTAGCTCAAATTCAACTTAAGCTCAATAAACCTGAAGGAGTAGAACTTGCTAACAAATGTATACGTTATTTAGATGCACAAATTGCTTTAAACAATCTTCTTGCTGATAATTTAACTCGGGATAGATTAGTTAAATGGTTTTATGAGAGAAATAAAACAGGTATTGATTTTGAATTCTAAAAAATTATCTATTAATGATAGTGTAAATTAATTAAAAATGTGTTTATCCAAAATATCGAGAAACAAATGAATCTTGTGTTTTGGATTTTTATTTGTATTATTAATTAAAACGTTTTAAATTTATATGAATAATATAAGTTTAATTTTAAGTAAAAGCGTTATCATATAAATAAAGGTTGATAATAGTTATTAATCCTATTTAAGTTAAAATATTATAAAAAGAGGTGTAAAAAATGTCAATTTTAACTAAAGCTTGGTTATATATAACTAGGAAAAGTTTTAAATCATTTGTTATATTTTTGATTTTAGTAACAATGTCATCATTAATTTTAAGTACTATTTCAATAAAAAAATCAACGGATGCTTTATCTAAAGAAACTTTCCAGAATATAACTAGTAGTTTTTCTATGGAGATTAATAGAAAAACTAATCCAGGTACTGCAAGAGGTGCTGGTAACTTAATCGGAGAAGATATAGAAAAAATAAAGAATCTTCCTGGTGTGAAAAAATATATAAAAAGAATGAATGTGAGTGCAGATCTAGTTGATTTAGAACCACTAAAACTTGCTAATCATCAACAAGAGGAGAAAAACAACAAACAAAGACAACTTTTCTCTAAAACTGTGATTGTAAGTGGAACTAATGATTCTTCATTAGACGATAGATTCTCGGCTGAGACACTTAAGTTACAAGAGGGTAGACATCTTAAAGATGATGATAAAAACTCTGTTTTAATTCATGAAGGTTTTGCGAAGAAGAATAAAGTTAAAGTTGGAGATAAGATTAAATTAAAAGGTAATCCAAATGATGCCGATAATGAGAAAAAATCTGATAAAGAGGTAGAAGTTACTGTAGTTGGTATTTTTGGAGGACAAAATAAAGGTGTAACTTCTAGTCACATGGAGCTGTATGATAATATTTTTATAGCAGATACTCAAACTACTAAAACTTTATATAACTATGAAGATGGAAAAGAAATATATCAAGATGCAACCTTTTTAGTTGATGGAAAAGATAAGGTAGATAGTGTAATTAACGATGCTAAGAAATTACCTATTAACTGGAAACAATATATGCTTGTTAAAAGCAATCAAAACTTCCCAGCATTACAACAATCATTAGATACAATATATAGCTTAACTAACGGAGTATTTATAGCTACAATAGTATTTAGTATAGTAATTCTTTCTCTAATATTATTCTTATGGATAAACAGTAGAAGAAAAGAGATTGGTGTAAGTTTAGCAATCGGGATGACAAAAGCAAGTATTATTGGTCAATTTATTCTTGAGGTTCTGCTAATTAGTATTCCAAGTTTTATAGCTTCGTATTTTGTTGGAAGTGCGATAAGTCAAAGTATTGGTAATCAAATTTTACAACAGTCTATTAAGTCGGTAAGTAAATCTATATCTAGTCAGGCTAATGGTGTTAATCTTGGAGCAAATGCAGAAGTTGAAGGTGCGAATAAAATTATTACAGCACTAGATGTAAGTGTAGGACTTGGCAATATGATAACAGTAGTTGTTGTGGGAATTATAATTATTATTGTTGCTGTAGGTATTGCTTCTAGTAGATTGGCTTATAGAAAACCAAAAGATTTATTATCGGATATTAACTAATGTAAGGAGAAACTCATGAGTATTTTTAATAGGGCATATCTTTATATTATTAGAAAAAAAGTTAGGAGTACCATTTTATTTTTCATTGTTACACTAATATCGTTGTTCTTATTGAGTGGAAGTATACTAAATACAACTGTGGGAACTATCTCTAAAAATCTATATAAAGATGTTAACTTTGGATTTACTATTGAAAGTATAGATAAATCAAATAAGGAAATAGAAAAGGATACTTTGAAGAAAATTAATGAAGTTGCTGGAGTAAACCAGAAGAATTATCTTTATGCGAAGTCTGTTAATGTAGTAGACAAAAAAGTTGTTCAAGAAAATCAAAATATTACCATTACTGAGGAAATAAAAAATAAGAGTAATTTAGTGATGATGAATGGAATAACTTCTACAAAAAATAATATAGATTTTAAAAGTGAAGTTCTGAAACTAGAAAAGGGAAGACATATAGAAGAAAATGATCAAAATAAAATCCTAGTTCATGAAAAATTTGCTTCAATGAACAATTTAAACTTAGGTGATAAGATTAAATTAGAACAAAATGGTAAAACTGTTGAATTTGTAGTAGTTGGAATTTTTTCAGGGGAGAAGACTAATAATTTTGAAGGATTAAGTTCAGATTTTATAGAAAATACAGTTTATACAGATTATAACTCTAGCCAAAAGTTATTAGACTATTCTTCTAATAACAAAGTTACATCTGTAGAGTATGGAGTTAATAATCCAACTAAGTTAGATGATATTATAAGAAGCGTTGAGAGTTTGGGAATAAATAATATCGCTGTCTCAAAATCCAACAAAAATTACGAATTAGTTACTTCTTCAGTTGAAAGTATTACAAAACTTACAAATATGATTAGAATTGGTAGTGTAATTGTAGGAGTTGTGATTTTATCACTAGTGCTTATGTTTTGGATAAGAGAACGATTATATGAAATTGGAGTTTTACTATCGTTAGGTATAAGTAAAATAAATTTAATTTTACAATTTGCTGTAGAAACTTTAATGGTTACGATATTTGGATTTTTATCAGCTTTAGGACTAGAGTTTATCTTACTTAAATATATTAGAGGTAATACTACAAGTATTTTTTCAGAAGATTTACCGAAAATAATTAGTGATGAACTAACTAAAATTTCGATTAATGGTTCAGATATTATTGGTGTGATAGTTGTTATGATAACTATTGTAATGATCTCAGTTATAGTTGCTTTACTACCAATATTAAAAATGAAACCGAAGAAAATTTTAACGCAAATAAATTAGAGAGGATTAAGAAATGTCGATTTTTAAATTAAAAAATGTAGATTACTTATATGAAAATAGCAAATCAAAAGTACTAAGTGGAATTACTTATAACTTTGAAGTAGGGAAGTTTTATGCAATAATAGGAAAGTCAGGTGCTGGTAAATCAACTTTATTATCTTTATTAGCTGGGTTAGATACTCCTTCTAGTGGGGAAATCTTATTTGATAACGTAAATATTGAAAAAATAGGATATAGTGAACACAGACGAAAAGATATTTCTTTAGTATTTCAAAATTATAATCTTATTGATTATTTAACACCATTAGAGAATCTAAAGCTAGTTTCGAAAAATGTGAATAAAGATATTCTTCTAAAACTTGGATTGGAAGAAGAGCAGATTAATCGTAATGTTATGAAACTTTCTGGAGGTCAGCAACAACGTGTAGCTATAGCGAGAGCATTAGTATCTGAAGCACCAATTATACTTGCTGATGAACCAACAGGAAACTTAGATGAGAATACTGCACAAGAGATTATTGATATTCTAAAAAAAGTTGCTGTTGAGAATAATAAATGTGTAATTGTTGTTACTCATAGTAACCAATTAGCAAATGCTGCTGATGTAGTATTAGAATTAAAAGATAAGAAATTGAAAGTTAAATAAAAATAAAGGGGTTGACTCAATCTATTAATTAGTTTGAGTCAACCCTTTTTAATGTTAAAGTTTAGTTTTTAGACAAAACAGTTTTTCTAGTTCGTCCATAGCTTCTTCAAAGCTGTATACTAGTGTACCATGTTTTAAAATACCACCAAGAACGTAATGGTTCATTGCATAGCTAGGTATATCGTATTTGTTAGCTGATTTTAATCTAATATCAGAATTAATAGCTATGATTTTTTTGTTCATTGCAATAGCTATTCCTAATTCTACCATAACTCCGCTGTCTTCGTTAGTTACATCTGCTAAGAATATGTCGCAATTTTCTACTGCGTATGTATCTCCATTGAAAATATCTTGTGGTGTAGGTAATGTTTGTTTATCTTCATTGAAAGGCTGCTCGATTGGATTGAAAACAGATAATTTTTCTCCGAATCTTTCACTTAATAATTTTCCTTCTTTTAAACGTTGAGCGATCTCCGCTTCATTAAATAGTGCTCCTGCTAAATAAAGTTTCATAGACAAATCCTCCTTTGTTGTTATATAAATTATAATATATATGAGGTGTATTTTACAACTAATGTTGAAGGAAAGTGATAGTGATTATAAGTTCTACTAGTTATTTTAATTTATTTCTATTATAATAATTATAGTAGTATAGAAAAATATGTGAGGATATTATTGATGAAAAGTGTAGTACTTTGTGAAAAACCGTCGGTTGCTCGTGATATTGCGAGGAATCTCGGTGCTAAAAATAATAAGAATGGTTGCTTAGAGGGAGATAAATATGTAGTTACATGGGCATTGGGACACTTGATTACCCTTCAAACACCGGATAAATATAAAGAATTTAATAATGTGAATTTAGAAAGTTTACCGATGATTCCGAAATATATGAAGACTGAGGTTATTAAGAAGACTTTTAAACAATATAAAGTAGTGGAGAATGCTCTAAATAGAAAAGATGTTAATGAAATTATTATTGCAACTGATGCTGGACGTGAGGGTGAGTTAGTTGCTCGCTACATTATTGATAAAGCTAAATGTAATAAAAATATTAAACGTCTATGGATTTCGTCTGTAACTGATAAGGCAATTAAAGATGGATTTAAAAATTTAAAAGATGGAAAAGAATATCTAGGATTATATCATTCTGGTATAGCTCGCGCTAATGCAGATTGGTTAGTTGGGATTAATGCTTCAAGAGCCTTAACACTAAAATACAATGCATCTCTAAACTGTGGTAGAGTTCAAACTCCAACTTTACAGATGGTTTTCGAACGAGAAGAAAAAATTAAACAGTTTAAGCCGAAAGATTATTTTACATTTGAAGCACAAATTGATGGTGTTAAGTTTAGCTGCGGTAACAGTGAGTTTAATTTAGGTAGAGCAGAACAATTTATTAAGAAAAATATTAATAAAGATATTAAATTTAACGATGTTCAAAAAAAATCTAAGACTTCTTCGGCTAAACCATTATATAATTTAACAGATATTCAACAAACAGCAAGTGCTTTATTTGGTATGTCACCGAAACAGACGCTGAATATTGTTCAAAGTCTTTATGAAAGACATAAGGTATTGACATATCCTAGAACGGATAGTAGATATTTAACAAGTGATATGAAAAATACTTTAAGAGATCGTGTGCAGGCTATAGGTGGAGATTTTAAAGAAATCACGGCTAAGTTACTAAGAGAAAAAGACTTAAATGCTAAGAAAATTATTAATAATGCAAAAGTAAGTGATCACCATGCGATTATACCTACAGAACAAAGACCAAATTATATGTCTATGTCTGAGATGGAGATGAAAATATATAATTTAGTGGCAAAAAGATTTTTAGAAAACTTACTACCTGACTATAAATATGAAGAAACAACTTACTCATTTACTCTAGAAAATAAGGTGTTTTCAGCAAAAGGTCTAAAAGTTCTTCAGGAAGGTTATAAAGTTTTAAGTAAAGAAGAAATCCAAGATAAAGTTATTAATCTAATGAATAATAGTCTTAAACTTGAATCATTAGTTTATAATAAGAAACAAACTACTCCTCCTAGTTATTATACTGAAGGTAGTTTAATATATGCTATGGAAAATCCATTTGAATTTGTTGATGATGAGAATGAAAGAAAAATTCTTAAGGAAACAAATGGTATCGGAACTGTTGCGACAAGGGCGGATATATTAGAGAAACTATTTACGAATGATTATTTAGTATTGGATAATGGAAGAATTAAAACTACTAATAAGGCTAAACAGCTACTTAATTTAGTTCCGAAAAATCTTAAGAGTCCGTCTCTAACAGCGGTATGGGAAAAACAACTTGATAATATTGCTAGAAATAAACTTTCTAAAGATAAGTTTCTAAATGATGTTAAACAATATACAAAATCTTGTATCGCAGAAATTAAAGATAGTGAAGATAAGTTCAAGCATGATAACATTAGTGGTAAGAAATGTGAAGAGTGCGATAGTTTTATGTTAGAAGTAGATAAAAAAGGAACTAAAATGCTAAAATGTTCTAATCCAAACTGTCGTAATCGCAAGGTGATTAGCCGTTTAACAAATCTTCGTTGTGATAATTGTCATAAGAAAATGACGTTATTCGGAAATGGGGAAAATGCTACATATCGCTGTCAATGTGGAAATTCGTTGAAACAAAAAGAAGTCGATAAGAGAATTAAATCAAGTAAAAAAGATAAGGCTAGCCGTGTAGATATGAAAAAATACATGAAGCAGGAAAAATTAGAAAATAACGCACTAGCAGGATTAGCAGGATTAAAGCTTAAGTAAAATTATAGAGATACATCTTGTTAAATTTATAGATTGAGTTTAATTAATGATGATGTTAAAAAAATTTTTTTCGTATAAATGTAGTGTTAAAAGCAAGTCTGTGCTATAATGTATATTGAAAAAATTTGTCTGAGAGGTATATAATGAAATATGTATCAGTGGCTGTAGATGGGCCAGCAGGATCTGGAAAAAGTACGATAACAAAAATGGTAGCTGAAAAACTAGGATTTAACTATGTTGATACTGGTGCTATGTATCGTGCATTAACTTATAATTTTCTATCTAATGATCTAAAAGAATTGGAAGAAAATAAAATTAAAGAATTACTTAAAGAGTTAGATTTTAGAGTAGAATATGTTGATGGTGTTCAATATGTATATGTAAACGATGTGGAAGTTAGTGATAAAATACGTACTGCAGAAGTTAGTAAGTATACTTCATTATTCGCTAAATCTCCTGCAGTAAGAGAATTCCTAATTGATACTCAAAGAAATCTAGCTCATACTAATAATATTATTATGGATGGACGTGATATTGCTTCAGTTGTCCTACCTAATGCAGATGTTAAAATATTTTTAACAGCATCTGTTGAAGAAAGAGCAAGAAGAAGGGTATTGGATTTTGAACGACAAGGTCTAGAAAATGTTGATTTTGAAAAAGTTAAGGAAGATATTAAATCTAGAGATTGGCAAGATGAAAATAGAGATATTGCCCCACTAGTAAAAGTTGATTCTGCAACGTTATTAGACACGACTTCTATGACTATTGACGAAGTTGTTGATAAAATGACTGAACTAGTGAAAGCTGTAGAAAGATAATATTAAATAGGAGTGTAGCATGTATAATTTTGTAAGAATATTATTAAGTTTATTTTATAAAACATTTTATAAAGTTACGATTGTTAATAAAGAAAAAATAGAAAATGCTAAAGGTGTAGTAATCTCAGGGAATCACCTGAGTAATCATGATCCATTATTATTCCCAGCTTTTTTCGAGAAAAATATCCGCTTCATAGCTAAAGAAGAATTGTTTAAAATAGTTTTTGTTAAACAAGCTTTAGAAGCGACAGGAGCAATTCCTATAAAAAGAGGCACATTTGATAGAACAGCGATAAATAATAGTATTAAATTACTTAAAGAAGGAGAAGTTATCGGGATTTTTCCTGAGGGTACTCGTTCTCATTCAAAAGATTTAGACCTTGGTCAATCTCATAATGGAGCGTCATTTATCGCTACGAGAGCAAAAACAAAAATTATTCCATTTGCTATTATCCCAAATAAAAATTTTAGAATTTTTTCTAGTATTAAGATAGTAATTGGTGATGAGATAGATGCTGCTTCTTTAAAAGAAGAAGGTAAAACTCATGACGAGATTACTGCTATATTAATGGAAAAAATTTCAGAATTGATTGCAAAGGAGAAATAAAGTGTACGAAAAAACGATTAAATTTAAATTAGAAAAAAAATTTTTCAATCAAGCTGGTTTTTTAGATAATAAATATGTTTACGAATGGATGAATCTTGCTAAGAAGTATTATTTAAACGGCTTAGGTATAGATATCGATTCTTTAATTAACTATAATTTATATTATGCTGATATTGATGTTAAGTATTCGATAAGATCCAATATAAGATATAATAGTCAAGATATTTTTATAAAAGCATGGATTGAAAAACATAGCGGAATCAAAACGATTTTTTCTTATGAATTTTTTGTGGATGGAGAAGTATTTATTATCGCTTCAAGTTCTCACAATATTCTAGGAACAGATAGTGACCGTGCTATAAGAATAGATAGAAATTTACCAAAATGGGATCAAATTCTTAAAGATGTTGTAGCAAATGAATATAAAGAGTAACTATAAATAATTAAAGGAGTTTCTCACTAATATGAAAATTTCATATTTTTGAGAGGCTCCTCTTATACTTTTAAAACTTTACGATGAATTTATGAATGTAGATATATTAAATATATCCTGTTTAATTGATAAATAATTGATTTTATTATATACTTTATAGTGGTTCAAAATATGTTTATTTTTTAAAAACATATTTAATTATTGAGAAAGAAAGGTAGATAGTATGATATATTTAGATAATTGTGCTACGACTAAACCGTATAAAGAAGCTCTAGATGCTTTTGTGGAAGTTAATACGTCTTATTATGGAAATCCAGCTAGTATCAACAAATTTGGAAAAACAACTAATAAGCTTCTTTCAGCTGCAAGAGCTCAAGTGGCAACTATTCTTGGTGTAGGGGAAGATAGTATCTTTTTTACTTCATGTGCTACCGAGAGTAATAATATTGCATTATTAGGAAGTGTTGAACACAAGAAAGATTTTGGAAATAGAATTATTGTTTCTAAGATTGAACATCCTTCAGTTTTAGAAACATTTAGAGAATTAGAAAGACGTGGTTTTATTTTAGACTATGTTAATGTTGATGAGAATGGTATTATAGATTTAAATCATTTAAAAACATTATTAAATAAAGAAACTATATTATTAAGTGTGATGCAAGTTAATAATGTATTCGGGGCAATTCAACCTATCAATGAAATTTCAGAAATACTAAAAGATTTTCCAAAAGTTCATTTTCATGTTGATGGTGTGCAAGGAGTATTAAAAAATAGTATTGACCTTTCAAAAGTTGATAGTTATTCTATTTCTGCACATAAATTTCATGGATTAAAAGGTATTGGAGTGTTGTATTTAAAATCTAGACGAACAGTTCATAATATTACTTTTGGTGGTGGACATGAGGATGGATTACGTAGTGGAACAGTAAATGTAGCAGCTGCGGTAAGTTTAGCAAAATCATTAAGATTATCGCAAGAAAAAGTTGAAGTGATAAAAGCTAAACACAAGGAATATAAAAAACTTATTGTTGATGAATTCTCTAAATATAAGCATATAGTAATTAATTCACCATTGAGTGAAAACTTTATGGATTCTATTGTTAATATTAGCTTACCAAAAATTAAGGGTGAGGTAATTGTTAATGCCTTGAATGATAGAGGTATTATGGTTTCTACAACTAGTGCTTGTTCTTCAAAAACATTCCATCTTAATGAGGCATTGTATGCAAGGGGATTATCTAAGGAAAATATAGAAGGTAGTATTCGAGTTAGTTTCTCATATGAAACTACAAGAAAAGAAGTTGAAACGTTTATTGAAGTATTAATAGATGAGTACAATAAAAAATTTAAAGAGGTAATTGAAAGTGGAATTTAGTCATATTATAGTAAGATACGGAGAACTTACTCTAAAATCTGGGAATAGAAATGAATTTCTAAAAAAACTTACAAAAAATATTAGATATAATTTACAAGGATTAACAGGTTTTCATGTTCAAACAAAAAGAGATAGAATGTATATACATTTAGATCACAATGAAGATGTTCATGAAATTATGGAAAGATTAAAAAGAGTACCAGGTATTCATAATTTTTCACCTGTATTAAGAGCGGGATTAGATGTTGAAGAAGCTAAGAAGGTTATTGATAAGCTTCTTGAAACTAAGTTAGATAAGGAATACAAATTTAAAATTCAAACCAAAAGACCAAATAAAAACTTCCCGCACAACACAAATGAATTAAATAATGTATTTGGAAGTCATGTGTTAATAAACTACAAAAATCTAAAAGTAAATGTAAAACAACCTGATTTTGTTATTAATGTGGAAGTTCGTAGTGAAGGAATATTTATTTTTACTGATTTTATAAAAGGAGTGGGAGGTTTCCCAGTTAATACTTCTTCGAAAGCTTTATTACTATTATCTGGTGGTATTGATTCACCAGTAGCTGCACACACACTTCAAGTTAAGGGTGTAGAAGTTGAAATGATTCATTTCCAATCCCCTCCATTCACTTCTGCAGAAGCGTTACAAAAGATTTTTGATTTAACTACAAAATTAAGTCAAGTAGTAGGGAAAATTAAATTACACGTTGTTAACTTTACTAAATTACAAACAGAGATCGTTAAACGTGTTCCATCGAATTATACTATGACTTCGACAAGAAGATTCATGTTACGTATAGCTGAAGAAGTAGCTAAAAAAGAAGGATGTTTAGCAATTGCTACAGGAGAATCATTAGGTCAAGTAGCTTCTCAAACACTAGAGTCGATGAATTGTATTAATGAGGTAACTAACCTACCGATATTAAGACCACTATTGACAATGGATAAAGTAGATATAATTAAAATTGCTCAAGAAATTGAAACATTAGAAATTTCTAATCTTCCTTTTGAAGATTGTTGTACAATTTTCACACCAAAGGCACCAAAAACAAAACCAAGATTAGAAAAAATTAAAGCTTATGAAGCACGAGATGACTACTCAGATTTAATAACTGAGACATTAGATAGTGTTCAAACATATTTATTTGATAAAAATGGTAGAGTTATTACTCAATATATGAGAGAACAAGAAGCTAAAAAAGAAGAAAAAGAAGATTTTTCAGATTTATTATAAAATAGAAAGTGAGATTATTAATGGAAAAAAAAGTAATTGTAATTGGAGCAGGACTGGCAGGAAGTGAAGCTGCTTGGCAACTTGCAAAACGTGGAGTAAAGGTTGATCTTTATGAGATGAGACCTAAGAAAATGACTCCAGCTCATAAAACACAAAACTTTGGAGAGTTGGTTTGTTCTAACTCGCTACGAGCTAATAATATAACAAATGCTGTTGGATTATTAAAAGAAGAGATGAGAATGTTAGATTCAATCATTATTAAATGTGCGGATGCAACACAAGTACCAGCTGGTGGAGCACTTGCGGTAGATAGAGATAAATTCTCAGAAATGATTACTGAAACTATTAAAAATCATCCAAATATTAATGTTATCGGTGAAGAACTACCACAAATTCCTAAAGGAGATGTACCTGTAATAGTAGCAACAGGACCACTTACATCAGATGCATTAAGTCAAGATATTAGAAACTATACTAAACAAGATGGATTATATTTCTATGATGCAGCAGCACCGATTATAGAAAAAGATTCTATTGATATGGAGAAAGTTTATCTTAAATCAAGATATGATAAAGGAGAAGCGGCTTATTTAAATTGTCCGATGACAAAAGAAGAATTCACTAATTTCTATAATGAATTAATAACAGCTGAAGCTGCTCCGTTAAAAGAATTTGAAAAAGAAATTTACTTTGAAGGGTGTATGCCTTTTGAAGAAATGGCAAAACGTGGAGAGAAAACTCTATTATTTGGACCGATGAAACCAGTAGGATTAGAAGATCCAAAAACTGATAAACGTCCATATGCTGTTGTTCAATTGCGTCAAGATAACAGTGAAGGAACTCTATACAATATTGTTGGATTCCAAACACACCTTAAATGGGGTGAACAAAAGAGAATAATTAATATGATTCCTGGGCTTGAAAATGCTAATATCGTACGATATGGTGTTATGCACAGAAATACATACTTAAATTCTCCGCAATTATTAGAAAAAACATATAGATTAAAAGAAGAAAAAAATATTTATTTCGCTGGTCAAATGACAGGGGTAGAAGGATATGTTGAAAGTGCAGCTTCAGGTATTGTTGCGGCGTTAAATGCACTTTATAATACTGAAGACAGAGATGTAGTATTTCCAACTGAAACAATGATAGGGGCAATGGCTAACTATATCGTTGATAGCACAAGTAAAAACTTCCAGCCAATGAATGCGAATTTTGGTATTATCAAACCACTTCCTGAAAGAATCAAAGATAAAAAGGAAAAATATGAAAGATATGCTAAAAGATCGCTAGAAATGTTAGAAAATTTCAAAATTGATTAAATTAATTTTTAAAAAGTCTTACAATTTATTGAAATAAATGTTATAATAGTCAGGGAAGTATTTTGTAAGGAGAAAATTAATGGCAAGTTTATTACAAAAAACAAGAAAAATTAGTACAATTTTACAAGAAGGACGCCACGAAAACGTAGACTTTGAAGCTATGGCTATGCGTCTTAGTCCAATTTTAGATTCAGTAGTTTATATTCTAGATACTGAAGGAAATATTCTTGGTTATGATTCAATCGTTGATTATTCAAATGAACGTATGGAAAAAATTATCCAAGAACGAAAGGTTCCTAAAGCGTATTTGGATGCAACATTAAAAGTTTATGCCACAAAGGTTAATATTCCTTTCCAAGACCCATTATCAATTTTCCCTGAAGAAGAAGAAGAACGCTTTGAAGGAAACAGTTATACTGTAATCTTACCAATTCGAGGTGGTGGAGACCGTTTAGGTACACTTGTAATTGGTAGAATGGATAATGATTTCAAAGATGATGATTTAGTTTTAGCTGAGTATGCATCTACAGTAGTAGGTATCGAGATTTTACATGAAAAACAAGATAAAGAGAAAAACTTAGCAAGAGATAAAGATATGGTTAATATGGCTCTGAACTCATTATCATTCTCTGAGAAAGAAGCTATTGAACATATCTTTAGAGAATTAGATGGAACAGAAGGATTATTAATTGCTAGTAAGATTGCGGATAGAGTAGGAATTACTAGATCTGTAATCGTAAATGCTCTTAGAAAATTAGAGAGTGCAGGTATTATTGAATCTAAATCATTAGGTATGAAGGGTACATATATTAAAGTACTAAAAGAATATTTCTTAGAATTAATGTTTTCTAACGAATTTTAATAAGTAAAATTGTAAAAAAAGAAAGGTTGTAGATTTACAGCCTTCCTTTTTTTACTTGAAAATTATTTAGTATTCTATTTGGTTAATTTATCAATAAATTTTTTATTGTTAATAATTACTCTCGTGTGTGAAGCATCACCGATTTTTTTATCTTCTTCGAAGGCCTCTAAAGAAAAAATAATAACTTTTTCTTTAATAACCTCAGCAATTTCTCCTTGAATTGTAATTTCTTTACCGACCAAAGTAGGAGCAAGATGGTTAATATTTATATTACTTCCAACACTACCAAACTCATCTGATAAGAAAGTGTTCAGGTATGTTTTAGCAGCATTTTCCATAAATGCTACAAGACTTGGAGTGGCTAATACTTCTAGATCACCGCTTCCCATGAATTTAGCTGTGTTTGTATCTGACACTATATATTTTTGTTTGAATTGTTTATTAATTTCTATATTCATAATTTTACTCCTATTGAATTATTCATAAAATGTAACTTCGTAGTCTACGAATTCATTATTTTTGTAATTGAATTTAGCTGAGAAGAATGGTTTATCTTTAACTAACCAATCAAGGAAGATATAGTCACCTTCCCATGTTTTTATATTTTGGATTTCAGATTTTTTAACCCATACTAAGTCACCTTCGTTACAATCTTCTGTCAGTGTACCTTTGTAGTTAGATGCAGTAAATACATAAGTATACCAGTCACGTTCACCATCGAAATTAGGGAAGGTAATAATACCTCTTAATTTAGGGTTAATAATATCTAAGTTTGTTTCTTCTTTTACCTCTCTAATTACGCAATCTTCAGGACTTTCCCCAGGTTCAAACTTTCCACCAACACTAATTGTTAAACCTTCGTGAATATCGTTTTCTTTCTTTGTTCTTTTTAACATTAAGAAACTATCGCCATTGTCAATGTAGCACATAGTAGCTAATACATTATTCATTATATTATCATCTCCTCATATTTAAAGAAAAAGTAGGAAAGAGGATTTACCTCAATACCTACTTTCTTTTGTGAAAAATTTTTATTAAAGTTTTAAATAGCTTCGTTTAACGTTTTTTATCTAAACCTACAGCGTCTAGTAATGCAACAAATACTGTAAACATTACAGAAAGAATAGCACAGTCACGAAGTGTATTAACTTCACCATTGCTACCTAAAATAGATGATACGATAAATATTACAATAAATGCGAATATAAATGACCAAATTAGTGAAATAATATATTTCATCGTTATCACTCCTTAATTTTTTCTTACACTAACTATTATACAACTATTATCGAAATCTAGCAACATTTTTATTAATAAATTGTATTTATAACATTTGTGTGTAATAATTAAAGTAGTGATATATATAATATGTTATTGTACAAAAAAATAATGAAAACGAATCTAATTTTTCATAGTTTTCTAGAAATTTTCAAAAAATATGATATAATAAAATAAATAAAACTTTGGGGGTAGTTTATGTATCAAAAATTATATATCGATAAGAATTTAAAAGATAATATTTCAAGTGATATAAAACAATTGTTTTTTGATAATGAGATACCTTTTGAATTTATTGAAAGTCCAGACATTTTTGAATCTAATGTTTTGTTTTTAACTGATAATAAAAATAACCTTAGTTCTACATTGGCTAATGTATTCTTAATGAAACAAGAATATGATTTTCTAGATGTTAAAAATGCTATTTTTATTAGAAGTGTTGAAGACATAGTAAGGGTATTTAAAAATGATGTTTGGAAAAAATGGGCACAAGAGCTTCAATTTCTTTCTCAATGCAGTTTAGCTTATAGTAAAGATAAATTTGATAGAGAGCGATCAGAAAGAATTAGAGAAATTGCATGTGAAATGTTATCATATAAATATGATATTCCTGTAGAGAAAGTTAAGCTAGATTTTGCTGGAGAATTGGGATATCAAACACCTAAAGTAGAAACAAGAGCAGCCGTTATTAAAGATAACAAAATTTTATTAGTTAAAGAACAGTTTGATGGTAAGTGGGCTCTTCCGGGTGGTTATCAAGATGTTAATATGAGTATCAAAGAGAATGCAATAAAAGAAGCTAGTGAGGAAGCAGGAGCTGTTGTTAATCCTGTGAAAATTATTGCAGTACTTGATTATAATAGACATCATCATGTAAATTTTCCATTTGGAATGGTTAAGGTGTTTGTTTTATGTGAATATGTGAGTCATAGTTTTGTTGAAAATACTGAAACATTGGGAGCAGAATTTTATTCGCTTGATGAATTACCAGAATTATCAACAACTAGAACGACAAAAAAACAATTAGAAATGTGTTTCGATTGTTATAATAATATCGAAAATTGGGAAACTATATTTGATTAATTTTTATGAGGAGTGATTTTAGAGTTTATGAATTTACGAGAGACATTGATTAATAAAAATCTTCCAGTACATGAACAATTGATGTTCTGTTTATTATTGACGGTTATGGGTGGTTTTTTTGATGCATATACATTTGTTAACTGTGGAGGTATTTTTGCTAATGCTCAAACGGGGAATTTGATTTTTGTAGGTATTGATTTAATTGAGGGGAATTTTGGAGAGGTCCTACATTATTTAATCCCTATATTTTCTTTTGTTGTAGGGGTATTAGTAAGTAAGTTTATTGAGTACAGGTATAAAGAGTTATCTATTTTCAAGCATATATTTATGTTATTATTGATACAAATGACATCTTTAATAGTAATTTCAATAAAACACCAGTTTTTTGGAATCGATGTGAGACCTATCGTTATTTCTTTTATTTGCGCAATTCAATATGATGGTTTTAGAAAAGTTAATAATTTAGTATTTGCTAGTGTATTTTGTACTGGTAATTTACGTTCAATGAGTGAGCATCTATACAAGCTTGTTGTTTTGAAAAAACAAGAGAGTAAAACACCGTTAATTATTTATTCTACAGTAATTAGTGTATTTTTATTCGGAGTAATTTTAGGGGCAGCTATGTCGAAATATTATCTACATAAAGCGATTATTGTTCCTATTGGTATAATTTCTGTTAATTTAGTTTTTATTGTTGTTATTTATAATAAATTCGGAAGAAAAAAATTAGTATAAAATAATAAAATTTCAAGGCGATTTTAGAAAGCTTTAATTAGCTTTTTAAATTGTCTTGGATTTTTTTATATTGGCTCTTTGTCAAATTCGGGGCATGGAGAAAAATAGGAAATGAAATCTAGGCAGCATTTTGCTGCTTAGATTTTTTCTTGTTTTCTTTAAGTTTG
>NZ_JAQMFS010000009.1 GCF_028308085.1 Gemella haemolysans
TGTACCGACCCCAAAAAGTTAGACCAAAAAATCTAACTTTTTGGAGGTCGGTATTTTTATGACTAAATATAATTTTGAATTTAAAAAGAAAGTCGTACTAGAGTATATAAATGAAAACATAAGCATAAGATCGTTAGCGAAAAAGTATGCTATAAAATCTCATAATAATATTGAAATTTGGGTCGCCAAATATAAGAAATATGGAGATGAAGGATTATATCGTTCAAGAAAAAATGAAGAATATCCTTTCGAAAAAAAGATATATGTTGTAGAATTATACTTAACAAGTGAACTCTCATACAATGA
>NZ_JAQMFS010000085.1 GCF_028308085.1 Gemella haemolysans
GACAGATGATTGGGGTGAAGTCGTAACAAGGTAGCCGTATCGGAAGGTGCGGCTGGATCACCTCCTTTCTAAGGATAAGGAATACGTTGATAATTTGTTTAGTTTTGAGTGTTCAAGTAATACTCAAGCACAATGAAAACTGAATATATATATTAGATCAAAAATAATTTTCTATAAATTAAAAACAGATTTACAAAACCGAGAAAAAAGTAAGTAAGTTGTAA
>NZ_JAQMFS010000086.1 GCF_028308085.1 Gemella haemolysans
AACCATCTTTTCCAATCTTACCTTTAGCTTCACCTTCTACTCGTACTAACACGTATCCTTTGATTACTTTTCCAGTTGTTGTGTACTCATCTCCTACTTTTCCTTCTGTTGTTTCTGAAGGAACTAAGTCTTTTCCATTTTCATCTACGTATTTAACTACTAAGTTTGCTTTGTTTGCTACGTAGTTGATTGGTGTATCTTCACCTGGGTTTGTAGGGATATTTGGTACTTCATATCCTTCTTCTGGATTGTTTGGATTTAC
>NZ_JAQMFS010000087.1 GCF_028308085.1 Gemella haemolysans
CATCTCAACACATTTTACTTTAAACTCATAACTATAACGCATAAAAAATACCCCTTTCACTGGTTTGTCCAGTAAAAGGGGTACATATCAAAATCATGATTTTTGAGTCACTCCCATCATATGATGGTATTTTATGATGTAGAGATAGAAACTTATCAGTCAAAAGAGATACAAACATTTTTAGGCAATGAGAAAAATGATTTTGCCGGTATTTACTGGATGGATATAAGTGAATTAAATATTACTAATGCATCACTACTTCTTCTAAAATTAAAACAGGAAATATTGAATGATAGTAATATATTAGAAAAAATAGAATATAAATCTTGGAGCATATTATAAAAGTACCGACTCGAAAGTTAGAGAAAAAATCTAACTACTACGGAGTCGGTATATTTTGTAATTAAAAAATAAATTTTTACATACATCTTCTATAATACAGATGTATATATAAATTTCAAGTTGGTAGTATAACATGTATTTATTTAAAGTATGTAAAAAAGTGTTTGAAAGTCTTATTTTATAGGTTTTTAGTGTGTAGATATAATAGGATTAACTATAATTAATAGATATTTTTTTTATAATTAATAAAATATTGTTATATGTGTAAATGTATACATTGTTATAGTTTATGAGATTATGTAAATTGATAACTGTTTTCAATTATACATAAATTAAATAAATAAAAAGTCTAAAAAAAATTAGAATGAAAATCCTTTCTTACTAACATTCTGTATAGAAAACGTAATATTTATATAAAAAAAATTGAATATATATTGTTTTTTTAATAAAAATAAACCTTTACAAAAAGTTATGTGCTGTTATACAATAAATGTAGTAGAAGTTTGGAACTACTGCTTGTAAACAAATTTTAAAGAAAGGAGGAAAATGGAATGTTAGAGTTTAATGTTGAAAAAATCAATATCCCACTTAAACAACACGTTGGTGGTCCTTGTCAACCAATTGTAAATGTTGGTGATCATGTTAAACGTGGTCAACTAGTTGCAACCCCCAATGGGCTAGGGGCAAATATTCACACTAGTTTATCAGGTGTAGTAGAAGAAATTAACGATATGGAAATTGTTGTTAAATTGGATAAAGAACAAACTGATGACTATGTTAGATTAGAGAAAACTGATGATAAACTTCAAAAAATTAAAGATGCTGGTATCGTTGGAGTTGGTGGAGCTGGATTCCCAACTGGAATTAAGTTATCTGCACAAATTCCTGGAGGATATGTTATTGCCAATGCAGCAGAATGTGAACCAATCTTAGGTCACAACGTAAGATTCATGGAAGAACATCCAGAAGTTTTAGTTAGAGGTTTAAAATACATAGTCGAATTAACTGGTGCAAAAGAAGGATATATTGCTATTAAAACAAAATATCGTAAAGCATTACTAGCATTAGGAAAAGCATGTAAAGATGAACCTAATATTAGTATTAAAATTTTGCCTAATATGTATCCTGCTGGTGATGAAAGAGTTATCGTAAGAGAAACACTTGGAGTAATCTTAAAACCAGGTCAATTGCCACTAGAAGCAAATGCAATTATTTCAAACGTGGAAACTATCAAACGTATAGTAGAAGCGATTGAAGAAGATAAACCACTTATTGATAAAGATATTACTGTTGGTGGTCGTGTTCAAAATCCTGGTATTTTCCTAGATGTACCAATTGGATTACCAATAAGCGTATTTATAGATAAAGCTGGTGGTTATATTAATCCACACGGAGAAATAGTGCGTGGTGGTCCATTTACAGGGCGACCTGCATTAGAAACAGACCCAATCAACAAAACGACAGGTGGGTTACTTGTAGCTATGCCATATCCACAAGAAAAAGAAAAAGTAGGAATACTTATTTGTGAATGTGGAGCACAAGAAGAACGCTTGAGACAAATAGCTGATGGAATGGGTGCAGAAGTAGTATCTGTTCAAATGTGTAAACGTATGAAACCTGATAAAAATGGTAGATTGCGTTGTGAATTACCTGGTATTTGTCCAGGACAAGCGGAAAAAGTATTGAAAATGAAAAAAGATGGTGCGAAAGCAGTTATCACTGGTACTTGTCAAGATTGAACTAACACCGTGACAGGTGTAGCTCCTAGGTTAGGAGTAAAAGTTTATCATAGTACCGATCATGTGCTTCGTGCCACTGACCATCATTTATACAGAAGCTATAAAAGCTTAGAATTACATAATAATAAATAATTAGTTGGAGGTTAGAAGTAATGTCAATTACAGTAGAAACTGCAAAAGAGCACTTAAATGATAAAGCGGTATTTTGTTGCAGAGCTGAGGAAGGTATCGTAATTAGTCCAGAAAACTTAGAAGATCCAGGATTATTCGACGATCTAGTAGATTCAGGATTATTATCATTCCCAGACGATGCATTAACAATCGGACAAGTATTAGGAGCTAAATTATTAAAAACAACAGACGCTCTAATACCTATTACACCAGGTATCATTGATGCCGTACAAGGTGGAGAAGAAAAAGCAGAAGAAAAAGAAGAAGTAGTAGAGGCTCCAGTAGCTGAAGTTAGCGCACCAGTTGCGCCTGTTGCTCCGGTTACGCCGGTAGCTCAAGTACAAGCTCCAGCGGGAGTATTAAAACTACAAATCGGAAAAGGTGAAAACATTAACCTTGAAATTCCATTAGCAGCTATCGGTGGACAAGCAGCTCCAGTAGCACAAGCTCCAGTTCAAGCAGTGGAAGCTAAAGCTGTTGAAGCAGCAAAAGTAGAAGCAGTAGCAGCTAAAGAGGAAGAAAAACACGAAGGAGAACCTAAATTTATCCGTTCTCTACACACTAAACACTACAAAATTGATAAAGTAGAATTTGGTGAAAAAACAGAAATTAAAGGAACTACTTTAGTTTTAAGAACAGCAGAAGATTTATGTAAAGAAGCTGCTGAATCAGAAGCTTTAGTAGAAAGTGTTAAATTAGAAATTATCACTCCTGATAAATACGATACTTACAGTGAAACAATCATGGACGTTCAACCAATCGCTGTTAAAGAAGAAGGAGATCTTGGTCACGGTATTACTCGTGAACTTAAAGGTGTAGTAATGGTTCTTACAGGAACTGATGCTAACGGAGTTCAAATCGGGGAATTTGGTTCTTCTGAAGGTGAATTAGAACGTAACATTATGTGGGGTCGTCCAGGAGCTCCAGATAAAGGTGAAATCTTCATTAAAGGTCAAGTTACAATTAAAGCAGGAGCTAACATGGAACGTCCAGGACCATTAGCAGCTCACAAAGCATTCGACCACATTACAGAAGAAATTCGTAAAGCTCTTAAAGAATTAGACGATGAAAGCCTAGTAGTTGGAAACATCAATATTGAACAATATCGTCACCCAGGAAACAAAAAAGTATTAATCGTTAAAGAAATCATGGGACAAGGTGCTATGCACGATAACTTAATTTTACCAGTAGAACCAGTTGGTACACTTGGTGCTAAACCAAACGTTGACCTTGGTAACCTACCAGTAATGCTTGCACCAACAGAAATCTTAGACGGTGGTATCCACGCATTAACTTGTATTGGACCAGCTTCTAAAGAAACTTCTCGTCACTACTATCGTGAACCATTAGTACTTGAAGCAATGGCTGATGAAGAAATTGACTTAGTAGGGGTATTATTAGTTGGATCACCTCAAGCTAACTCAGAAAAATTCTATGTATCTAAACGTGTAGGTATGACTATCGAAGCAATGGATATCGATGGTGCTATCGTAACAACTGAAGGATTTGGTAACAACCATATCGACTTCGCTTCTCACATTGAAGAAATCGGTAAACGTGGAGTATCAGTAGTTGGTATGACTTACTCAGCAGTACAAGGTGCTCTTGTAGTAGGTAACGAATACATGAAAGCTATGGTTGATAACAACAAATCTAAACAAGGTATTGAAAACGAAATTCTTTCAAACAATACATTATGTAAAGAAGATGCTATCCGTGCTTTAGCAATGCTTAAAACACAAATGGGTGGCGGAACAATTAAAAAAGCTGAAAGAAAATGGAATCCTAACGTTAAATTAAATAACGTAGAAGTTATTGAAAAAACTACAGGACAAAAAGTAGAATTACTTGATAACGAACAAGTATTACCAAAATCTAAAAAACGTCAAGAAATCTACGAAAAAGAAGATTAATTTTTAAAGAGGATAGGAAATAAGTTATGATTGAAAAATTAAAATATGCATCTACAGAAAGAGTGTTCGAAGGGATTATAGTTGATCATAACGACGCCAGCGTTACGATAGACATTAAAGGACGCTTAGGGCAATTTAAAATTCCTATGAGAATGTTAATTTCTGATTATCCAGTAAAAATCGGCCAAGAGGTAGCATTTTTACTGAGTTATCCAGAAGTTATTAGCGAAGAACCTGACGAACATTATGTAAATGCAATATTAAACACAAAAAAATTACAAGAAGAAGTAAAAAACAGACTAAATGAAGAATAGTAGGAAGGAGAAATTAGAATGTCATTAACGATATTTGAAGGTCTACAATCAGAAATTTTTGTACCTATTACACCAAAACCAGTTTGGGCTCCAGTAACTAAAGAGTTAAAAGATATGAAAGTAGCATTAGCTACAGCAGCAGGAGTTCACTTAAAAACAGATAAAAGATTTAACTTAGCAGGGGATACTACATTCCGTGAAATCCCAGATACTGCTCACAGTACAGATCTTATGGTATCACACGGTGGATATGATAACGCTGATGCAAACAGAGACATCAACTGTATGTTCCCAATCGATAGATTACACGAACTTGCAAAAGAAGGATTTATCGGTAGCGTAGCAGAATTCCACTATGGTTTCATGGGTGGTGGTGGAGACCAAGAGGCTTTCACAAACTCTACAGGACCAGAAATTGCTAAAAAATTAAAAGAAGAAAATGTTGATGCAGTTATTTTAACTGCTGGTTGAGGTACTTGCCACAGAACTGCCGTGATCGTGCAGAGAGCAATTGAGGAAGCAGGTATTCCAACAATCTTAATAGCAGCACTACCTCCAGTAGTGCGTCAAAACGGTACTCCTAGAGCTGTTGCACCACTTGTACCAATGGGAGCAAACGCAGGAGAACCAGGAAACGTTGAGCAACAAACACAAATTCTAAAAGCAACATTAGAGCAACTAATTAAAATACCAAGTTCAGGTAAAATAGTTCCTCTTCCATTTGAGTATATTGCTCACGTGTAGGAGAAATATCAGAAGAGGGACGGGTGTCCCTCTTCTTTTTTAACGAAATATCTGTACTAGTAAACAACTTACACGCTGTATTAATACAGTAAATAAAATAGTAAGGGATTGATAGTTATGTCAAAAGAGAGATTGCAAATAAAAGCATTTCACATAAAAAATGTTGTTTTAGGGAAAAAAGTTAAAATTGAAAATAATGAACTTATTATTCCAACAGAGATTGAATATGATAAAAATATATTTGAAAGTGTAGAGGTGAAAGTAATAAAACCTCGAGAACATGACTTTTATGTAAATACTATAATGGATATAGTTCCTATATCTACAAAGGTTTTAGGAAGACTTGGTGAAGGGATTACGCATACTTTAACAGGGGTTTACATGTTACTAACAGGTGCGAATACTAAAGGAGAACAAATGCATGAATTTGGTTCTTCAGAAGGTATTTTAAAGGAGCAACTTGTGCTGAATAAAGCAGGTTCCCCAGCTGATAATGATTATTTAATACATATTGATGTTATTATTAAACCAGATATGGATTTCGATAGGGCTTTAGCATTTTCTATTTTTGAATTATCAGATGTATATTTACAAAATATAAGAGAAGTGATGAAAGTTCTTAGCGGACGTGATGCTGATGAAGTTCACGAATTTTATAATCCAAAAAATCCTGGAAAACCTAAAGTAGCTTTAGTTAAAGAAGTTGCAGGACAAGGGATGATGTATGATAATCAGTTATTCCCAATGGAACCTAGTGGAATAGATAAAGGTATTTCTATTATAGATATGAACAATATGCCAGTGCTACTAACAGCTAATGAATATCGTGATGGTGCGATAAGAGCAATGGTATAGAAAGAGGTGTTATTATGGGTATCGGACCATCTACAAAAGAAACAAGCTTACACCACTTTAGAGATCCATTATTAGATGTACTAGCAAGTGATCCAGATATTGATTTTCAAGGAGTAGTTGTAGTGGGAACTCCACAGGATAATCGATTAAAACATTTAGTAGGATGGCGAGCTGCAACATGGTTAGAAGCAATGAGAACTGATGGAGCTATTATCTCAGCGGATGGTTGGGGAAATAGTGATGTTGATTATGCTAATACTATGTTTGAAATAGGAGAGCGTGGAATTTCTATCGTAGGACTAAAATTTATGGGTAAACATAAATTTGTAGTTGAAAATCAATATACGAAGTTCGTTTTAGATTTTAATAAATCTGAAGACGGTGTAGAAACAGAAATAGTTTGTCAAAATAATGTTGATTATACTGATGCCAGAAAGGCATTAGCATTATTAAAACTTAAAATGAGACAAGATGCAAATAACAAATAACAACAAAGGCAATAATTAAGGAGTGAATTATTATGAAACTAAATAAAATGATTTCAGTTATAGATACACATACAGCAGGGGAAGCTGCTCGTTTAGTTACAGCAGGAATTCCAAAAATTCCTGGTAAAGATATGGTAGAGAAAAAACAATACTTTATCGAACACCTTGATGATGTAAGAAAATCAGTAATGTTTGAACCGCGTGGTCACCAAGATATGTTTGGAGCATTCTTATTACCACCAACAAAAGAAGAAGCTGATTTTGGATTAGTATTTATGGATACTGGTGGTTACTTAAACATGTGTGGACACAACACTATTGCAGCAGTTACAGCAGCCGTAGAAACAGGTATGGTAGATGTTGAAGAAGGTGCAACTGAAAAAGAAGTTGTTGTAGAAACACCTGCTGGGTTAATTTATGCAACTGCTAAATTAAAAGACAATGGAGCTAAAGTAAAAGAAGTTTCATTTAGAAACGTTGAGTCATTCTTATATAAACGCGATGTAGAACTTGATGTAGAAGGAGTAGGACACGTTAAATTTGATATCTCATTTGGTGGAAGTTTCTTCTGTATTATTTCTGCAGACCAACTTGGTTTAGAAGTTAAACCAGAAAATGCTTCTAAATTAAAAGAAGCTGGATTAAAAATTCGTGATGCAATTAATGCTAACATTGAAATCCAACACCCAACATTAGCTCACATTAAAACTGTAGACTTAGTTGAAATTTATGACAAACCATCTCACCCAGAAGCTACATTTAAAAATGTTGTAGTATTTGGTGATGGAAACATTGACCGTTCACCTTGTGGAACTGGTACTTCAGCTAAATTAGCTACATTATATGCAAAAGGTGAGTTAAAACCAGGTGAACCTTTTGTTTACGAAAGTATTTTAGGTACATTATTCAAAGGTAGAATCGTTGAAGAACGTAAATTAGCTGACTTTGATGCTATTATCCCAGAAATTACAGGTTCTGGTTACATCTTAGGATTCAGTAACTATGTTTATGATCCAGATGATTCACTTACATACGGATTCTTATTAGGATAGGAGTGTAGAAAATATGAATTTATTAACGGTATTATTAATTATTATAGGAGCTGGAGGGATATTCTTCCTTGCATCTCTAGTGGTAGACCTTGTAAAACACAAAAATGACTTAGGTAAAGAAAACCCAATTCTTGGATTCTTCATCGGATTAATAACTGACTTCTTCGATACATTAGGTATCGGAAGTTTCGCGCCAACAACATTATTTTTCAAACTTACTAAATTCTTAGATACTGACAAAAAAATTCCAGGTACACTAAACGTTGCTCATACAATTCCGGTTATTCTGGAAGCAGTATTATTCTTAACAGGGGTTAAAGTTGAAGGTATTACTTTATTCTCAATGATTGCTGCAGCTATTGCAGGTGCATTAGTAGGTGCAAGAATAGTAAATAAACTTCCTGAGAAAAAAATCCAACTTGTTATGGGTGTGTGTTTAATCGTAACAGCATTCTTAATGGCTTCTGGTCAACTTGGTTGGTTAAAAGCTCTTGGAGCTGGTAACGAAGCTGTTGGATTAACAGGAATCAAACTTATTATCGGTATTGTAGGGAACTTCATCCTTGGAGCACTTATGATGGCTGGTGTAGGATTATATGCGCCATGTATGGCTATGGTTTACATGTTAGGACTTAGCCCATTAGTAGCATTCCCAATTATGATGGGATCTTGTGCAGGACTTATGGCTATCGGTTCACCAGAATTCATTAAAGCTGGTAACTATTCAAGAATTGGTTCTGTAGCTATCACAATCGGTGGTGTAATTGGGGTAACAATTGCTTATACATTAGTTAAGAGCATGCCACTTGCAGTACTAACATGGGTAATCATCGGTGTAGTTATCGTAACTGGTATCTCTATGATTAGACAAGGTACTAAAAAAGTAGCTTAATATAAAAGTAAAAAGCGAGGTTTGGGAAATCAAACTTCGCTTTTTGTGTTTCAGAAATTTTTATTTTTTATGACTTTCACTAACTAAATTTTGTTTTTTCATTGATAAAATAGCAGAATAGCAGAAGACTGCAACTGCCACCCAAATTATTGAGAAAGATATTAATTTTTGAACGCTTAATTCTTCTCCATAAACAAAAATTCCAATGAAAAATTGCATTGTAGGTGGTAAATATTGTAAAATTCCCAGCATATATAGAGGGATATCCGTTGCTCCTTTAGCGAATAACATTAGAGGTACTGCAGTAACGACACCAGATAATAATAGATAAATTAGTGTATCTGTTCCAAAAGTATGGAATGTTACAGAATTATTTGATGCTAGATAGCCCATGTAGATTATTGCTATTGGAGATACTATTGCAGTTTCAATTAATAGACTAGCTTTAGGACTAAGAATAATTTTCTTTTTACATAGACTATAAAGTCCAAATGTTAATGCAAGCATGATAGATATCCAAGGTAAAGAGCCTAGTGAGATAAATAAGTACAATAGTGAACCTCCAACAAAGAGGCAAGCTATAGTTTGTGTACGAGTTAATTTCTCTTTTAAAAATACCACAGCTAAGATGATTGTAACAATTGGATTTAAGTAGTATCCAAAGCTTGCTTCTAATACGTGGTTAGTATTTACCGCGATTATATATGTTAGCCAGTTTCCAGTAATTAAAAATGAAGCTAGAACTAATAGCAAAAAACTTTTTTTGTTATCCCAGATTTTTTTTATTTCTTCAAAAATAGTTTTCTTATTTTTAGCAATTCCTACTACTAAAATCATAAAAATAAATGAACACAGAATTCGCATTGCTAAAACTTCATATGCACCTATGCTTTTTAGTAGTTTAAAATATATGGGGAAGAGTCCCCAGGAAAAGTAACAAATAAGAATAGCTACTAAACTTTTTTGAGTATTATTCATAATATTCCTCCTTTATAAAATAAATTTACTTACTTTGTAGTAAATTAAGTATAACGAAAATAGCAATATTTTTCAATGGAAATTTTCAGTTGTTTGAAAAATATTCAAATTATTTTCATATTTATATATTTTAGTGTATATTTAGACAAATTATATATATTACAATTGCAACATTATAATTCATTAACTTTATAAAAATAGTATATCAAAAAAATAAATATATTTTTTATATTTTAAAATATAAAAGCTTAAAAAATACATTTTCTTAAAAATTAATTATATTTTATGTAAATCTTTATGCTAAGATATTTTAGAGAACCAATTATAGCACTTAAGAAAACGTTTTAATTTATTTGAGAAATAGTATAAAATAAAAATATAAGGAAATATACTGTAAGAGTAGTATGGGAGAGGACGCAAGACACCGAAGGTACAAGTTAATATTTGGCAAATATTAATGAAATTCTCAGGTAAAAAGACCATACTAGGACAGAACTCTGAAGCAAGACAACAGGGAGAAAGCTAACTTTCTTTCTGTTTTTATTTTTTAGGAGGAACAACATGAAACTAATAACTAACAATCCAAAGTTTATTGAGGAAAACTTAAAAGATATAGAAATTGAGTATTTAGATGTGAGTTATATAGATATCTTAAGAAAGGTAAGAGACTATGTTCATGAAAACTGGGAGATAGTAACACATCCTCTTTATGGTAGTGTGAAACCAAATGAAACAATTTATAGAACGATTGTCATAAAAGAAAAAAATTCTTTGGATATAACGTCGGTTAATTTAATCTCAGATGCGATATTAACATTTAAAAAATTTAGAAATAATAGAGAAGTGCCTCAGTGGACTGATAGAGTAAAAGATGATTTTAGTGTAATTGATCATGATTTAATAATAAACGCGATAAATAGAATTTTATAAAAAATAACTAAAGGAGAATAATTATGAGTAGACATTATGATGTAATTATTATAGGTTCAGGACCAGCTGGATTATCTGCTGCTTTGTATGCTTCACGTGCAAAATTAAGTACCTTGGTTCTTGAAAAATCTAAAAATGGGGGGCAAGCTGCGATTACGCACTTAATTGAAAATTATCCTGGAGCGGTGGAAGATCCAACAGGACCTCGTGTAACAGCAAGAATGGTTGAGCAGGCTAAGAGTTTCGGAGCTGAAATAAAACAAGATGAAGTTCTTAATGTTGAACTTGAAGGAGATGAAAAAGTAGTTACATGTGTAAGTGGTGATTATACTGCTAAAACAGTAATTATTGCAACAGGAGCGTCTCCAAGGAAGTTAGATGCACCAGGAATTAAAGAGTTAGAAAGTAAAGGTATTTCTTACTGTGCAACTTGTGATGGTGACTTTTTCGAAGGGCTTGATGTTTATGTAGTTGGTGGAGCTAATAGTGCTGTAGAAGAAGCTTTATTCTTAACTAAATTTGCTCGTAAAGTAACAATTGTATACCGAAGAGAAAATGTTCGTTGTGAAAAAGTTACTGCAGAAAAAGCTAAAAACAATCCAAAAATTGAAATTTTAGGAAATACTGTAGTTACAGAAGCAATCGGAGATGGAATATTAGAAGCTATTAGATTGAAAAATTTAATAACTGGTGAAGAATATGTAATTGAAGCTGACGAAGAAGATGGAACAATGGGATTATTCTTCTTTATCGGATACATTCCTCAAACAAAACTATTTGAAGGAAAAGTTGAAATGACAGAAGATGGGTACATTAAAGCAGGAGAAGACACTAGAACAAATGTAGATGGTGTATTCGTAGCTGGTGACTGTCGTGTTAAAGATATCCGCCAAGTAGTTACTGCGGTATCTGATGGAGCTGTTGCAGCGATTCGCGCTGAAAAATATATTGCTGAGAAATTTGAATAAAATTTAAAAATAAAATAACAAAAGGAGAAAAAGAAAATGTTAGAACTTAATAAAGAAAACTTTGAACAAGAAGTATTGGAAGCAGAAGGATATGTGTTTGTAGACTTCTGGAGCCAAGGTTGTGAACCATGTAAAGCTCTTATGCCTGATGTCCACAAATTGGCAGAAACATATGGAGATAAAATCAAATTTACATCTCTAGATACAACAAAAGCAAGAAGACTTGCTATTAAACAAAAAGTTTTAGGGTTACCAACATTAGCGATATATAAAGATGGTAGCAAAGTCGAAGAAGTAACTAAAGACGATGCAACTATTCCTAATATTGAAGCTATGATTAAAAAATATTATTAAAATTAACTCAAAGGGAGGTATTAGGTATGCATCTTGAATTAGGAAAGATTCATATTAAAGATATACAATTTGCTGCAGAATCAAAAATTGAGGCAAATGTATTATATGTAAATAAAGAAGAGCTTGTAAAAGCTGTTTTTGAGGATGATGCAATTGAATCTGTTGATTTAGAAATTGCTCGTCCTGGTGAAAGTGTTCGTATTACTCCAGTTAAGGATGTAATTGAACCTCGTGTAAAAATTGAAGGACGTGGTGGAATATTCCCTGGTATACTTTCAAAAGTAGATACTGTAGGAGAAGGACGAACTATCGCCCTTAAAGGTATGGCTGTTGTAACTACTGGTAAAATAGTAGGATTCCAAGAAGGTATCATCGATATGACTGGAGTTGGAGCTGAATATACTCCATTTTCAAAAACTAATAATTTAATCGTTATCGCTGAACCAAAAGAAGGAATTAAACAACACGAACATGAAAAAGCAGTTCGTTATATTGGGTTTAAAGCAGCTCGCTACATTGCAGAATTAGCTCGTACTTTAGAACCTGAAGAAGTAGAAGTTTATGAAACAAAACCGCTATTAGAACAAATTGCTGAATATCCAGATCTTCCAAAAGTAGGATATGTATACATGCTTCAAACTCAAGGACTATTACATGATACTTATGTATACGGTGTTGATGCAAAACAAATAGTACCAACTATCCTATATCCAACAGAAATCATGGATGGTGCTATTGTAAGTGGTAACTGTGTATCGGCATGTGATAAAAACCCAACTTATGTACACTTAAACAATGGAGTTATTGAAGACCTATATAAAAAACATGGTAAAGAAATTAACTTCTTAGGTGTAATAATTACTAATGAAAATGTTTATTTAATGGATAAAGAACGTTCATCTAACTGGACCGCAAAACTTTGCCGTTACTTAAACTTAGATGCGGTAATCGTATCTCAAGAAGGATTTGGTAATCCAGATACTGACTTAATAATGAATTGTAAAAAAATTGAAGCGGAACAAGTTAAAACAGTTATTGTGACAGATGAATATGCAGGACGTGATGGAGCCAGCCAAAGTTTAGCTGATGCTGACGTAGCTGCTAATGCTGTAGTTACAGGTGGAAATGCTAACCAAGTAGTAGTATTACCAAAACTAGATAAAATTATAGGACACATCGATGTAGTGAACGTAATTGCTGGTGGTAACCAAGACTCATTAAGAGAAGATGGTACTATTGAAGTAGAAATCCAAGCTATTACAGGTGCTACTAACGAAACAGGATTTGGTTACTTAAGTGCCAAAACTTTCTAATTAAACAAAATAATAAATGTTATAGATTTGAACAAGGAGGAATAAGATAATGGTAAATCTTATTAATAAAAAAGTAGTTATCATTGGTGACCGTGATGGGATTCCAGGATTAGCTATAGAAGAATGTGTAAAACCAATTGAGGGATTAGAAGTAGTATTTTCATCTACTGAGTGTTTTGTCTGAACGGCTGCAGGGGCTATGGACTTAGAAAACCAAAAACGTATTAAAGAAGCTGCCGAAAAATTCGGTAACGAAAACGTTGTGGTTTTACTAGGTGCTGCAGAAGCCGAAGCTGCTGGTCTAGCAGCTGAAACTGTAACAGTGGGAGATCCAACATTCGCAGGACCACTTGCTGGAGTAGAACTTAATCTAGCTGTATATCACATTGTAGAAGAAGAAATTAAATCACAAATAGATGAAGCAATCTATGAAGATCAAGTAGGAATGATGGAAATGGTATTAGATGTAGATGAAATCGCAAGTGAAATGAAAGATGTTCGTGGAGAGTAGTTTATTGTCTGAATAACAATATAGGGGGAAATTAAAATGTCTAAAATAAGAGTAGTACATTATATAAACCAATTCTTCGCCGGAGTAGGTGGAGAAGAAAAAGCCCACATTGCACCAGAATTAAGAACTGAATTACCACCTATTAGTGTTCAGTTACAAGGCAAGTTGGGAGAAGAATTCGAAGTAGTAGCTACAGTAGTTTGTGGAGATAGCTACTTCAATGAAAATTTAGAAAAAGTTCAAGTAGAACTTATTGATATGATTAAAGGATATGATCCTCAACTATTTATCGCAGGGCCAGCTTTTAATGCAGGACGTTATGGAGTTGCAGCAGGTACTATTACTAAAGCAGTTCAAGATAAACTTCATATTCCAGCGGTAACAGCTATGTATGTAGAAAACCCTGGTACAGATATGTTTAGAAAAGAAGTTTATATTCTTGAAACATCTGATAGTGCTGCAGGTATGAGAAAAGCTTTACCTAAATTAGCTAAATTCGCAGCAAAATTAGCTAAAGGAGAAGAAATCTTATCTCCAAAAGAAGAAGGATACCATGAAAGAGGAGTTCGTGTAAACTTCTTTAGTGAAAAACGTGGTTCTGAACGTGCGGTTGAAATGCTTGTTAAGAAAATTAAAGGTGAAGAATTTGAAACAGAATATCCAATGCCTAACTTCGATAGAGTAGAACCAAATCCAGCGGTTAAAGATTTAACTAAAGCGAAAATCGCTTTAGTAACTTCAGGAGGAATCGTGCCAAAAGGCAATCCAGATCATATTGAATCATCTTCAGCTTCTAAATATGGGGAATACTCATTAGAAGGATTCAACGATTTAACTGCCGAAACTCATGAAACAGCTCACGGTGGATATGATCCAGTGTATGCAAATGAAGATTCAGATAGAGTATTACCAGTTGATGTAATGAGAGATTTTGTCAAAGAAGGTAAAATTGGAAGTTTACATGAAAAATTCTATACAACTGTGGGTAATGGTACAGCCGTTGCTAGTGCAGTAGGATTTGCAAAAGAATATGCACAAAAATTAGTAGCTGATGGAGTAGATGCTGTAATCTTAACTTCTACTTGAGGTACTTGTACTCGTTGCGGTGCAACGATGGTAAAAGAAATAGAGAGAGCGGGTATACCTGTGGTTCACATGTGTACAGTAGTACCGATTTCTTTAACAGTAGGAGCGAACAGAATCGTACCTACTATAGCAATTCCTCACCCATTAGGAAATCCTAAATTAGATGCGGATGAAGAGAAAAAACTAAGAAGAGGTCTTGTAGAAAAAGCATTACATGCTTTAACTGTTGAAGTAGATAGTCAAACAGTATTCGAATAAAAAATAAAGAAAGGGGAGCTGAGGGTAGGTATCTTACCCTCAGCACACAATAGCTATGAATTATCCAGTATTTAAGGGAGCAGGATACATTCTTGTTCACACACCAGATATGATAGTAAGAAATGGATCTACTTGCTCAATAGAAAGAGTAACGAATCCAGATTCTGAGTTTTTAAAAGAAGTATCGAATCATATTCGTTCATATGAAGAAGTAGTTAACTACTTACCTAACCAAGTGTATATCGGAAACAAAACTCCTGATGAGTTAAAAGCATATCCAATGCCTTGGTATGATATTAAAGACGAGCAAGGTCAACGTCACGGAAAATTTGGACAAATCGTTCCTCAAGATGAGTTCTTAGCTTTGATGAAAATCTGTGATGCTTTTGATTTAGTAAAACTATCAGAAGAGTTTGTAGCCAGTGTTCGTCCGAAAATAGAGGAAAACTTCAAAGAGCTAGCTCCTTTATTCGATAAATTAGAAGGAACTGATATAAACGATAAAGAAGATGATTTTGAAGCATTGGTTCACGAAGGAAAAGTAGTAGGTTATGTTAAAAAAGCTCATGATGTCGATGTGAACTTGAATGCTCATGTTATATTTGAAAATCTAGTAGTTAAAGCTTCTGGAGTTATTTCAGCTTTAGAATTGCTTCGTAGTTATAAAATAAATCCAGAAGATATTGATTATGTAGTTGAATGTTCTGAAGAAGCGTGTGGAGATATTAACCAACGTGGTGGTGGTAACTTCGCTAAATCTATAGCTGAGGTTGTAGGATTGGTTAATGCTACTGGTTCTGACCTTAGAGGTTTCTGTGCAGCACCAACTCATGCTTTAATAAGTGCATCAGCGTTAGTAAAATCTGGTGTTTACAAAAATGTTTTAGTGGTTGCGGGTGGAGCCAGTGCTAAACTTGGAATGAATGGTAAAGATCACGTTAAAAAAGGTCTACCAGTTCTTGAAGATGTACTAGGTGGATTTGCTGTTCTTATCGGTGAAAATGATGGAGTAAATCCAATAATAAGAACTGATTTAGTAGGAAAACATAATGTAGGAACAGGATCTTCACCACAGGCTGTAATGGGAGCTTTAGTAGCTAATCCATTAGATAAAGCTAACCTAAAAATTACAGATGTTGATGTATTTTCTGTAGAAATGCAAAATCCAGATATTACTAAATCTGCAGGAGCAGGAAATGTTCCTGAGGCTAACTACAAAATGATTGCAGCTTTAGCAGCGATGCGCGGAGATATTGAGAAAAAAGAATTAAAATCATTCATCGAAGCTAAAGGATTACCTGGATGGGCTCCAACTCAAGGACATATTCCTTCAGGTGTGCCATATGTAGGATTTTTAATTGATGATCTTACAAAAGGCGATAAAAACCGTGCCATGATAGTAGGTAAAGGAAGTTTATTCCTAGGAAGAATGACTAACTTATTCGATGGAGTATCTATTGTAATTGAAAGAAATAGTGGAGCTGTAGAAGGAGAAACTGCAGGAATTTCTAAAGACGAAATAAGAAAAATTATAGCAGAATCAATGAGAAAAATTTCCCAAGAAATGCTAGAAGAATAGGGGTGATACTATGAGTAAAAAAATTATATCAGAAGTATTGCTAGAAGTAGCTAATGCTATAGAAACAGGAAACTTTGGCAAAAAATTAAAAGTTGGTTTAACAACTTTGGGTAGTGAACATGGCTTTGAAAATTTAGTTCAAGGTGCAATATTAGCTAAAAATCCTATATTCGATATAGTTTTAATAGGTGAAGGACATAAGGACTTCGAATCATATGAAGCAAAAGATGAAGAAGAAGCTCATAAAATAATGGAAGACCTATTAGATAGAGGGGAAATAGCATCTTGTGTTACAATGCACTATAACTTTCCTATTGGAGTTTCTACAGTAGGTAGGGTTATTACACCTGCTAGGGGGCGTGAAATGCTTCTTGCAACAACTACAGGTACTTCTGCTACTAATAGAGTAGAAGCTATGGTGAGAAATACATTATACGGTATTGCAACTGCGAAATCACTAGGAATAGAAAATCCTACAGTAGGAATTGCAAACGTAGAAGGTGCAAGACAAGTTGAAAAAATATTATTAGACCTAAAAGGTAATGGGTACAATTTTGAATTTGCAACATCACAAAGAGCAGATGGTGGATCGGTAATGAGAGGGAATGATTTATTGATGGCTACACCGGATGTTATGGTTGTTGATTCATTAACTGGAAACTTGTTTATGAAGGTATTTTCTGCATTTAATACAGGTGGAGATTATGAGGCTAGTGGCTATGGTTATGGTCCAGGTGTTGGTGAAGATTATGACAGAAGAATATTAATCTTGTCAAGAGCATCAGGGTCACCAGTTGTAGCAAACGCATTGAAATATGCTTATGAGATAGCTAAAGGTAAAGTTAATGAAATAGCTAAACTAGAATACAAAAAAGCAAATAATGCCAAATTAGGGGAAATAATTTCAAAATTAAAAGTTAAAAAAGAAGGGTCAAATACTGAGGAAGTAAAAGTACCTGAGAAAGAAGTAGTAACTTCACAAATATCAGGAGTAGACATATTGGATCTTGAAGATGCTACGAAATTATTATGGAAACATGGTATCTATGCAGAAAGTGGAATGGGATGCACAGGACCAATAGTTCTAGTAAATTCTTCTAAAAAACCAAATGCAAAAGAAATTCTAAAAGAAGCAGGATATATTTCTTAAAATATAAAAAAGGGTAAAATTATTATTAATTAAACATTAGAAATAAGAATATAATATAAGTTAAATATTAATTTAAGTGGGAATAACTTTTAAATGATGTTTATTAGAGAGATTAGGGTTGTTAAATAATTATAATATTAGTAAATATAGTTTTGGATAGTTTATTGATACTAAAATAGAGTATTACTAACTCTCTAGAGAGCTATGTGAAGTAATTTAGTGATTGAACAATTATAAGTTCATGATGTTCTAGTTTCTTTAATATGGGAAAGGTTATTCCTACTTTTTAGTTTATTGAAGTATGAGTTTAAAGAAGAGATGAAAAAGTAATTTGAGTGAATAATGGGAGGGGAGATTGATGAGGATTTTTAGAAAAAAAACATTGGAAACAATACTTCATGGAAGTGATAAAAAAACTTTGAAGCCTACTATGAGAACTTTTGACTTAGTGTTATTAGGAGTAGGATCTGTAATTGGTTCAGGGATTCTTGTTCTTACAGGAGAAGCGTCTTCTAAGGCTGGTCCATCTGTAGTGTTTTCGTTTTTAATTGCGGGATTAGCCTGCGGTCTAACTGCCTTATGTTATGCGGAACTATCATCGACAATACCATCAAGCGGTAGCGTTTATACGTATAGCTATATGACCTTAGGTGAAGTAGTAGCACACTTGATGGGATGGCTTCTTGGAGGAAGTTATATAATCGCAGGGGCAGCAATTGCGAATGGTTGGTCCAGCTATTTTAAAAATTTATTAGAAGGCTTTGGGGTCAAAATACCTAGAGAATTTACTAGTTTGCCTTCTGAGGGTGGCTATGGAAATATCTTGGCTATAGTCGTTGTTTTACTGATTATGTTAGTGCTATTTAGAGGGACGAGTAGCAGTAAGCTAGTTAATAATTTTATGGTGTCTATTAAAATTATAGTAATTATTCTATTTGTTCTGGTGGGAGTCTTTTATGTGAAGCCTAATAACTGGACTGATAGCTTCGCTCCGCAAGGTTTATCAGGAGTTATGATAGGAGCCACAACAGTGTTCTTCGCTTATCTTGGATTCGATACTATTTCAACTTCAGCAGAAGAAGCTATAAATCCACAAAAATCATTGCCGAGATCTATTATAATAACGTTGCTAATCTGCACAGCTTTTTATATTGTTGTTTGTCTAATTTTAACAGGTATGGTTCCATATTCACAATTAGGAAAAGGAGATGCACTTGCGTATGTATTGGAAGTAGTTGGGCAAGGTAAAATTGCAGGAATAGTTTCCTTAGGAGCTGTATTAGGACTTTTAGCAGGACCATTAGCTACTATGTATGCTTCAATTAGAATATTATACACTATGAGTAGGGATGGGTTATTACCGAAAAAACTAAGTGAATTGAATAAGAATGATGTACCAGGTTCAACGACAATAGGAGCAGGTATATTAATGGCTGTGTTAACAGGATTTTTACCGCTAGGTCAACTAGCTGATCTTGCTAATGTAGCATGGATTATAGCATTTGCGTTGGTTAGCTATTCAACTATCATAATTAGGAAACAATATCCTAATGCCAAACGTGGTTTTACTATGCCAGGGATGCCATATTTACCGATTATCTCTATACTACTATTTGTAATATTATTATATGGTATACAGTTATCGACATGGTTAATATTCGGTAGTTGGATTTTAATTGGTTTAGTGATTTACTTTAGTTATTCTATGAAACATAGTTTAGAAAAATAGGTTATATGAACAAAATAAACCTCTAATATAGGATTTTTACCTAATATTAGAGGTTTATTCTTATAGAAATTGTGAATCATCTTCTATAATTTCTTTAACCTTTTGCATTTGATTGTCTAACTTGGCACTTATTTCAGCACAGAGTAGTAGGCGTCGTTCGATTTCTTTCTCTTTTTCCTCACTAAGATTTTTCTTGTATCGAAGTTTGTGTTCTAAACTTGCCCAGAAATCCATAGCTATAGTTCTAAATTGAACTTCGACAGCAACATGTTCAACTTTATCAGACAAGAAAATAGGTACTTTTACAATAAGGTGGTAGCTTCTATATCCATTTTCTTTGTAATTCTTAATGTAGTCTTTTTCAGCTATTACAGTTAAATCGTCCTGTTGTTTCAAGGCATCTACAAGCTTATATACATCGTTTTTAAATGAACATATAACACGGACACCAGCAACATCATAAATATTGTTTTTTATTGTGTCTATGTCAAAGGGTAAATTTAACCTTTTTAGTTTATTCATTAAACTAATTGGTGTTTTTAATCTAGTAGAGACTGATTCGATAGGATTACTCTCACCATGTAATGAAAATTCTTTGTCGAATACATTAAGTTTTGTTTCAATCTCAAGCATAGCACATTCATAGTGCATAAATAATTCAACATAAGGTTCTAGTTCATTTATTAATAATGAGTTGTCATTTTCCATAGAAAATAATTGATCTGTTAATTTCTCTATTTGTGTTTTTTTCATATGTCTTTTCTCACTTTATTCTTTAATACAATTTTATCATAAATTATATGATTAAAACATAGTTTAAGTAATAAAATAATAATTTTTTTGGTTATAGGAGAACTTTTTAAGTGTCATTTTTATTTATTATTATGTTAAGGATAAAGAATCTGTATCATAAATAGAAATGAAAAGAAAATGGTACAGAAATTTATGTAAACTATGATAATTGCCGATATTATAGGATTTCAAAGATATCTTTTTGAAAACAGTAAGGCTATAAAAATTCACAATTGACCTCAAAGGCTACGCTATAGGATTTCTAGATTTCCGGGAAATATTAACCGTAGACAGAGGAAATATTTTGAGATAAGATAGTATTATAATGTTTTTATTAAATTAAGATTATATAGGAATGAGGGATAACATGCGTAATAATAATTTATATTCATACACACAAGCGAAGGTAGATAGTTTAACAAATAATTTATTAGTTATAAAAAGAGATGGTAGAATAGTTAAATTTGATGCTGAAAAAATTTATAAAGCGATAGAAAAAGCGATTCATTCTGTATTTGGAAAAAATCATAGCGTTAATATTGATGGAATTGTTGATAATGTTATTATTGAAATAGGGAACAGATTTAAAGATAATATTAAAATTTATGAACTTCAAAATATTGTTGAACATACGCTACTTACTTTGGGAGAAGAAGCAATATATGAAGAGTATGTTAGCTATAGAAGTATGAGAGATATTGAACGTGAACGTAGTCTTGATATTAATGTAGCTATTGAAAAACTAGTTAATCGTGATGAAAATGTAGTTAATGAGAATGCCAATAAAGACAGTTTAGTATTTAATACTCATAGAGATTTAACAAGTGGTATTGTGGCAAAAGCGATAGGTCTTAAAATGTTACCAAAACATGTAGCTAATGCTCACCAAAAAGGAGATATTCACTACCATGATTTAGATTATTCTCCGTATCAACCTTTAACAAACTGTTGTTTAATCGATTTTAAAGAAATGCTGACAAAAGGATTTAAAATAGGAAATGCAGATGTAGATAGTCCTAAAAGTATTCAAACAGCAACAGCTCAAATGGCTCAAATTATTGCTAATGTGGCATCAAGTCAATACGGCGGATGTAGTGCTGATAGAATAGATGAGGTGCTTGCTCCTTTTGCTAAATTAAATTATGAGAAAAATTTAAAAATGGCTCAAGAGTGGATTGATGACGAAGAAAAACAAAAAGCTTTTGCAGATAAAAAAACGAAAAAAGATATTTTCGATGCTATGCAGTCCTTAGAATATGAAATAAATACTTTATATTCATCACAAGGGCAAACACCATTTACATCTCTAGGTTTTGGCTTAGGTGAGGGATATTTTGAAAAAGAAATACAAAAAGCAATTCTGCAAGTTAGAATAGATGGGTTAGGAAAAGAAAAAAGAACAGCTATTTTTCCTAAGTTAATTTTTGTTATTAAAGATGGTTTGAACTTAAAACCAACAGATCCAAACTATGATGTAAAAGAACTTGCATTAGCATGTGCAACTCAAAGAATGTATCCAGATGTTTTGATGTATGATACAATTACGAAGATAACAGGAAGCTGTAAAACTCCTATGGGATGTAGATCATTTTTACCTGCGTGGAGAAATGAACAAGGAGAGCTTGTAGAAAGTGGGCGTATGAACCTTGGCGTAGTAACTTTAAATCTTCCTAGAATAGCACTAGAATCTAAGGGTAGTAAAGAAGAATTCTGGGAAATCTTTAAAGAAAGATTAGCTATTTGTAAAGATGCACTAGATTACAGAGCAAAACGTTGTGGTGAAGCAAAACCTCAAAATGCACCTATCCTTTATATGCATGGAGCATTTGGGAAACGACTTAAACCTGAAGATAGGGTGAAACAACTATTTGATAATAAACGTTCTACACTATCATTAGGGTATATTGGATTATATGAGGTTGCAAGTGTATTTTATGGTGGTGACTGGGAGAAAAATCCTGAAGCGAAGGAATTTACATTAGACATTATGCGTTATATGAAAGAATGCGTTGATAAGTGGACTGAAGAAGGGGATTATTGGTATAGTATTTATTCAACACCTAGTGAATCTCTAACTGATAGATTCTGTCGTATGGATACTGAGAAATTTGGTATAGTTGAAAACATAACTGATAAAGAATACTATACTAATTCATATCACTACGATGTTAGAAAGAATCCGACTCCATTTGAAAAACTAGATTTTGAAAAAGATTATCCTTATTACGCTAGTGGTGGATTTATCCATTACTGTGAATATCCGGTGCTAAAACAAAATCCTAAGGCACTAGAAGCGGTTTGGGATTTTGCATATGATAAAGTGGGATATCTTGGAACAAATACACCTATTGATCGTTGCTATAAATGTGGTTATGAGGGAGAATTTGAACCAACTAAAAAAGGTTTCAAATGTCCTGAGTGTGGAAATAGAGATCCGAAAAGTTGCGATGTAGTAAAAAGAACATGTGGATACCTAGGGAATCCACAAGCTCGTCCGATGATTAAAGGTCGTCATAAGGAAATTGTAGCAAGGGTTAAACACTTAAAATAAAAGTAATTATTGATAGGGAGTGACTCAAAAATCGTGATTTCTAGAAACAAGATTTTGTCGAGTCACCCCCGGACAGTTTATTAGATATCTAAAAAGCTTTTATAAAGCGTATTTAGATATCAATAAACCACTGCGTCTATGAGTTCTAATATGAACTGTTAAATTTTAGGATTTTTTGGTCAGGTTCTATAATTTTAAAAGTTTAAAGAAAATAAAAACCTAAATCTACAAAAATAAAAACCTTTAAATTCTTTACATTATTTGATTTTTTTGATAAAATCAATACTGATAAGAAATTAGGAGGAATTCAAACATGGGTAAAATTTTTAAGGGTGCTTTATTAGGAGCGGTGAGTGCGTTAGGAGCTTATTATTATAAAAATCCTAAAGAACTAGAAAAACACAAAGAATTACTAAAAGAAAATACTAAAAATGGTATTGAGAAATTAACTGCTATTATTAACGAAAAAACTCAAGAATTAGAAGTTCAAGCACAAGAAGAAAAAGATGTTGCTAAAGAAAAATTAGAAGAATTAACAGCAGCTGAAGAAACTGAAAAAGTGAAAGAAAACTTTGTACAACTTGGTGCTAAAGCAGAAGAAGTAAAAGAAGCTGCAGAGCCTGTAGTGGAAAAAGCACAAGAAGTTGCAGAACCAGTAGTAGAAAAAGTACAAGAAGCTGCAGAGCCTGTAGTGGAAAAAGCACAAGAAGTTGCAGAGCCTGTAGTGGAAAAAGCACAAGAAGTTGTAGAACCAGCAGTAGAAAAAGTACAAGAGGTTGCAGAGCCTGCAGTAGAAGCGACACAAGAAGCTTCAGAGCCTGTTGCAGAAAAAGTACAAGATGCGGCTGAAGAAGTGAAAGAATATTTTTCACACGCTACTGAGCCTACTTTTACGAAAGTAAAAGGGTTTACAGAAGAAGCTAAAGAAACAGCAAAAACTCACTATGAAGAAAAAGTAGAACCTACATTTGAACAAATTCACGAAACAGTAGCTCCTGTAATTGAAAAAGCAGAAGAAGTAAAAGAAGAAGCTGAAGAATTTGTTGAAGAAAAACCAAAAACTACTTTAGACTCGATTGTTTCTTTATTCGCATCAAAAGAAGGAAGAAAATAATACAATAATATAAAAATACGAGGACTGAGGATTTATCTCAGGCTCGTATTTTTTATGTTAAGAATAAAAACTAGGTAAATTCATTATTGCTTATCATTCAAAAAGTTAGACGCTATGGTCTAATTTTTTGGTTACGCACAAATTACCTAGTCTTTCTTAATATTATAGTCTATCAGCGATTGCTTTCCTAATTTCTTCAAATTCTGCTGGTTCAACTTTTTGTGGTGGCCATTTAACTTCTAAGTTATCGAAGTTTGTATCTTTATCTTTGTATCTTGGTACAATGTGGAAGTGTAGGTGGAATACACTTTGTCCAGCATATTCTTCATTGTTTTGAAAGATATTAACACCATCGCATCCATATGCGTCTTTCACAGCATTAGCGATTTTTGGAAGAACTCGTCCGATATTAGCTGCTGTTTCTGGATCGCAGTCGAATATATTTCTACTATGTTTTTTAGGTATTACTAATGTATGTCCTTTTGTTATAGGGAATACATCTAAAAAGCTGTATACATATTCATCTTCATAAACTTTGTAACTTGGGATTTCTCCATCAATGATTTTTTCGAAAATAGTTTTTTCCATAATTTTACTCCTTTTATTTTAAGTTTTCTAATGTTTCAATTAAAAGATTTTTCAGGTTTATACTAATTTTTTGAGCAGTTTTTAGTACGTGTTCGTGGTCGTGTTTTTTCTCTTGTATTCCTGTTGCCATATTAGTAGCGCAAGCTAAAACTGCTACAGGAAGCGATGCGTGGTTTGCAGCGATTACTTCTGGGACTGTAGACATTCCTACGAGATCACATCCCATTGTTTTGAATGCACGAATTTCAGCACGTGTTTCAAAGTATGGACCTTGGAAGAATCCATAAACACCTGTATGTAAAGTAATATCTAGTTTTTTAGCAGAGTTGTGTAAGTTTTCTACTAGATATGGATCGAATGGTGTAGTCATATCGACGAATCTTTCACCTAGACGTGGATCATTTTCTCCCATTAGAGGGTTTTTACTCACTAGTGAAATAAAGTCGTCAAGACACACGATATCACCTTCAGTGAAGTTTGTGTTAATAGCTCCACATGCATTAGTTATGAATAATCCTTTTACTCCTAAAAATTTAACAACATATGTCATAAAAGCAACATCTTTCATGCTATAACCTTCATAAAAGTGAAGACGACCGTTTAATACTAATACGTTTTTACCAGAGATTTTACCAAAAGTTAGTTTGTTAGCATGTCCTTTAACTCGATTAGCGTGTTTATTTCCTGGGAAAAGTGGAATAGCCTCATAACCAAGTTCTTGTTGATCTTCAAGTTCAAGTGTAATACCACTTCCTAAAACTACTGCATAGTCGATAGGTTCTCCAAAATATTTCTTTATGTAGTTTGCAGTTTCTACAATATTTTCATAATATGTCATAATATAAATCCTCCTGAAAATGCTTCATCAAAAATATTATAGCATAAAAAATTGAGAAAATATATAATTTCTAACCTATTTATTATTAACGTTTACAATTTTAGAGATTAATTTTGAAACAAAGTAATAGTTGATAGGACGAATTATATAGACTATATAATAAAAGTAGTATTCTAGCCTGATTAAAAAATAGAAAGTACTAAATTATTAGGAATAGTAGTATTTTTTTAGAAGTATATTTCATGTTATTTATATTTTATATTTATTTGTAAAAAATATCTTGCAAACGGTTTAAAAAAATAGTATTATGTTCTTAGTACATAAATTTTTAAGGAGGGCATTATGAAAAAATTACGTACTATTTTTGCAATTCTAGTTGCATTATCATTAATTGTTGTTGGTTGTTCTTCAAAGAATGCTAAGAATGACACTAAATCTGACGGTAAGAGCGGATATAAAATTGGTGTCGTAACTGGTGAAGGTGGAGCAAAAGATAAGAGTTTTAACCAAGCTAACGTAGAAGCTATTCAAGCTTGGACAAAGGCTAATGGTGCGAAAGAGCCTGTTGTTTTAGAAACGAAAACTCAATCGGATATAACTTCTAATTTACAAAATGCTGCAAAAGTGTCTGATATTATTTCTTTAGCAGGTTTTGAATTTGAAAAAGAAATTCCAAAAGTAGCGGAACAATATAAAGATAAAAAATTCATGTTTGTTGATACTTTTGTTGATGCTCCAAATATTGCTTCTTTAATCTTTAAAGAACAAGAAGCTGGTTATTTAGCAGGATTTGCAGCGGCGTTACAATCTAAAACGGGGAAAGTTGGATTTATCGGAGGAACAAAAACTCCACCGGTAGAGCGATTTGGTATTGGGTTTGTACATGGTGCTAAAGCAGCTAAAAGTGATATTAAAGTAATGTACAATTACAGTGGAACTTTTTCAGATACAAACAAAGGTAAAACTTTAGCAGCTACTATGTATGACTCAGGAGCAGATGTAATTTTTGTTGCTGCTGGGAATACAGGTAACGGTGTAATTTCAGAAGCTAAAGAACGTGGAATAATTGATATGTCTAAGAGTGGAGAAATTAAGCACTGGGTTGTTGGTGTGGATAAAGATCAATATGAAGAAGGTATTTTTAAAGGGAAAGATAAAGATGGAAAAGAATATCAAAAATCTGCTATCTTAACTTCTGCTGTTAAAAATATTGAAGTAGCTGTAACAAAAATCTTAAATGAAATCAAAGAAGGTAAGTTCACTAAAGGTGAACACATTTTTGGTATTAAAGAAAATGGTGTAGGTATTCCAAAAGAAAATCCTAACTTAAGCGAAGAGGCAAAAACAAAAATTGCTAAGGCTATAGAAGAATTAAAATCAGGGAAAGTTGAAGTAGCAGCTACTGGAGATGAATTAAAAGCAAAAGGTTTAGGTACTAATTTAGAAGGTGAACTATAATTAAAGAATATAGGAGCTGTTTGAATCAAAGTTTCTAAGAGATTTTGATTTTGGACACTCCTATTTTTTCTAAATAAGATATAGGAGATATCTAATACGTGATAATTTATTAAAGTAAAGTATCTAAAATTATCGTATCTAGAGGGAATAGAACAATAGTTGAATATAATCTATTTTGGATAATGTTGATTTTAAATATTTATTAAAAACTGTAGTTTTACATAAATTGTTTTATCTTAAGAATAAGTATTAATATACATTATTATTCAATGATTAGAGTGTGATATTTTAAAGTTCGTAAAATATTAAATACAATTATATCCATAAAATAAAGTCTTTATCCAAAGAATATAATTAATGTGCAATAATAGTCTCGGATATAAAATTCGTATAAAAATGTAAACGTTATTAATGTTTTGAAAATGCTTTATTATTCTAAAATAATCTTATATGAATATAGAAGAATAGATATGATAATTCCTATAAATACTACTTTTATAGGTTTTTATAATTAGAAAACGAACATTATAAAAAAATGTTAATATTTTTTTAATAAATCATTGAAGTTTGAAAGATAATGTGGTATTATTTAGGTATAAACAATATACAAATAAAGGAGACTTTTTATTTATGAAAAAGGTATTTTCGTTAATAGCAGTTGTTTTATCAGCAGCATTAATTATTGTTGGATGTTCTTCTAAATCATCTAACGGAAATTCATCTTCTAACAACTCTGGATTAAAAATCGGTGTTGTAACTGACGAAGGTGGAGCAAAAGATAAAAGTTTCAACCAAAGTAACGTTGAAACAGTAAAAGCTTGGGCTGAAAAAAATGGTGGAAAAGCACTAAACCCAATCGAAACTAAAAACCAAAGTGATATTGCAGCAAACTTACAAAATGCAGCAAAATCTTCTGACGTAATTTCATTAGCTGGTTTCTACTTTGAAAAAGAATTACCAAAAGTTGCAGATTCATTTGCAGATAAAAAATTCATCTTCATCGATGGTGTAGTTCAAAACAAAAACGTAGAATCAGTTACATTCTCAGAACACGAAGCAGGATACTTAGCAGGATATGCAGCAGCTTTACAATCAAAAACTGGTAAAGTTGGATACATTGGTGGAGCTAAAATCCCAGCAGTAGTTAAATTTGGTGTTGGATTCGTTCAAGGTGCTAAAGCAGCTAAAAAAGACATCAAAGTTGTTTACAACTACAGTGGTTCATTCAACGACACTAACAAAGGTAAAACTTTAGCAGCAACTATGTACGATGCTGGAGCTGACGTAATCTTCGTAGCAGCTGGTGGTACTGGAAGTGGTTCTATTAAAGAAGCTCAAGAAAGAGCAACTAAAGACCTTAAAGAAAGTGGAGAAGTTAAACACTGGATCGTTGGTGTAGATAAAGACCAATATTCTGAAGGTGTATTCAAAGCTAAAGATAAAGATGGAAAAGATGTTGAAAAATCAGTTATCTTAACTTCAGCTGTTAAACGTATCGACGTTGCAGTATCTAACATCTTAGACGCTATCAAAGCTGGAAAATTTGAAGGTGGAAAAGCTAGAGTCTTCACTATTAAAGAAGATGGTGTTGGACTTCCAGCAGAAAACCCTAACTTAAGCGATGATATCAAAGCTAAAATCAAAACAGTTGTTGAAGATCTAAAAGCTGGTAAAGCAACAGTTGCAGCTGATGCTGCTGGTGTAGCTGATAAAGCTAATATCGACGGAGAACTTTAATTTTAAGAAGTTTATATTTCAAAGACCTAGCGATTGCTAGGTCTTTTTTAGCAAATTATTTTTATATTTCTTAAATAGTATTAAAAAATTTATATTATAATTAAAATTATAAAAGTTATAAAACTAGTAGTATATTATAAAACTATAAAACGAATACACCTTGGTAATTAATAATTTTATAATAACTGAAATTATGGTAAATATATGAAAAAAATCTATTAAAAAGCTATACTAGTTTGTCAAAATATATTATAATATATAGTATGTAAGAATTTATAAAAGAGAGGTAAAGATATGTACGCTATAGAAATGCTAAACATAACTAAAAAGTTTGGCGACTTCTACGCAAATAAAGATATCACTATTCAGGTAAAGAACAATGAAATTCATGCTTTACTTGGTGAAAATGGTGCAGGGAAATCTACGTTGATGTCGGTTCTTTTTGGTATGTACCATCAAGAAGCCGGTGCTATTAAATTGAATGGTAAAGAAGTTGATATTAAAGATCCTAAGCATGCTAACCAACTTGGAATAGGGATGGTGCATCAGCACTTCAAACTTATTAAAAACTTCACAGTTGCTGAAAATATTATTTTAGGTATGGAAGAAGTTAAAGGTGGAAAAATTGATTTAGATAGTGCTGCAGTGAAAATTAAAGATTTATCTAAAAAATATGGTTTGGAAGTTGATCCTAAAGCATTAGTTGGAGATATTAGTGTTGGGATGCAACAAAGGGTTGAAATTTTAAAAATGTTATATAGAGATGCTAACATTTTAATTTTTGATGAACCTACTGCAGTTTTAACTCCTGCTGAGATTAAAGAATTCTTAGCTATTCTTAAAAATCTTCAAGCGGAAGGAAAAACTATTTTATTAATTACTCACAAACTTAATGAAATTATGGCTGTAGCTAACCGTTGTAGTATTATTCGTCGTGGTGAATACTACGGAACAGTTGAAATAGCAGAAACAACAAAAGAAAAACTAGCTAGTCTTATGATTGGTAAAGACTTAGAAATAATTAAATATGAGCGTTCAAGAGACGGTAAGAAAAATATTCTTGAAGTTTCAGGTGTTTATGCTGACACTGCTGAGAAGAAAGATATTCTACATGACTTCAACTTAAATGTACGTGAACGTGAAATCCTTGGTATTGCAGGAGTTGACGGGAATGGTCAACAACAATTTGTAGAAGTACTAAATGCTTTACTTAAAGAAACAAAAGGAAAAATTATTTTTGACGGAAAAGAGATTAATTCATTATCAACAGCAAAACGTAAAGAGCTTGGACTTGAAATTATTGCGGAAGATAGACATAAAGATGGTCTTGTATTAGATTTCAGTGTTGAAGAAAACTCAGTTTTAGAAAATTATTATACAGAAAAATTTGCTAAACGTGGATTCTTGAAAAAGAATATTATATCAAAATTTGCTAAAGAAATTTGTGAAAAATATGATGTTCGTAAAGCTGGAGATGAAAAAATTTCTGCACGTAGTATGAGTGGTGGTAACCAACAAAAACTTATTATTGGACGTGCTTTAGAATTAGATCCAAAATTACTAGTAACAACTCAACCTACGCGTGGTCTTGATGTTGGAGCTATTAACGGTATTCATAAAATGTTAATTAATTATCGTGATAAAGGTAATGGTGTATTATTAATTTCATTTGACTTAGATGAAATCTTAACGTTATCTGATAGAATCGCGGTTATTCACAATGGTAACATTATCGATGTAGTGGATAATGATGAAAATGTAACAAAAGAACAACTTGGTCTGCTTATGGCAGGGGTTAAGAAGTAGAGAGGAGAACGTATGTTAAAAAAAGTTTTAACTAATGCGGTGCTACCGATATTAGCTTCATTTATTATTGGAGCAATTCTTATTTCAGCGATAGGGGCAGCACCAGGAGATGTGTTTGGAGTAATCGGAGATATTTTTTCAGACTCAAACAGTATAGCTGAAATTTTTGTATCAACAATTCCGCTTATTTGTACTGGATTATCTGTTGCATTTGCATTTAGAACAGGTTTATTCAATATTGGGGCGGAAGGTCAATTCATTATGGGTGGTCTTTTCGCTGGACTTGTTGCGATTAAAATGGAAGGTATGAACTTCTATTTAGTATTAATTACTAGTATTCTAGTTGGTGTTGTAGTAGGTGGTCTTTGGGCAGCTATTGCAGGTTACCTAAAAGCTAGATTCAATATTAGTGAAGTAGTTGTAACAATTATGTTAAACTATACAGCTTTATATTTCGTACAATTTGCTGTACCTAAATATATTAAAGGAACTAACGATATTATTTCTAAACCTATCGTTTCAGCTGATGGAACAGGATATTTACAAAATAGTTTAGTTGAAGGTATTTTCAATAACTATCGTTTAGGAACTGATTTATTCTTAGCTATTTTTAGTGTTATTATTTTCTATATCGTTATGGAAAAAACAGTATTCGGTTATGAATTACGTTCTGTAGGATTTAACCCGAGTGCATCAAAATTCGTAGGTATGAAAGTAAATAGAAATACTGTGTTATCTATGGCTATTTCAGGAGCTTTCGCTGGTTTAGGTGGTGCTCTTTATAATATGGGACCTGTAGGACAAGTAGTAGCAGGTTCAACATTCCAAGGATTTGGATATATGGGAATCGCGGTTGCATTAATCGGAGCTAACACAGCTGTTGGATCATTATTAGGAGCATTATTATTCGGATTCTTAGGAGTATTAACTCCACAATTATCATTCATCGGTATTCCAAAAGATATCGCGAATATTTTAATCGGATTAATCGTATTATTCGTTGCAGCTAAAGCTATCTTTGATAACAAGTTGCTTGATAAATTATTTAGTAGTAAGAAACAGAAAGGAGATAAATAGATGGATACAGTATTATCACTATTAGACTCAATGTTACAATATACTGCACCAATTCTTATAGCTGCCATTGGTGGTTTCTATTCAGAAAAAAGTGGGGTTGTTAACATTGCCCTTGATGGTTTCGTAATCTTTGGATCATTCATCGCGTCGCTATTAGCATTATCAGTGTTCGATGGATCTCCAACATTATTCCAATTAGTAATTTGTTTAGTTGTTGCAACACTTGCAGGTGGGTTAATGTCATTAATTCACGCATATATCAGTATTAACTTAAAAGCTGACCAAGTTATTTCAGGTACAGCGATTAACTTAATTACACCGGCTATAGCATTATTCTTAGTTAACCACTTTAATGGTACATATGAATTATTATTAGCAAGTGGTTTCCCAAGATACACAGTATTTGGTAAATTTACTATTTATCCAACGGTATTTATAGCTGTAATTTTAGTAATTGTAACATACTATGTAATATATAAACGTCCATTCGGATTACGTTTACGTTCTGTAGGGGAAAACCCACAAGCGAGTGATTCACTTGGATTAAATGTATTTAAATATCGTTACATTGGGGTATTTATTTCAGGATGTTTAGCAGGATTAGCTGGAGCTATCATCGCAACTACATTCTCACAAGGATTCAATGCAGCTATCACAGTATATGGATTCGGATACTTAGCATTAGCGGCATTAATCTTCGGTAAATATAACCCAATTACAATCACATTAGCTTCGTTATTCTTCGGAGGAACTAAAGTATTCGCTGAGAAAGTTTCTATCTTAGCACCAGACCTACCAATCCCGGTATCATTCTGGAACATGTTCCCATTCGTAGCTACAATTATTGCACTTATCGTATTTTCTAAGAAAACTGCTACTCCAGAAGCACTTGGTATTCCATACGATAAAGGTTTAAGATAATAAATTTAGTGGTCTTTGAAACTTCCATGTTTCAAGGACTACTTTTTAATTTAGTATAAAAAGAGACCTCAACCAAGATTTTGATTGAGGTGATTTTAGTTATTTGGCTTTGATTCTAGCCATTTCATCCTTATAGTACGATTCATTTTTTTCGTTAAAGAAACCGCTACTAGCACCAACTCCAACGTAAATATTTGAACCAAGTTTAGTCCATTCTTTAATGTTGTCAGCCTTGCTTGATAGTCCGTTAGGGAATACATGGACGGTTTGTCCACCTCCACCAAACATAGGATTATCTCCTGTACGACTGAAAGCATAAGTTATTGCAGGTTGAGAAGGTGTTCCAAGATCTTTAGTGTCTACAGTTTTACTAATCGACCATTTTCCAGACCATTTTTCTGGAACATCTACAATAAAGTACTCATTTTCATAATGAGTAGAAGTCATTTCTACAAATTTCTCACCAATATTTAATGAAGTATCTTCTTTTCTTTTTTCTAGTTCTTTTTCTTTTTCTTTTTTACCTAATTCAGTTATGCGTTCTTCATATTTCTTCACAAGTGTTTCTATTTCAGTTTGTTTTTCTTGAGCTTCTTTTTCTGTTTCGAAAGTATAGTCTTTTTCTTTTTCTATTATTTTTGTTAACTCATCTAATTTTGACTTACTGTCATTAATTTTGTTATTGTCAGATGTACTACTAATATCTGAAATAGTATATTTCTTTAGGGTATTATCATAGTCATTGTGGAAATAAGTTCGCATTGTATTTATACTATTTTTAAACTCATCTTGAACTTTTGAGTCTTTATTAGAACTTAAATTGTATTTTGATTGTTCATCAAGAGTGTCTTTTAATAACTCCAGACGCTTATTTCTATCATTTTCATCATTAAATTTCTTCGTAAGTTCATGTAATGCAGTTAGTTTTTCAGCAGATACTGTTTCAACTTGTTTTTTTTGATAAAGAGTGTATCCGAAAAAACAAATAACTAACACAACTATTATGGAAATAATAGAAATTATAGTTTTGTTATTTTTTTTACTCATAAAATTCTCCTTTAGATTAATTACTTTAATAATTATAGTGTAATCGTAATATTTAGTCAATATGGGGGGAGTTGAAGTCTTTAATTGTTATAATAATACGATTATTTAAGAAATAAGATGGACTCCTTCTGCACAATACAGAAGGAATCCATTCATTTAATCTAAATATATATTTTTAGTATTATTTATTTAATATATTATTTAACGTTAATAGTTGCTCGATCAGGTTTACCATCTGTTGAGAAGAAACCAGAAGCAGCACCGGGTGCTAAGTAGACATTTGATCTTAGTTTTTTTAACATTGGTGAAGATTCACTTTTACTAGGAATTCCGTTAGGGAAAACATAGATTGCTTGAGCACCACCAAATGGAACGTTACCTTCAGGATCATGTTTAAATGAATAAATTTTTGCTGGTTGAGATGGTGTTCCTAGATTGCTAGTATCAGTGATTTCAGTGAATGACCATATTCCAGCCCATTTATCTGGCACATCAACACTAAAGTAATCATTTTCATAATGAGTAGAAGCAGTTTGTTCAGCTTTTGCTTCACTTTTACTTGATGATTTCTCTTGTTTTTTATCATTTTCTTTTTTCTTTAATTCATTAATACGCTCATCATACTTTTTCACAAGTTTCTCTACTTCAGTTTGTTTTTCTTGAGCTTGTTGTTCTGATTCGAAAGTATAGTCTTTTTCAGTCTCAATTGTTTTAGTTAATTCATTTAATTTTGACTTATTATCATTGATTTTTTTCTCATCGGACACTGTAGTGATATCTGAAAGAGTATATGTTTTTATAGTATTGTCATAATCGTTATGAAAATAAGTTCGCATTGTATTTATACTATTTTTAAACTCATCTTGAACTTTTGGCTCTTTATTAGAATTAAGGTTGTATTGTGACTGTTCATCAAGGGTCTCTTTCAGTATGTTAAGCCGTTCGTTTCTATCGTTTTTGTCATTAAATTTTTTTGTAAGTTCGTGTAAAGCAGCTACTTTTTCTGATAAAACGACTTCTGCTTGTTTCCTTTGATAAGAATTATATCCAATAAAACAAATAACGACAGCAATGATTACTGAAACAATTGAAATTATAGTTTTATTATTTTTTTTCATAATAGTCTCCTTTCATTTTCTACATAATTAATTATAGAATAATAGAAATGTAACGTCAATAGAAGAAGGGAGTAGTTTAACTTAGAAAAAAACTTCCCAATATCAAAAAATGATAATTGAGAAGTTTTAGAATTAAAATTCTACATGTAGGTTAGTTGTAGCATTAACTAGTCGAACTAAATGAGGATTTTCATAAATAACAGCTAATCTATTTTTAGTAAGTCCCTCAACATAATACTTTCCATCAGTATCCTTGACAAAGCTTGCTTCTGGATGTTCTCTCTTAATGGCAGTAACCCATTGAGAATAATAAGTTTCTAGAGGATCTCCACTAGTAGATACACTATTTTGAGATGAGTGTTTTTGATTATATCTAGCAATGGCATCTCTTATTTGTTCATTTGAGAAGTTGGCTACTGGGCCACCTAGTTCTTCAGAAAGAAGTTTACCAATTACAGTTTCTGAACCTCCATTATTATATACGCCTCGTTTTAATTCACCATATGTAATAGGAGCTTGTTGTAATCCAACTCTAGGTATATTCTCATTATCAGAAATTGATGAGCTAGAGTTTGAATTACTGTTGTCAGATTTAGTTTCTCCCTTTTCTTCACTCAATTTTGCTTTTAAAGCACTATGTTTAAATTTGTATTTATCTAATATTTTGTTGACATCATCAGATTTAGCTTCTTTAATTTCTTTTAAAGCTTTTTCGTAATTAGTGATATCTTCTTTTAACCACTCGATAGCTTTATCAAAAGAGTTATCAGTAGTAAGTGAATCGACTTTTTCTAAAGATTTTTTAGCAGCATCAACGTCTTTATTATCTAGACTTGAATCAGTATTTTTTAATTCTTTAGCGATCTTTATTTCAGTTTTAATATTTTTGAAAGCTTCTTGACCTTTATCATTATCTAAAGTTTCTAATCCTGCAAGTCCTCCTTTGAAGTCATGGCTATCGTTTATTAGAGCTAGGTATTTAGCATGTTCTTCTTTGATAGAACTGTTACTAGAACCAAAGAAGTAATAAAGACCACTGGCAAGTAATAAAAGAACAATAATGCTAGACAATATAGCTATAAGTTTTTTATTCATATAAAGTGTTTCTCCTTTTTTAGGTTGATTGTATAAGTGGTTATTATGACACTCCACTTAATTATATTCCTAATAAAAATCTTTGTAAATCCTTTTTGTAGAAGATATAGATTATTTTATTTGAAATTTTAGATATGAGATAACCCCACCAAAAATTTTTGGTGGGGTTAAACTTGTTAATATTCTATGTATAATTTATAAAAGTCAGTTATATCGAGCGTTTTCGACTTTTAAAATCTACTCCCATTCAATAGGGGAAGAATCTATCCTGAGTGGTTGGTATCATAGGAAGTATCGACTTTATTTTTTATATTGGCAGGGTATAAAAAGTATAATTATTTAGTAAAAAGTGTTGATATATTAGTATTTATAAATAGTTGATTATGATAGTTTAATTTGATATAATCAAAACTGGAGAGAGAAGTTAGGGGACATTAGTTCCCGATAAAGATGGTGGCTACTTCAATAAGAAAGGGGATGGTGCTATGCTCGCATACACTAAAATCTTGACGAAAGGAGTAGCAAGTTGTCAGCTTACGAAATTGTACAGACGATTATTGGAAT
>NZ_JAQMFS010000088.1 GCF_028308085.1 Gemella haemolysans
GAAAGTGGTAAGATAGCTGCTTTAAACGGAGCAAGAGCTGGGTGGAATTTAAGAACTGTACGAGTATCATTTTCTCCAACCTCTTCTTCGTTGTATGCATCACATAAAAATGCTAAAAGAACACGGTCAACCCCTACTGATGGTTTGATACAATATGGTACTCAAGAATTATATTCAACTAAGGATAAAGTAAAGCAGTATAATATTTATAATCAATCAAGTACTAAAGAGTATAAAAGTTTCTTTAATGAAAAGAGATAGTATACAACAAGTAAAATTAAACAAGGCTTAAGCCAGCATATTTAAACGCCGGCTACTATGAAACAGTAGTATTTAAGCTCGATATTTGAATTAACAGATTAAATATAAAGGTAAATAGTTTTATAAAAGTTTTCCTAAAATAATCTATCAAAAATTTTTATTAGTAATTATTTTTCTGTAGGTATTTAAACTTTTGTTTATAGTAAAAATTTTTATATTTCGTAAGTACAAAACTATATATTTTTTCTAGGGAAAAATAAAAATGAAAATATAGATAGAGCTGTAAATACAATTGAATATTTATAAAGATTAGTGAAAGCATTAGTATAGCTATTAATAGTATATTTTTTTATTTTGTTTATAGCATTGTTAATTTCACCATTAATTTTATCTAACTTTGATTTGACAGATTTCTCTACAGAGTTATGTATTTGCTCTTTTTGAATATCACTGATATTGCTTGGATATTGAGACATAACCTTATTGTAGTTTTCCTCGATAATTTTTTTGGTTTCCTTATCGGAATAATGATTGTTCGAATACTTTTTAGATTCATTCTTTTCTAACGAGTCAGTAGCATTTTGGATGATAATTTTTTGTTTTGAAGGAGATACATCAACTGTGCTTACAACTTCAGTTATATAGTTTATAGATTCGGATTTAGAAATTGATAGATTTGAGTACAACCCACTAACGTAGATAGCAACTGCTAAGACAATACCGATTTGTCTCAATACTCCGGCAACACTTTGAGATGCAGTTAATAAATTGCCGGTGAAATCTGATGCTGCTAAAACTGTAATTGGACCAGTGATAATTCCATAGCCACTACCCAATATTAAACAAGTAATTGTTGTCTGTACCATGTTTGACATATCGATTTGTGTGAATAGAATATAAGAGACGGTAATAAGTACAAATCCTAATGCAATGATAAAGCGTGAACCGAGTTTATCAATGAGAACAGCTGCTAGTGGAGAAAAAATAAAAATCATTGCAGTGATTGGAGTAACTAACAATGCAGCAACTAATTCTGATTTACCCTGAACTCTAGTAAAGTATGTTGGAAGTATAACAGTGACTGCAACTAAGAAAATATTACTAAGTAAAATTGCTAATGCAGAACCTGAAAATTCTTTATTTTTAAAAAGCTCAAGTGGGACCATAGGATTATCACAATGTCTTTCCCAAACAATAAATAGGAGTGAAAGAATACAAGCTCCAATTAATAACAATAAAATAATTGGGCTAGTCCATCCCCATAGACGTCCCTGAACCAGACCTAAAGTTAGAGAGAACAGAGTAACCATAGAAAGGAGTGCACCAATTAAGTCAATTTTTAAACTTTCTTTATTCTCCCTGAGATCTAAACATTTAATACATATCAGAAGAGAGGTAAGCATAAAGGGAATATTAATTAGAAAAATCCATTGCCAACCTAAAAATTGTGTTAAAATTCCGCCAATTGTAGGACCTAAAGCAGCGGCTAAGCCTTGTGTAACACCAAGAGCTGCAATTACTCCTTTTCGTTCAGTCAATTTTACTGTATTAATACCAATAGTCATTGATAGTGGGAATATAACTGCAGCTCCCACACTCTGAATTGCCCTTCCTACAATAAGACTTGATAGAGTAGTGCTACATGAAGAAACTAGGGACCCTATGGAGAAGACGATTAAGGAAATTAAGTAAAATCTGTGTTTACCATATTTTTCAGCAAATCTACTTAGTGGGATTGTCAATGAAGCGAAGATAATTGTATATATATTTAAAGCCCATTGAAGATTATTAAGATCTGCTTTTAAATTATCTTGGATTGTTGGTAGAGCAATATTCATAACGGTAGTATCTAACATACAAAGAAAAATACTAATACACATGGCTGTGATTATAAATTTATTTTTCATATAAAATCTCCTTTTTATATTTATTATCTTTATATTAACAACATTAATATTATTAATATATATATTACTAAATAAATAGATATAAGTCAACAATTTAATTTTAAATAATATTTAATTTGTTAAAATGAAATTTTAATTGCAATAATTCTATAGGAAAATATAAATAAATCGATTAATTTTACTGGAAATTCTGCTAGTTTAAAATTTTTCCTTTTAGACGAATTATTAAAAATCTATTTTAAGATTAAGGTAATATAACATTTAATAAATTCCGAAAATATAACTCTTAACTAATTTTTTAAATTTGAAATAGTATAAGGTTACAATGAGGATAATTAATATTTGTAAACTCTGTATAAAGATTTTTAATGAGGAGATGAGAAATATATTAATAAATTATTTGAAAATTAGAAACTATTTATTTTATAATAAATAATGTTAGTTTTCAAGAGCGACATATATTAACTAAAGTTTTGGAGAGTTTATTTCTAATTAATTTACCAATACTAATAAGGTTGAAATAATTATCAATAACATGATCAACTTTTTATTAATATCTATAATTAAATTAAAAAAAAATTAAATTAATTATGAAAAAAAATGCAGTGCTGTAAAACTATATACAATAATTTCAAAAAATAATTTTTTAATATTACATATTGATTTGATTTATAATATTTCATATATTAAGAGTAATTATTTATATATTATTAGTACTTTTTTATCTTCAAATTTTTGAAGTAGATTATTTTATAATATAATTATTTTTATGGTATATAGTTGAGTATTTTGAGGTTTCAAAATATATTACCTATAAAATATAAAGAATTTTAAAATCACTTTAGGAAAAAAACTTCTTAAATTATATACTATATTTGTATTAAACGGATAAAATTAAATAGGAATGATTTGTCAAAAAAGTAGTTTAATTTTAATAAACAAAGAAAACTTTGAAAAAGAATAAATTAATAAAAATGAAAAAAATTAGCAGGTTAAAAAGATAAATGAGAAGAAATTGAACAGGGCTATGAAAACTAGGTGGATAAGGAAGATTATAAATTAAGATATTACAAAAATAATTATTATAATTTTAGAATATTTTATTTTTTTTGACTTTTTATGATATTTGTAGTATATTTTAGAAATATGATAAAAGTTTAAAATTAATTGTGAACAAAGATTATTTTGATTTCTTTATAGTATTATATAAAAAATTCGTAAAAATATTTTAATTAATAGAAAGATTATACTGCGAAATCAAAATAATATACTTGTAAAATTAAAACTTTTATTAAAAAGTAGTTTTAGAGAAATTTAAATTAGCGTTATATAAAGGAGCTTTTTTGTTAAATAAAACCATCTTTCGGAATTATTGGTGTTACGTGATATCGAAATAATAATATTTGAAATATTAAACATGCTAAGCTCGTTTGCTGTATGAATGTAACATATTTTTTATAATATAACAAGATTAAGGAGGTCTAGCTTTGAAAGGAAGAGATGTAATTCTTGGTATTCTAAGTAACCAGGAAAGAACAGGATATGAAATTAAAGAAATTTTTCAAAGTCAATTATCATACTTTTATGATGGTACTTATGGGATGATTTACCCAACATTAAAAAAACTAGAGAAAGAAGGATTGGTATCTAAAAAGACTATAATGCAATCGGGTAAACCAAATAAAAATATATATACAATCACTACTTGTGGTAAAAAAGAATTACAAAAATATCTTGAATCTAATTTGATTGAAGAATCATATAAATCAGATTTTTTGATGAGGTTATTTTTTGGTGATAATCTAACAAATAAAGAACTGATCTGCTTACTTAAAGATGAAATAATGAATAAAGAGAAAAAGATTTTACAACTTACTAATAATCTTGAAACTTGGAAGAATGAGGGAATAACAAAGACTCAGGAATTAACTATTAAGTATGGGTTAGCTCAGTATGGTGCTACGAAAGCGGTTTTGGAAGAGGAATTAAAAAAATTAATGAATAAAAATAATCATATATAGACTTAGTTTCCAGTAAACTAGTATTTTGAGGGACTTAATTTTAAAAACATTGAATTTTTTCAATACTATTAGTTGTCAGAGTCTCGAATTAGACTCTCTGATTTTTTGATATTTTAAATAATTTTTAGGGTTGAAGTTGATTTTAATTTTTCAATATAATAATTACAGGTTCATTATCCTAATTAAAATTATTTAATGGTTTTTATGAGGTATTGATTGATGTTAATCCTTCATGAAATTATGGTGATAACATGAGCTCAAAATATAAAGATAATATGTTTTGGTACTTTTAATGGTAACTTCAAATTATTATTAGAACTTAAATCTTACTAAATTAACATTTACCTCTTCAATTTACGACGATTTTTATAGTATTATTTATAGTATTAATAGGAAGAAAGAAATTCGGTATAAATTAGACATTTATCCATACTACGGTAGTGATGCTTCTGCAGCTATGAGCGCTGGAGCTGAAGTTAAACATGCTTTTCTTGGGGCAGGAATTGAATCTAGTCATTCATATGAAAGAACACATTTAGATTCAGTAGAAGCTACACACAGAATGGTAGATGCTTACTTACAAAGTGATTTACTGAATTTTAAAGACAAAAATACCGATAAGTGGTTAATCCTTATCGGTATTTTAATATTAGAATTTTGTTTTTTCTGTTAGATATTGTTTAAGTTCTGAAATAGGCATACGTACTTGTTCCATAGTATCTCTATCACGAACAGTTACCATTCCATCGTTTTCAGACTCGAAGTCATAAGTGATACAGAAAGGAGTACCAATTTCATCTT
>NZ_JAQMFS010000089.1 GCF_028308085.1 Gemella haemolysans
AATTAGGAGAAAGCTATGCTATATTAAGTAGTATAGCTTTTTTCCTATTTTTTCGTTTTAATCTTATTTCTTTCTTTTTAGCGAGAACAGCTTGACGCTCTTCTTTCGAATATCTAGGTTTCTTATTAGTCTCTGAAGGTGTAAATAGACTGAAAATAAGTAGTATTTTAGCTTTAAAGTTACTAAAAGATTTATAACCATAAGAAATACGTTTAATAACTTTGATTTTGTTGTTAATTCCCTCTAAAGGGCCATTAGATAGCCCATTGTAATACATAGTATTTTTGATTTGTCTTTTATATTTTCTAAGTGTTTTAATAGCTGTAAACATATATCTAGGTAAAGTAGATTTATCGTTAATTAAAGCTTTAAAACTATCAAAATCATCTTTTTCAAGAGCTTCTCTAAGGTCTTGGATAAGCCAATAACACTTATAAAGCTGAGAATCTTGCTTAATTAAGTAGTTGACAATATCTTGTTCGGTAGTGATGTACTTAAAGTATTTAAACTTCTTGTGGGTACCATTATCTAATTCATTATAGCTAGTAAGAAGATTTTTCCAATAACATTTCAATTGTCTGTATAACTCTTTATTCTTGTCTTTAATACTGTTCATAAATGACACCCTATATTTATTAAAAGCTCTATTAACTAACTGAACAATATGGAATCTATCAATAACTATCTTCGCATTAGGGAAAAGCTCTCTAATAATACTTTTATAACCAGAGTTCATATCAATAACTACTGCCTTAACCTTACAACGCTCTTGATAAGAATAATATAAGAAGTAGTCTTTAATAATCTTGTTAGTTCTCCCCTGAAGTATATTTTGTATTTTATGAGTTAATGCATCTGCATACACGAAGCTCATTTTACTTATACTATCGGAAGTAGAAGACACTTCATCAAAGCACATACAAACAGATAAGGTTTTAGGTCTTTCTAAAGTTTTAGATAGATCACATTGTATTCTTAATACAGTATTAGTAGATACAGCACAAGATTCAGCTATTTCTTTTAAAGTATTCTCTTTAGACAATCTTTTAATAATACCTGCTCGTAGATTTTTAGAGGTATTAGAATTCTTCCTAACTTCAGTAGTTTCAGCTGTAAAGGATTTACGACAACCTCTACATATAAAACGATGTTTATTTAAGTATAAGATAGCTGGTTTGTCAGAAATAGAGGGCATTTTAACCTTTACTTTTCTATAACCGTTATTAATTATCTTACATTTTTGGCAATAAGGACAAAAGTTAGATGAAGCTTCCAATACTCCATAATAAACTAGATGCTTACAACCATTTATTTCAATTTCATCTGTTTTATCTAGAATTTTTATATTTTTGTCAGTTATTTGTAGCGTTATTTTAAGAGATTTGCTATAATTACACATATGAATGTAAATTTCCTTTCTTGATTTTTTGCTCATACTTAAATTATAGAGGAATTTTACATTCTTTTCTATTTTTTTATAAATTTAAATACGGCTGATATTTATTATCAACCGTATTTATTATAGACTC
>NZ_JAQMFS010000090.1 GCF_028308085.1 Gemella haemolysans
TGAGTACGACGGAGCACGTGAAATTCCGTCGGAATCTGGGAGGACCATCTCCTAAGGCTAAATACTCTCTAGTGACCGATAGTGAACCAGTACCGTGAGGGAAAGGTGAAAAGTACCCCGGAAGGGGAGTGAAAGAGAACTTGAAACCGTGTGCTTACAAGTAGTCAGAGCCCGTTAATGGGTGATGGCGTGCCTTTTGTAGAATGAACCGGCGAGTTACGATCTGATGCAAGGTTAAGCAG
>NZ_JAQMFS010000091.1 GCF_028308085.1 Gemella haemolysans
ACCTGTACCCATACCGAACACAGAAGTTAAGCTCTTTAGCGTCGAATGTAGTTGGGCTTACGCCCTGTGAGACTAGAACGTTGCCAGGCTTTTGAGGTCTATTGCTAATGCATTAGACTTATTATTCCACAGTAGCTCAGTTGGTAGTAGCATCTGACTGTTAATCAGAGGGTCGCAGGTTCGAGTCCTGCCTGTGGAGCCATTTTTTGGCCCGTTGGTCAAGTGGTTAAGACACCGCCCTTTCACGGCGGTAACACGGGTTCGAATCCCGTACGGGTCACCATTTGAACGGAGGTTTAGCTCAGCTGGGAGAGCACTTGCCTTACAAGCAAGGGGTCAGCGGTTCGATCCCGTTAACCTCCACCATTTTAAATAAGCCGGGAAGATAGCGAAGAGGCTAAACGCGGCGGACTGTAAATCCGCTCCTTAGGGTTCAGTGGTTCGAATCCACTTCTTCCCACCATTCTAATATTGGGATATAGCCAAGCGGTAAGGCAACGGACTTTGACTCCGTCATTCCCCTGGTTCGAATCCAGGTATCCCAGCCATGAGCCATTAGCTCAGTTGGTAGAGCATTTGACTTTTAATCAAAGGGTCGAAGGTTCGAGTCCTTCATGGCTCATTAATTTAATAAAAGGCTAATTAATTAGCCTTTTATATTTTTGGCCCGTTGGTCAAGTGGTTAAGACACCGCCCTTTCACGGCGGTAACACGGGTTCGAATCCCGTACGGGTCATCTTAACCAAGTCGTAACTTTTGTTACGACTTTTTTTTATAATTAAGTTTTATAAAGATTAAAGAGCAAGTCTATTTATACTAGAATTGCTCTTTAATTTTATTTTTTTAATTCTTTTGCTGTGAAGCTAAGTGGTAATACTTCTTCAAAAAAGTTGTATACTTCATATTTATTTTTTGATGTTCCTAGAATTAACTCAAATTCTTCATCTGCAAATTCCGAAATAACTTGTCGACATACTCCACAAGGTGGACAGTAATTCTCTAAATTCCCATTAGGACCACCTACGACTGCTATTTTTTTAAATTTTGTTACACCTTCACTAACAGCTTTGAATATTGCAGTTCTTTCTGCACAGTTAGTAGGAGAATAGCTTGCATTTTCTATATTACATCCAGTGTATATTTTTCCATTATCTGCGAGTATTGCTGCACCAACTTTAAAGTTTGAATATGGAACGTACGCAAATTTTGTAGCTTCTATAGCGGCTTCTACTAGTGTTTGATTTATATCTTCGTAGAATTCATTTTTTTCCTTTAATAATTTCATAACTGAATCAGCAACGCCACCTTCAGAATTTGTTTTCTCAGTGATAATTTTAGAAGTTTTCTGTAAATCTTTATTTCCATTTTTCATTGCAATACTATATTCAACTATATCTAGCATGGCTTGATCATTAAGATTATCACCTATAGCAATAGCATTTTTTAAGTTGATATCATGTATATCAGCGACTATTTTTAATGCCTCGCCTTTCGTTGCTTTTTTGTCCATAATTTCGATGTTATTAGCACCTGATGATGTAACACTAATATTATCATTTCCTGAAAGAAGTTCAGTAGCATGTTTTAATTTTTCTAAATCATTTGATATACCTATTACTTTAATAGCAGGATTATTTTCTTGATTTAAGTATAACTCTATATTATCAACTTCTGTAATATGTCCTAATGCAAGTCTATTTCTAGCTTCTTGTCTTAAGTGCTGTTCGTTTGGTTCTTCGCCATTTGCTCGTATTAGATCGATATATGCAGTTATATCAGTTTCTATACTATTTGTATAAATGGTATTTTTTGTATAAAGTTGATAGCTTATTTCTAAACTTTTTAAAATTTCAATTGTATAGTATAAATCTTTTAATTTCATTGGAGTAATATTAATTATATTCCCATTCTTATCGTATATTATTCCTCCGTTGAAGCTTATAACATCACATTTTATATTTTCATTTTTTAATGCTGGTAATGCTTCATAATAGGCTCTTCCGGTCGCCACTACAAATTGAATTCCATTTTTTTGTGCAAATTTTATAAGTTCTATATTTTCTTTTGGGATTTTGTGGTCACTATTTAGTAAAGTGCCATCCATATCGCTAGCAATTAATTTAATCATGTAATTATAAGAAATACGATTGTTTATCGAATTTCATACCCCTTTCTTCAGTGTAATTTGATTATAACATAAGAGGAAGTATATTGTAAGTGTTTGTAATAATATACTTTGCTTTGAGTTTAATTTCTATTATAAATTGTATATTTATGATAAGATAGAATGTAACTAGATTGTATGTAGAGAGTGATAGAATATGATAATTAGAGATTTAATTAAAGATAATAATTTAGAAGAGATATTTACTAATGTAAAAATTGGTTTAGAAAAAGAGGGACAACGTATCTTAAAAGATGGTACGATTTCAAAAACAGATCATCCAAAAGTATTTGGAGTACGTCATGAAAATCCATATATACAGACAGATTTTGCTGAATCACAAGTTGAACTTATTACAACCCCAGAAAACAGTGAAAAATCTGTACTTAGAGTATTAAATGCAGTTCATGAGGTTACACTTAAAAATATACCTGCTAATGAATTCATATGGCCATTAAGTATTCCAGCAATTTTACCGGATGAAAAGGATATAAGAGTTGCTCAATTTGAGAATAAATTTGATGTAGAGTATAGGGAGTATTTAGTAAAAAAATATGGGAAATACAAACAAATGGTTTCAGGAATTCACTATAATTTCCAACTTGATGATAAGTTTATGGAGAAAATTTCAGAAATTACTAAGAAAGATTTAGTTAGTGTAAAAAATGAAATTTATTTAAAATTAGCTAGGCAATTTATTAGATACCAATGGATATTGATATACCTATATGGAGCTTCTCCATTAGCTGAAGATAAGTATTTTACAAATGGAATTGAACCTGATCATTATGTGAGGAGTTTACGTACTAGTCGCTTTGGCTATGTTAACGATGATGATATTAAAGTATCGTATAGTTCATTAGAAAAATATATTGAAGATATTACAGGTTATGTGAAAAATGGCAATCTAATAGCTGAAAAAGAATTTTACTCTAGTGTTCGTTTTAGAGGTGCTGATACTATCGTGAAATTTCCTAAAGAAGGTATTAAATATATGGAATTCCGTCTTTTCGATTTAAATCCATTTGCACCTTTTGGTATTTTAGAAAAAGATATAAGATTTGTTCATTTATTCCTAAAAACATTAGTTTGGTTAGATGAAGTGAATAAAGAAACTTCAGAATCATTAGGTTATGAGTATAGTGAAAATGTCGCATTAACTCATCCATATGAAAATGTTCCTTATGAGGAAGAAGGAATATGGTTATTAAGTCAAATGAAAGAATTAGTTAAGGAATTAGGTTTATTTGACAATGATATTAAATTAATCGATGAAAAAATAGATGAACTACAAAATCCAAAAAATACTCTAGGAGCTAAGTTATTAGCTGAGTATGAAAAAGATAACAATATGTCTAGAGTTGGTATCGAACTTGCTAAAAAATATAAAGAAGAGGCATTAAGAGAATATTATTCATTAAGTGCTTTTGCTAACATGGAACTCTCTACACAGGCGGTAATAGAAGATGCTATAAAAAATGGAATTAAAGTAGATGTAATTGATGAAAATGATCAATTTATTCGTTTAGAAAATAAAGATCATATTGAATATGTAAAAAATGGAAATATGACGAGTAAAGATAGTTATATCTCTCCATTAATTATGGAAAATAAAGTAGTAACAAAAAAAGTTCTTGCTGAAAAAGGTTTTAGAGTACCTAAAGGATATGAGGTATCTAGTTTAGATGAAGCAATTCAGAAGTTTAATTATATAAAAAATAAACCAATAGTTATAAAACCAAAAAGCACTAATTTTGGCTTAGGTATAACGATATTTAAAAATGGAACAAATTCGTTAGAAAACTATTCAAAAGCTGTAGAATTTGCGTTAAAAGAAGATAAAGATATATTAATTGAAGAATTTATAGAAGGAATAGAGTATAGATTTTTTGTAATAGAAGGAAAAACAGAAGCTGTATTATTAAGAGTTCCTGCCAATGTAGTTGGTGATGGAAAACATACAATTAGAGAATTAGTTGAGATAAAAAATTCTAATCCATTAAGAGGAGACGCAAAAAAAACTCCACTGAAAAAAATTGAATTAGGAGAGATTGAAAAACTACAATTAGCTGAACAAGGATTAAACTTCGATTCAATATTACCAGAAAACAAGGTTGCATATCTTAGAGAAAACTCTAATATAAGCACAGGTGGAGATTCTGTAGATAAGACAGATGCTGTTCATGAAAGTTATAAAAAATTAGCTGTAGGAATTACTGATGCTATGATGGCTAAAGTATGTGGAGTTGACTTGATTATTCCAGATATAACAGAAGAAATAAATGGAGAAAATTACGGTGTTATTGAGGCTAATTTTAATCCTATGATGATGATGCATATCTATCCACATTCAGGTAAGTCAAGAAGATTATCACTAAATGTACTGAAAATGTTATTCCCGGAAAGAAACATTAAATAATACAAGTATAATTGATAAATAGTTAATGAATAGGGCTTACCCAAAAGTCATAAAATTTAACAAAGTGTATATGAGAACTCATAGACGCAGTGATTTATTGATATCTAAATTCGCTTTATAAAAGCTTTTTAGATATCTAATAACCTGTGCGGGGGTGACTCTACAAAATCGATTTCTTTGAAATCACGATTTTTGAGTCACTCCCATTTTTATATTTTAGAAAAATACAAAGAATATTATGAAAGATTGAAAATAATATTTTCATACCATTATTTTTAAAATAAAAATTCACATATAGAGTGACTAAAATATGACTTAATTTAACTTACGAAAGCTATATTAATACTTTTTATAATTAAATAATAAAAAAAAATATGTTTTATATCTTATCTTATAAAATAGAAATCGATTTCAGTATTTGTAAAGTAAGAAACTAAAACATTTACAAAAAAATTAATAAATGATATAATCTATTTGTATGCAAAGGTATACACGTCATAATAAAATAAGTATTATATAAAAGGAGGTACTAAGATGGTAGGAATTATCATCGCGAGTCACGGTGAATTCGCTGCTGGAATTAAACAATCAGGTTCTATGATTTTTGGTGAACAAGAAAAAGTAGAATCAGTTGTATTTATGCCAAGTGAAGGACCTGAAGACTTGCAAAGAAAACTTCAAGAAGCTATTGCTAAAGTAGATTCTGAAGAAATTCTTTTCCTTGTCGATCTTTGGGGTGGAAGTCCATTTAACCAAGCTAACAAGTTATTTGAAGAAGCACCAGAGAAAAGAGCAATCGTAGCAGGATTAAACTTACCAATGCTTATCGAAGCATATGCTAGTAGATTCACTATGACAACAGCTCACGAGATTGCAAAAGCAATCACACCAACAGCTATTGATGGGGTTAAAGTTCGTCCTGAAGAACTACAACCTAAAGCAGCTGTAGCTGAAAGTACAACAGTAGCACCTCAAGGAGAAATTCCTGAAGGTACAGTATTAGGAAATGGGAAAATCGATTTTGTATTAGCCCGTATCGATACTCGTCTACTACATGGACAAGTTGCAACTAACTGGACAAAAGCAACTCATCCAAACAGAATTATTGTAGTTTCAGATTCAGTATCAAAAGACGAATTACGTAAAAAACTAATTGAGCAAGCAGCTCCTCCAGGAGTTCGTGCACACGTAATTCCATTAGATAAACTTGTTCAAGTTTATAATGATCCACGTTTTGGTGATACAAAAGCATTATTATTATTTGAAACACCACAAGATGCTCTTGCAGTAATTGAAAAAGGAGTAGAGATTCCAGAATTAAACATTGGTTCTATGGCTCACTCAGTTGGTAAAGTTCAAATTAACAACGTATTATCATTAGATCAAGAAGATGTAGAAGTATACAAAAAACTTCGTGATTTAGGTGTTAAATTTGATGTACGTAAAGTATCTAACGATTCACCGTCAGATTTATTCAAACTTATTGAAGCTAAATCTAGCGAAGGTTTAAAATTATAATTTAATAGTTATTAGGAGGACACTATGGAATTTAGTATTCTAGCAGTTATATTAGTCCTTGTTGTTGCGTTTTTAGCAGGTATGGAAAGTATCTTAGACCAATTCCAATTCCATCAACCAATTATTGCTTGTTCTTTAATCGGTTTAGCAACAGGACATTTATCAGAAGGTATTATTTTAGGTGGAGCTCTTCAATTATTAGCGCTTGGATGGGCTAATATTGGGGCTGCGGTTGCTCCAGATGCAGCTTTAGCATCAGTAGCATCTGCTATTATTTTCATTAAAGCTGGTGACTTCTCAGCTGAAGGACGTATTATTGCAATTGCAACAGCTGTTACTTTAGCTACAGTTGGTCTAGTACTTACTATGGTAGTTCGTACACTATCAGTAGTTATCGTTCACCAAGCTGACCGTGCAGCAGAGCAAGGAAACTTCCGTGGAGTTGAATTTTGGCACTATGTAGCTCTTGCAGCTCAAGGATTACGTGTTGCTATTCCAGCAGGATTATTAATGTTCATTCCATCATCTGCAGTTCAAAAAGCTCTTGAAGCATTACCAAAATGGTTCACTGAAGGTATGGCAATCGGTGGAGGAATGGTAGTTGCAGTTGGGTTTGCAATGGTTATTAACCTAATGGCAACAAAAGAAGTATGGCCATTCTTCTTCTTAGGATTTGCATTAGCACCAATTAATGAATTAACATTAATTGCAACTGGTATCATTGGATTATGTTTAGCAATTATTTACCTTAACCTTTCTAAAAATAAAGGTGGAGGCGGTAGTGGAAATACTTCATCTGGAGATCCACTAGGTGATATCTTAAACGATTATTAAGAAGGAGGAACTACAAAATGTCAGAGAAAAAAATTACATTAAGTAAAAAAGATCGTCGTAGCGTAATGTTACGTTCTCAGTTCCTTCAAGGTTCATGGAACTATGAACGTATGCAAAATGGTGGTTGGGCATTCTCATTAATCCCAGCACTTAGAAAATTATATCCAAACAAAGAAGATGCTACTCAAGCATTAAAACGTCACTTAGAGTTCTTTAACACTCACCCATACATTGCAGCACCTATCCTAGGGGTTACACTTGCTTTAGAAGAAGACAAAGCAAATGGAGCTGATATCGATGATGCGGCAATCCAAGGGGTTAAAGTTGGTATGATGGGACCATTAGCTGGTATTGGGGATCCAGTATTCTGGTTTACAGTTCGTCCTATCCTTGGAGCTATCGCAGCTTCATTAGCAACTGGTGGTTCAATTATTGCACCATTATTCTTCTTTATTGCATGGAACTTAATCCGTATTGGATTCTTATGGTACACACAAGAGTTCGGTTATAAAAAAGGTTCTGAAATTACAAGTGACCTTTCTGGTGGTATTTTACAAACAATTACAAAAGGAGCTTCAATCCTTGGGATGTTCGTAATGGGTATCTTAGTTCAACGTTGGACTAATATCAGTTTCCCATTAGTAGTTTCTAAAGTACAGTTAGATGAAAAAGCATTTATTCATTTCCCAGAAAAAGGAACACACATTACTGGTGAAGTATTACAAGATATTGTTACAAAAGCAACAAGTGGTAAGTTCTCATTAACACCAGAAAAAGTTACAACATTACAAGATAACTTAAATCAACTTATTCCTGGATTTGCAGCGTTATTATTAACATTCGCATGTATGTGGTTATTAAAACGTAAAGTAAGCCCAGTAGTAATAATCTTCGGATTATTCGCATTAGGTGTCATTGCTCACGTAGCAGGTGTAATGTAATAAAGCATAGGAGGTTGAGGCAAGATGTCTCAACTTCCTTTTTAAAATTAGTAAACAAAATAGAGTGGAGGTGTTAGGTATGGTAGTATCTATGAATACTAAGGTAGTTTATACAACGAAAGCTAATTGTCTTACTGGATCAATTGGAAACAAGCATGGAGATGTGATGGTAGGAGATAAAGCTTTTGAGTTCTATAATCATAGAAATCCAGAGGATTATATTCAAATACCTTGGGCTGAGATTGAAAAAGTACGAGCACAGATGTTTTTTAGAGATAAATATATCAGAGGATTTTTTATCGATACAAAAAGAGCTGGAAGTTTCAATTTTATAGTCAAAAATTCTGGAAAGTGTTTAAAAGAAATGAGAGAATTTATTGGTAATGACAAGATAGTAAGGAATAAACCAGTATTATCATTAAAAAAATTATTTAGAAAAAAAGATTAATACTCTGATATTAGTCTTTTTTTTAATTTTAAAAATATTTTCATGAAAAAGCAATGTAAACAGCGTATTTTTCTTGTATTTTATGAATATTTATATTAAACGAATATAGTATTTTAGAAATAGTATTATAATATCTTATAGGTGTACTAATTTTAAAAGAGAAAGAAAGAGGTAAATAGATGGAACTATCATCAAATTCTCCTACTCGAAGGCAAGGTATAATTATGTTTGCATTGATAATTACAGCATATGTAGTATCTGCTACAAACTGGGTAGCAGGATCAAATTTATCGAAACAAATTACAGATCATTATTTTAATGGTGAGAAAGTATCACCTATAATATCTGAGGTTGTTAACTATACAATTACAATTGTTAGAATTATAGCTAATTCATTAGCAGCATTTATTTTGATTAGATTACATCCAAGAAAAGCTGTACTGTTAGCATTATTCTGTCTATGTTTTTCATTTTTTGCTATATTCACTCATATATACAATATCTAGAATGATAATGGCATTTGGTGGATTAATGATTATAGTTTTCATAAATTCATTTGTGTCGAAATTTATACCAAATGATAAGAAAATAATGACAAGTGCAATCATTACCGCAGCATACAATATGGGAGCTGCTTTGGTTGTTATATTATTTTTGTTTTTAGATTTCCAGAAACAAGACCGAAGAAATAAAAAAGAAATCTTTAGAGGTAAAAAAATATCTCTAAAGATTTTTTATTTTAAAATTATGTTAACTAAAATGAAAAAATTTTGATATGATTCTGTAATTTTCACATCAGCTATAATTTAGTTAGAAATAATATAATATTTATTAATGCAATTTAGTAGGTCATATATTAAAAATATGGTATATTATCCTTAAAAGCATAGAAAATAAAGGAGAGATAACATGAGTAAAATAAAGAAAACAGCATTAATAGGAGTAGTAGGTGCATCTGCTTTAACAGCAGGGTATTATACTTTTGTGAAACCAAGTATACAAACTACACCATCAAATCAAAAAACGCAGAACATTAACCAATCAGAAAATAAAGAATCAAAAAATACAACAAATAGTACAACTTCTTCAAAAAAAGAAGGTATAACGTATAAAGATGGTACGTACACAGGTGCAGTAACTAAAACAAATAAAGGTGATTTTCAAGTAAGTGTTGTTGTTAAAGGTGGGAAGATTTCTAATGTAAATGTACTACTTCAACCAGATGAAGAATTTTCACAAAGTATTAATAAGACGGCGCTTCCTAAGTATGTTGAAGAAGCGATAGAAGCACAGAGTAGTGATATTGCATTAGTATCAGGAGCGTCTGAAACTTTTGAAGGATTCAAAGGTTCATTACAGGATGCATTAAATAAGGCTAAATAAGATGGTTAAGTATAAAACTTATGTTTTAAAAAAAATGAATATGCCTTTTACAATTGCTTTTGTAAAGAATAATTTCGATGAAACTTTAATAGAGGTATTGAATCAAGTTATCGATGAGATTGATAAATATTTGAAAAAAGTAGAAGAAAAATTTTCACCATTTCTGACTGATAGTTTGGTTAGTAGGCATACCGATTTAGGTGAAGTTTTACAAGAAAATTTTTTTGATTTAGAATATCAAGAAGTGTATAGCCGTTCAATTTTAGCAAAAAAAGAGACGCGAGGCTTATTTGATCCGTTTTTTGAAGGAAAATATAATCCGACAGGACTTGTTAAAGGTTGGGCTATAGAAACTGTTTTTATGAAATATATTAAGCCATTAATTGATAATAATATTATAGAAGCTGGTGCAATTAATGGAGCTGGAGATATGCAAGTAGGTACTAGTCTTGATAGTGATTTTTCTTGGGAAATAGGGATAGAAAATCCTGAGGATAGAGAAAAGATAATAGCTAGATACAGTATAAAAAATGGAGCGGTGGCAACCTCGGGGATTAATAAAAAAGGCCAGCATATTAAAAGTGAGAATGATATTGAGCATATCCAAGTTACAGTTATTGGAAGATACTTATCAGATGTAGATGTAATGGCAACAGTGGGTATAGTATCCAATAAAAATGTTTGGAGTGAATTTGTAGAAAAAAATAAATTGACTGGAATTTTGTTAACAAAAGAGGGAATTAAAAGAGTATTTGAGGAAGGAAAAATAACGGATGTTGAGAGAACATAAATTTATATTTAATATGATTTGGTTAATAGTACTATTAACGATACCATTACCATTAATAATAACAGTAGGAAATGGTTTACCTGAGGTATTTGGAAGTAGAGTATTAGCGATTAATTTAGGAGTATTTGCATATTCATGGATGCTTTCAGCAATATTCTTATCGACTCAACCTAAATGGTTAGATAGAATAATAGGTTTACCAGATATGTATATAATTCATGGAGTAACTGCAATTTTTGCTGTAATTTTTATGTACTTGCATGATCAGTTACTAAAGTCGTCAGGCCTTATAAAATTAACTGGTGAGTGGGCAATGTATATATTTATGGCAATAATTGTCTATTCTCTTGTTTTTATGGCAGGTTGGTTAACTTCAAGGATTAGTATTTTGATGAAAATAAAGAAAGCATTAGAAAAAATATTTAAACATGAATTATCTATGTGGATACATAGGCTTAATTTAGTAGCTGCGTTACTTGCATTTTTACATGTACTTCTGATTCCTTATATTAGAAGTATAGTTTCATTTACAGTATTAGTTATTTTATACACTGTTATAGCGTTTGGAGTATATGGGTACTATGCATATAATAAATACTTAAATGTTAAAGTTGGTATTTTGAAAAATGTGAGAAAAGTTGACAATAATATAACTGAATTAACAATAACTACTAGTAAATCAGTTTTAAGAAAAATAGAAGCGGGAGATTTTGCATTTATTTCCTTTCCTAATGTAAAAGGAATGAAAGAACCTCATCCATTTTCTATTTTAAATATTCCAGAACGTGATGGATATGTTCAAATGTCGATAGAAGGAGTAGGAGATTTTACTAAAAATCTATCTAATTTAGAAGTAGGAGAAAAAGTTAATTTAACAAGAGGATATGGAGTCTTAAGTTCAATGATAGAAAAATCTGATAAGAATGAAAAGTTTGTTCTTATTGGAGGAGGGATTGGTGTAGTTCCTTTACTTGGATTAGCAGATAAGTTTGATGATAAAGATATTACATTTTTATATACTGTAAAAAAAGATAAGAAATTATTATATCAAGAAAAATTTGAATTATGGAATGAAAGAAGTAATTTTAAATCACATTGTCAAAATGGGAGGTTTACTTCTGAACAATTAAGTGATAATTTACCAATTGGAGATGACTATAATTATATTATTGCAGGCCCAATGGTGATGAATATTTCATATGAAAAACTATTAAAAGAAAAAGGGATAGGAAAAAATAGAATATTCTATGAAGGATTTAATTTCTAACATAGAGATTAATAAGGTTGTGTGGGAGCGACTCAAAAATCGTGATTTCGAAGAAACAAGATTTTGTCGAGTCACCCCCGCAACAGGTTATTAGATATCTAAAAAGCTTTCATAAAGCGAATTTAGATGTCAATAAACCACTGCGTCTATGAGTTATCATATACACTTTTTTAAAATTTAGGACTTTTGGGGCAACCCTTTTTTATTTGTTATATAATCGTATAGTCTAAAATGCATTATGGTGTTATAATAATTAATGATAAAACATCATAAGAAAGTAGGATAAACTTGAAAAAAATTGGAATTATATTAATAAGAAAAGGTTCAAAAGGTCTAGTAGACAAAAATATAAAGTTATTTTGTGGAAGACCATTATGTTTTCATACTATAGATGTGGCATTGGAAAGTGGCAAGTTTGATGAAGTTTGGATATCTTCTGATTCAGAAGAATATTTAGATGTTTGTAGAGAAGAATATGGTGAGAAATGTATTTATAAGATTCGTGATGAAAATGTTTCACTAGATTCTTCAACGACATTTGATACATTGAATTATTTATTTAAGGACATACAAGAAAATTTTATATTTATAAATTTGCAAGTCACATCGCCTATAAGAAAGAAAGAGCATATACTAGATGCTTTTGATTTGTTTGAAAACTGTGACCATTTAGTGTCATTTAGTAATTATAGATTAAATAAAAGTTTATTTATGGATGAAAATGATGGGTATTTGATACCTTCAAGGCATGGTGGTGATTACAGAAGACAGGATGAACCGGTCAATATTTATCCAAATGGTTCAATATGGATGTCAACAAAAGACAATTATTTAAGGGATAAAACATTTTATTCAAAAAGAACAAAAGTATTTAAGATGGAAAAAATATATAGTTATGATATTGATGATGAGTTAGATTTTTTTATCTGTGAGAGTATATATAAGAAAATTATGAATTAATAATAAAAGAATCGCAAGAAATTTTTATTTCTTACGATTCTTTTATTTTATCGCCTACGATTATTTTGGGCGGCTCTAGTTGATCCTGCTGTATTGTTAGCAGAAGCTCTTGAATTTGCTGTACCTTGATTTATAGTTGCTCTAGTAGCTGAGTTTGTTAGTGAATTAAATACTGATGTTAATGCAGAACGATTATCACGTTGTTTTTGTGCAAGTGCTGCTTGATAAACAGCATCACGATCACTACCAGCATACATATAGTCTGTTTCTTTATTTCTTTCTTTAGCGTATTCAACTCCATTTTTCGACTCGATTCCTGCTGGTTTTTCAAATGCTGCAGGAACTTTATTATCTGAAGCTTTCTTCATAACATTTGCCATTATAACTTGGGTTGTTTTTGCTTGCTCATAAGATAAAGCTTTAGCAGCTGAATCGACTACATCAGCTCCTTGCCAAACTGCAACAGTATAGTCAGTGGTATAACCTATCATCCAGCTATCTTTTGTAGAATTAACTACATCAATTCCATAGTTGTAATATGCGGTGTCATCGAAGGTACTAGATCCAGATTTACCAGCCATGTCAAAGTTTGGAATTTTACCATTAGGAGATGTTCCATCTTCAGTTAAAACTCCTTTTAAGACGTTTGTCATAAGATAAGCTGTTTCCTCAGACATTGCTTTTACAGGCTCAGACTTAATATTTACCAATTCTTTACCATTAGCATTAAATACTTTTACAATAGTAGAAGGTTTGTTATAGTAACCTTTATTACCGAATGAAGCAAAGGCTCCAGCCATTTGTAAAGTTGAAACTCCATCAACATTACCACCGATTGCTGTAGTAGGTTCATCTTTAGTTACAGGTATTCCTAATCTTTCAGCAAAAAGTTTAGATCTTTCATATCCTACAGATTCGAAAGCGCGTACTGCGGGAATATTGTAAGACCAAGACACTGCTCGAGTCATAGGCACTGTTCCATGATAAATTCTATCCCAGTTTTGAATATAAAACTCAGTTCCAGCTATTTTATATGGTGTATCAGAAAATGTTGTTTGTGGGTCCCAACCATAATATTCTATCCCAGGAGCATAGTCGATTAGAGGTTTAATTGATGAACCAGGTTGTACACGTGCGTCTACTGCGAAGTTATAACCACCAGCTTTATAATTTTTTCCTCCACCGATAGCTTCAACAAGTCCAGTTTTAGTATCAAGAACAGAAATAGCGGCTTGAGAAGCATGCGGTGTCATCGGGTAAGATTGATTGTCTAACATATCTTGAACATACATTTGTAATTCGGGATTTAAGTTAGTATAAACTTTTAGTCCCATAGACAATGGATCTTTAACATTTTCAAAGTTTTTATTTTCTTTTAATTCTTTAGTAATTTGATCTATGTAAGCAGCAAACTTAGGATTATAAGTGTGTTGATTAGCTCTTTCTTCTTTTGTTTTGCTTACAATACCTTCAGTAATTGGTGTATTAACTGCATTATTGTATTCATCTTCTGAGATTTTTCCATTACTTAAAAGTGCATATAATACAGTATCGCGTCGTTCTTTAGCTTGTTCAGGATAATCGTAAGGATTATATAATATTGGTTGTTGAGGCATACCAGTCAAAAGAGCAACTTGTGGTAAAGTCAACTGATCTAATTCTTTATTATAGAAATACTTGGCAGCTGTTTTTATACCGTATTGTCCATCAGAATAGTATATTTTGTTCATATACATTTCTAATATATCTTTTTTAGAGTATTTATTTTCTAATTTTAAAGATAAGTATGCTTCTTGAATTTTACGTTGTAACGATTTATCTGATGTAAGTAATGAATTTTTTACTACTTGTTGAGTTATTGTACTAGCACCTTGTTGAGCAGAATTAGAACGTATGTTAACAAGAACTGCTTTGATAAGACGAATAGGATCGATCCCAAGGTGAGAATAGAATCTTGTATCCTCTGTTGAAAGAACCGCATCAGTTATATTTTTAGGGATATCTTCTAATGATACATATTCTCTTTTTTCAGCTCCGACAGTAGCGATTAAATTAAGATTTTTATCATAGATTTCCGATGATAAAGGATCTTGTAAGTTTGCCTGAGTAATATCAGGAACATCTCTTAATTCACGTGCAAATAGTATCATAACAACAAAGAATAATACTAAGCAGATTGAAAAAAAGATTGAACTTATATATTTAAACAAAGTTTTCATCTGTTATTAAAACTCACTTTCATTATTTTTTATAATATTTAAATAATCTAATCTTATTTTATAGTTGAATGATAATTCAAATGCCGATTCTTCAAATTCACTAAGCTTTATTGATTTTCTTCCTCCGTTATTAGCTCGATTATGAAAGAAAATAAAATTTTTAAAAGGTAAAATAAAGGTTCTATCTATCTTTTTAAAACGAACTATGATAAAAGTTATTCCACCGTGATTTAAAATTTTTTGCATATGTTCGATTTGGTGATCATGGATATTATTTAGAGAAAACGAAGTGGCTGAATTAGTTTCTTTTGCCTCGAAATCAATATATTTTCCATTCCAAAGACCGTTGTAATCCGTAGTAGAAGGTGTTTTATAGAATGCTTTAGTAATCATGGCGCTAGATCTACTAGGATAATTAACTTCAACAATTTGAATAGGAATTGGTTTTTTATGAATTACGGCTATGTCATTATTTAAATAATATTTATTCGCAAAATTTATATCCTCTTCAAGTTCCATCCCTCTATTAGAATACTTAGTTTTTTGAATAAAATTACCTTTTTTATTAGGATAATTAAACATATATCCCTCCATAAATAATTATCTTATTTATTATACTATATTATTAGAAAAAATTAAATTACTAACAACTAAAAATATAATATTTTCGAAAAAATCTTGAAAAAGAAATAACAGAAGATAAAGATAAAAAGTGTTGATAAATTAGTAATAATGAAAATCGCTATTAGTGTAGTAAAAAAAGATATATAACAGTATTAAATTCATGAGTAAGTGTTTAATAAAAAATTACAATAGAAAGTGAAAGTAACACTGATTATAGTTTTAAATGTAATATTTAAAATTTAATAATAATAAATTACAGCTATGTAATACAGTAATATATTTATAAAAAAGTGAAATTATTTGAAAAAAATCATAAGTTTTGTGGTATAATATAAGTAATTTTAAAAATGAGAGGTGGTATTGTTATGAGACAATCAAGAACATTTATTCCAACAACAAGAGAAGTACCATCCTCTGCAGAAGCAACAAGTCACAAGTTGCTTATTAAAGCGGGGATGGTGAAGCAGGTATCTGCAGGAGTTTACACTCATCTTCCCTTAGCTACTAAAGTAATTCAAAAAATTGAAAAAGTTATAAGAGAAGAACACGAAAAAATTGGTGCTGTAGAATTATTAATGCCAATTTTACAATCAGATGAATATTGGAAAAAATCTGGTCGCTGGAACAAAATGGGAGACGAGTTAATTCGTGTTACAGACAGAAAAAATGCTGGGTATGCATTAAGTCCAACCGCTGAAGAAATTATCTGTCAAACAGTTAGTAACATGGTAACTTCATATAAACAACTTCCAGTGAACTTATACCAAATTCAAACTAAATTCCGTGATGAAATTCGTCCACGTTTAGGTTTATTACGTTGTAAAGAGTTCATCATGAAAGATGGTTATTCTTTCCACGATACACCAGAATCTTTAAGAGAAACTTATAAAGATTATTATCAAGCCTACAGTAATATTTTTGATAGATTTGAACTTAAATATCGTGCGGTAAAAGCTGATTCTGGAAATATCGGAGGAAGCTATACTCATGAGTTTCAAGCTTTAGCAGAAGTTGGAGAAGATACTATTGCGTATACTGAAGAGAGTGATTACGCAGCAAATATTGAAACTGCAGCGGTAGTTGAACAAAACTACACTATGCCTACTGGTTTTGAGAAAAAAGATCGTAGTTTATTAGAAACTCCAAATCAACAAACTATCGATGAAATCGCTGCATACTGTGGTGTTGAAGTAAACCGTGCTATGAAAGCATTAGCTTTAAAAGCTGATGGAGAATTCTATTTAGTTCTTATGCGTGGTAACGATCAACTTAATGATATTAAATTCATGAAAGCTACAGGAACTTCTGAAGTAGAAATGGCAACTGAGCAAGAAATTGAAGAAGTTATGGGAAGTGTAGTAGGTTACATGGGACCATTTGGCATTAAAAACTGTAAAGTAATCGGGGATAATGCTATTAAATATATGTACAACCACAGCTGTGGAGCTAACAAAAAAGGATTCCACTACATTAATGTAAATCCAGGGGATTATGAAATCGATGCTCACTACGACCTTCGTATGATTGAAGAAGGAGATTTAGCTGAAGACTTATCAGGACCAGTTAAATTTGCTAAAGGTATCGAAGTAGGACAAGTGTTCGAACTTGGTAAAGGATACTCAGAATCTATGGACATTACTTACTTAGATGCAAATGGTCGTGCAAATCACTTCTATATGGGATGTTACGGAATCGGGGTAACTCGTGTTATTTCAGCAATCATTGAACAACATAGTGATGATAAAGGAATTATTTGGCCTAAAGAAGTAGCTCCATATCAAGTTCACTTAGTGTGTGTAGATGTTAAGAAAGAAGAACAAGTAAAACTTAGTGAAGAATTATATGCTAAGTTAACGGCTGCTGGGTATGAAGTACTTTATGATGACAGAGCAGAACGTGCTGGAGTTAAATTTAACGATGCGGATTTAATCGGTATTCCATTACAAGTAGTTGTAGGTAAAAAAGCTGGTGAAGGAATCGTGGAAGTTAAAGAAAGAAAAACTTTAGAAAAAGTTGATACAGAAGTTGCGGATGTATTAGCTAAAGTAGAAGCATTCTACAAATAATAAGAAAAAGTTAAAATAATAAATACCAATTAAAAATAAATAGTTAATAGAAAATAACCATTTGTTTTTAGTTGGTATTTTTAGTATAATTTAAATAAGTATAAAATTATATTGTGTTGATAATTTATAATAATGTCTTATTAAAAAGCTAGTTCATTTTGTCAAAGTAGAAACAAAATGAATGGATTTTTTTCGTTTAGACGATATTTATTATAAAAATTTGTCGATTTAGTAAAACTATAGGAGGAAGCATGAGTAATAAACATTTTTCTTTATTGGTTAAAACATTAGAATTAGAAGAAAGATTAGCCGGCTCAAAACTTATTAATTTTTCTTTAGATAATATAGAAAAAGATAATAAAAATAAGACATGGACATTTAATTTCAGTGGTGAAACTTTGCCGTCAGTAGATGAATTAACATTACTTATACAAAAATTACGTGAAAGTTTTATGGGTGATTATGTTGTTAATTATCGTTTAAAGACAAGTAATATTGTAACTGATGAGCAAATAAAAGAATTTTGGAAATATATAATACTAGAGAATTTTTCAGAAATATCTCAAGTTTTATTAGAGAGTATTTTATTTAGTGAAATAGATGTAAACAACAATGTTTTAACTATGAAGATAATGGCTCCATCTATTTGGAATAACTTTATTAATGAGAGAAAACATCAGATAATAAGTAGTTATTCTAACCTTGGTATTGCAATTAAAGATATCATTCCTAACTTTTCTAAAACTGATGTAGAAGCGGTGTTAGAAAGTCAGGAAGAGAAGATTTCCCAGGAAATTGTAAAACTAGAAGAAATTGATAAGAAAAATGCGGAAAGAAAACCAAAAGAACCTGAGAAAAAATTTGCTGCCTTCGGTGGAGGTGGGGGAACTCGTTATGGACAAGAAATTCGTGATGAAGATATCGTTGAAATTAAGGATGTTATTGGTTATGCCGGCGATGTAACAATAATGGCTCAAGTTTTTGGAACTGAAGAAATTGTTCATAGAAATGGTTCAAGTCAATACCGCTTAAAACTTACTGACTACAGTGATTCTATAATACTAAGACTATTTGGTAATAATCCTAATTCTAAGTTTCAAAATAAAAGAAGAAATGAACTTATCGATTTAGTAAAAGGAATAAAAAAAGGGCAATGGCTTAAGATTCATGGAAGTGTTAGTAATGATCCATATTTAAGAGATACAATTATTGAACCGAAGTCCATTGAGGTTGCTCACAAAGATGAAAAGAAAGATAATTATAGTGGTAAAAAAAGAATAGAGTTAAATACTCATACAAAAATGAGTCAGTTAGAAGGTATTTCTTCTGCGAAAGAATATATAGCTAGGGCTATGGATTGGGGACACGAAGCTATTGCTTTCACTGATACTTATGGAGTTCAAGCATATCCAGAAATTTGTCTAAGTTCAAAAGGAAAAGATATTAAACCTATTTATGGTCTTAATGCTTTTATTATGGATGATAGTATTACTGCTACAACTAACCCAAAGAATCTTAAATTAAAAGATGCTACTTATGTTGTATTTGACGTTGAGACTACAGGTCTTTCTGCCGAACGTGATAGACTAATCGAGATAGCTGCGGTTAAGGTGAAAAATGGAGCTGAAATAGACAGTTTTGAAAGTTACATTAATCCACAAAGACCTATTTCAGAATTAATCACAAGATTAACGAGTATTACTAATGATGATGTTAGAGATGCTCCATTAGAAAAAGAAGTCATGACTAATTTTTATAATTGGTTAGATAAAGATGACATATTAGTAGCACACAACGCTAAATTTGACCTTGGTTTCTTAGATACATGTTTTGAGCGACTAGGTTTAGAGAATAAGAATAATGCTAGTATAGATACGTTATTTGTCTCTCGTGCCGAAAATAAAGAAGCTAAAAGGCATGGTCTTAGTAATTTAGCCAAATTATATAAAGTGCGTTTAGTACAACACCACAGGGCAATTTATGATACTAAAGCTACTGCAGAGATTTTTGTGAAAATGTTAGATCAATTGTATGAACTTGGCATTGAATATCATAATGAGATTGATGAAAAGATTGATTTAGAACTTGCACATAAACGCTCTAGAACTTTTCCATGTTCAATTTTAGTTAAGAATGCAAAAGGATTGAAAGATTTATTTAGATTAGTATCTTATAGTTGTACTAAATATTTAAATTCAGCTAAGCCTACAATTCCACGTAGCTTATTAGAACAATATCGTGAAGATTTATTAATCGGTAGTGGTAATGGTGATAATGAAGTATTTGAAGAATTGTTAAACTCAAAAGAAGCTAAGGTGGAAAATATAATTGATTTTTACGATTATATAGAAATTCAGCCAAAACATCATTATGCTAATTTCATAAGAAATGAAAGAATATCAGATAATGCCGAGTTAGAAGAAATTCTGAAAAAATTAATAAAATTAGCAGAGAAAAAAGAAAAAATAGTTGTAGCAACAGGGGACTGTTATTATTTAGATGAATATCAACATGTTTATCGACAAATATTAAGACTAACGGTGAAAAGTAATCCTGGTGCACGAGACTTAAAACCCATGGCAACATTTTTAACGACTGAAGAAATGTTAAAAGAATTCTCTTATCTTGATGAACAATTAAGAGAAGAAATAGTTATAGAAAATACTCATAAAATTAACGATATGATTGAGTTAGTAGTTCCGTTAAAAGATAAGTTATATACACCAAATATTGAAGGGGCAGCAGAAGAAGTTCGTAATCTAAGTTATGATATGGCTCATAAAATATATGGAGAAGAGTTACCAGAAATAGTAGAAAAAAGATTAGAAAAAGAACTTGCATCTATTATTGGTAATGGATTCAGTGTAGTATATTTAATTTCACATAAGCTAGTTAAGAAATCACTTGATGATGGATATCTTGTAGGATCAAGGGGGTCTGTTGGTTCATCATTAGTTGCTACGATGATGGAGATTACAGAGGTTAATCCGCTAGCGCCACATTATGTTTGTCCAAAATGTAAACATAGTGAATTCTTCTTAAATGCAGAATATGCTTCAGGATTTGACCTTCCGAATAAAAATTGTCCTCATTGTGATGTGAAGATGATTAAAGACGGTCAGGATATTCCGTTTGAGACTTTCCTAGGATTTAATGGGGATAAAGTACCCGATATAGATTTAAACTTCTCTGGAGAATATCAAGCTACGGCACATAACTTTACGAAAGAAATTTTTGGTGAGGATTACGTATACCGTGCGGGAACAATATCGACAGTTGCCGAAAAGACGGCTTATTCATTTACTAGAGATTATTATGAGAAAAATGAAGTAGAAAAAAGAAGTATTGATATAGAAAGAATAGCAGCAGGATGTGAAGGCTCTAAGAGAACTACTGGTCAACACCCTGGAGGGATACTAGTTGTTCCAAATGATATGGACATTTTTGATTTTACGCCGTACCAATTCCCGGCGGATGATGAAACGAGTCCATGGCGAACTACTCACTTTGATTTCCACTCTATTCACGATAATATTTTAAAATTTGATATACTTGGACACGATGATCCGACTATGATAAGAAAACTTCAAGATTTATCAGGAATAGATCCTAAGACAATTGACGTATCTGATCCTGAAGTAATGGGTATTTTTTCAACAGTTGAGGCACTAGGTGTAACTAGAGATCAAGTGGATTCAGCAAGTGGAACTTTTGGAATACCCGAATTTGGAACAAACTTTGTTATTCAAATGTTAGATGATACGAAGCCGACTACATATTCGGAGTTAGTTCAGATATCTGGATTATCTCATGGTACCGATGTTTGGTTAGGTAATGCACAAGAATTAATCAAAAATGGTACATGTGAACTTAAAGATGTAATTGGATGTCGTGATGACATCATGGTATATTTAATACATGCTGGTTTAGAAGAAGGTTTATCTTTCAAAATAATGGAAAGTGTTAGGAAAGGTAAAGGTCTCACTGAAGATTTTGAAAAAGCGATGATTGATAATAATGTACCAGAATGGTATATTGATTCATGCAAAAAAATTAAATATATGTTCCCTAAAGCCCATGCATGTGCATATGTATTAATGGCCTTAAGAATTGCATGGTTTAAAGTGCATCAACCACTTACATATTACTGTGCATATTACTCAGTTAGAGCGAGTGATTTTGATATTATAACCGTTGTTAAGGGAGCAGAAACATTAAAAGCAAAAATTAAAGAAATAAAAACTACAGATAAGAATGAATTATCGAATAAAGATAAAGATGCTCTAGTAAGTTATGAGATAGCTAATGAAATGATGGAACGTGGTTTTACATTCTCAAAAGTTGATTTAGAAAAATCAGCAAGCCATGATTATATCATTGAAGGAAATACTTTAATTCCACCATTTTCAATAGTACCTGGGCTTGGAGATAACGTAGCGAATAAAATAGTTCAAGCGAGAGAAGAAAAATCGTTCCTTTCAATTGAAGACTTTTCGAAACGAGGAAGTGTTTCATCTACAGTAGTAGAGTATTTAAGAGAGATGGGAACATTAAAAGGCCTGCCTGAAAAAGCTCAATTATCTTTCTTTGATGAACTGTAATTGATAATTTTATTCATTAGAAATAGAGTAAAGTAAATAAAAAAGTGTTATTCTACAAAATTATAAAATCATAAAAAGTATTTTTTATGAAATTATCCTTTTTTGTAGAATAACTTTTTTAGAATTAGATTTTTAAATGATAGAAGATAATAATTATTCATTTATGTAATTTAAATTAGTTTTTCATTATTTGATAATAGAAACTATATTTTTTAATAAAATAAATATTAAAATAATTATTCAAACTTTATTTATTTATTAATTTGTGGTAGTATTATATGTGATATAAAATGTAAATATAGAGATGGAGGAAACAACTTGGAAAAAATAGTTGTTAAAGGTGGAACACCTTTAATAGGAGAAGTACAAGTTTCTGGTGCGAAGAATGCTGCTTTACCAATATTAGCAGCTGGATTATTAGCAACAGAGGGTACAAGTAAATTTTATAACGTTCCTAAATTATCAGATATTAAAACAATAGGATTATTATTTGAAAGTCTAGGAGTGAAAATAGATTATAGACCTGATGAAAATACATTGGAAATGGATGCGAGAAATCCATTATTAACAGAGGCTTCTTTTGAATTTGTTAGTAAGATGCGTGCATCATTTTTAGTTTTAGGTCCAATGCTAGCACGTGAAGGAAGTGCTAAAGTAGCGATGCCAGGAGGATGTTCAATTGGAAGTAGACCAATTGATCAACATTTAAAAGGATTTGAAGCACTAGGTGCAACAATTATTCAGGATGCAGGGTTTGTAGAAGCTCGTGCAGAAAAAGAATTAGAAGGAACAACTATCTTCTTTGATTTCCCAAGTGTAGGAGGAACTCAAAATGTAATTATGGCTAGTTGTTTAGCAAAAGGTAAAACTACAATCGTAAATGCAGCACAAGAACCTGAAATTGAAGATATGATTAACTTCTTGATAAAAATGGGTGCTAAGATTGAAGGAAAAGGAACTTCTGTTTTAGTTGTAGAAGGTGTTGAAAAACTAGTAGGAGCTGAATACTCAGTAATGCCAGACCGTGTAGAAGCGGCAACATACATGATTGCGGCTGCAGCAACTAAAGGAGATGTTCTTGTTAAAGGAGCTCCATACAAAGATAATGTTGCTTTAGTGAGTAAAATGCGTGAAATGGGAGTTAACATTGAAGTAGTAGATGAAAACTCTATGCGTGTAAGTAATAAGTTGGATAGTTTAAAACCTGTAGATGTTAAAACTCTACCACACCCAGGTTTTTTAACTGATATGCAATCTATTATGTGCGTATTAACACTTTTAGCTGATGGTACAAGTACAATTACAGAAACAGTTTTTGAAAATAGATTTATGCACGTAGAAGAACTACGTAGAATGAATGCTAAAATTAGAATCGAAGGTAGAAGTTCACTAATTGAGGGATTACCTCATTTAGAAGGAACTACTGTAAGGGCAACAGACTTACGTTCTGGAGCGGCATTAGTTATTGCGGGATTAATGGCAACGGGAACTACTAAAGTTATTGACATTTATCATATTGATAGAGGATATGTTGACATCGAAGAAAAAATGAGAAAATTAGGTGCAGATATTCAAAGAATAGACGAGTAGGATTTCATTATGAAACTAAATGATAAGTTAACAAGATACTTGCGTAATATAGCCTTAATGATAATTATTTTTTATATTGGATTATTGCTAGGCTACACAATTCTAGGTAAGGGAAGTTTATTTGACGCTTTAAGCTTAAAGCCGATAAGACATATTAAAGATATTATATACAATTAGGAGGAAATGAAGATGGCAAATGATTTATTTGTAGAACTTCAACAAAAATTAGAAGGGAAAAATGTACGTATCGTACTTCCAGAAGCATATGATGAGCGTGTATTAGAAGCGGCTGTTAAATTAGGCGTTACTAGTTATGTTCAACCTGTGTTAGTTGGAAAAAAAGAAAAAGTAGAAGAGATTGCTAAAGGATTATCTTTAGATGTTTCTAACTTGGAAGTTATTGATCACGAAAACTACGAAAAATTAGAAGAATTAGTTGCTAAGTTTGTAGAGCGTCGTGCAGGAAAAGTAACTGAAGAAAAAGCTCGTGAATTGTTAAAAGATGTTAACTACTTCGGGACTATGTTAGTATATACAGGTGAAGTTGAAGGATTAGTATCTGGAGCAATTCACTCTACTGGAGATACTGTTCGTCCAGCGTTACAAATAATAAAAACTAAACCAGGTACAAAACGTACAAGTGGTGCATTCATTATGAGTAAAGAAGACAAACGTTATGTATTTGCTGACTGTGCGATTAACCCAACATTAGATGCAGAAGGTCTAGCTGAAATTGCAATTGAAAGTGCAAGAACAGCTAAAAGCTTTAACGTTGATCCAAAAGTAGCAATGTTAAGTTTCTCTACTTTAGGTTCAGCTGTTACTGAAGATACTACAAAAGTGGCAGAAGCTACTAAATTAGTTAAACAAAATGCGCCTGAATTGGCGGTAGAAGGTGAATTACAATTCGATGCTGCAGTTGTACCTTCAGTTGCTAAATTAAAAGCTCCTAATTCAAAAGTACAAGGAGATGCTAATGTATTTGTGTTCCCAAGTCTAGAAGCTGGTAATATTGGATACAAAATTGCACAACGTCTAGGTGGATTTGAAGCTGTAGGACCAATCTTACAAGGATTAAATGCTCCTGTAAATGACCTATCTCGTGGATGTAATGCAGAAGATGTATATAAACTTTCATTAATTACAGCTGTTCAAGCTTTAGAAAAATAAGATTTTAATAAAGAGGTTGACTTTGGTTAACCTCTTTTTCTTTATAGCATAATTTGACATCGTTTTCTTAATTTTGTATAATTAAATAAAGAATATAGGCTACATTTATTGAGATGAATACTGTTCATATGTACAAAAATAAAAGGGGAAATTAATAAAAAATAGGTTATTAAAATTTAAAGGAGAGATTACACTGGTAATTTATTTTTTTAATGTGTGTGAATAGTATTATGATAAAGTAGTAAAAAAGGAGATGTGAATTATGGATTTTGTAGATTATTTTTATAAGGCAATTTCTAGTCCGATTGCAAGTGCTATTGGCTTTGTTTTATTTTTATGTCTAGTCTATGTTTCTGTAGACTTTATACGAAAAGGATTAAAAAAATAGAACAAATAATTTTAATAGATGATAAAAATAGTAAATTCGATAAGAGTTAGAGTTTTCTATTATTCAGATGGGTTTAGTTGATTTTTTGAATATATAAAAGCAATGTGGGAGTAACTTTGTATTAGTGATTCTTATAGAATCATAAAATATAGGGTTACTTCCTTTTTAGTCTTTATAATTGCATTTGTACCAACTTATATGGTATTATATAATGATGTATAAATATGGAGGTAAACATGGTTGCGATAGAATCAAAAGATGACTTATACGTTATAGATTTGTTAGAAGACTTTGATGAATTTTACTTAGAATTAGAAAAATTTGCTGAAGAAAATAGAGTTCCAATAATTGATAAAATCGGGATAAGATTTTTAATTCAAATACTGAAAGTTAAGAAAGCTAAGAATTTATTGGAAATAGGAACTGCAATTGGTTATACGTCAATTAAATTAGCTGAGAGAATAGGATGTAATGTTACTACTATTGAGCGTGATGATAAGATGTATAAAGAAGCAAAAAATAATATAGAAAAAAGAAATCTTTTAGATAGAATAACATTACTTCATGCTGATGCATTAGAACTTCAAGATGAAGTTGTAGCAAATGCACCTTATGATGTAGTGTTCATCGATGGTGCTAAGAGTCAAAGTAGAAAGTTTTTTGAATTATATGAACCATATTTTGCTGAAGATGTTGTAGTTATTACGGATAATGTGCTATTCAAAGGAATGGTTGCCGATCCAAGTATTATTAGACACAGTAGAGATTTAAAACAACTTTCTAGAAAAATTAATAATTACAATGAATGGTTATTAAAACATGAAAACTATGAGAGTGTAATATTACCGTTTGGAGATGGGATAACTATAACAACGAGGAAATAAAATTATAGAACTGTGAAGTTAGTAAATTTTATTAAGAGAGGATAAAAAATGACAGTAGAGTTAGTTGTAACACCGAAAAGTATTGATCATATTTATGAACTAATAAATGTAGGAGCTGATAGTTTCGTTATAGGTGAAGAAAAATATGGATTACGTCTTGCTGGTGAATTTAAGAGAGACGAATTAAAAAAAGCTATTGAGATTATACATCAAGCAGGGAAAAAAGCCTATGTTAGTGTAAATGCAATATTCCATAACGAGCATATAGATGACCTAGTTGATTATTTACATTATCTATCAACGTTAGATGTAGATGCTTTAATATATGGAGAACCAACAATAATTACAATTTTAAGAGAAGAGAATTTAGATTTCAAACTTCAATGGGATCCACATACATTAGCTACGAACTCTTTCTCTTGTAATTACTGGGGGAAACGTGGAGCGTATAGAACATGTCTTTCAAAAGAATTAACAATTGATGAAATTCTTGAAATTACTGGAAAAAGCGACTATGAGATTGAAGTTCAGGTACAAGGGATGCTTTGTATGTTCCAATCAGTAAGAAAATTAGTTGATAATTACTTCATGTATAGTGGTAAAGAAAAATATATCGAGGAATATAGTAATTCGAAAAAATTATTCCTATATAGCCAAGATAGAAATGAACGTTACCCGATTTTTGAGGATTCTAACGGGACGCACATTATGAGTGCAAACGATATTTGTGCTATTGAAGAATTAGATCGTCTAATTGAAGCGGGAGTATCTGCATTCAAAATTGAGGGTGTTTTAAAAGATGAAGATTACATTACAGAAGTAGTAACGATTTATCGTGATGCTATCGATCTTTATTACGAAGATAAAGAAGCATATGAAGATGAAAAGCAAGATTTCTATAATGATATAGAGAGAATTAAACCGAAATATAGAGAAGTTGACTTAGGATTCTTCTATAAGAAAACTATGTACTAATCATATTTTAAATGTTGAAAAGAGGATAAGGTTTCCTATATAAAACCTAATAAAAAAGACAAGGAGGATGGGTCATACTTGAATGTGACCTAAACTTATGGCAATACCAAATATTTCAGAAATTAGAGACGGCAAGAGAGTAATAACAAAAAAACCAGAATTACTGCTTCCAGCAGGAAACTTAGAAAAATTAAAAATAGCTATTCACTATGGAGCAGATGCTGTGTTCTTAGGTGGACAGGAGTTTGGACTTCGTAGTAACGCAGATAACTTTACAATCGAAGAGATAAAAGAAGGTTGTGAATTTGCTGCAAAATATGGAGCTGATATTTATGTAACAGCGAATATTATCGCGCACGATGAAAACTTTGAAGGATTAGATGAATTCTTAATGGCACTTCAAAATGCAGGTGTTCGAGGAATAATCGTTGCGGATCCATATATTATCGAAAGATGTAAAGCTGTTGCTCCAAAAGTAGAGGTACATATTAGTACACAACAATCTATCTCAAACTATAAAGAAGTTAGATATTGGGAAAGTGAAGGAGTACACCGTGTTGTATTAGCACGTGAAACAGGATATGAGGAAATAAAAGAAATTCGTGAAAAAACAGATGTTGAGATTGAAATGTTTGTGCACGGAGCAATGTGTATAGCATATTCAGGACGTTGTACTTTAAGTAACTACATGACAGCTCGTGATAGTAACCGTGGAGGTTGCTGTCAATCATGTCGTTGGAATTATGACCTTTATGAAGAAGGAACTGATGAAGATACTAAGTTATTCGATGAAGGTGCAAATCCATATGCGATGAGTCCTAAAGATTTAACTTTAATTGAAGCAGTACCAGAAATTATTGAGTTAGGTATAGATTCATTAAAAGTTGAAGGGCGAATGAAATCTATTCACTATGTTGCGACAGTTGCAAGTGTGTATAGAAAACTAATCGATGATTATTGTGCGGATCCAGATAACTTTGAGATGACGCCAGAATATAAATTAGAACTATATAAATGTGCTAACCGTGATACAGCAATGTCATTCTTCTATGAAATACCTAAGTATTCTGAACAGATGTTTGGAAATGAGGGTGGTAAGAAAACAAATTATGATTTCGTTGGACAAGTTCTTCACTATGATGAAGAAACTCAAATCGCAACAATTCAACAACGAAACTTCTTTAAAACAGGTCAAGAAGTCGAATTCTTTGGACCTGAGATTGATACTTTTAGACAAGTTATCGGGGAAATTTATGATGAAGATGGTGAATTGTTAGATGCAGCAAGACATCCACTTCAAATTATTAGAACAAAATTAGACTCTAGAGTATTTAAAAGCAATATGATGCGAAAGGAAATGGGACGATAATGACTACAAAACGACCAAAAATTATCGGTATTGTTGGGGGAAGCGGTAGTGGTAAAACAACCGTTACTAAAAGAATTATAGACGAGCTAACTCAAGATAAAGTTGCTTTAATTGAGCAAGATTATTATTATAAAGACCAAAGCCATATGACTATGGATGAAAGAGTTAAAACAAATTATGATCATCCGAGTGCATTTGATAATGAGTTACTTTATAATCACTTATTAGAATTAATTGAGGGGAAAGCTGTCGAACTTCCGGTTTATGATTATGTAAATCATACTCGTAGTAAAGAACAAAAACACCAAGAACCTAAAGATGTAATTATCATCGAAGGTATGTTTGGTTTATATTCAGAAAAACTACGAGAATTAATGGATATTAAAATTTTTGTTGATACACCTAGTGATTTACGTATTTTAAGACGACTATTACGTGATATTAATGAACGTGGAAGAACTGTAGAATCAGTAATTAATCAATATTTAGTGTCTGTTAGACCAATGCATGAGAAATATATTAAACCTACAAAACAATATGCAGATATTATCGTTCCAGATGGTGGATATAACGATATAGCTATCGACATTTTAATAACAAAAATTAAATCGCTACTAGCAAAATAATTAAAAAAAAGATATAATATAGAGTAGACTAAAAAAAGGAGTACCACTATGGCTTTAGAAGAAAAATTAGAATATCAAATGACCCAAGAAGGTTATGACAAACTTGTTGAAGAATTAGAACATTATAAAAAAGTTAAACGTCCAGAAGTAATTGAAAAAATTAAAATTGCACGTAGTTTCGGGGACTTATCTGAGAACTCTGAGTACGATGCAGCAAAAGATGAACAAGGATTTATCGAACAAAGAATTTTAGAAATGGAACAAATGATTCGTTATGCTGTTATTATCGAATTAGATGAAAAATCAAGTGCAATTCGTCTTGGTAACACAGTAACTTATCAAGAATTACCTGATGGTTTAACTGAAACTTATAAAATTGTAGGTAGTGCGGAAGCTAACCCATTTGAATACAAAATTTCAAATGAATCTCCAGTAGCACAAGCATTATTAGGAAAAGAAGTAGGGGATGTTGCGAAAGTATCATTACCAACTGGACCTGAAGATTCAATGGATATCAAAATTCTAGCGGTAGAATAGTATTATGATAGCATTAATCGGTGCAATGCCAGAAGAAGTGGCTATAATAAAAGAAAAAATAGAAAATTTACAAGAGAAAAAAATAGCACATGTAACATTTTATGAAGGTAAATATGAAGGACGAGATATTGTTCTTATGTTAAGTTTACCAGGGAAGGTGAATGCCGCTATTGCTACAACTCTATTATTAGATCACTATAAACCAGAGTATGTGATTAATATAGGTACATGTGGTGCACTGCAAGGTGATATGGAAATTGGTGATATGATTGTTGCCACAGAGGTGAGACATTTTGATGTTGATGCAACAGAGTTTGGCTATGAAATAGGTCAAGTTCCGCAAATGCCAGCAGCATATAAGAGTGATGAAGAGTTACAAAAATTAGCTTCTGAAATCAACTTACCAAATCATAAGATTCACTTTGGTTTAGTAGGAACATCAGATTCATTTATCTCTAATAAAGAGTTAAAAAAAGGAATATTGAAAAACTTTCCTAATATGCAAGTAGTTGAGATGGAAGCAGCAGCAATTGCTCAAACTTGTTACCAATTTGGAACAAAATTTATAGTTTGCCGTAGTGTAAGTGATAAAGCAGAAGAAGGAACAAGAGTTACTTTTGATGAATTTTTACAAATAGCTGCAGTAAACTCGTCAATTTTAACTACAGAACTAATTAAAAAACTTTAAAATTAATTATAGATCAGCAAAGGAGAGCAAGAGCTTTTCTTTGCTGTAATATTTATGTGAAGTAGGAGGGAAAGTATGATAACTATATTATCGAAATTATTTTTAGCACTTACATCTGAAAAACTTCCGAGCTATACTTTGAAATCAATTAAAAGTGGTGGCTATACAAAAGAAGAATTAGATATTATCTGTAAAATTGTGAAAGATGATTATACAAGATATAAAAAAGGTTTTAAAGCTTCAGTAGTAATGGTATTTTTTACAACTTCACTCATATTATTCCTCGGATTCTATCAAGGAGCCTATAGAGCGTTTTTAATTGAGATGTTAATTTTGTATATTGTAATATTTACATTGATGTTTATTTTGATATATGTACAAAAAGTCAATAAAATTCGAAAAACATTTTTAAAAGCGGTGAAAAAAGGTTATCCAGAATTATATAATGAATACGAAGATAAGTTATATGAATATGTAGATTAAAAAATATTATAGTCATAATTTTATGTAATTAATTGTATTGAAAAAAAAGTTATAAAATGTTAATATAAAGTAGATAAATATTATTTAAGGAAAAGAAAAATGAAAAATATTACTGAGAGTAGATCCTTTAATTATTTGAAGAATTTAGTTCAGATAAGCTTAGGATTATTGATATTTTATTTAATTTTTTCCTATTTTAAAAAAGAGATAGTTAGTTTAGATTTTAAAAAAATACATCATCTTACCTTAACTATAGGAGAGGTGAAATTTTTAGTAGTTTTATTATTCGGATTATTCGGTATAAGTATTTTATGTCTTTACGATTATTTTGTCCTTAAAGCTATTAATTTAACGAAAAATATGTCTTCATTCCGTATTTTTAAAATCAGCTTTATGACTAACACACTGAATATGGTTCTAGGTTTTGGTGGCTTTATTGGTGCTGGACTTAGATATTATATGTATAAACCTTATACAAAAAACGGGAAAACATTAGTTACTGCAATAGGAATGATTTTAATTTCTATGCTTTCAGGTATTAGTTTGTTATCAATTTTTGTGGTTCTTAATGTATTTCCAGGTCAGGCGTTATATGCTGATAATAAAATTTTTTATTATTCTTTAATTCTGATGTCGTTATTTTTACCATTGTATCTATTTTTTAATTTGAGAAAACCAAGAATTAGAACGGATAGATACTTGAGTGTTAAATTGACAGTGATTTCTTTTTTAGAATGGGTATTTGCGGCTCTTATCATACTAGTGATTTTATATTTTTATACGGGTGATTTAGTTGCTGATAAGGAATTGCAAATAATGGGAGTTATAATAGTAGCTTCAATAGTGGGGTTATTAACTATGATTCCTGGAGGATTAGGTACTTTTGACACATTAGTGCTAATTGGTCTTAAAAACTTAGGGATTAATCCAGAAATAATAGGAGCAACTATTGTAATATACAGATTAGCATATTACGTTGTTCCATTTTCTATAGGATGTCTAATGTTTTTAAGTGAAGGAATAAGAATTATAAAAAATAAATTTAAGAGAGGAGAAAAGTTATGATTTCAATGGTAATTTACGCGATTTTAGCCTATCTTATTGGGAATATAATGGGTGGAAAATTATTAGAAAAAATATATAAAGAAGAATTTACTAATAAAGGATCAGGTAATGTTGGTGCTAGAAATGCAGGACGAATTTTAGGTCCTAGATCGTTTTTATTTGTATTAGCGGTAGATTTCTTCAAAGGATTTTTAGTAGTTATACTTTTAAAAATTTTAGCTGTTGATTCTAAAATAATATATATATGCATACTTTTAGTATTACTAGGGCATATAAAACCTGTTGTCTTTAAGTTTAAAGGTGGGAAAGGAGTTGCTACGTTTTTTGGTTGTCTAGCGGCTCTGTCGATTAATTTATTCTTAATTATGATACTTTGTACATTAGTTATTGCAATTATCGTAAAAAGTTTAACGATTGGATTCTATTCAAGTCTTCCATTCGTAACGTATATCAACTATGTTGAGAACCCATCATTCTTAATTTTAGGAATATTTATTTTAGTTGTTGTATTATTAGGTGTGGTAGCGGTTGAAGACATAGAAAATTCATTTGATAAATATTTTAGTGTAAGAAAAATTAAGAAATCAGTTCGATAGTGAGCTGATTTCTTTTTTTGTTATTTAGAATTGTTTTTTCGTAGTTCTTTTCTTATAAGCAGAGTACGCTTAATATGAAGTATAAGATAGATTAGGAGAAAAATAACAGAAATTATAGTCGTAATAAAAAGATATAATTCAGATGAAAACATTCTAGTATTGATAAATAATGAATGTAAATACATTGTTAGAAAAGCCATGGTGAATGTTATAATCTCATACTTTAAAAAAATAAGAATCTTAGTTGTTTTTATTATTAATTTTTCTTTTTCCCTATTATATCTCATAAAACTAGCATAAATAAGTATTGGTATAGTTAAATAATAATAAATGTTGTTTTTTGTGACGAAAAAAACTATTGAAAGTACGACAAACAACATAAGGCTGATGATTAAATAAATTCTACTTTTCATCTATTTTTCCTCCTTTGAAATGAGATTTAATCTAGAATAAGTATATTTTTTTATTGATGTTATTAAATTTCTAATGTTCAATTTTATTATAACATATGGAATAAATAATAGGTAAAGAATAGTAACTAAATTAGTGATTTCAACTAATTAATTTTTAGAAATAAAATCGTCCTTGTTACGATTTATAGGTGTATAAATCGTAATAGTTACTTAAGACGAGAATCTATTGACTTGTTATATAAAACATAATAAAATTTAAGTATAGAATAAAAATACGGAGGTGGTAAAGATGACTAAATGTGAATGCGAACACCACTGTCACTGTCATGATGCAGTAGAAGATTGCAAATGTGGAAATTGTGTTGAAGGAACTTGTGACTGTAAAGAAGGTTGTGCGTGCGGATGCCACAATGCAAAAGAAGATTGTGAATGTGGAAATTGCAAAACTGGTGATTGTCACTGCGATAAACACGCTGCATAACTAAAGATGAGATCTGAGAAAGTGTCAGATCTCTCTTTTTTCAGGGCTGGTATAAATATATACTATTATGAAGTGGGAATAATTATAATAAATGATATTTATATATGATGAGTAGCTTAATCACAATCAAAAATCTTAATAATTAATACACATTAGTGTATTTAATAGGTTACTTCATAGAAATTTAAAGTTTACATAAATTCTGAAGAATAATTAATTAACTTCAATTTTTAAGTGTTTAAAAGTATATAAACCCACAAGAAAACGCTTTACATCAAACTTATTATTTATGATTAGATTCTTAATAAACGACATAATTTCTTAAAAAAACTATTCTTATTATCTTTAATTAGTTTATTTTAATTCTGTATCTATAAAAATTTAGAGAGAGTTTATATAAAGTGTAGAATAAGAAAAATGATAGTATATGCAAATGGAAGAAATCTGTTTTATTCTGTTTGTTGAAAGTTTTAGGTTGTAGTAGTACAGAATCAAGAAATATTACTGAGATAAATATTGTTATTTTATTGAGCTCATTGATTTGACTTTTTTTCGAAAACATTGTATATTATTAAAGTAATATATGATTAAAACATAATTTATACACATTTAATAAATATATATACAAACTTTGGAGGTTATTATGGTAAAAACATCAAAAGATTTAACTAAACAAGAGCATTTAGAAATGTATGAACTAATGCACCTTATTAGAGATTTTGATATGGAGTTAAGTAAACTATACTCTCGTGGTTTAGTTCACGGTATGACTCACTATTCAGTAGGAGAAGAAGCAGCTAACGTTGGAGCTATTTATCCATTAAGAAAAGAAGACTTAATGTACTCTAACCACCGTGGTCACGGGCAAACAATTGCCAAAGGTATTGAAATTGACCGTATGATGGCTGAAATCCTTGGTAAAGAAACTGGTCAATGTAAAGGACGTGGAGGAAGTATGCACGTTTATGACCTTGAACAAGGAAACATGGGATGTAACGGTATCGTTGGTGGAGGACACGGTTTAAGTACTGGTGCCGCTCTAGCTCAAAAAATGAAAAAAACAGGTAATGTTGTAATTTGTTGTATGGGTGATGGGGCTACTAACGAAGGAAGTTTCCACGAATGTTTAAACATGGCATCTAACTGGGATTTACCACTTATTTTCTACGTAATTAATAATAAATATGGTATTTCAATGGCTCAAGAAAGATGTATGCGTGTTAAAGAAATTACTGAACGTGCTGCTTCATACAGAATCAAAGGAATCCATGTTGAGGATGGAAACGATGTGTTAGCTGTATATGATGCAATGCAAGAAGCTATCGAACATGCAAGAAGTGGAAAAGGTCCTGTTTTAGTAGAAGCAGTATCTTACAGATGGTTTGGGCACTCAGCTTCAGATGCTGGTAAATACCGTAGTCGTGAAGAAGTAGCAGAATGGAAACTTAAAGATCCTAACGTAAAATATAAAAACTACTTATTAGAAAATGGAATTGCTACAGAAGAAGAATTAAAAGAAATCGAAGATAGATCAAAAGCAACTATCGATGATGCTGTAGAATTTGCTAAAGAATCAAAAGTTGCTGATGGTTCAATTGCATTCCAAGATAACTACGCTGACTAATATTTTAGGTTAAAATAATTTAAATAATATTTTATATAATAGGAGATTAATAGTTATGACTAAAGAAACAAAAATTATGACAGTTCGTGAAGCCATAAAAGAAGCTATGACTCACGAAATGCGTGAAGATGAAAATGTATTTTTAATGGGTGAAGATGTTGGTATCTTCGGTGGTGACTTCGGTACTACAGTAGGAATGTTAGAAGAGTTCGGACCAGAACGCGTAATTGATACACCTATTAGTGAAGCTGCAATTTGCGGTTCTGCTGCAGGGGCAGCATCAGTAGGTATGCGTCCAATCGTTGATGTAACATTTATGGATTTTGTAACAATTGGTATGGATGCTATTGTTAACCAAGCAGCACCAATGCGTTATATGTTAGGTGGAGAAGTACAAGTACCAGTTACTTATCGTTGTGCATCTGGTGCAGGTACAGGAGCTGCAGCTCAACACTGTAAAGCTCTAGAAGCTTGGTTCTGTCACATTCCTGGGCTTAAAGTAGTAGCACCAGGTACAGCAGGAGATGTTTACTCAATTTTAAGAGCTGCAATTAGAGATAACAACCCAGTTATCTACATTGAACCAAAAGCGTTATTTGGACGTAAAGGTGAAGTTGAAGTAGGTAAAGTTGGTGTAATCGGAAAAGGTGACATCAAAGCAGAAGGTACTGATGTAACATTAGTATCATGGGGAAGAATGTTAGAGCGTAGCTTAAAAGCTGCTGAAGAGTTAAAAGAAGAAGGAATTTCAGTAGAAGTAGTTGACCCAATAACATTAGTACCATTAGATACAGAATTAATCGTTAAATCTGTACAAAAAACAGGAAAATTAGTAGTTTGTCACGACTCATTCAAAACTGGTGGATTCGGTGGAGAAATCGTTGCACGTATCGCAGAAAGTGATGCATTTGATTTCTTAGATAGCCCAATTTACCGTGTTGCAGGAGCTGACACTAACATTCCATCAGCTAAAGACTTAGAAAAATTAGTTGTACCTGATGTAGAAGACATCAAAGAAACAATTAAAAAAGCTGTAAATAAAAAATAAAAATTTAGTTAGCGAAGGATGTGAATAAAACATGGCAGTAGAGGTTATTATGCCAAAAGCCGGTAGTGAAATGGAAGAGGGCGAAATCGTACAATGGTTCAAAAATGAAGGTGACCATGTCGAAGCAGGTGAAGTCCTATTAGAAATTGTAACAGATAAAGTAAATATGGAAGTTGAAGCTGATGCAAGCGGAACACTATTAAAAATATTAGCACAAGCAGGAGATGTTGTACCAGTAGTTCAAACAATCGCATGGATTGGTGAACCAGGTGAAGCAATTCCTGGGGCAACTTCAACAGGGGAAGTAGCTCCAGCAGAAACTGTTGTTGAGAAAAAAGTTGATCATACACCAGTTAAAGAAGTGGAAGTAATTGATTATTCAGGCCTTCGTGCTACACCAGCAGCTAGAGCATATGCTCGTGAAAAAGGAATTGACTTATCTAAAGTTAAAGGTACAGGTGCAAAAGGTCGTATCCACAAAGATGATGTTTTAGATTACAAACTAAACTCTAAAGTTAAAATTTCTCCACTTGCTGCACGTATTGCGCAAATTGAAGGAATTAACACTGAAAGTATCGCTGGAACAGGACCAAATGGTAAAATTATGAAAGCTGACGTTCTTGCAGTACTTAATGGTACACCTAAAGCAGAGCCAGCTAAAAAAGAAGAAATTGCTCAACCAGGTAAAAAATCTGTTAAAGCGCCAAATGAAAATCAATGGGGAATCGTTGAAACTGTACCAATGTCACCAATGCGTAAAGTTATTTCTAAACGTATGAGTGAATCTTACTTCAGTGCACCAACATTTGTAGTTAATGTTGAAGTTGATATGACTGAATTATTAGCATTACGTAAAAAAGTTGTTGATGCAATTATCGAAGAAACTGGTAAAAAAGCAACAGTTACAGACTTTATTTCATTAGCGGTAATTAAATCATTAATGAAACACCCATATGTAAATGCTTCATTATCAAGTGATGAAAAAGAAATGTATTTACACCACTATGTAAACTTATCAATCGCTGTTGGTATGGATAGCGGATTAGTAGTACCAGTAATTAAAGGTGCAGATAAGATGAGTCTTAAAGAGCTTGTAATAGCTTCTAAAGAAATTACAACTAAAGCTCTTGCTGGTAAATTAAAACCAGATGAAATGGCAGACTCAACATTTACAATCAGTAACTTAGGTATGTATGGAGTTAAAAGCTTCGTGCCAATCATTAACCAACCAAATACAGCTATTTTAGGTGTAAGTGCTACAGTTCAAAAACCTGTAGTATTAAACGGTGAAGTTACTGTAAGACCAATTATGACATTAACATTAACAGCGGACCACCGTGTTGTTGACGGATTAGAAGGAGCTAAATTCATGAAGACTCTGAAAGAAGCTATCGAAAATCCACTATCATTACTAATCTAATAATGATATAATATATAGAAGAAAATAAGAGAAAAGTGTATTAAGGAGTGATTATAACATGGCAGTAGAAGTTATTATGCCAAAAGCCGGAAGTGAAATGGAAGAAGGCGAAATCGTACAATGGTTTAAGCAAGAAGGTGACGAAGTAAAAGAAGGTGAAGTCCTACTTGAAATCGTAACTGATAAAGTTAATATGGAAGTTGAAGCTGAAGCAAGTGGAACATTATTAAAAATTCTTCACCCAGCTGGATCAACTGTACCAGTAGTTCAAACAATCGCTTGGATTGGACAACCTGGTGAAGCAGTACCAGGAGCTGATGGAGCAACTGCAGCAGCTCAAGAAGTTGTTAAAGAAGTAGCAGCAGATGTTAAAGTACCTGAAACTAAAGCAGAAGAAGTATTACCAAAACGTGAACGTCGTGGAGAATATGATGTAGCAGTTATCGGTGGAGGTCCTGCTGGATACGTAGCAGCTATTAAAGCGGCTCAATTAGGAGGAAAAGTAGCATTAGTAGAAAACCGTGAACTTGGTGGAACATGTCTAAACCGTGGATGTATTCCAACAAAAACATTCTTACACAATGCAGAAATCATTAACTACATCCGTTCTGCAAAAGATCGTGGTATCAAACTTGTAAATGATGCATTTACAGTTGATATGGAACAAACTGTAGCAGTTAAAAATAAAGTATCTAAAACTCTATCTGGTGGAGTAGCTGGATTACTTAAATCTTACGGTGTTAAAGTATTTAATGGTGTAGGAAGTCTAACAGCTGATAAGAAAATCGTTGTTGATGAAAAAGAAACTATCGATGCTGATAATGTAATTTTAGCTGGTGGTTCTAAAGTAAGTAGAATTAACATTCCAGGAATGGACAGTGATAAAGTTCTTACAAGTGATGAGTTCTTAGATATCACTGAAGTACCATCTCGTTTAGCAGTAATCGGAGGAGGAGTAATCGGTTCTGAATTAGGACAAGCATTCTCTACATTTGGTTCTAAAGTAACTATCGTTGAGATGGCTGATCGTCTAATTGCTAACATGGATAAAGATGCATCTGTAGCTTTAGAAAAACAATTCAGAAAACAAGGTATCGAGGTTCTTACATCTACTAAACTATTAGAAATCGTTGATAAAGGTCACGAAGTAGTAGTTAAAGTTGAAGGAAAAGAAGATATCGTAGTTGATAAAGTATTACTATCTATCGGACGTGTTCCAGATAACACATGTCTTGGAGAATTAGCTGATAAATTCGAAATGGAACGTGGACGTGTTAAAGTTGACGAATACATGGAAACTTCTATTAAAGGAATTTACGCTCCTGGAGATATTAACGGAGTTAAAATGTTAGCTCACGCAGCATTCAAGATGGGAGAAATCGCAGCTGAAAATGCAATGGGTCACCACAAAAAAGTTGATCTTAAAGCTACTCCAGCAGCAATCTACACTCACCCTGAAATCGCAATGGTTGGTTTAACTGAAGATCAAGCTCGCGAAAAATATGATGTTAAAGTTGGTAGATTCAACTTTGCAGCTAACGGTCGTTCATTAGCATCTAACCACGGAGAAGGATTCGTTAAAGTAATTATGGATACTAAATACAGAGAAATCTTAGGTATCCACATTGTAGGACCAGTTGCAGCAGAAATTATCAATGAAGGTTCAACATTAATCCAAACAGAAATGACAATTGATGATGTTATGGATATTATCCATGGTCACCCAACATACTCAGAAGCTTTATATGAAGCAATGGCTGACTGTATCGATATGTGTATCCATGCACCTAAGAAAAAAACTAAATAAGTTTAATGAAGAAAGCAACTAGATTTCTAGTTGCTTTTTTTGTATTATTATTTTAAATTCTATATATAATTAATTTAATTTTTTAAATAATATATTTGTATACAAAAATACACTCAAGCAAGATTAAATTTGCTTGAGTGTATTATGCTAACGAGAACTTTCAGCCTCATGAACTTCTTTATGTAATGTTTTTAAATTAATATTCACAGCTTTATATTCTTCACTTTGAGGTAATTCTAGTGTGAAATTTAATGGTTTAGATACTTCAATTGTAGCATCTTTAATATCGAAGTTAAAAATATGTCCACCTTGAGTACGATCATCACTAATATAATGAAGATGGAATCCTCCCACACCAACTCCATGAGTATATTCTGGAGAAAAGAAACCAACTATTGTACCTTTACTATCTTCGTAATTAAATATACTTTGCGTTTCTAATATTTCTAGAAGAGTAGGATAAGGTTTTTCATGTTTTTTAGGTGAGCGAGTATCAATTTTATCGAATACTCCAGTTATTTTTATAGCATAAAAATAATTCGGATTTAGATATTCACTAATATCATTGTTTAAATTTTCAAAACTTGTTGTAGTTACTTTTTTAAAGTTTGTAGAAAACTTAGTAATGTTTGAAAAAGGTGAAGTTGCTTCTTTAGGCTGTAAAGTAGAGAATCCATTACTATCAGTTTTATAAACTTCTCCATTTAGTATAATCATTTCTCCATCGACACCTTCGAAAGTACCAATACCAAAATCACCATGTTCTAGTAATTTTTCTACAGTTGTTGTTCCACTAAATGCTCCACCCATTAGCGCAGCCATAGTGCTATATTGATATAACATAATAATTCTCCTTTTATGTTTTATATTTTAGAAACAAGAGAAAACTTGAATCATGTTCAATAGAAACTAGTAGCTCTTCAAAACTAGTTTAAATAGCTATCTTGAAGAGTTTCACCAAGTTTGATGTTATCACTGTAGTCAACAGGAACATCAATAACAACTGGCCCTTCAATTTTGAAAGCTTCTTCTAAGCATTTTGCAAATTCTTCTTTTGTAGTTGCACGCATTCCTACAGCTCCATAAGATTCTGCATGTTTTTTAATATCTACTTGGCCAAGATGAACCGCAGAATCGCGACCGTATTTCATTTCTTGTTGGAAGGCAACCATATTATAAGATGAGTCGTTCCATACTACGTGAACAATAGGAGATTTCAATCTAACTGCAGTTTCAAGTTCCATTGCTGAGAATAAGAATCCTCCATCACCAGAAATTGATAAAGTTTTCTTATTAGGATAAAGTAATCCAGAAGCAATTGCCCATGGTAGAGCTACTCCTAAAGTTTGCATACCGTTAGAGAATAGTAGGTGACGAGGTTCATAAGAACGGAAGTGTCTAGCTAACCAAATTCCATGAGATCCAATGTCACAAGTTACTATAGTATCATCTGATACAGCATTTTGAGTTTGTTGAATAATTTCTAGTGGGTGAAGACGTCCTTCGATTTTTGATTTAGGTGGCTCATCTCGTTTTACTATTTCTTCTTGAAGTTCTTTTAAGTAAGCTAGGTTTTCTTCAGAAATTCTTACTTTAGGATTTCCGTTATAAATACATTTTAATGTTTCAGAAATATCTCCGATAAGTTCAATATCAGGTTGGTAATCACGATCAATAACAGCAATAGTATCATCAATGTGAACTAGAGTAGCATTTTTATTTGTATTCCAATATACCGGATCATATTCAATAGGATCATATCCGATAGAGATTATTAAATCTGCTTTATGTAATAATCTATCTCCAGGCTGATTTCTAAATAATCCAACACGACCATAGAAGTGTTGAACTAATCCACGAGAAATTACTCCAGCAGCTTGGAACATTTCAACAACAGGAATACCTGTTTTAGCGACTAATAAACGAATAGCTTCTGTAGCTTCTTTAGTTGATGCATTCATTCCTAGTAAAAGAACTGGAAGCTCAGCATTTTCTATTTTTTCAACTAAATCACTAACGTGTTTTGGATCTGCTATCCCTAAAATAGGCTCTCTAAGACGTTTGATAGCTTTCACAGAAGTTTTTTCATTTATTACGTCTGCAGGTAGTGATACGAATGTAGCTCCTTTTTTAGGTTCTTTAGCTTTTCTAAATGCATTAGTAATGGCTTCAGAAATACTATCTTGATGACCAACTTCAACAGCTGATTTAGTTACCGGACGAAGAAGGCTAACATTATCCATACTTTGGTGCGTTTGTTTTAATAAATCAGAACGCTTAACTTGACCTCCGATTGCGACAACAGGGTCACCTTCAGAGTTTGCAGTAATAAGTCCAGTAGCAAGGTTACTAACACCAGGTCCTGAAGTAACTAAAGCAACACCAGGTTTTCCAGTTAGACGCCCAACAGCTTGAGCCATAAAAGCAGCATTTTGTTCGTGACGTACAACCACAAGTTCAGGTCCACGATCAACAAGAGCATCGAATACAGCATCTATCTTTGCACCAGGTATAGCAAAAACGTGTTTAACTCCTTCATTTATTAATGTATCTACAACTAATTCAGCGCCTCGGCGAGATTGTTGTTCTAAATGTTCACTCATTATTATTCCTCCTAAATCATGAGACTAAAAAATATATAATAATATTCTAACTCTATATCATATTTTTTTCAAGAATAGAATACTAGTATAAGTGTTATTGAAATTCAATTTTATATGTATTCTATGTAAATATTGCAAAGAATGGGGCTGACCCAAAAGTCATAAAATTTAACAAAGTGTATATGAGAACTCATAGACGCAGTGGTTTATTGATATCTAAATTCACTTTATAAAAGCTTTTTAGATATCTAATAACCTGTACGGGGGTGACTCTACAAAATCGATTTCTTTGAAATCACGATTTTTGAGTCACTCCCATATTACCTATTATGAGGTGGTAAAATATTGTTGTTAAAATATTCTTCTCGCAAGATTCCGTATTTTACAGAATCATAGTAAACACCGTTGAAATATCTAACCTGTCTAATTCTAGCTTCACACATAAGACCAAGTTTTTTAGCTAATCTCATCATTCGAGGATTACCACTCCAAGTAGTAAGTCCAATGTGTTGAATATCAGGGAATTTATTAAAACAGATTTTAATCCATTCATTTAATGCTGTATAGCCTATTCCTTTTGACCATGTATGCTGCTCGTAAATTACTATTCCAATCTCTAGCCATCGAGTAGCAAAACATTCCCAATAGTAAGTAACAATTCCTATAGGTTTATTGTTTAAAAATATTCCTAGTACACGGTCACTTAAATAATATTCGTGATGATTTTTAAGTAGGAAGGTATCTAAATCAATTAACTTAAAATCATTAAAGTAGGGGGCGTTATATTTACTCCATTCTGGAGTTTCTGATGAGTAAATAACGTTATATAAGTCGGTTAAATGTTTTTCTTCTATCTTTTTCAGTGTAATCATAAAAATCTCCTTTTTTATATTATAACATAAGAAAAATTTTAAAATATATAAATAAGTTAAATTAAGCAGTCTAATTATTATATTGAAGAGGTTTATGATATAATAAGTCATGAAAAATGATTAGAGAGGTGAACGATGGAAAAATTTAGTAAAATAATTTCTGATATCTTTCTTTGGATTATGAATATCGGGTTATTGATTATAGGGATATTATTGTCATTTGGTTTGATAATGGAAGCTAAAGAAATATTCCACGAAGGATCAAAATTCCTTGCCGAGCAGGGAAATTATCAACACTTTGTAGAAGGAATATTAGTATTTTTCTTATATTTCGAGTTTGTTGCTTTAATAGTTAAATACTTTAAAAATAATTATCATTTCCCACTTAGATATTTTATCTATATTGGAATCACAGCAATTATAAGATTGATTATTGTTCAACATGATGATCCTAAAAGTGTTTTAATCTGGGCAGCTGCGATTTTACTATTAGTAATTAGTTTAGCTATTGCTGAAAAATTTATAAAAAAAGATTAAGAAAAGACTTCGAACAAAATCTGTTCGAAGTCTTAGTATTTATTTTACAGTGTATTTTCCTGTTTTGTAGTCGATAGTTACACCTTTTTGGAAGTTTGGTAAAAATACATTATATTTAACACTTTTACCATTATCCTCAACAGACATTGCTTCCATAATTACTCCTTGTGCTACAAGGTCATTACCTTTGAATACTGGAGTTACACGGTAACGAACATGTTTTTTAGTCTTTTTAACGTAGTCAGCAACTTCATTTTCAAAAGGAATCATATTAAGATTCATAAATCTTGTACCAGTCATTAAGTTTTTATCATTATCATTTTCACCGGCAAGTTGGAACGCGATAAGATGAGATCTATCGTAAACATGAGTTCCACGGTTACTTTGCCATCCACTAGGACGAACGTGAGCAATTTCTTCACGTTTATCTGTTGGCATTAAATCAACACCAATAATTCCATTTGCTTGGCCAACACGACCAAGTTTATCAAGTGGACTGTAATTTTCATAGGATGTTGTAGAAAGATCTTCTTTAGCAAAATATGGGTTATTGTTGTTTAATACCTTATATTTATTATTATCTGTAGCTTCACTTTCTTTTGGTGCAGTAAGTGAATTTATCACATCATCAGGAATTTTTGATACACTTGTAAAAGTTGTAGTATTAGCATTTTTATTTGAAGATTTATTAGTATAGTATGTTATAGCAAATGCAGCTAGAACAACTATAGCTATAGAAATAATTGAAAATAGTGATAATTGTTGTTTTTTTCTCTTTGCCATATGGTCTCCTTATTTTTTATAATATGTTAAATAACTAAGAGGGAGTGACTCAAAAATCGTGATTTCGTAGAAATCGATTTTGTCGAGTCACCCCCGCACAGTTTATTAGATATCTAAAAAGCTTTTATAAAGCGACTTTAGATATCAATAAACCACTGCGTCTATGAGTTCTCATAGACACTTTGTTAAATTTTATGATTTTTGGGTCAGCCCCAAAAATTAATTTTATTTTTTGAAATAATTAATGCCCATTGCATCTTTTACTTCATCTAAAGTAGCAGCTGCAACTCTTTCAGCTTTTTCACTTCCAGCTTTAAGCATTCTATAAACTTCAGCTTTATCTTTTGCGAATTTCTCACGACGTTCTCTGATAGGACGTAGGTAATCTTGCATTACATCATTTAAACGACGTTTTAGTTTCATATCACCAAGTCCTCCACGAGAGTAGTGTTCTTTTAGCTCCGCAACTTCATCTGTACGAGAATCGAAAATATCAAGGTACGTGAATACTACATTTCCTTCTACCTGACCTGGATCTTCGATTTTAATGTGATTTGGATCAGTGTACATTTTCATGATTTTAGCTTTAATGTTTTCTTCACTGTCACCTAAGTAAATACCATTATTTAAACTTTTACTCATCTTACCTTGTCCATCAATACCAACAAGTCGAGCATGGTTTTTTGGCGGTAGGACAATTTCTGGTAATACAAGAACTTCTTTGTTGTAAGTTCTATTAAAATCACGTACAATTTCACGAGTTTGTTCAAGCATTGGTTTTTGATCTTCTCCTACAGGAACGTGAGTTGCTTTAAACGCTGTAATATCGGCAGCTTGACTTACAGGATATGTGAAGAATCCAGCAGGGATACTTTCACCAAATTTCTTATCATTAATTTCTTGTTTAACAGTAGGGTTACGATGTAATCTAGAAACTGAAACTAAATTCATGTAGTACATATATAATTCAGCAAGTTGTGGAATTTGTGATTGAATGAAAATAGTTGTTTTACTAGGATCAATTCCTACAGCAAGGTAATCAAGTGCAACTTCTGTTATATTTTCAATAACTTTCCCAGGATTATCAGCATTGTCAGTAAGCGCCTGTTGATCGGCTATCATAATAAATACTTTAGTATCATCTTCATTTTGTAAAGCTATACGATTTTTTAAAGAACCAACATAGTGACCTAAGTGAAGTTTACCAGTTGGTCTATCTCCAGTTAAAATAATTTTTGTCATAAAAGGGTAACTCCTTTATAATAATTTTTATAATTCCTTATAATTATACCATAATATATGAAAAGTTTGTTTGAATTAGTACAAAAAATATCATTTTGGATAAAAATTTAGTGTTTTACTTAGAAAAAAATGTTATAATAAGAGATAAAGAAATAGTTAATTATCAAGGAGATTAATATGATATACATAGAATCAAAAAGTAATGATCCACGCTACAATACTGCACTAGAGCTATATGCTTTTAATGAACTTGCAGAAAAAGATGATGTGTTTATGCTATGGATAAACTCACCATGTATCGTTGTTGGTAAAAACCAAAACACAACAGAAGAAGTAAACCAAAAATTCTGTGATGACAAAGATATCAAAATCGTTCGTCGTGTAAGTGGGGGTGGAGCAGTATACCACGATTTAAACAACTTAAACTACACAATTATTTCAAACGGTAGAAGTGGTGAAGAATTTGACTTCAAATCATTCTCACAACCTGTGCTAGATGCATTAGACTCATTAGGAGTTAAAGCAGAATTTACTGGGCGTAATGACTTAGAAATCGATGGACAAAAATTCTGCGGTAATGCTCAATACGTACGCAATGGGCGTATTATGCACCACGGATGCTTAATGTTTGATGTTGATACATCAGTTTTAGCAGATGCTTTAAAAGTCTCTAAAGATAAAATTGAATCAAAAGGTATCAAATCAGTGCGTTCACGTGTAACAAATATTAAGGATCATCTTCCAAACCAGGACATGACAGTTCAAGATTTCGTAGCTGCACTGAAAAAATATATGAGTGAAAAATACGAAATGACTGATTTTGTTGCAACTAAAGAAGATGAAGCTGCAATCTTAGCAATCCAAGAAGAAAAAAATAACTCATGGGATTGGGTATACGGTAAGAACCCTGACTTCAACATTAAACGTAATAGAAGACTAAAAACTGGTAAAATTGAAGCTAATATCATGGTAGAACAAGGAGTTATTACTAATATCAAATTCTATGGAGACTTCTTCGGAGTAATGGATGTAGAAGATATTGCTAAAAAATTAGTAGGTGTAAAATACCAAAAAGAAGATATTCAAAAAGTTTTAGAGCAAATCGATATTAATTCATATTTCTTAGGAGCTACATTAGAAGAAGTAGTAGATATATTAGTAGACTAATAATGGAGTAAAGTATTATGATAATTGCAACGACAAACTATGTTCCAGGAATGGAAGTAGTAGAATATAAAGGATTTGCTACAGGTGAAGTAGTAGCTGGGATTAATTTCATTAAAGATTTAGGAGCAGGAATTCGAAACCTTTTTGGTGGAAGAGTTCAAGGGTACGAAGATGAAATTATTCAAGCAAGAACTGAAGCTTTAAAAGAGCTAGAAGCTCGTGCAGCAGCAATGGGAGCAAATGCGGTTATCGGAGTTAGAATAGACTTCGATGCTCTAGGAAGTAACGGTAATAACATGCTTTTAGTAACAGTTACAGGAACAGCAGTTGTAGTAAGATAAAATATATAATAGTAAAAATAAAATTAATAGCAATATTTTATAAGATATTGTATAATATTAAGCAGTTATTAAAATTTTAATAGAGAGGAAAAATATAATGAAAAAAATATTTAATTTTAAAAAGATTTTCTCTATTTTACTTTTAACAATCGCTCTAGTAGTATCAGCTGTATTTGTAGCTGGATGTAGTAGTGATAAAAGTTCGAGTTCGAGTTCTAGTTCATCAGATTCGACTTATAAAGTAAGTAAAGAAGATAAAGATTATTTATCAAAACGTTTTGCAGATTTAACTAAAACGAATAATGAGACTGTAGCATATATTTATGCACCAGGTACAGATTTAGATGAACCTGTAGTACAAACTAATGACAATGAAACATACTTAAATAAAACATTCGAAGGTGGAAATGTTCCTTACCTTGGTACTGTATTTATGGATATGGACAACAAAAAAGATTTCCATGATAGATTAACTTGGTTATTCGGACACGCTCGTGGAAGTAAAGTAGGAGACCACCGTATGTTTAACGATGTTAACTATTATGACAAACAAGAATATATGGATAAACACAAATATGTAGTAATTGAAACTCCAGAGAGAAAATACTACTATGAAGCAGCATTCTTAACAATCGTACCTGAGACAACTTCATTCTATCGTTTAGATTTTGAAAGTGATGAAGATTTCTTAAACCAATTAACTAACGTTAAAAAAGATGCAACAACTAAGAATGATAGTGTTCAACTTAAAGCTACAGATAAATACTTAGTATTATCTACTTGCCGTGAGGAAGATGAAACAATCCGATCTAATCTGTACTTACGTCAAATCCCAGATAATGAGATGAATGATTTTGAAGCTAAACATAAAGATGAATTAAAATATGTAGCTAAAAGATAATAAATAATAAAAAGCAATCCAGTGATTTTAATCACTAGATTGCTTTTTTCTATTTAGTAACATTATGTTTAGGCATTATTTTAAATTCTCTAATTAAGAAGAATAAAGAAACTGAGAATGCACAAAGATCAGTCACTGGAGTAGCATAAATTATTCCATCAATACCAAAGAAATGAGAAAGAACAAATAACATTGGTATTAGTACTATAAGTTGTTTAGTTAAGGCAATAGTAACTCCAATTTTTGGTTTTCCTATTGCAGAGAAGAATGTCGAACTTGAAATTTGAACACCGTTTATAAATGTGAATAGTAAGAAGAATCTCATGTACTTAACTGCAAACTCAAAGTAAAGTTCATTACCATTACCAAATAGACTAACAATTTGTTTGGGGAAAATTTCGAAAATTAAGAAAAATGTAATTGAGATAATCATTGCATATTTCATAGTATATCTCATTGTAGTACGAACTCTTTCGTATTTTTTTGCTCCGTAATTATATCCGAAAATTGGTTGTGCTCCTTGAATTAATCCAATAATAATAGCGATAAATATTATATTAATTTTTGCTACAATACCTGCAACTGCAATGGGAATGTCGTTACCGTATACAGAATTTGTACCGTGAATATTTAATAGGTTGTTTGTTACGATTTGTGCAATCATATTAGATCCTTGGAAAACAAACGAAGGCATACCAAATCCGGCTGCAACTTTTAATAAAGGTAGCTTAGGTATGAAATCTTGTTTATTAAATTTAACACTTTTAAATCTCGGGAAATAAAATACAAGAATCATTGCAGATAAAAATTGACTTATTACTGTAGCCCAAGCTGAACCAGCAATTCCCCAACCGAATCCAAAAATAAAAATTGGATTAAGAATAGTGTTAAGAACAGCACCAAAAATTATAGCAAACATAGAGTATTTTGGACTATTATCAGAGCGAACAATAGGGTTAGTACTAATAGAAATTAGTAAGAATGGAATACCTAAAGAAGTAATTCCAGCAAATGTCATTGCATATTCTAAAATTTCATCAGTAGATCCAAATGCATACATAAGAGGTTTTAAAAATATATGTACTAAAATCGTAATAATAATCCCTATAATAAATAATGAAGATACTGCAGTACCAACTACGGACTTAGCTTTTTCAGGATTTCCACGACCTAGTTCAAGATTAAAGTTAGAGGCAGCACCGATTCCTATCATTAAACCTATAGCTAAGCAAATCGTAGTAAGAGGGAAGGCAACGTTTGTTGCAGCATTACCTAAGTATCCAACACCTTGCCCTATAAAAATCTGGTCAATTACGCTATACATTGCATTAATGATATTAGCTGTAATAGCAGGCCAAGCAAATGATGTAAGTAATTTTTTTATAGGTTTTGTACCTAGTGGATTTTCTATATAATTTTGTGTTTTTTCCATATTATTTCCTCCTTAAGTTATTTTATTCAATAGTGTAAAGAAAATAGTAATTTCTTCTTCAGTCAAGTTTTTAAGAACTTCTTTTTCAGCTGTGTTTAGTAGATTAGAGTAAGTTGATAAAATTTCTGTACCTATTTCAGTCAAATGTAGTGTAAAAGAACGTCTATCTTTCACTCCGCGTTTTCTAATAACAAAATTTTGCTTTTCGAGTGCATCGATGTTTCTTCCAACAATATTTCTATCTTTTCTATGGATTTCAGCAAGTTGAGCTTGGGTAACTCCTTCATTTTCTGAAATGTAGATAAGAGTAATGAAATGTCCATGTGTAATCCCAATTTCAGCCAAAGGTTGTTTAGTATAACTTCTCATATTCTCTAATAGCGTAATAAGCTTATAACCCAATGCATCTTTTAACATAAATTCACCACCTAAAATAATATAGCTAATATATTATATACTTAGTATACTATTTTGTCAATATAAAAAAGGAAACACTGAAAATAATATATTTTATACTTTCTTTTCAGTGTTTTCTTGTTATTATTGAAAATTAGATTCTATTTGAACTACTATATATACATAGAGATAATTAATGCTCTAAACCACCTGTTATTTTTGTATCTTCTTTATCAAAGTAATTTACAGAAGTTTTTATAATAATTTCTAAAGCTTGGATTATGTCTTCTTTTTTTATAAAAGGCATATTAGGTTTATCTTTAACCTGTTCTTCAATATATGGGATATGAATAAATCCAGCTTTAATATTTGGATATTTTTTTGTAGTTAGGTATAAAGCCTCATACATAATATGATTACATACAAAAGTACCAGCAGTATTAGAAATAGCAGAAGGGATATTATTTTTATTTAATTCATCAACAATTGCTTTTATTGGCAGTGTAGAAAAATATGCATTCTCTCCATCTTTTCGTATGGTTTCATCAATAGGGCTATTTCCAATATTATCTGGGATTCTAGCATCATCAATATTAATAGCGATACGCTCAGGTGTAATTTTACTTCTTCCACCAGCTTGTCCAACGCAGATTACTATATTAGGAGAAAATGATTTTATGTTTTCTTCTAAAACACGTGAGCTATCTTTGAATACTGTAGGTAGGGTAACTTTTTTTATTTCTATATTATCTATTACATCTGATAAGCTATTAACACATAAACTAGAAGGATTAATACTCTCGCCACCAAACTTATCAAAACCAGTTATTAATACTCTCATAAGGCACCTCATAATATTTATAAAAAATATATTGTAATAATTAACTTAATAATATTCTAAGAAAATTATTACATCTGAATTAATTAAATTTTTAAATTATAATAATTATAAAACAGTTTAGATAATTTTAAAATAGTATTTTTATAATTTTAGGAGATAAATTGTAATTAATCATAAAATAAGAGATAAAAAATCATAAATTTACCAGTTTTAATTTTCAGATTTTTAAGAAATAATCTTACATTATTCTGAAAAGAATGTTATAATATATTAACTATCTAAGATGTATTTTGTAAAAAGATAAGTTTTACTTTATTAATAGTCGATAAAACAAAGTTATGTGAAGTAATTTGAAATAAATAGGGAGGGGAAGATTATGTATCGTACAAAAAAATATTATGATAATAAGTTGTATATTGTTCAATTTATTACCGTAGTTTTTATTTTACTAAGAACTATAGTAAATTTAACATCAATTTTTATTATTCAAGTTATCTTGGATAGTTTGATATCTAAAGATTTTGAGAGAGTTTATCATTTTGTTAAATACTTGATAATAATATTAGTATTTTATTTTTTATTGTTATTTCTTTCTCAATATTTTTTAAGAAAACTTTTCTTTCTTGGAAATTTTTCTGTCTTAGAGTATTTTTATGATAAGTTTTTAAAAAGTGAATATAATGATTTTAAAGAAGCAAAAAGCGGTGAAATATTATCTAAGTTAACGTCAGATAGTATAAAGATATCAGATTGGTATTCTCAAGGTAAAGTTATTTTAGTAACTCAGTCTTTTATTTTGTTTTCTATATTGATGTTTATGTGTAGGTATAATGTTTCGATAACACTTATATTATTCTCTGTAATACTTGTATGTTTTTTTATTATAAAACAAATAAGTAAGAAGCTTTCGAATTGTATGAAGAGTGAACAGAAATTATTAGGTGAAACTAATCAATATATACTTCAGTCAATATTAGGTTATTTTGATTTAAAGCAATTAAATAAAGAACAGTACTTTATAGATTATCTTAAAGAAAATATTATAAATAAGAGAATAAAGGTCAATACTGACTTAGCAAAGTATTTTTCGTTATATGTAGGTATATCTGCTACTGTTGCATTTATACTACCTATTGTTTCTCTATTACTTTCAGTGTATTTTATAATATATAAAGATTTCTCCATAGGTTCGGCTATTGCAATATTTTCTACAGTTAGAATGTTAGATGAACCTATAAATTCTATATCAGATAAAATAACTGTTAGGCAGACTGCTTATAAAATAGAAAGTGAGTTGTCTAAGACTTTCAATAATAAAAGCAATGAAGAGAAGGAAGTATTAAAAATAAGTAATTTTAATAGTGTAAATGTGAATATAGCTAGTTTTTATTTTAAAGACAATCTGATTTTATCTGATTTTAGATTAAACATAAATAAGGGTGATTTTCTAATCCTAAAAGGAAGAAGCGGAGTAGGAAAGACGACGATATCTAATCTTATATTAAGAAACTTGCAAGAGGGTGCATATAAGTTAGATGGGGAAGTCTTAATCAATGAAAAAGATATATATAAGAATAATATTCAAGTTTTAGGAGAATTTTTGAAAGTAAGTCAAGAACCATACATATATGAAGCTACAATAAGAGATAATATTCTCTTAGGTGATTCATACGAGGATAGACTTGATGAGATAGCTAGATTATTACACCTGCAAGAATTGATTGATAAATTAGGGTATAATTATTTATTGAAAGAAAACGGAAAAAACTTAAGTGGTGGAGAAAAGCAAAGACTAGAGTTGGCTAGAATATTAATAAGAAGACCTGAGTTTATTATTTTGGATGAACCGACAAGCGCTATGAATACCAATTTGAGTGAATTAATAGTAGAAAACATTTTTAACTACTTAAAAGAACACAATATTACAAGTTTGATAATAACTCATAGTAAAGAATTTGATAAATTTGCTACAGATATCATAGAAATTAAATAAGAGTAAGAGCAACATTATAAATATTACCGCAGATAAGTAATACTTATACATGGAGTTAGATACTAGTGACTTAGGATTTTGATTTTATAAAAATTAATTTTCCTAAGTCTTTCTTTGTCGTTTTATATAAGATATATTTTGAAGGTGCTGAATCAAAAGTTTCAAATTTTAGAAAGTTTATATGAGAATCTTAGATATGGTACTTTATTGATATCTAATTTCGCTTTATAAAAACTTTTTAGGTATTTAACAAACTGTATTATTGTTATTTGGTAAAATCGATTTCTCAAAAATAAAGATTTTTGAGGATCTCTTTATAAGATAAATTGTAATTGATTATTAAAAATGATATTATTAAAACATAAGGGGTGAGGATTTTGTCTAGAGAAGAAAAATTAAGAACTATTATTAGCACGATAGATAATTCAGAATATAGTGCTAATAAGAAAACTACTAATAATAAGTGTATGATGAGAACATTTAAAGAAGCTAACGACACTTGGTTAGCTGAAGTATATTCTAAGAAAAAATATGCAGATTATAAACCATTTCAATTTGTTGATGGAGAGGGAGTAAGGTGTTCAATATATTTAAGTGGTTGCTTATTCTCTTGTAAAGAGTGCTTTAATGAAAGTATCCAAAACTTTAACGCGGGACAATTATATACAAAAGAAATAGAAGATAAAATCATACAAGATTTAAGTAATTCGTATGTACAAGGATTAACAATTTTAGGAGGAGAGCCATTTCTTAATACTCAAGTAGCTAAATCTTTAGCGAAAAGAGTAAGAGATGAATTCGGTTCAACAAAAGATATCTGGGTATACAGTGGTTATACATATGAACAACTCTTAAATGCTAGTGAGGATAAAAAAGAATTATTAAATCTATGTGATGTATTGGTAGATGGACCGTTCATGATTTATTTGAAAGATCTAAGTTTAAGATTTAGAGGGAGTAGTAACCAAAGAATTATAGATTTAAAAAATTCGAGTAGGGATAATGTAGTGTTATATTTAGAATAGTAATACTAGAAATGAAATTACTTTTAATAGAAAGTTTTTCATGATATAATATTTAAGTTAATAATTAGGGACATATAAAATCTCTAATTATTTTTGTTAATTAAATTATTGAGAGGAGATCAAAAGTTGAAAAATATTATAGAGATTTTTCGAAATGATATAAAAGAAGTATTTAGAAAAACTAATACATGGATAATTATAGTAGGATTAATTTTTTTACCATCGATGTATGCATGGCCAAACATTTTATCTTCATGGGATCCATATGGTCATACAAATAATATTAAAGTTGCTGTTACATCTGAAGATGATGGGGCTACTGTCGATGGTAAAGAGTTAAACTTAGGTAATAGTTTAGTTGAGGGATTAAAAAGTAATAAGAGCCTAGATTGGCAGTTTGTATCTAATAAACAAGAAGCTGAGGACGGAGTAAGAATAGGTGATTATTATGCTAGTATAGTAGTTCCAAAAAACTTTAGTAAAGATATGACTTCTGTTAGTAGAACAGAACCTCAAAGGGCGACAATTGAGTATACGGTAAATGAGAAGATTAATGCTATTAGTCCTAAAATAACTAATAGTGGAGCTTCAGCAATTGCTAATAATATTAGTAAGAGTTTCGTTGAAACGGCAAATGGAGTAATTTTTGAAAAACTACATGAAGCCGGTATTAAATTTGAAGAAAATTTACCATCAATAGAAAAAGCTAAACAAGAAATTTTCAAATTGAATGAGAACTTTTCTACATATGAAGCGAGTTTAAATGAATTAATAGGAAAAGTAGAACATGGTTATAATATATTAAATACAGTTCAAAATACTTTACCTGAAATAGATAGAGCAGCGACTAACAGTATTATGCTAGCTGATAAAGCAGGTGTAACAATTAACAATATTCAAGGATTTAATGATAGGATGCTACCTATTATTAGTAATCATTTAAGTGTAGTTGAAGAAGTATCAAAAGAAGCAAATATTATAGCAAAAGAAATTCAACAAAAACCAGACAGAACAGAAGAAATTAAAGCTAGACAAAAAGCTTTAGATAGTAGACTTCAAGCTAGTGGAGAAAGACTACAACTTATAAAGAATATTTTCGAATATTTTAATAATCTATCTAATGAAAGATTATTTAATAATCAACTAGCCAAAGTGACAAATCTAGAAAATGATATTAATAAAGTAAAAGAGATTAATATTAATATTTATAATAAGATGGATCACTATGATGAAATTACAGATACTTTGAAAGAAGAGTTTGTAAATAAATCAGCTGGAATAAACGAACTTTCAACAGATATGAATACTAAGTTAAATGATGAGGTTTCTCCATTAATATCACAGGTTCTTAGTAGGGCAGATGTTAATATTGATAAAGTGAGTGGAATAATAGCCCAAGCTCAAGGAGAACTTCCAGCCGTAGAAAGAAAATTATCAGAAACTGAAGCGAAAATAAGTAATGCTCATGGCAAGTTATTAACATTACAAGCTCATATGCCATCAGCAAAAAGCAAAATTCAAAAACTAACAGATGAAATAAAAAAAGCTGATGGAGAAGTAGATAAAAACCAACTGTTTAATTTATTAAAAGTTGATTATAAGCAACAAGCTGAATTCTTCGCAAATCCAGTAAAACTTCAAGAGAATAAACTTTATCATATAGAAAACTACGGATCAGCAATGACTCCATTTTATACAGTTTTATCTATTTGGGTTGGATCATTATTAATGTCTTCGTTATTAACTACTAAGGTAGAAGACGAAGAAAATAAATATAAACCATATCAAAAATACTTTGGAAGAGGGTTATTGTTTGTAATAATTTCTTTATTCCAGACATTAATTATAACTTTAGGTGATATGTATGTTCTAGGTACTCAGGCGACATCACCTTTTAGATTTGTTATATTTGCATTATTAATATCTTTACTATTTTCATCAATTATTTATACAATAGTATGCATTTTAGGAAATGTAGGGAAAGCAGTTTGTATTATATTATTAGTTCTGCAATTAGGAAGTTCAGGGGGAACATTCCCGATTCAGATGACTTCAAAATTCTTCCAAACATTATATCCAAAAGTACCATTCACTTATTCAATAGGATTACTACGTGAAGCGGTAGGTGGTGTATATGCTCCAGCTGTGCACCGTGATATAAAAATATTATTTATATATCTAATTATTGTTCTTTTAGGTGGAGCGATTCTAGTTAGTCTAAAAGCACGTTCAGCAAAATTAAGTAGAGAAAGAGAACGTTCTAAGTTATTCTTATAATAATTTGCTATTTAGCGTAGATTTGGCTGATTTAAAAGTCCTAAAATTCAACAAAATTCGTATGATAACTCATATACGCAGTGGTTTATTGATATCTAAATTCGCTTTATAAAAGCTTTTAGATATCTAATAAACTTTTCGGGGTGATTCGACAAAATCGATTTTGATATGTACCCCTTTTACCGGCTTGTCCAGTAAAAGGGGTACATATCATTTTTTCAAAATCACGATTTTTGAATCACTCCTAATCTCTACTTTTCTCATAGTAAATGAAAAATAGTATTTTTTATGATATAATAAAAAGATAAAACCTTAAAATATAGAGGATAGATTATGGTTAGAACATTAGATAGAACAAAAGATATCTTTTTAGATACAATGCTTTTGGGAAATGAAATTTTAATAAAAAAAATAAAAACAACGAATAAAACGAAAATTACTGTAGTCTTAGCCGCTTATAGAAGTGTAAAAAGATTACAGGAAATAATTAATGATTTATTTAATCAAAGTTTTCAAGATTTCGAAGTAATAGTAGTCGATGATCTTTCTAGTTCAGAAATAGAAGAAGCGGTTGCTGCAGTCGATAGTAGTAAAATAAATTATATAAAAAAACAACTAGGATCTAATTCATCAGCGAAAAACTGTGCGTTAGATTTTGCTAAAGGAGAATATGTTGTTTTTGTAGAAGAAAATTCAAAATTAAAACAAAATTACTTAGAGATTTTATATAATGAGATTTCTAAAAATAATCTTGATATTGTAATGTTAACTAGAGATGGATATCCTAGTATATTAGATGAAAAGATTTCATCTGGTCAAGAGTATTTAGTAGAAGAAATTAAAAGATTGAAAAGTGATTTAAACTATAATATCACTGCTTGTATGTTTAAAAGAAAATTTTTAGATATCTATAATTTAAGATTTCAAGAAGACATGCTTGCTTTAGAGAACTTATATTTTAAATTAAAAACTTTTGATATAGCAGGAAAGGTTAGTCAAATTGGAAAAGTTGGATATAAAGACTTATTAGAAAAAAAATCAGTGAGAAACAATGCAATGATAGATGCTTCTACTAGAAGAATAATGATTGCAGTAAATAAAATAGAAGAGTTTAAACAAAACAAAAAATATGAAGAAAGTTTAAATCTTCTATGCGGATACTTACTTTTTGATGTGTTAAGAATGCATGAAAATATGTCCGAGGAAATAGAAATTTTAGAATTGATAAAATCAAGAAAAAATTATTTTGAAAGTGATACATTTGTTAACAAAACAATGATAGCAATGTCTCCGATAATGTTTGCTAATCATCTTAACAGAAAGGATAGGAGATAAATATGAGGCGAATACTTCATAATGTATTTTCATATGCGTTTATAGCGCTTTTCACAGTTGCTTTAACTTGGGCTTATGTAGCACCGTTTGTATATGAACGAATATTGAATCCACTTGCGTTACTTTTAGGAGTTCCTGTTGTATTCATATTATTTATTTATGCAGTAAAGAAAATTTTAGCAACTGATGAAGTAGGATTAAAAAAATATAATAGAATTATAATATTAGCATACTTAGTATTTCAGGCAATAATATTATCGATGGATACCTTAAACTTTTCAGATGGTGCAGAGATAGAAAATGAAGCACACTATATGTTAAACTATGGGAAATTTTCAGGTGAGAGATACTTTTTAGTTTATCCTAATAATATTACACCTACTATTATTCTTTATTGGATATATCGTATAGCAGCATTTCTACATATTTCTGAAGTTTGGATGTTGCATATATTCTGTTTCTTAGTAACAACGGCAACAATATTCTTAACGTATAAAACTGCTGGAAAATTACTAACAAAACAAAAACAAACAATAATTCTTGGTCTAATGATTTTATACATACCATTTCAAATGTACAGTTTATTCTACTATTCTGATACTTTGATGGTAATCATGGTAGCTTTAATAATATATGTACTTATCCCATCGGATGGGAGTTTTATCTTTAGAACCAAGCATATTGTAGCTGTGGCAATATTAGTAGCATTTGCTTGGAATCTCAGATCAAATATCATTATTATTTTACCGGCATTAATTGTGTACTTACTATTTTTTAAATGGTACAAAAATTTGTTATTATTACTAGTAACCTTCGGAATTGCATTTATCTTCTTTGGAAAAGGATTTGATATGCTTTGGGCACACTATGGATTCTGGAAAGATGATGGTTATAGATTTCCTATGTTACACTGGGTAATGATGGGAATGAGTATCCAGGGGGGGAGTTATAACTGGCAAGATTTCCAATTTACATATCTTAGTCAAAATAAAATGGCTGATGACCTGGGATTATTCTTTAATAGGGTGACTCATAGACCATTTTTCCTTAATTTACTTATGATAGTTCTTAAAATAAGAGGTAATTGGAGTGACGGTACTATAAACTACACGAATGGTACTCGTGCATTAAGGGATGGAGATGGATTCTTATGGCAACTGTTCTATGGAAGTGACAATAGCTTCTTTATCTATATTTCTCAAATGATGTATGTAGTAATCTTATTTGGAATGGTTTATTACATTTATAAACGTAGAAAAGAGTATATAACATCTTGTTTCTTATTCCAAATTATTATTTTTGGAGTATTCATGTTCCATTTAATTTGGGAAGCAAAACCGAGATATGTTTATGCATGGATGCCAATAATCTTTATTTTAGGAGCAAAAGGTTTAATTTTATTTGCTGAAAGATATGAGGCTATAATATTTGATAAATACAAGAAAAAACTTTATATTGCTTTTGGAATAGTTTTTGCACTTCAAGTAGGAAGTGATAGTTTCTTAAGACCATCGTATTCAATGAACTTAGACTATGATTCACGTGTAATTAATGGTATTAGTATATATGCAACAGATAATTATCTGCGTGATGGAATAGTTAGAGTTAATAAAGATACTGAAGTAGAACAAACGTTTAAAGCGAATAGAAGTTTTAATTACGTTCGTGGTTATATATCATCATACGATGAGAAAAATAATTCGAAATACAAAGTAGAAATTATTGATAAAAAAGATAATAAAGTTGTAAGAGAACATGAATTTGTATATCGTGAATTATATTGGGAAATTCCTCTGCAAACATATACATTACGTTGGTATTTTGATGATCTTCCAGCTGGAGATTATAGTGTGAAATTCTCACAAATAGAAAGTGATAATAATGGTAGCATAGTAATTTCAAGTGTACCAAATGAAATGGTAGACATGTATGAAGCAGGAAAACTATATATTAATGGAGCAGATCAAAATAAAAAAGATCTATCATTACAAATTGGACATAGATACAAAAAACTTTGGTGGTATTAAAAAAATAAGAGAAAGTTTAAATTAATAATGGGACTTATCTTCGGATGGGTCCTTTTTATTTTGTGTATTTTAATTTAAGTTTAGTTATAGCATAAAGTTAACATAAAGTATCTAGTATATAATATAATTATAACAAATCTTAATTATAGGGGTTTGTTGAGAATAAAAGGACTAATCTAAAAGTCTTAAACGGGAGGGCGAAATCGATTTCTCTGGAATCGTGATTTTTAAGTCAATCCTTATAACTCCAGATAATATAGAAACCTCAATAAGTGTAAACGATTTATTGTCAAAGAAGGTAAAACTATGTTATAATAAAATTACAACATAAAAGGAGCAAATAACTATGGTAAATATTTATGATAAAGCAAATGAATTTGAAAGAGCATTAAGAGAATCTGATGAATACAAAGCATCATTAGCAGCATCTGAAGGATTATATTCTGATGAAGAAGCTAATGAACTTTATACACAATTCGTATCAAAACAAAAAGATTTAATGGAAGCAGCTCAATCAGGAAATGAGCCTTCAGAAGAAGATTTAACAGCATTAGAAGAAATTCAACAAAAATTAATGGAAAATTCTAAGTTTTTAGACTTTGTACAAGCTCAACAAAAACTTCAATTTTTAATTGAAGATTTAAATAAAGTAATGTACAAACCATTAGATGAACTTTTTGAAAAATACGGAAACAAATAATAGAAGAAAAATAGTAAATCACGGAGTTAGAATGATTCTAACTCCGTGATTTTTATATACACATCTAATTTTTATTTATCTTTATTTTCTTCAACATAATCTATTAATTCTAATGTTAGATCATATCTTAAAAATGGTGTGATTAAGTAAATTCCCTTGAAGTGTTTTAAAGCAACATCAAGTAGTTTTTTACTTTCTTCTAAAGCAACTTTTTGGCAAAGTTCTTTATCATCTTTTACTTCTTCTAACTTAGCTAAGAATTCTTCTGATAATTTAATTCCAGGTACCTCATTATGTAGGAAGACAGCGTTGTTGTAGCTAGTTATTGGCATTATACCAACGAAGAATGGTGTATCTGGGTAATCAGCGGCAAGTTCTGCTAATTGTTCAATTTTTTCAGCTTCAAAGACAGGTTGAGTAATAAAATAATCAGTACCTGCTTTTATTTTTTTCTCAACTAGACGTTTTGTTTTACTTAGGTCACGAACATTAGGATTATAGGCAGCTGCCACAGTAAAGTTTGTAGTTTTTTTCAGTGAAGCTCCGTTATATCCAAGTCCTTCGTTAAGTTGTTTAATAAAAGGAATTAATTTAAGACTAGTCATATCATAGACACTAGTAGCCCCAGGGAAATCACCAAGTTTACTTGGATCTCCAGTAAGAGCAAGGACATTATTAATTCCAAGAAGATCAAATCCCATTAAACGAGATTGTAGTCCGATAAGATTATGATCACGACATGTTAAATGAAGTAGTGTAGGGGTAGTAATATGTTCTTTTAGTAAAGTTGCAGCAGACAAGTTACAAATACGAGTACTAGCAAGAGAATTATCTGCAAGAGTAATGGCTTCAATGTTTTTCTTGTCTATTGCTTTAGCCCCTTCAATAAATTTATCAACATTTAAATGTTTTGGTGGATCTAATTCGGCAATTATAGTTACTTGTTTTTTGACTTTATCAACAATTGTTGGTTTGTTATTTGCTACTCTAACTAGTTCTTCTTCTGCAGGTAGCGGTGTTATTACTTTTCTTTTAACAGGTTTAAGACCTTTTATTCCTTTTTTAATAGCGCGAATATGTTCTGGAGTAGTACCACAGCATCCACCGATTAATCTTACACCTTCTTCAACAAGAAGTTTAGCACTTTGTTCGAAGTAAGCAGAATTTTTTCTGAAACGATATTCGTTACCATTAATTGTTTGTGTTAGTTGTAATAAACTGGCATTAGGATAAGCAGATAGGTAGCTTTGTGCAAATAATGGTACTTGTTTTAAACTTTTAATCATGTGATAAGGACCTAGATGACAGTTTAAACCAACGATATCAGCCCCTAGGTTAACAAGTGCACTTAAAGCATCAGTTACTTTTTCTCCGTTTTGAGTAATACCTGCTTCTAATAATGAAATATTAGTGATAATAGGTAAGTCGGTTAATTTTCTTGCTTCAGTTAATACAGCGCGAATTTCTTCTTGATCATAATAAGTTTCGAATAACAACGCATCTATTTTATTTGTTGATAGTAGAACTTTTACTTGATCAATTGTTTCTTTTACAATAGTTTCTAATGAAAGTTCACATTCGCGAAGACCGCGAATAGCTCCGATTGTTCCGAAAACAATAGTATCTTCTCCAGCAGCCTTGCGTGCTATTTCAGCAGCACGAATGTTAATTTCTTCGAATTTATCGTCATAGCCATATGTCTTAAGTTGGCATTTTTTTGCCGCATAAGTGTTTGTTTGAATTATATCCGCTCCAGCTTCGATATAAGCTTTATGAATTTTCTCCACAGAATCTGGATTAGAGATATTATTATATTCATGACAACTTTCCAATCCATTACTATAGAGAGCTGTACCCATAGCTCCATCGGCTACGAGTACATTTTGTTCTAATCTCTCTAATAAGTTTCTCATATGAACCTCCTATTTAGCGGCAAGTTCATTTCTGATTTCTTTAGTAACTTCAACTAAAACTTCTAAAGCTTCGATAGTTTCTTTTTCAGCACGTGTTTTTAATCCACAGTCAGGGTTAATCCAGAATTGTTCTGTAGATAATTTTTGAAGTGGACGTAAGATATTAGTACGTACTTCTTCTTTTGTTGGTACACGAGGAGAGTGGATATCGTAAACTCCAAGGCCGATACCTAATGGGTAGATTGCAGTCTCGAAAGCAGAGATTAATTCTCCGTGACTTCTACTAGTTTCGATAGAAATTACGTCAGCATCTAATGCGCGGATAGAATCGATAATTTCATCGAAGTTAGAATAACACATATGTGTGTGGATTTGTGTATCGTCTTGAACTGATGAAGTAGCTAAACGGAATGAGAATACTGCTTCTTCAAGATATTTTTCTTTTTTGCTGTCTCTTAGAGGTAATCCTTCACGGATAGCTGGTTCATCAACTTGGATGATTGTAATTCCAGCTTTTTCTAAAAGTTCAATTTCATTTTTAAGTGCGATAGCAATTTGGTTGAAGATTTCTGCTTTAGAAATATCAGTTCTTTCGAATGACCAGTTTAGAATAGTAACTGGTCCAGTTAACATACCTTTAACAGGACGATTAGTTAAGCTTTGTGCATAAGCAGTTTCTTTAACTGTTACAGCTTCAACGTGTTTTACATCTCCGTAGATGATTGGTGGTTTAACCCCACGAGAACCATATGATTGAACCCAACCGAATTTAGTTGATGCGAATCCAGCGAAACGTTGACCGAAGAATTCAACCATGTCTGTACGTTCGAATTCACCGTGAACTAATACATCAATATCAAGGTCTTCTTGAATTTTAATCCAACGAGCGATTTCTTCTTCGATGAATTTTTCATAAGCTTCATTAGATAATTCACCTTTTTTCCATAGTGCACGTTGTAAACGTACTTGTTTAGATTGAGGGAATGATCCGATTGTAGTAGTTGGCAATACTGGTAAGTTGTATTTTTTGTTTTGAACTTCACGACGAACCTTGTAATCAGATGGACGAGTTGAACGAACATTTTCGCTTGATTCTAATTCAAGGTTTCTAAATTCAGCATTTTGTAGTTTGTTGAAATCATCAACGTGTTTTTGGTATGCAGCATCTTCTTTACCGTCTAATTTGTTAGCTAGTAAGTTAAGCTCTTCTAATTTTTGATCAGCAAATGCTAAACCATTTAATAAAGTTTCTTCTAATTCTGTTTCATTTTTAGTTGTAACAGGTACGTGAAGTAATGAACATGAAGGTTGAATTACTAATTCAGCAACATTAGCTTTAAGTTCTTCTAATAATGCAGAACTATCTTCGAAATCATTGCTCCATACATTACGTCCGTCAACAACTCCAGCAAATACTTCTTTATCTTTAAATAGACCAGCTTTTACATTAGCTAAGTTTTCTTCTCTTCCGTGCACGAAGTCTAATCCGAATGCTACAGGTAGATCAGCAAGTTTTTCAGCTTCTACTAAAGCTTCGAAGTAAGTTTGGAAAATGAATTTAGCATCTACTTCATTGTTGAAGTGGTTGTACACTTTGTGAGCTAATTCTACATAGTTTTTACCTTCATCAGTAACGAAGATTGGCTCATCTACTTGGATGTAAGAAGCACCAGCTTCAGCTAATTCTTTGAATACTTGAGTATATAATGGTAATAATTTATCTACAGCTTTTTCAAATTCACCTTCAGCAAGACCGCTTGATAAAGCTACGTATGTGATTGGTCCTGTGATAACTGGTTTAGCTTTGTCTCCTACGATTTCTTTAGCTTCTTTGTATAAGTCTAATAGACGAGTGTTATTTAATTTAGGATTAACATTTTCCCATTCTGGTACGATGTAGTGGTAGTTAGTGTTAAACCATTTTTTAAGTGCAGATGCAACATTATCTTTGTTACCACGAGCAATATCGAAGAATAAGTCTACATCAACTTCTCTTCCTTCGAAACGTTGTGGAATAACGTTGAATTGAACTGATAAATCTAAAATGTGGTCATATAGTGAGAAATCACCAACAGGGATGAAATCTAAACCAGCATTGAATTGTTTTTCGATATAAAGACGACGAAGTTTTTCTGCTTCTTCAAATAACTCGTTTTGACGAACTGTACGAGCCCAGTATCCTTCAATTAATTTTTTCCATTCTCTTTTTTCCCCTAAACGTGGGTATCCTAAACTTGAAATTTTTGTCATTATTTCTTTCCTCCTAAAATTTTCTCTTTTTTGTATATTGAATTATAAAAATAAAAACGCCCTTAAACAATAAACTAATATTGTCTAAGGACGTGCGTTTCATACGTGGTACCACCTTATTTTATGGAAAATCTAAAATTGTGAATTGATTTTTTTAGTTTTCCACCTCATTAAAATTTTAACGCTATTTCTGCGTAATTACCTAACTTCCGCTCGATAATTAAAACTCAAAGACCATCTTCAAAAAAATTCATTAATCTCTTTTCAGCTACCGAGATTCTCTGGTGTAACTCCTTTTTTCTACTCATCTTATCAATGTTATATTATATTAATTTATAAAAATAATTTTTACTCAGTCTTAAATACGACAAAAGGGTAGTAACACAAGGGACGAAATGACCGTGTTACCACCCAATTTTATAATCTTAAAATAAACTTTTAATCTTACCTTAATGATTATTAACGGTAATCAACCGGAACTAACTCATTAATAGTCATTAGTTCAGCTCTGTGACCATTTACAATACACCCAAATCCTTTTTTTCACCAACCAAAAGGTCTCTAATAATTAAGTAATATTGCTCTTCACTTCTTCGCTTTTTAAAACTGTTAAAGAAATATTAACATAAGTTTTTTTCTTTGTCAACACTTTCTAGTAAAAAAATTAAAAACTTTTTTCTAAATTGTCAGAAATCTAATATAGGCCATATATATTAATATATTCTAAAGATAACATTTTAATAATAACTATTTAAGAAATATTTTAACTTTTACTAATAGTTAGTTAATATCTATAAGGTATACTGTATTCATCAAACAAAAGGTTTTGGTAATAAAGTATTAAATAAGAGGAGAAAACTACAAATGAAAAATAACTTTATTAAATCAGAAAATTTTACAAAATGGGCTATAAGAAAGGTAAGTGTAGGAGTTGTATCAGCAGCAATAGCTAGTGGTATTTTTATAGTTGTTGGAGGTGGAGAAGCTCATGCGAGTGATTTACAAGATAAAGCTCCTGTAGTTCAAAATGTAGAAAATAAACAAGTAGATGATGCAACTGAATCTAAAGTAATTGAAAACAAAGTAAATACTGTAGGAAAAGAAGCAAAACAAGTTGAGAAAAGTACAGTTGAAGCAAAAAATGTTGTAAGTGCTAAGAAACAACCTGAAGTAAAATCAGAAAAAGAAGTAAGTATCGAATCAAAAGAAACTGATGTAAATAATTTAATAAAACATGCAAAAGATGTAGCAGAACCACAAACAACGCCAGTTGAAGTTAAAAAAGCAGTAATGGAGAATACAAAAGATACAGTAGATGTGCCAGCTAAATACTTAGATAAAGCAAACTTCCCTGGGCCATTCACAGCTGGAGTAAACCAAGTAATTCCTTACCACTTATTCGCAGGTGACGGAATGTTAACTCGCTTAATCTTAAAAGCATCAGATAAAGCACCATGGTCAGATAACGGAACAGCGAAAAATCCAGCTCTTCCACCAGTGGAAAACTTAACAAAAGGATTATACTTCTATGAAGTAGATCTAGCAGGAACACAAGGGAAACAAGATAAAGAATTATTAGACTTACTAAAAGCAAATGGAACACAAAGCTACAAAGCTACAATAAAAGTATACGGTGAAAAAGACGGAAAAGCAGATTTAACTAATTTAGTAGCGACAAAAGAAATAGATGTAAATCTAAATGGATTAACAAGTGTACAAGAAGTTAAAAAAGCAGTGATGGACAATACAAAAGATACAGTAGATGTACCAGCAAAATACTTAGATAAAGCAAACTTCCCAGGACCATTCACAGCTGGAGTAAACCAAGTAATTCCTTATGAATTCTTCGGTGGAGATGGAATGTTAACAAGATTAATCTTGAAATCATCAGACAAAGCACCATGGTCAGATAACGGATCAGCGAAAAATCCAGCATTATTACCATTAGAAAAATTAGGACATGGATTATACTTCTATGAAGTAGATCTAGCAGGAACACAAGGGAAACAAGATAAAGAATTATTAGACTTACTAAAAGCAAATGGGACACAAAGTTACAAAGCAACAATCAAAGTATATGGTGAAAAAGATGGAAAAGCAGATTTAACTAATCTAGTAGCGACAAAAGATATAGATGTAAATCTAAATGGCCTTACAAGTGTTAACGAAGTTAAAAAAGCAGTAATGGAAAATACAAAAGATACAGTAGATGTACCAGCTAAATACTTAGATAAAGCAAACTTCCCTGGACCATTTACAGCTGGAGTAAACCAAGTAATTCCTTACCACTTATTCGCAGGTGATGGAATGTTAACAAGATTAATCTTGAAAGCATCAGATAAAGCACCATGGTCAGATAATGGATCAGCGAAAAATCCAGCACTTCCTCCAGTAGAAAAATTAGGACATGGATTATACTTCTATGAAGTAGATTTAGAAGGAACACAAGGGAAACAAGATAAAGAATTATTAGACTTACTAAAAGCAAATGGAACACAAAGTTACAAAGCTACAATAAAAGTATACGGTGAAAAAGACGGAAAAGCGGATCTAACAAACGTAGTAGCGACAAAAGATGTAAATGTAAATCTAAATGGTCTTACAAGTGTTAACGAAGTTAAAAAAGCAGTGATGGACAATACAAAAGATACAGTAGATGTACCAGCTAAATACTTAGATAAAGCAAACTTCCCTGGACCATTCACAGCTGGAGTAAATCAAGTAATTCCTTATGAATTCTTTGGTGGAGATGGAATGTTAACAAGATTAATCTTGAAATCATCAGACAAAGCACCATGGTCAGATAATGGATCAGCGAAAAATCCAGCATTATTACCATTAGAAAAACTAGGGAAAGGATTATACTTCTATGAAGTAGACTTAGCAGGAACAAAAGGAAAATCAGATAAAGAGTTACTAGACTTATTAAAAGCAAATGGAACACAAAGCTACAAAGCTACAATAAAAATATATGGTGAAAAAGACGGAAAAGCGGATCTAACAAATGTAGTAGCGACAAAAGAAGTGACTATAAATCTACACAAAGAAACTAAGCAAATGGACATGAAACCAGGAAAAGATATGATGCAAAATAATACAGATACTGGTTCAATGAATTCAAATGTAAGTGGAAAAGTAATGAATATGAGTAAATCTGATAATATGTCTATGGAATCTAGTATGAATAAAGCTATGATGCCAGAAAATATGACTATGGATTCTCATATGAATAAAGATATGATGCAAGATAATATGACTATGAATACTCATATGAGTAATGGAATGATGAAAAAAGGTATGCTACCAAAAACAAGTGCGGCACCTGAAGGAACAATGAGTTCAACAAATTCATCAAATACTGGAATACTAGGATTAATCATTGCAAGCTTCTTAGGTCTATTAGGATTCAGAAGAAAAAGTAATTAATAAATAAAATAAACTTGTAGATTTTATCGAAATAGTGCTATACTTTTATTGTATAGTACTATTTTGATAAGAGGAGTTAAATATGGTTAATAAAATTTTATTAGTAGATGATGAAATAGAAATAACGGAGATAAATAAACGATATTTAGAGCAAGGTGGATATGATGTTGATATCGCTAATGATGGTAAAGAAGCTTTAGAAAAATACAAGAAAAATAAATATTCTTTAATAATTACAGATATAATGATGCCCAATATGGATGGCTATGATTTAATCAGTGAAGTACAGTATTTAGATGAGGAACAACCATTTTTATTCATAACAGCGAAAACAACAGAACCAGATAAAATCTACGCTTTAAGTTTGGGGGCAGATGACTATATAGTAAAACCATTTAGTCCAAGAGAATTAGTTTTAAGAGTTAGAAATATACTACGTAGAATCGAGAAAAATAGTAGTGAAAATATTTTAACTTTGGGTGATTTGAAAATTAACTATAATAGTAGAATTGCTATGGTAAATGATAGACAATTAGAACTAACCGTGAAATCTTTTGAATTATTATGGCTACTGGCTAATAATCCAGAGCGTGTTTTTTCTAAAACAGAATTGTATGAAAAAATTTGGCAAGATGAATATGTTGAAGATGCAAATACATTAAACGTGCATATACACTCTCTAAGAAGAATTTTAACAAAATATTCGACAGAAAAAACACCAAGTATAAAAACTGTATGGGGTCTAGGATACAAAATGGAAAAACAAGTTTAAAAATGGAAAGGAAATATAGTATGAAATTAAAAGATTATATTATTGTTGGATATATTTTATCATTTTTAATAACTATCATAGCTGTTTTTTGGGCTTCAAATTTAATGTTAATTGAAAAAAAAGATACATATTTTATAGTTGTGATTACAATAATTGCAGGGCTAATTGGAGCTACGATTAGTATTATATTACTAAAAGGTGTATTTAAGTCATTACGTGTATTAAAAAGACAAACGATTAGTATAACTGAGAAAAATTTTGATATTAGCAATACTGTAGAAGGTCCTACTGAGTTTAGAGAATTATCATTATCATTCAATGAAATGGCAAAACATTTAAAAGAAAGTTTTGAGTCATTAGAAGAAAGTGAAAAAGAAAAATCTCTTATGATAGCCCAATTATCTCATGATATAAAAACTCCTATAACTTCAATTCAATCAACTGCGGAAGGAATGTTAGACGGAATAATAAAGGAGGAAGAATATAAATATTATCTAGAAACAATTTGTCGTCAAACGACAAGGTTGAATAAACTTGTTGAAGAATTAAATTACTTAACTTTAAGTGTTAAGGATACTAGTGAAGATGATAAAAATGAAACAATATTTTTAGATAAATTATTGATTGACTGTATGTCAGAGTTTAAGTTGCGAGCAGAAAAAGAAAAAAGAGATATCTATATTAAAGTTATTCCTGAGAATGCTAAAATAGTAAGTAATTACAATAAAATTCAAAGAATTATCGTGAATTTAATAGGTAATGCATTTAAGTATTCACCAAGCGGGACAAAAATAGAAATAGTTGCCGAAATAAAAAATCAAGAATTATCTATTTCTATAATTGATGAAGGTTGCGGTATAAAAGAAGAAGAGATTGATAATATTTTTAAAAGATTATATCGTGTTGAAGCATCAAGAAATATGAAAACAGGTGGTTATGGCTTAGGTTTGGCAATAGCGAAACAGTTAGCCTTACAAATAAATGGAGACATATTAGTAGAAAGTGAATATGGTAAAGGAAGTAAATTTACTTTAAAAATTAATTGTTAATACACTAAGTATACAAGAAAATCTTTGAATCAGATTTATTATTTTGAAAGAATAATTGGAATTAGATTTTTAGGAATTTTCAATATAAAAACATACAAATTTTTTAAATTTTGACAAAATAAATTTTTCACGGTATAATGAAAAAAAATCTACTGAGGAAAATAAACATGGCAAAATCGAAGTATATTACGCGCCTTAAACGTTCTGAAGGACAACTTAGAGGGATTCAAAAAATGATAGAAGAAGAGAGAGATTGTATTGATATAATAACTCAATTAAGTGCGGTTCGTTCAAGTGTTGATCGTGTTATTGAGTTATTAATAACAGAAAATCTTATGGAATGCATTAATAACCCCTTAGAAAATCCTTTAGAGCAGAAAGAAAAAATAGAAAAAGCTATAAAATATATAGTAAAAAATAAATAGTTTAAAGAAATGATAAAAAGACTTGGTTCTAAATAATCTTGGGAACAAGTCTTTTTTTGATGATGTATTAATTTTGTATTAAAGAGAATTTAATATAGTAAAAATTGGTTGTTTTTATTATTTAATATTTTACTTTGTTTCTCCAGGCCAATTATTCATACCACCTTCGATATTTATTACATCAAATCCTTGAGTTTCTAAAAAATCATATGCTTTAGCTGAACGTCCACCTGCTTGACATATTACATAGTATTTTTGATTTTTATCTAATTTAGTGAAATCTATACCAAGACTACTCAAAGGAAAATTTTTAGCAGAAGGTATATGACCTACTTCGTACTCATGATTTTCTCTTACATCAAGAATCATAAGTTCCTCATTATTATACTTTTCATAAAAATCTTGCATTGAAATATTGTTTTTCATGATTTTTTCCTTTCAATATTAGTAATTTAGACTGTTTTGCCTCTCCATGCATGCATACCGCCTTGGATATTAATAACATCGTATCCTTTCTTTTTTAGTATTTTTGCTGCAAGTTTGCTTCTAGCTCCAGAGTGACAAATAACATATACTGTTTTATCTATTATTGGAGTAAATTGACCAATCTCACTAAGTGGGACATTTTTTGCATTTTTTATATGTCCTCTTCGAAATTCTCCAGGTGTTCTTACGTCTATTAATTGAATATTTTCTTTAAGTTTTTGTTCTAGCTCGATAGTAGAAATACTATCTACTTTTGTGAATAAGAAAAACATTATTGTACCTCCTGATATACCCTTATGGGGTATATTAAACCATGAAATAAAAGATTTGTCAAAAAAATTGATTTGATTTTATACATTAAGATTGATTAGTTACAAATAAAATACAATTAAAATTGAAAAAAAGTAAATTATTATAAATAAAAAATCTTATAAGGATAATAAGATGAAAAATGAAAATTATTGCTGAAAATAAATTTTCAAATATTTGGATGTTATATACTTGACAAATAAGAAAAATAGGAGAATAATGGAAAAGGAAGCGACCTTCATTTTAATAAAAAACAACCAACAATTAAGGAGGAAATTAAATGAAAAAAATATCAAAAGTAGCTACTGCTAGTGTATTATTATTTACATTAGCGAATCCATTAGCTGTATTTGCTGAGAATAAAGTAGGTAATATTTCAGAAACAAGTAGTAATAAAACAACACAAGACCTTACTATTACTTCAGAAGAAGTCAACGGTGATATAGTATTTCATGTGACTGCACAGAGAGATACTTATGAAGCTATTGTATATGCAAAAATTAACGGAAATAATTATACTTATAATTTGGGTAACTTAAAAAAAGGTCAAGTATCTAAGATAGTTCAACCTGATGCAAGTATAAATAACAATAATACTTCTATTTCAAAAGAAAGTAATAAAGGAAGAATACTACCAAATACAAGTGCTGTAAGAGAATTAGTACAAAAAACAGTTTTCTACAATAATGAAATAAATGGAAATGAAGTTGAAGCAAAAATTGTATATAAAGTATATGAGCTAGTAGAAAAGAATTCAACTCAAAAAAACGAGAAACCAGAGGCTTCAGAACCAAAAGCACAAAAAGCGGAAGAGCCAGCTGTAGCACAAAAAGCGGAAGAGCCAGTGAGACCGACGCCAAAAGCGGAGGAATCAACGCCATCAGCACCAAAAGCGGAAGAGCCAGCGAGACCAGCGCCAAAAGCGGAGGAACCAGTGGCGCCAGCACCTAAGGTAGAGAAACCAGCGACACCAGCACCGAAAGCCGAGAAACCAGTGGTTCCAGCACCAAAAGCAGAGGAACCAGCGACACCAGCACCAAAAGCTGAGAAACCAGTGACACCAGCACCAAAAGCGGAGGAACCAACGCCATCAGTGCCAAAAGCAGAGAAACCAGCGACACCAGCACCAAAAGCGGAGAAACCAGTGGCGCCAGCGCCAAAAGCAGAGGAACCAATGGCCCCGGCACCAAAAGCGGAGGAACCAGTGGCGCCAGCGCCAAAAGCAGAGGAACCAATGGCCCCGGCACCAAAAGCGGAGGAACCAGCAGCACCAGCACCAAAAGCAGAGGAACCAATGGCCCCGGCACCAAAAGCGGAGAAACCAGTGGCGCCAGCGCCAAAAGCAGAAGAGCCAGCAACTCCAGCACCAAAAGCGGAGGAACCAGCAGCTCCAGCACCAAAAGCAGAGGAACCAGCGTCTCCGGCACCGAAAGCAGAGGAACCAGCGTCTCCGGCACCAAAAGCAGAGGAGCCAGCAGCGCCGGCACCAAAAGCAGAAGAACCAGCGGCACCAGCAGCAAAAGCGGAAGAGCCAGCAGCGCCGGCACC
>NZ_JAQMFS010000092.1 GCF_028308085.1 Gemella haemolysans
TCCATCTTTATCTTTGTGACTAGTTTTAACTTTTTCGTATACGTGTTCTACGTCTCCGTTTGGAAGTTTCTTAGTCTCTACGAAGCGGTATCCTGGAATATCTTTCTTCGGTTGGTCTCCATCTTCTGTTGGGAAGTTTGGAATTTCGTTTCCGTCTTTATCTTTGTGACTAGTTTTAACTTTTTCGTATACGTGTTCCACGTCTCCGTTTGGGAGTTTCTTAGTCTCTACTAAACGATATCCTGGGATATCTTTCTTCGGTTGTTCTCCGTCTTCTGTTGGGAAGTTTGGAATTTCGTTTCCTTCTTTATCTTTGTGACTTGTTTTAACTTTTTCGTATACGTGTTCCACGTCTCCGTTTGGAAGTTTCTTAGTCTCTACGAATCTATATCCTGGGATATCTTTCTTCGGATTTGTTCCTTCTTCAACTGGATAGTTTGGAATTACATTTCCATCTTTATCTTTGTGAGTTGTTGTAACTTTTTCATAGATGTGTTTTGTATTTCCTTTTTCATCGATTTCAGTTTTAACTACTTTATATCCTGGGATATCTTTTGTTGGTTTAGTTCCATCTTCTGATGGTGATAATGGGTTTCCATCTTTATCAACATATGAAGTATCTAGACGTACTGTTGGAGTGTACTTAGCTGTTACTGGTGTTCCGTTCTTATCTACACGTTTAACTGTTACACCTGATGCTTTTCCTACGAAGTTTAGTTCTGGAGTAAATGTTACTTTACCATTTTCATCGATTGTGTAAGTTCCTTCTCCTGGTACTTTCTTCTCAGTTGTTCCATCTTCGAATGTTGGTTTTACAGTTTCGTCGATTTCTACTGGCACTTCTTTACCGTTGATTGTTACTTTTCCACCTTCAAATGTTGGTGTTCCTGATTGAGGTTGTCCTTTTGGTCCTTCTGATTCAGTGTCTTTTGAAGTTGGAGTTACTGGTACTACTACTGGAGTGTACTTAGCTGTTACTGGTGTTCCGTTTTTGTCAACACGTTTAACTGTTACACCTTTAGCTTGACCTGTAAATGTTTTTTCTGGTGTGAATGTTACTTTACCATTTTCATCGATTGTGTAAGTCCCTTCTCCTGGTACTTTCTTCTCAGTTGTTCCATCTTCGAATGTTAGTTTTACAGTTTCGTCGATTTCTACAGTTTTTTCTTCACCGTTTACTGTTACTTTTCCACCTTCAAATGTTGGTGTTCCTGATTGAGTTGCACCTTGAACATTTGTAGTTATCACGTCTGTACTTGTTGGTACTGTTGGTTTAACTACTGGAGTGTATTTAGCTGTTACTGGTGTTCCGTTCTTATCTTCACGTTGAACTGTTACTCCTGTTCCTTTACCTGTGAAGTTTTTCTCTGGAGTGAATGTTACAGTTCCATCTGGAGCTACTGTGTAAGTTCCTTCTCCTTCAATTGTTACTGAATCAACTGGGTTTCCGGTTTTCGGATCTACTAATTTAGCTGGTTTGTCTTCGTCGATTTCTACAGTTTTTTCTTCACCATTTACTGTTACTTTTCCACCTTCAAATGTTGGTTTACCTTTTTGAGTTGAACCTTGAACATCTTCAGTTACTGCGTCTATCCCTGTTGGTGTTGCTTTCTTAACTACTGGAGTGTATTTAGCTGTTACTGGTGTTCCGTTCTTATCTTCACGTTGAACTGTTACTCCTGTTGCTTTTCCTGTAAAGTTTTTCTCTGGAGTGAATGTTACTGTTCCATCTGGAGCTACTGTGTAAGTTCCTTCTCCTTCGATTGTTACTGAATCAACTGGGTTTCCAGTTTTTGGATCTACTAATTTAGCTGGTTTGTCTTCGTCGATTTCTACAGTTTTTTCTTCACCGTTGATTGTTACTTTTCCACCTTTGAATTCAGGTTTACCTGTTTGAGTTGCACCTTGAATATCTTCAGTTACTGCGTCTGTTCCTGTTGGTGTTACTGGTTTAACTTCAGGTGTGTATGTTGCTTTAGCTGGTGTTCCGTTCTTATCTTGACGAACTACCTCAACACCTTTAGCTACACCTGTGAAGTCTTTTTCTGGTGTGAATGTTACTGTTCCATCTGGTTTTACTGTATAAGTTCCTTCTCCTTCTACAGTTAATGAGTCTACTTTATCTCCAGTTTTTGGATCTACTAATTTCGCTGGTACTGTATCGTCCATTTCTACAGTTTTTTCTTCACCGTTAACCATAGCAGTTCCACCTTGGAATACTGGTTTACCTGTTTGAGTTGCACCTTGAACATCTACAGTTTTAACTGGTTCTGCTTCTGGTTGTGCAGGAATGATTGATGGAGTGTAAGTTGTAGAAACTTTAGTTCCATTTGTATCTTCTGCTTGAACGTTAGCTGGTGTTACTTTTCCAGTGTAAGATTTATCTGTTGGTGTAAATGTTACTTCTCCTGTTGCTGGATCGATTGAGTAAGTACCTACTGGAGTTACTCCATCTTCAGCGTATGCTGGAGTTGTTTGTCCTGCTGGAACTTCATTTCCTTCTTTATCTAGAAGTTTGTATGAATTCTCTTTAATTGGAGCAATAGTGTCTCCAGGAGCGAATGTTGGAGTTCCTTTTTGAGTTTCTCCTTGGATAGCTACTGATGTAGCTGGTTCTGCTGTTGGTGTTACCGGAGTAATCTTCGGTGTGTAAGTTGTTTCTACAGGCGTTCCGTTCTTATCTTTAGCTTGAACGCGTACTGGTTGAACTTCTCCTGAGTATGTTTTGTCTGTTGGTTCGAATACTGCAACAGCTTTTCCATCTACAGTTTTAAGAGTATATTTACCAATTACATTTCCTTCTGGGTCTTTAGCTGGTACTTCTGTAGCTGGTTGTCCATCTTCACCTAGAAGAGTGTAAGTAGCTGGATCGATATCTACAGATTTTTCTTCTCCTGCAATTGTAGTTTTTCCGCCTTCGAATGAAACTGTGCTTTCTTGAGTTTTACCTTGAACATCTTCAGTTGTAGCTGGTGTTACTGTTGGCGTTACTCCTACGATTGTTGGTGTGTAAGTTGTCTTAACTTTTGTTCCATTCTTATCTTCAGCTTGTACGTTTGCTGGTTGAACTTTACCAGTGTAAGATTTGTCTGTTGGTGTGAATGTTACTACACCTGTTGTTGGATCTACAGTGTATTCACCAACTTTTTTACCACTTGGGTCTAGAGCATCTACTGGTCCATTTGCTTCTGTTCCATCTGGATTTAATAGTTTTACAGAGTTTTCTTTAATTGGTACTTCTGTGTTTCCTTCTGTAAATGTTGGTTTACCTGTTTGAGTTTCACCTTGTACTCCTGTTGAAGTAGCTGGTGCTGCTGTTGGTTTAACAGGCGTTACAGTTGGAGTGTATTTTGCAGTAGCTGTTGCTGTTACAGGTTGACCATTTTTATCTTGACCTACTGGCGCTGTTAATGATACGTTAATACCTTTAGCAGTTCCTGTAAATTGTGGTTCTGGAGTGAATGTTACCGCTCCTGTTTCAGGATTAATTGTATAAGTTCCTTCACCCGGTACTGTTACTGTTTTTTCATCTGTTGGTTGTCCAGTTGCTGGATCTACTAATTTAGCTGGGTACTGTGCACTTGGAGTTACTGCGTCTGGTGCAGTTCCGTCACCATCTTTATCTACGTCGATTGAGAATTTAGGTGTTTTCGTTTGTGGTTTACCTTGGATATCTGTTGATCCTTCAGGTATTCCTTTGATTTCTTTTGGAGTTACTGTTGGAATGTAACGACCATCCATAGAACCTTTTACTGCAAGTCCAGCTAATTGAACTTGTTCACTTACTAGGTCTAGTTGATCTTTGTTTTCTCCTTCACCACCGACGATTTGGCGACCTTCGTTACCCCAACCAGTAGTGTTACCATTGATGTCTGTACGACGGATTGTAATACCATCTGCTGTCCCTACGAAGTTTGCTTCTGGGATAAATTCTACATCTACATTTGCACCGTTATCAGTAAGTTTATATTTACCTTGTCCTGGTACTACATAGTATCCATCTACTAAGTCTGCATCTGTTACTAATGTTCCGTCAGGTTTAACGATTTGCGATTTAACTGTTGTGTCAATAGCATTGTCTTTATCAAAATCATAGTTCTTTTGACCGTATGCATTGAATGCTACAGTAGATGTTTGAGTAGCACCTTGTACATCTGTTGTTTCTCTCTTAGTTCCACGAGGTGGAACTGTTTGTTGAATTTGGAAATCTTCTACTTCCCCAGAGTACGCAATACCAGTTGGTCCCTTAACGTCAGCTTTATCGTATGCAATACGTAAACGTGTAGCTAGTTTTGTAGCTGTTGTGTCTACGTTTTGGTAATTGTTTGTCCATGTTAGTGTAACTTTTCCATCTTGTGTTACTTCTTGTACCCCTGCAGCTTCACCTTCATCGAATTTACCATTGTTATTGAAGTCGATCCAACCATTAACATAAGCTTTAGCCTCTCCGTCTAGGTGAGCATCAAAAGTCATTGAGTAAGTTCCGTCGTTAACTTTTTTAAGTTTGAAGTTATCGTTTGGAGCTACATCGTCACCCATTAATTGACGAGCACCTTCATCCGCAGCACCGATACCATTAACGTCATCGTAGATAAACGCACTTGCACCGTTAATTGGAGTTGTACGAACGTCAACGTCAGCTGGAACAGATCCTAAGTATGGTTGTTTTTGTCCATCGGATCTAGAGATAGAGTGAGCTACTCTTCCGTATGACGCAGGAGCATCTCCTTCATCTAGGACCATGAATCCTAACATAGACCCTTGTTGACCTGCAGAAAAGATGTACATACCAATGTTTTTAGCATTACGCGTCATTACCAATGGAGTAGAGAAACCTGAATCACGGTGAGTTGAGACCGGTCCAAAAACTTGTGTTCCTAATCCATCTGTGTGATATTTACCATCTTCTGCTTTCATCGCAATAACAGTATCTGATGTCACAGTCGTATTGAAAAATCCTGCAGCTTTATCTGCTTTGAATTTTTCAAAGGCTTGCTTCCCTGAACCTTCAAGAGTATATTCTACCCCATATTGTTTACGATAACCATCTTGCCCATGTCCGGCAGAAGGCAATGTTCTGTATTCATATGTTTCTGCAGTATAAGAACGAGCAGTACTATATCTTGGTATTGTGTTTGATAATTCAGTTACTAATTCAAATCCATCTCCATCTGTTTTATAGATTTCAACTTCTGACGAACCTGCTTCTTCCCCTGTTAAGAATACAACGTTCGAAGGCACTTCTTTCCCGTTTAAAGTAGATTTAACAGAGAATTCCACCCCTACGTTAGCTCCATCTTTAACAGATTGAATAACTGTTTTACCTTTAGTATCCATACCGTTTGTTTTTGCAACAGAGTAACCTCCTTGTGTTACTACTTTTAATTCAGCTGGAGTTCCATCTTTGTACTCATTAATAGCATTGGCATCATACCCTGCTCCACCACGTTTTTTGTACTCATCAGTTGAGTTAAATGGTGCTAATTTTGTAACTGTTAATGTTACAACATATCCTGGTGAAATTTCTTGTGTGAATTTAGTTCCTACTTGAAGAGTGTCTCCTGCACCAAGATTTTCTATAGTTGCTTTACTGTTAGCAATATCAAACCATTTGATTTGTTTAGTTAATCGTTCAGTATTTTTATCTGCGTATTGCTTCCAGTGATTAATTTGTTCATCTTCTGAAAGCGGTGGTTCTGCTACTGTATCAGCTATATCAGCTAATACTACGTCAAATTTACCGTTACGTTTAGCTCCCACATTTTCTAATTCAGCGTATACCGCTTTAATAGAGTTGCTTAATTCTTCTAAACTTTTAGCGATTTGTTCTTTCGTAGCATTATCATTTCCTAATAATTCTTTAGCTACTTTTAGAGCTTCTTCATTTTTAACTATAGCTTTTGCTACTGCTGGTTTCGCTTCTACTTTTAAGTCTTTTTTACTTAATTCAGTTTTAGCAACTTTGTTAGTTACTTCTGCTTCTGAAGCTACTTGAGTTAATTCTTTTTTAGCTTCTTTTACTTCTGTAGTTTGTTTTGCTTCAGATTTAGCCTTTTCTTCTGCTTTTTTAGCTTCGTTCTTCGCTGCTACTCCATTTACTTGAGCTTCAGTTACAACTGTGTTTAAAGCTTTTACTGCTTGTACTTGTGCATCTACTTCAGCTTGTGTAGCTACTTCGTTAGCTAATACAGCTTTTGCTGCTGCTAATCCTTCTTTAGCTGCCGATACCGCTGCTTGATCTGCGTCTGGAGCTGATTTTACGTTACTTTCTAATGCAGTAATTGCATCTTTTAAAGAACCTTTGTTAACTTCTGCTTTCGCTTCTGTTTTAGGAGTTTCTGCTCCTACTTTTGCTGCTACTACTGCTGCTACACTTTCTTTAGTGTTTTCAACTTTAGCTGCTTTTTCTACAGCTTTAGGAGCCTCTTCTTTTGCTCCTGCATTTGTTGCGTTATCATTAGTAGTGTTGTTTGACACTTCTTCAGATGCTTGGGCTACTGCTCCAGCACCTAAAAAGATACTAGCACCGATTACTACTGATGCTGTACCAACTTTGAATTTCTTAATTGAATAAGATTCAACTCTTGTACCTTCTTTAGTAGTTTTTAAGTATTGATTATTCTTTCCTACCATTTTTCCCTCCAAATTTAATCTATGTTTCTTATTATCTTTCTTACTTTATGCGAAGAGTGTTTGGTTTGTATATACAACGTAGTCTAAAAAAACACAAAAAATATAGCATTCCTTATGCTATATTTTCCTCATAACTTCTCTTCTAAATAATTAAAATACACAATTCAACATTCAAGTAATATTATTAACTAATTAACTATGAATTCTTTATTCTAATTAATCGTATAAGTTATTTTATCAAATTTAATGAATTATGTCTACTTTAAATGCTTATTTTTAAATAAAAAATAGTAAAAAATATTAGTTATATATATTACCTCTTATATACAAGTTGTTTAAAACTAAAACTCAAATTCTACAAATGTTGCTACACCAGCTTATGTAAATATTATAAATAGAAGTAAGTAAATTAAGTAGTTTTCACTGTCAACCTTTCCTAGAAAATGAATATTTGACTGTGTTTTTTAGAAAACCGTTATCATAATTTTCGAAAATGAAACCGATAAGTTTTATTGGTTTACAATTTTTAGTTCCTGTAAACCGAAAAACTTTAAAAATTTACACTTTTCAATACAATATAATATTAATTGTTTTTTTATCAATTCTATCACTTTAATCAATATATAATATAACACATTAAATTTATTATCGATTTTTAATAAATATTTCTAAATTAAAATCAACTAATTTAATCCCCTTCTTCTATTCCTCTAATGAAAAAATACCCTGAAGTTAAAATTTTACACTTAACTTCAGAGTACCTTATATATTCTCTAAATATTATATATTCAGTTTTAGATATTTATTCTTCTTTTTCCTTACGACGTTTCGCTACCGCAAGTAATCCACCTAAAAATGCCATCCCTAATCCTGCTAATCCAGTATTAGTCTCAGTTTCCCCTGTATTCGCTAGACGTTGACCTTTCTTAGCATTGAACTTAGGTGTGTTATCATTTGAATAATCTACTGCAGGTTTCTTATCTTCTTTAGTATAGTTTCCTGCGTTATCCTCAACGATAACACCTGTTACCTTCTCAGCAACCACTAGGTTTTCCGCTGGAATTACTACCACTTGTCCATCTGGGTAAACAATTGTTGCTTCACCTGTGCTTGAAATTGTAATTTTAGCATCTTTAAAGTTTGAATTTGTAGTTATTAAAGCTTGTTTAACAGCTTCTTTTTCAGTTTCTGTAAGGTTCGAAGCATCTTTAACCTTAATTTTTTCAGGTAAGTTTACAGTTACTTCTTTACGTTGTTCAAAGATATCTTTAGCTAGAATAGTAAATGTTCTTCCATCTTTAAGAATTACAGTGGCATTTCCTTTTGCATCAACAACAAGTTCTACCGCTTCTCTTATAGCACCTAGCACCTTAAACTTAACTTTCTCTTTATCAGATTCAGTTAGATTGTTAATGTCCGCTACTACCTCTTTATCAAAATCAAGATTAATATTCTCTCCATTATTCTTAACAGCTACATCTGCAGCATCTTTCACTAATACATCTGAAGAAATCGTCATAGACTTACCGTCTTTCGTAGTTACAGTAGCATTTCCTTTTGTATCCACTACAACTATTGCTCCAGGATTAATTTCTTCGATAGCCACTTTAATTTTAGCTATTTCTTCTTGCGTTAAACTTCCCTTATTCGCTACTAGCGTTCTTATCGCAGGTGTATTAACCTTACTATTCGCAGTAATATCAGTCAGTTTATCAGTTGGAATAACTAAATCTAGAACTGGAAGTACGAATACTAAACCTTCTCCATTAGTTACAATGATATTACCTTTTTCATCGATAGCTACTGTTGCTCCAGGATTTACCGCCTTAACCTTAGCTACGATTTCTTGTTCTTCTGCTTCTGTTAGTTTTGTTACATCCGCTACAGCCGTCTTAGCTACAGGTGTATTAACCACATTTCCAGCATTTTCTTTAGCAAGATCTACTTCTGTTTTTGTTACTTGTGCAACTGAAATAACTTGTTTATGCCCATTTGCAGTTATTACTATAACATTTCCTTTTGCATCTTGTGTTATTTCTTTCACATCTGGATTTACTGATTTAATAGCCGCTAATACTTTAGCTTTTTCTTCGTCCGTTAAGTTAGTCGGATCTGCTACAATTACTTTTTCAGCAGGAACTCTAACTTCTTCAACAGCTTTGATTTCTGATTTCTTAGCTTCTTCTATCTTGTTAATTTCATCAACACTTGAAGCTGCATCGATAGCTTTTTTAGCTTGTGCTGCAATTTCATCAACTTCTGCCTTAAGAAGTTCTTTAACTTTATCAGAAATATCCGTTCTCGCATCAATAGCTGCTTTCTTAACTTTCACTACTGCATCTATTGCTTTTCTTGCATTAGGTTTATCTTCTACAAATGGTACTGCTTCTTCAATTTCCACTTTAGAGTTATCTTGTAATTTTTTCACATCTGCATTTTCCCTAGCTGCATCAATAGCTTTCTTAGCTATTTCTGCTAATTGTTTGGCTAGGTCAGCTGCTGCTTTTTTCTCTTCATCAGTAGCATCTGGAGTATTTGCGATAACTTTAAGTTGTTCTGCTAACTTATCTTCTATAGCCTTCTTAGCTACAGATTTTACTAACGCTTCTGGATCTACTGAAGCTACTTCTTTTGTTCCGTTAGCTTTAGCTTGGTCTACTTCTGCATTTGTTGTCGCTTTGTCGATTGCTTCTTTCGCTGCATCGGCTTTCGCCTTAGCTTCTTCTTTCGCCGCAGTTTTCTCTTCGTCTGTTAAGTCTGTACGTGCATCAATCTCATCATTCTTAGATTCCAATGTTTCATCGATTGCTTCCTTAGCTTCTGTTTTCGCTACTGATTCTGGATTTACTGAAGTTACTTCTGTTGTTCCATTTTTCTTGATTTGGTCGATTTCTGCATTTGTTGTTGCGATATCGATTCCTTCTTTTGCTGCGTCTGCCTTAGCTTTTGCGTCTGCCTTAGCTGAAATTTTCTCTTCGTCTGTTAAGTCTGTACGAGCGTCAATCTCGTCATTCTTAGCTTTAAGCACTTCATCGATTGCTTGCTTCGCAGCTGTTTTCGCTACTGGTTGTGGATTTACAACTTTTACTTCTGTTGTTCCATTAATCTCAGTTTGTTCTACTTCTTCATCTGTAGTCGCTCTATCGATTGCTTTCTTAGCTGCATCTGCTTTTTCCTTAGCTTCTTCTTTTGCTTTGACTTTTTCTTCGTCTGTTAAGTCTCTACGCGCATCTATTTCATCATTCTTAGCTTTTAGTGCATCATCAATTGCTTTCTTAGCTTCTGGCTTCGCTACTGGTTGTGGATCTACTGAAGTTACGACTAACGTTCCATTAGTTTTAGCTTTGTCTACTTCTGCGTTTGTTGTCGCTTTGTCGATTTCTTCTTTTGCTGCATTAGCTTTTGCTTGCGCGTATGCTTTTGCTGCAGTTTTCTCTTCATCAGTCAAGTCTGTACGTGCATATATCTCGTCATTCTTAGCTTTTAGCGCATCATCGATTGCTTTCTTAGCTTCTGGCTTCGCTACTGGTTGTGGATCTATTGAAGTTACTTCTGTTGTTCCAGCAGTCTTAGCTTGGTCTACTTCTGCATTTGTTGTCGTTTTATCGATTTCTTGTTTTACCGCATCTGCTTTTTCCTTAGCTTCTGCCTTAGCAGCTATTTTCTCTTCGTCTGTTAAGTCTGTACGAGCATCTATCTCGTTGTTCTTAGCCTTCAGAGCTTCATCTACCACTTGCTTAGCTTCTGTTTTTGCTACTGCTTCTGGATTTACTGAAGTTACTTCTGACGTTCCGTAAGTCTTAGCTTGCTCGACTTCTGCATTTGTTACTACTTTATCGATTGTCTCTTTCGCTGCATCTGCTATAGCTTTCGCGTTTGCTTTCGCTGCTGTTTTCTCTTCGTCTGTCAAGTCTGTGCGAGTATCTATCTCGTCATTCTTAGCTTTAAGTGCTTCATCTATTGCTTTCTTAGCTTCCGGTTTCGCTTCTGCCGTTGGGTTTACATTGCTTACTTCTGTTGTTCCGTTAGCTTTATCCTGTTCCACTGCTGCATTTGTTGTCGCATTGTCGATTGCTTGTTTTGCTGCGTCTGCTTTCGCTTTTGCATCTTCCTTAGCTTTTGTTTTCTCTTCATCTGTTAAGTCTGTACGAGCGTCGATTGCATCGTTTTTAGCTTTAAGCGCATCGTCTATTGCTTTCTTAGCTGCTGGTTTTGCTTCTGGTGTTGGGTTTACATTGTTTACTTCTGTTGTTACGTTTGCCTTAGCTTGTTCTACCGCTGCGTTTGTTGTCGCATTGTCGATTGCTTGTTTTGCTGCATCAGCTTTTGCTTTCGCATCAGCTTTCGCTGCAGTTTTTTCTTCGTCTGTTAAGTCTGTACGTGCATCGATCACATCGTTTTTAGCTTTAAGCGCATCGTCTATTGCTTTTTTAGCCGCTGGTTTTGCTTCTGCCGTTGGATTTACATTGTTTACTTCTGTTGTTCCGTTAGCCTTAGCTTGTTCCACCGCTGCGTTTGTTGTCGCATTGTCGATTGCTTGTTTTGCTGCGTCTGCTTTCGCTTTAGCATCAGCTTTCGCTGCTATTTTTTCTTCATCTGTTAAGTCTGTACGAGCGTCAATCTCGTCATTCTTAGATTTCAGCGCATCATCTATCGTTTTCTTAGCCGCTGGCTTGGCTTGTGCCGTTGGATTTACTGAATCTACTTCTGTTGTTCCGTTAGCCTTAGCTTGTTCTACTCCTGCATTTGTTGTCGCATTATCGATTACTTGTTTTGCTGCGTCTGCTTTTACTTTCGCGTCTGCTTTCGCTGCTGTTTTCTCTTCGTCTGTTAAGTCTGTGCGAGCGTCAATCTCATCATTCTTAGATTTCAGCGCATCGTCGATTGCTTTCTTAGCTTCTGGTTTCTTAACTGCTAATGGATTTACTGAATCTACTGATGTTCTTCCATCTGTCTTAGCCTGAGCTACACCTGCGTTTGTTGTCGTATTGTCGATTGCTTGTTTTGCTGCGTCGGCTTTTGCTTTTGCGTCATCTTTCGCCACTGTTTTCTCTTCGTCTGTTAAGTCTGTACGTGCATCAATCTCATCATTCTTAGCTTTCAAGGCGTCGTCGATCACTTGTTTCGCTGCTGGTTTTACTACTGCCGTTGGATTTACATTGTTTACTTCTGTTGTTCCGTTAGCTTTAGCTTGTTCCACTGTTTCGTTTGTTGTTGCTTTATCGATTGCTGTTTTCGTTGCGTCAGCTTTCGCTTTCGCATCAGCTTTCGCTGCAGTTTTTTCTTCGTCTGTTAAATCTGTACGTGCATCGATTGCGTCGTTCTTAGCTTTAAGTGCATCGTCTAT
>NZ_JAQMFS010000093.1 GCF_028308085.1 Gemella haemolysans
GGAAAAGTATTAATCACATATCCAGATAATAGTACGGAAGAAGTGCCAGTAACGGTAGAAGTAACGCCACAAAAAGATGACTACAATCCACAACCCAAACCACAAACTATTACAAATGGAGATATTCCGAATGCAAACGAGAGTATAGAGAATGTGAACGAGTTGCCAGAGGGAACAAGAGTAGAATGGAAAAATGGAATAGTTCCTAATACTGATACTCCAGGAAGTGTTTCTGCGAAAATAACAATAACGTATCCAGATAATAGTACGGATGATGTAGATGTAACAATTACAGTTAATAAACAAACAGCAAAAGGAGATCCAGAAGTCCAACCAACGTTACCAGAATTCAGTGGAGGAGTAAATGGAGATCCAGAAGTTCAACCAACGTTACCAGAATTCAGTGGAGGAGTAAATGGAGATCCAGAGGAACAACCAACGTTACCAGAATTCAACGGAGGAGTAAACGGAGATCCAGAAGTTCAGCCAGGTTTACCAGAATTCAGTGGAGGAGTGAATGGAGATCCAGAAGCCCAACCAACGTTACCAGAATTCAGTGGAGGAGTAAACGGTGATCCAGAGGAACAACCAGCGTTACCGGAATTCAACGGAGGAGTAAATGGAGATCCAGAAGAGCAACCAGTGTTACCAGAATTCAACGGAGGAGTGAACGGAGACCCAGAAGAACAACCAACGTTACCAGAATTCAACGGAGGAGTAAATGGAGATCCAGAAATTCAACCAGAGGTACAAAAAAATAAACTTATTATTACTAAATGGATTGATGAAAATGGTAATGAATTGAAACCAACAGATGCTAAATATCCTAAAGTATTAGGAGAAGTAAATGAAGCATTTGAACATGGAGACATAGAAGGTTATGAATTTATAAGAACTGAAGTAAATAAATCTGGAGATATTGTTATACATATCTTTAGAAAACGCCCTAACAACGGATTTGGTAAGGTTCATAATATTGAAGAAATACTTACACCGACAGTTGCTAAAAGAGTAAATTTAGAAAAATCTAGTAGAATAGAAAAAACATCTAAGCGTTTAGCTAATACTGGAGAAACTGATAGTAGCACTGAATTAGCAGGATTAGGATTAGCAATCGTAGGGCTGTTTGCTGCTATGAAACGCCGTAAAAAGGAAGAAGAGTAAGTTAGGTTTCAATATCACTATAAATCCTTGATACAAGTATAAATAAAAAATCCCTTGGAATTAATTTTCCAAGGGATTCTTATGTATATTAAAAAGATCTGACATTGTCAGATCTTAAAATTTTAATTTATTATTTTTTTAATAAATCACGGATTTCTTTAAGAAGTTCTTCTTTAGCATCAACTTCTGGTGTTTCTTCTGCAGCTTCTTCTTTAGACATTTTATCTTTAGCTGTGTTAATTGCTTTAACGAATAAGAAGATTGCGAATGCTGTGATTAAGAAGTCGATAGTGATTTGGATGAAGTTACCGTATTTAATACCTTCCCATGCTAAGTTTGTGAAATCTGGCTTAGCTGGGAATACAAGAGCGATAAGTGGCATCATAATGTCAGTTACTAATGAACTAACGATTTTACCAAAAGCAGCTCCCATGATAACCCCGATAGCTAGGTCTAATACGTTACCTTTAAATGCAAATTTTTTAAATTCGTTTAACATAAAAATAATTCTCCTTCTATAAAATTTTAAATACCTCAGTATAATATATCAAAATTGAAATAAAATCAAGTATAAAGTTAAAAAAATGAGAAAAAATTTAAAAAAGTTTAAGTGAACGTATTCTAATCTCAATTGTCATATAATTTAAATATATTTTTATAAATTATTTATATTTTTTTAAAAAACAATATATGTAATTGTTTTTTAGATATACTGTATTTGTAATTAGTAACTAAATTACCGAATAAACAAGAAAACTAACCGAATATGCATTATCTATAGATTTTTAAATATTTATTATATAAAATATAATTATGAAAGGAGCTAAAGATATGAAAGTTGAATTAAATATAGATAAGAAATTTGGAGAAACAATAGTTACTATATCAACAAATAAAGTGAATGATGAGATTCAAAATTTAGTGAATTATATAGAAAATAAGGATGATTACTTTATAGGAGTTTTAGATGGGAAAGTACGTTTATTAAATACGGAGGATATTATAAGGGTATATGTTGAAGATAGAAAAGTATATGTAGTTACAGTTGAGGGTAGATTTATTGTTAGAAAAAAATTATATGAAATGCAGAGCACGTTAACTAAGGATTTTATAAAAATATCTCAAAGTGAAATAGCTAATATTAAATATATCCATAGCTTAGATTTAGGATTGAGAGGAACAATAGTTATAAATTATAAAAATTCGGATATAAGTTATGTATCACGTAGGATGTTAAAAGAATTTAAGGCTAAATTAGGTTTATAGGAGGGCTTAAAATGAAATTATTTCAAAAAATTGTAATATTTATGTTGTTAGGGGTAGGAGTAGGAAATGTTATTAATCTGATATTCGGTATTTTGTATGGTCAGTATTATCCTGGTATGCCATTATATATTCAGAGTTTTGATAATTTAAATATGGCAGTATTAATTCAAACCTTAGTATACGCTATTTTAGGTATATTACAAGGATTAGCTGGTAAAGTATTTCAAAGTAAGTTAAATGATAATATAGTAATAGTATTTGTATCTCATTATTTTCTTATTATATTACCACTTGTGTTAGCGGGTTATTATTTGAAATGGTTTAGTAGTTTTACTACTTTAATTTTAATGCTGATTACAGCTACTGTGGTTTATATTTTAATAGGAATAGTTCGATATTTTAGTATTAAAAATAGTATAAGTGAGATAAATATAAAATTAAGAGATAATAGATAGGATTTCGCTAGTAACAAAGGAGGAGCAACACGAATTAATAATTTTGTGTTGCTCCTATAATCTTTTTATTAATTGGGAGTGACTCAAAAACCGTGATTTCTTAAGAAACAAGATTTTATCGAGTTACCTCCAATTAAAATATTATTTTTCTTCTTCAACTTTATCTTTCTTTAAGAATTTATTAAGTAGATTAGAAGCTTTAGCTTTGTTTTCTTCTACTTTTTCAGAAAGATTTTCTATTTTTTGATCAGTATTTTTTTTGAATCCAGTAACATTAGATTTCATATTATCAACAGATGATTGTAATCCATTGATAGATGATGCTAATCCTTCTGCTGAGTTGAATAGTGGATCTAATTTTTCAGATTTAACTTGTAAATCTTCAGCTAGGATATTTGTGTTTTGTAATAAAATATTAGTTTCTGCCATAATCGGCTCTAAGTTACCTTCAACTTTTTTAACTGTTTCATTTAAATCTTTAGCAAGAGCAAGAGCGTCTTCTGCGATGTTCGTAACATCTTCTACACATTCAGTAGCAACGACTACAGATTTTCTAACAGTTTTAAGTGTAATAGCGGTACTTATACATAGGATTAAAACACCGACACCTGCTAAAAAGATTCCAGCGTATGCTAAAATTAACCAGTTTATATCTAACATAAAGTTTTCCTCCTTGGGTTGTTATAATCAATTATATTTTAAGCTTATTATAAATACAACTAATTATTTTGATTTTTGTTCTATAAATTTGTGACAAAGTTTATTGATATTTCCTGCTCCCATAAATAGGAATACACTATTATCAAAGTTTAATTTATCGAAATCTTCTTCGCTATTTATAATTTGAGAACCTTTAGTTACTTTTTGTAAGTCTTCAATACCTACGATTTTTTCTTTTTCACGTACTGAGGCAAAGATTGGGCAAAGGAATACTTTATCCGCTGTTTCTAAGCTTTCAGCAAATTCGTTTAGGAATTTGGCTGTACGTGTATATGTATGAGGTTGGAAAATGGCAATAACTTCTTTATCAGCATATTTTCTACGTGCACTATTTATTGTAGCTTTAATTTCACTAGGATGGTGAGCATAATCATCTACAACTACACTATTTCCAATTTTATGTTCACTAAATCGTCTTTCTGCAGGTTTATACTGGCTAAGAGATTCTTGAATTTTTTCTACACTAATTCCATTTAGGTCAGCTAAAGCAATAGCTGATGTTGCATTAGAAATATCATGTAATCCAAATACTGCCATAGTAAATGTTCCAAGTAGTTCAGAGTTTTTGTAAATGTTAAAATTACTATGTTCTGATGTAGTTTGGACATTTTTTATTTGATAGTCATTTCCATCGTTGAATCCATATTTTACAGTTTTTGCATTTGCAGGTTTAAGTTGCGAAGCTAAACGATCGTCTCCACAAATAACAACTGTATTTTTAACCTGATTTACAAAGCTTTGGAATGCGTCAAACATATCGTGTTCATCATTAAAGTAATCCGGGTGATCAAAGTCAATATTTGTTACAACAGCATAATCAGGATAATATGCTAAGAAGTGTCTGTAGTACTCACATGCTTCAGCTATCATATACTCTGAATTTTTCTCACCGTGTCCAGTTCCATCTCCGATTAAGTATGAAGTAACGTGACTGTGTTTAAAAATATTACTTATCATAGTAGTTGTAGTAGTTTTACCATGAGCTCCTGTTACTGCGATTGAAGGTATTTCAGAAAGAAGTTTACCAAGGAATTGAGAATAAGTATAAGTAGTTAAACCTAATTCTTTAGCTCTTCTATATTCGACATGTGTTTCGTCGAAAGCATTTCCTAGAATTACTTCATATCCTTCTTTAATGTTTTCTGCCCCATAGTAGTACATTGGGATGTTTCTTTGTTCTAATTTTTCTTGTGTAAAAAAGTATGTTTCCTCGTCTGAACCTTGCACTTCATTACCCATATCATAAGCGATTTGTGCAAGAGAGCTCATTCCGGAACCTTTTATACCTATAAAATGATATTTACTCATTATAGTGTCTCCTAAGTTTTCATTAATAAAATAAAAAAAATTCTGTAATATTTTTTTCATAAGCAATTCAATTTTACAACAAAACTGATAAAAATTCAATAAATAGGAGTTTATTTCTGATAGGATATTTTCAAAACTTTTCTATATTTTTATTTTGAAACTAATAATGATTTACATAAATTATAGACAATTTAAAAGAGGGCAATTTAGAAGTATGTTTCAAAATTGCCTCTCTTACAATCAATTTAATAAATATTGTTTAGAAATAATATTATTTTCTATTTTTTCTTCTTCCAAATATTAGTGCACCGCTTAATACTAGTCCGATAGCAGCTAATGAAGCTAAATTATTATTTGATAGTCCAGTTTTAGCTAAATGTTTTCCTGATTTTGAATTGTTGATACTTGATAATACACTACTATTTAATGGTGCAATTTGAGTAGGTTGGTTATTTTGCACTTTAGGAGAATCTTGTTTGTTATTTGAATCGTTATGTCCTAAAGTAGAAGTAATACCAACGTTAGAGTTATTATGAGAAGTATTAGAGCTATTACTACTATTAGAATCATTGTGAGTTGCATCATGATTATCAGTGCTGATAGAAGCATTATCACTGTTATTTGAAGTATTACCACTGTTTCCATTATTTTGTTTAGGTTTATTAGAAACTATTGCGAATTTACTGAAGTGATCTATTTCAAATGTTACTTTTCCGTCTTTTATTTTTGACTTCATAAGCTCTAGCTCTCCGTTTTCTTTTATGTGATAAACGGCTACATCTTTTTCATCTTCTTTTAGAACTATTGCCACAGTACGATTTGCTTTTGAATTAACAACCTTATTATTTTTGTCTAGAAGTTTTAAATCTAATATTCTGATTTGATTGTCTGCAGGTAAGTTTAATTTTTCTAGAACTGAATTTGCTAAAGCTTTATCTTCTACAGTAGTTGCAGAAAGTTTTGCTGCTGTTGTTTTATCAGTTAAAGTAACTTTAACTCCTGAAGCGTCATTTGAGAATATATTGTTTATTATATTTTCAGATGGACTCACATTGTTGTTTGTGTTAGTGTTTCCTGAACTTGAATTATTATTAGGTTTGTTGTCTGGAGTAGGTTTATCTACAGGTTTGTTACTTCCTGTGTTTTCGTTGTTTTCAGGTTTTACTTCAGTAGAACTGTTATTAGTATTATTAGAAGAGTTATTTGGATTATCATTAGCAGTGCTACTATTAGAATTGTCGCTAGGTTTTGTATTACCTACAGTTCCGTTATTGTCTGAATTATTATTAGGTTTATTATCTGGAGTAGGTTTATCCACAGGTTTATTATTTCCTGTGTTATCATTATTTCCAGGTTTTACTTCAGTAAAACTGTTATTAGTATTATTTGAAGAGTTATTTGCATTATCATTAGCAGTGCTACTATTAGAATTGTCGCTAGGTTTTGTATTGTCTACAGTTCCATTGTTTCCTGAATTATTATTAGGTTTATTATCTGGAGTAGGTTTATCTACAGGTTTGTTACTTCCTGTGTTTTCGTTGTTTCCAGGTTTTACTTCAGTAGAACTGTTATTAGTATTGTTTGAAGAGTTATTTGCATTATCATTAGCAGTGCTACTATTAGAATTGTCACTTGGTTTTGTATTGTCTACAGTTCCATTATTGCTTGAATTATTATTAGGTTTATTATCTGGAGTAGGTTTATCTTCAGGTTTGTTATTTCCTGGGACAGTTTCTTTATCATTTTTATGTTTAGTATACTCTTCTAATGCTTTATCTATGTTAGATCTTCCTTCTAAAATTTTATCTATAGATTTTTCTTCATCATATACTTTTTGAGCTTTTTCAGTAGCTTCTTTTAGTTTAGCGTATGCTTCTTTATTAACTCCTTCTTTATCTTTGTCATCATTAACTAGGATTTTAGCTGTTTCTAAAGGCAATAGAATGTTTGCTCTTTCAGTAGCAAGTTTTTTAGCAACTTCATCGTTATCATTTTCAGTTGGTTTGTTATTGCTAGGAGTGTCGACCTTGTCATTAGGTTTGTTGGCATCACTGTTAGCTGGAGTGTCGACTTTGTCGTTAGGTTTGTTAACTTCGCTGTTAGTTGGAGTGTCGACTTTGTCGTTAGGTTTGTTAACTTCGCTGTTAGTTGGAGTGTCAACTTTGTCGTTAGGTTTATTAACTTCGCTATTATTAGGAGTATCAACCTTATCGTTAGGTTTGTTAGCTTCATTATTAGATGCATTAGTGTTGTCACTTGGTTTATTTACTTCAGGAGCAGGTGCTTCTTTTAATCCGTTTACTGCATCTTCGATTTCTTTTAATAAACTAGAACGAGTGTCTTCTAGATTTCTAGTTTCTTTAGCTTTGTTTATGAATTCAGTTGCTTTAGTAATAGCTGTAGTTAAGTTATTTTTTGACTCATCTGAATAGTTACTTGCAGCTAGTTTGTCTTGAGCTGATTTAACAGCTGTGTCTAGTTTTGAAGTATCATATCTAAGAAGGTTATAGTATGTTTGAACATCGTTAAATAATTTCAAGATTTCATTAGATTTAGGGTTGTTGTGCACTAAGTCTTCTAGTTTATCTATTTTTCCTTGAAGATAGTTATCTACAGCATTGATGCTTTCTTCACTATAGTTTTTACTATCTTTATCAGAATTGAAGTTTGCTACAGCTTCAGCGTTTGAAGTTCTTAATTGAATAAGTAAATCATATTGATTTTTTAAATCTGATAGTTCAGTAAATGCAGTAGAGATTTCTTCTGTGCTGGCAATATTATTTTTCAATACATTTTGTGCAGCGTTGATTTTGTTACCGAAGTTTTTAATTACTGCCATATCTTGGCTCACATTTGCATTTTTAAATACATTATTCCAACTATCATAGTATTTACTTGTAGTCGCTTCGAATAGTGCGTTTAGTTGTTTTTTATCTGCAGTGATAACAGCATTTTCTTTAGGATATTTTACAGATAATACAGCTATATTTTCATGTTTGTCAGTACCGAATAATGTACTGCTTGCAAAAGTGTTAAGTTTTATTGTAGATGGTTTTCCTTCGATAGGTATTCTAATTTTTGAAGGATATTTATAAGAATTAGTTACATTATTGTAAGTAACATCGGCAGTATCTTCTTTTAGAACTTGGACATCTTTTTCAGTATCGCCATCGAAGTATGTAAGTTTACTCATAACGGCAACATTAGTTGTTCCATTATTCATAGGGACAAGATCTAATTCTAAATAATTTTTCCCGTTTTCAGTTACTAGATATACGTTTTTAATTATTCCATTAGCCATAGAAGGGCTAGTTAAATCTTGTTTTAATAATGATCCATCTAATTGAACTTTATTATTAGAATCTGTAGAAGGAGATTCCGATGGATTACTTGGTTTATTTTGAGTTGAATCAGCAGAATTATTAAATGCATTTACAGCATTGTTAAGTTTATTTAATTCAGCTAGTAATGCTTCTTCAGTAGAAGACTCATTATTTAATAATTCTTTAGCTTTTGATAGCTCATTAGTTAAAGTAACATAGGCTGCTGGTTCTTTTTTACCTTGTTTTATTAACTCAACTTCAGCTATTTTATTCTTAAGTTGCTCTTTAGCTGAAACTTGTTCTGTTTCAGAACTTTGAGAACCGTTTAAGTCTTCTATAGCAAATTTGAATTGTTCTTTGTAGTAATCTGTCAAATCAGTATTTACTTGATCATCAGTGTCATTTGAATCAGGTGTTAGTTTAGCATGTTCAACATATGCTTTTGCTTCATCTATTAATTGTCTAAGTTTAAGTTTTGATTGAGTAATTTTATTGAAATTGTTGTAAGCTTCTTCAGCTTTTTTAATTTCTCCTGAAAGTTCTTCAGTATTGATGCGAAGATAGTCTCCAAGATGTTGAACTTCTCCTGTTAGTTCATCTAGTTTTTTATATACTGTTACAGTTCCTTCTTTGTCGAACTCATTTGAGTAAGTTTCTTTTTTACCTTCTATATCGACTGGATCTAGAGAGTTAATTTTACTTTCAACCGCATCTAATTTTTCTTTAACTAACGCTTTACTTTCACTAGTAAAGTGTGAATTGTTCTTCCAATCATTTTCGTACTGATTTTTTGCATTTTGAAGTGATTTATAAAGGTTAGCTAATGAATCTAATTTAGTTGTTTCATCTAATAGTTTATTTATAATATTATCTACTTCATCTTTAGTTAGTGAATCGTTATTTAAAAGTTGTTGAGCCTTAGTAATTAATTGATTGAATGAAGTTTTGAATTCTGGTTTTAAATCTTTGTAGTTATCTTGTACTGAATTACTTGTATAGTAATTAATTTTATCTCTTAACGAAGCTTTCAGAGGTGATTCTTTTTTAGCTTCTAGTTTTGTAGAGTAATCGATATATAAGTCTGTTGGTTTTGTAAAGTTTTCAATTCCATTGTTTCCGAAATAAAATGAGTCTTTAAAATTAAAGTTTCCTAAGAGAGCTATTTCAATATTTTTCTTAGTAGCATCAACTATAAGTTTTAATTTAGTAGGGTAATCACGCCCGCCGATATTTTTTGTTTCTATTACTTCAGCATTGGCATCTGTATTTCCTAGACTGTTGTATTTGAAAGTATCTGCTAGAGCGAAGTCGATAGCTCCTCCCGTGATTTTCGGTTCTAATGTTAGTATTACTTCGTTTTTACCATTTCCTAATTCGTGAACTTCTACATTTTTTATAAGTTCTGTTAAATCGCGACTGTATTTTGCTTTAATAGGTTTATCGCTACCTCGTTCTACGAATTTAGCTGTTACGTTATATGGTGCAACTGGTGCTGTAGTATTTTCGACAGGTGCTGGAGGAACTGGTTCTCCTTTTCGACCATCTTTTGTAGTAAGATTGTTGATAGCTTCAGTTAATTGTTTAACAAGGTCTGATGTCTCATTAATTTGAGGATTATAACTGTTTGTTTGGTTAATCCAGTCTTTAGCGTGATTTAAAGCTTGATCAAATTTTTCAAGAGACACAGGTTCGTATTCACTTCTGATTTTTCTGTCAGCGATATCGATTATTCTTTTTAGTTCTGTAGTATTGTATCTTAAGTATGTGAAGTTCGCGTTATCGAAGTCTTTAATTAACTGAACTAGTTCTTTTATGTTTCTTGTATTTTTCAATGAAGGAACACTTTTAATGTAATTTTTGTATTTTTCAATACTTTCTTTAGTGTATGTTTTCTCGTTGTAAAGATCGAAGTATTCTAACAGTTTTGCTACTTTAATATCTAGTACTTCTCTTAATGTTGCAATGTCTTCCATTTCGTGAATAGGAGTAGAGATTTCATAAAGTTTATCGTAGTTAGCGCTGTCTGAACGTTTTAATTCTTGTAGTTTTGTTACAGCTTCGCTAATTTTAGCTCTTTGTGAGAAGTCTGCAGCTGTATCTGAAGTATTCTCTTTTGTTAGTAACCATTCATTAACTTTATTACCACGATCAATCCAATTTTGAATTTTTTCGTTTAATTTTTCTTTATATTTAGGGATAGCTTCGTTGCTTTTTTTAGCAGCTGAGTAGTTAATATCTAAAGCGAATGGACCTGTTTGTTGTTTGACTCCATTTTTATCAATATAAGTCATATTAGAAACAACTAATTGTTCAGCTTTTAATTCACCAGGAACGCTAAAGGCAACAAGATGTTGATCTTCAGCAGAAGGACCTAGTTTAACGTTTGTATCTAAACCAGAAACTTTATTAACAACAAAGCTTGTAATTTTACTAACTTTATCAGGATTAGCAACAAGATTAATTTCAATATCTTGTCCTTGTTTGTAGATACCTACTAAAGACTCTTTAAATAGATTTTTGATTTCTTCTTTATTGTCAACTACTTTTTTATAAAAGTCTTGTTGTCCATCGCTAGAAACAGTTACCATTGTTGGTGTTTTGAAGTCGGTAGTAGTATAAAACCCGTCATCTTTTAAGTCGTGATTTACATCGAAATTGTATAGTTGAATATAGTATTTCAAAGTGTTTATTGCATTTTGTGCGGTTTTTTCTGTATATGAATTAGCATCAAGTTTTGCTTTTGCTGCAGCAGCTTCGCTCCACATGTTATACCAAGGGGTAGTGTCAATAACATCATCAGGAACTTGATGATTTTCAAATGTTACGTGGTAATAAGGGAAGTTAGAAGTTTTGTGGAAAAAAGTAGTTCCCAAGTATCTATTTGTGATAGACTGATCGTTAAAGATTTTATTTATTATTTCATTTAGTTCAGCCTTAGTTTGTTCAGTAGCGGCTTTATCCCCGAAATTAGCTTTTGCTATATTGCTATTTGTTGGCCAAGCTTGATCTGTGATAGAAGATATAGTAAGTGCCAATGCGACACTCATGCTTGATTTTAATAATTTATTTGTTTTCATGGAGTTTCTCCTTTTACATATAATATAATAATCTATTCTAATATTAATTTTTCAAGGTTGATTAAAGATGAATCGAATTTTTATCTTATTTACATAAAGACTGTCAAATCAACATTTGAAAATAATAGATACCTATACTATAACATAAAAACGTTTCAATTGAAAGAGGTTATCAGTATCTTTTATATGGAAAATAAAATAAAATTTCTTGAATTAATAAAAATTATACTTACTAATTTAAAATATTATTTTAAATTTAGTTTTTTATTATTTGTGAAAAAAGTTAAGAGAATATTTGTATAGGCTTGTTTATGGTTTTTCTTGTTTAAAAAATGTATCTAAACTAAAAAAATAATTTTTCTTAGTTTATTTTAAATTTTCTTTTTAAAAATTTACTTAATATTTTTCATATAGTATAATTTAAAAGAAAATATTTTTATAAGGAGAGCAAGATGGCGAAATTTTATGCAGTAAAAAAAGGTAAAAAGACAGGTATATTCTCAACTTGGGATGAATGTAAAGAGCAGGTGACTGGATTTAAAGGTGCGGTTTATAAAAGTTTTAAAACATTATCAGAAGCCGAAGCTTTCCTAGAAAGAAATGAAGAAAAAATTAAAAATATTGAAGAAGTTGATGGTGTGTATGCTTATATCGATGGTAGTTTTGACAGAGTTAGTGGCATATATGGTTCAGGTGTAGTTATAGTAGATGGCGATGAAAAATATGAATATAAACATGCTGGAAATCGTGAAGATTATGCACAATTACATAATGTTGCTGGAGAATTGGAAGCAGCTAAATTTGTTATGTGGTATGCTGTAGATAAGAAGATTAAAGAGATTACATTGTTTTATGACTATCAAGGGATAGAAGCATGGGCTGTTGGAGATTGGAAAGCAAATCTTCCTTATACTCAAGATTATGTAAAATTTTATAATAAGGTGAAGACAGCGGTAAAAGTTAATTTTGTGAAGGTAAAAGCTCATACCGGAATTGAGTTGAATGAAGTAGTGGATAAGCTTGCAAAAGAGGCTATCGAACAATTTAAAAAAGAAAATACTAAGTAAGATAAAGCAAGTAGATTTTAAAAGACCTTAAATTCTACTTGTTTTTCATTAAATCTTAAAAGATAAATGTGTTATAATTATTAAAATATAATTTAATCTTAGAAGGAAGAGGGTGAATAAGTGAACGCAACGATAAATAATAAACAAATATTAAATAAGATAGCTCGTCTTATATATAGAGATAAAAAACGTATAATAATTGCATTGGTAGTTTCGATAGCATCTTATTATTTTACATTATATCCAACTGATAGATTGAGTTATATTGTTGATGGTATAGCGAGTGGTAATATTGATTTTAATGGTGTAGTTAATGAAATTCTTAGAATAATATTAGCTGGGATTGCATTATATATAGTTTATTTCTTTAAAGAATATTACACGTTTATAGGTTATGATAAGATTATTAAAGATATGACGTATGATATCCAACATGATATTTATGGGCATACACCTGTGTTTTTTAACAAGTTTAGTATAGGTGAGGTAATAAGTAGATCTACTAATGATATTACAAATTATATTGCTCCACTTTTTGGGTACGGTATCCTGTTGATTTTTGATGGAATAATTTATAATTTATTTATAAGTATACTTATATTTAATAAATCGAATTTTATATATTTATTGCTAATTCATATACCGTTAGTTATACAAACTATTTATTTAGTTAGCAGACGAAAAGTACAAGAAAAATATTATAACAAGATGGCGAAAACTATGGATGAAATTACAGAAGAGACATTAGAAAATGTTAAAGGTATTCGAGTAATAAGAGCCTATAGTCTGTTGGATAAGGTTAGAAATAGTTTTGTAGGAAAACTTAGAAGCTATGCTAGAAGTAATGAAGAATACATGAAGAAAACTCTTGTCTATCAACCACTTAATACAGTATCATTAGCGACAAGTTACATTATAGCTGTAGCTTGTGGATTTTACTTTATTAATTTAGGGATGATGACATTAGGGAAGTTAATATCAGTCTGTGTAGTTATAGGTATGATTCAGTGGCCATACATTGCTTTATCTGAGTTAGTTATTATGATTATAGAAGTGCGTCAAGCTACAAAAAGAGTCCTAGAAATTTCTGATAAAAAGGCAGATGTCAACAATGACTTAGCTAAAAGTAATTTTGAGTTTAATAGTAGTATTGAATTTAAAGAATTTAATTTTAGTTATGAGGATAATAATCATGTACTAGAAGATATTAATTTTACAATTAATAAAGGTGAAACTATAGGTGTAGTAGGAAAAACTGGTAGTGGGAAAACGACATTTATCAAGCAACTGCTTCGATTATATCCAATAGAAGAAAATACGCTACTTCTTGATGGCAAGGGGATTGAGCAATATTATGATTACTCTGTTAGAGAAAAAATAGGGTACGCACCACAAGAATATCAGTTATTCTCAAAATCTATAAAAGAAAATGTGTTGTTTTATAGATATGATTTAGAGGATAGGTTAGACGAAGTATTAGAACAAGCTGATATTAAGAAAGATATTATTAGATTCAAAGATGGTATTGATACGCTTGTAGGAGAAAATGGTTTATCTCTTTCAGGTGGTCAAAAACAACGTCTAGGTATAGCGAGAGCGTTGTTATCTAATCCTGAAATCCTAATACTTGATGACAGTCTAAGCGCAGTAGACTCTAATACAGAAAAAACTATCATTGAAAATATTAAGAAAACTCGAGAAGGTAAGACTAATATAATAGTAGCTCATAGAATTTCAGCGGTGAGACATGCAGATAAAATTGTTGTATTAGATAATGGTAAAATATTAAATTCGGGGACGCATGAAGAACTATTGGAATGTTGCAGTTGGTACAAGCAACTAGATGATTATCAAAATAAGGAGGTAGAAGATGATGAAGAATAAAAATCCGTTATTTCAATTTCTTCCTTATATGAAAAAAGCAAAAAGATCTTATATAATAGGTTTTGTCTTTTCACTATTAAATGTTGGGTTAGGTGTTGCTGGTGTGTACGTGTTGTCGAAAGTTTTTGATGGTATAACTGGAGATTTGACACGTCAGATAATTTTAAAATCATTGGTAGTAATAGCAGGGTATGGACTTATATTACTATGTTCAGGAATATCTAACTATATTAGAAATATTTACTTAGTAAAAGGTGCTAATGAGGTTTACGTTAGAATTCAGATGCAGGTATACGATCATATTCAAAGTCTACCGATTAAGTATTTTGATAATATGCCAGCTGGTTCTGTAGTATCTAGGATAACGAGTGATGTTAACCAAATTAGAACATTTTTCGTTTCGACATTTGTGCAGATACTAATAATCGTGCTAAAGATTATTTTTTCTTATATTGTATTATTTTATGTTGATGTACGTTTTGGATTATTTATGTTGACGTTATTCCCGGTAATGTTTATAGTATTAAAAATTTACAACAAGTTATCTATAGATAGTATTAAGGGGTATCGACGTAAATTTTCTCAAAGTAATGGGATTATAAATGAGAATTATCAAAATTTAGAAATCATCAAAGCTTTTAATAAAGAAAAAGAGAGTATTGAAGACTGGAATAAGCATAATGAAGAACGTTATAAATATTGGAAAAAACTAAATCTAGTAGATAGTCTGTTACTTCATAATATAACTGGAGTATTTAGAATAGTGATTTTCATAGGTATTGTTTATTACTATTCGTATTCATACTTTAATAATGTTTATGGCATTACATTGGGAATGGTATATTTATTTATAAATTATACTACCGATATAATTTATAGAATTGCAGACTTTACAATGGGGATTTCTAATTATATCAGAGCGCAAGGTGCAGCTATAAATATTCAGGAAATACTAAAGTTAGAAGTTGAGGAAGACAATCATAACGATATTACTGAGGATGATTTCCGAGGAAATATTAAATTCGAAAATGTATCATTTGCATATAAAGATAATTTTTATGTACTTCGTGATTTGAATTTAGAGATAAAAGAAAATCAAACTGTAGCCTTTGTTGGTCATACAGGAAGCGGTAAGAGTACTATAATGAATCTAATAGTGAAATTCTATAGTGCTACTAAAGGTAATGTCCTAATCAATGGTAGAAACATAAATGATTATAGTAAGGAGTATCTAAGAGAAAAAACGGCGATAGTGCTTCAAGATTCATTTTTATTTGAAGGTACTTTACTTGAAAATATTACGACTTCTAACGATGAAAAAATTGCTAGAGAAGCTTTATCTAGAGTTGGAGGAGATTTTATTTTAGAAAATCGTTCTCTTGATTCAAAAGTAGAAGTGGGTGGTAGTAACTTTTCTACAGGAGAAAAACAACTTATCTGTCTAGCGAGAGCATTAGCTAAAGATCCAAAAATCTTAATTTTAGATGAATCAACGGCTAATATAGATAGTGAAACAGAACAAAATGTAAGTCGAGCTATAGAAGAATTGAAACAAGGAAGAACAACTCTTATAATAGCTCATAGGTTATCTACGATAAAAAATGCAGATATGATTTATGTTCTAAAAAAAGGGAAAGTTATAGAAAATGGAACTCATGAACAACTATTATCTTTAAATGGTAGTTATAAAAAGATGTATGAGACACAGGTAAAAGGATAAAAAAATGGAGTGATTCGTAAAATCAGATTCTATTGAATTCTGATTTTCGAATCACTCCTTTTTTTAATAATTATTTTTTGAATACAAATTCGTATGCTAAATCGATATCTTTAAATGAAATCATTACAGTTTCATATCCTAATGGTTTGAAAAGTTCATTTACAGCATTAGCAACTTTCTCACAAACTTCAACAGGGCGGTGAACCCAACCAATTTCAAGATTTGCTCTACTGATTTCTTCTCCATCAAGAATAGCAACACTCTCGATTAAATCTAATGTAAATGCTTCTCTTGGTCTTTCGATTATTTCTGCAATTGTATCGAAAAGTTCCGCACTAACTTTTTTTAAATCTTCTTTTTTAAATCCTCTAGCAACTATACGTGGCATAATAAACCTCCATGTTTTGAATTCGTTTTCTTTAATTATATCATATTATATGAAATTTTTGGTGAAAAATATATCTAAATAATAATTTTGTGTATATATGGAATTAAATTTAAATTTATAATAAATGAAGATAACTTTTACTATATCTGTAATCTAATGAAAATATTATGTTTTTTAGATGATTATAAAAAAATCTAGAGTAATTTTTTGCTTATTTTACTTACAAATGTTATCATTAAGATAGGGAATGTGATATGATATAAAGTAGGAAAAAAATATTAAATTAAATACTAAGGAGAAATTTTTATTAGACTTTTATATAAGAAATACTTTTCATTAATAATGTTGATTTTAGTTTGTATTGCGATATTTTTATTTTCCAATCAAGTTGGTGAGGAATCTTCGAAGATATCAAATGATTTAATCATAAGAAAATTAGGTCACTTTAGTGAATATATGATTTTAGGATTTTTTTCATTTTCTTATCTATCAAATTTATTTGTGAAAAGTAGCGAGTTTAAAGATTATAGAAAAACAGCAATAACGAGCCTTGTATTTTCTGTTGTATACGCTTCTAGTGATGAATTTCATCAGACTTTTGTAGCTGGAAGAGATGGTAATATCATAGATGTACTAATAGACAGTAGCGGTGCTTTAGTAGGGATAATGATATCTAGTATTATGTATTTTCTTATTATGAAAAAATAGTGAAAAGTATAGTGGTTTTTAGTTGTATTTTTTTAGAAAAGTTATAAAATATTTATTTAGAGAAACAAAAGTTAAGAAATAAAAGGAGGAGTTTTTGATGCTTAAAGCGCTTATTGTAGAAGATGATAAATTATTAGCTTCATCGTTAAAAGCAGCAATCGCAGAAAAATTCGATGCGGATGTTTGTTATAATGGGCTAGATGGACGAAAATATATTGATGAAAATGTATATGATTTTGTCATAACGGATAGTATCTTACCTGGAATGGGTGGGATAGATCTATTAGATTATATTCGTGAAGAAAAAGAACTGAAAATACCAGTAATTGTAATCACTATAGCTGAATCAACTGAAGAAAAGGCAAGAGTTATGAAGCATAGAGTAACGGAATATCTACCACGTGTAGCGGATACTTCTCTTTTACTAACAACTATGTCTAACTTACTTCAACGTGAAAGTAACTTAAAAGGTGAAAATGAAATTACATACAAAGATTTAGTGTTAGATCTTAAAAATGAATTAGTATCATCTAATGGTGGAACGTTGGAATCTATTAAAGGAAAATATCTTGAATTATTATCTTTCTTTGTGATAAATAATAATATTGTATTAGAGAAAGAAGAAATTTTCGATCGTGTATGGGGTGTTGATTCAGAAACAACTATTAATGCGATTGAGGTTTACATCTCAGGATTAAGAAAAGAACTACGAAAAATTGGTTATGACAAAAATCTTAGAACTGTTCGTGGTGTCGGATATACTTTTGAGTAGGTAAGGATATGGAGTTTAATTATCCGATAGATTATACGCTATATAATACTGAGGAAATAACAACAATTATTAAGTTTTTAGACTTAATTGAAGAATGTTATTTGTCAGGTGTGGAACTTACAGAGTTTAAATCTACATATAAAGAATTTAAAAGTGTAGTTCGTGCAAAATCTGAAGAAAATTCATTGTATCGTGATTTTAAAGAAATTACAGGCTTTGACGGTTATTTAGCAGTAAAAGAAATAAAAAATGAAAAACCAAAAATTAAGCTTTAATGCTTGATTTTTGGTTTTTATTTTAGGTTAAGATAGCCGTAATGGAATTTTGTATTTTTTCTTATTATTTGAGTAAAATTATATTTTTCAAAAACACTATCTTTAAAATGAGCTTTGACTATTATTTTTTTTCTAGCGACTCTTTTCGCTTCTTTTATGAATTCTTCGTAAGGAAAAATAGTGTCGGCTAAGGGAAGTATACCTTCGAGATTTCTTGATTCTGTAATGTTATGAGAAAACATAGGGTCAAAGTATATAATGTCGTAACTATCATCAGGACAATTTTTTAAATAATCTAGACAATCGACATTATAAGTTTTAATTTTACACATCGCTTTATTAATTTCTTCATTCGAAGAAATATAGTTTTTTAGACCGTTGGTTGTGATTAGGTGAATGATGTTATTTTTTTCTAAAGATGTAACCTTATGTCCGTAATAACTTAGTAATATACTGTCTCCAGCTAGGCCCATAGTACAATCAAGAATATTTTGTTCTTTTTCTTTGATTATTTCTACTAAGGGTTCGTTATCTGAATTTTTTATTTTAAGAGCTGTTGTGTCTAAATGAAAGAAGAATTCAGAATCGTCTTCGAAGTAGCTTAATTTGTTCTTATAGACTACTAGTACACCGTCTGATGAGGATAATAATTGTTTTATTGTTTTCTTATTTCTCATTTTATACTTTAATCTTAAATCATCGGCGAGTCGTTGGGCTTTTTCATTAAGTTCTGAATTTGTTTTTACACTAGTTGTTACTATTATATTTTTCATTGATTATAAAAATTCTCTCCTCGGTTATGATTACATCTACTTTTATATCGTGACCTTCTTTAGGAACATTATCTTGTAGTAGTTTATGGTAAGATAAACCAACGCTAATATCATATTCTCTTGATGAGAAATATTTATCGTAGTATCCTTTACCATAACCAAGTCGATATCCATTATTATCGAAAACGATAGAAGGAGTTACTACTAAGTCTATTTTTCCTTCGTAGTAGTCGGATGAAGTTGGTTCTAATACTCCGAAATGTCCTGGGGCAAGCTCATCCCAAGATTTTAAGCGAATTAAATTCATCTTTCCATTTTCTATTTTAGGAACAAAGATTTGTTTTTTATTTATCCATTTTTTTATAAAAGTTTCAGTTGTGATTTCGCTACCAAATCCCACGTATATGAATATTTTTTCTGAGGATTCGAAGAAATTTTGTTCTTCCAATGTTGCAAAGATTGTGTTAGTAGATGAGTTTCTATAGTCGCTTGCTAAGCTGTTTCGTTCGGATATGAATTTTTTTCTAAGTGTTTTTTTCATAATGTATCACCTCACGTTATATTATATCATAAATCTAAATACAATTATAATTTTGATATAGTATAATAATTGAATGATGTAATTATGATTATGTAAATGAGAAAAAGTACATTATATCTGTAATAAGAATTTTTATGGTAAAGGTGTTCAAATAGTTATTATAAAAACAAATATGGATTTTACTGGTAGATAAAGTTATACTATAGGGATATAAGTTATCTATAAATTTTTAGAATTTTTATAATAAAGTATGTACAAGTATAATCAAAATTTTAAGAAAATATAAATAGATGTGGAAACTATGAATGTTGCTGTAGGTGGGTTTCAGATTTTCATAATATTATGAGATTTTCATAAATATAAAAATCTTAAATTATGATTTACTGTATTTACAAGATAAAAGTAGTAAAATAAAAAATAATTATTCATTATTTAATGGAAATAATAGTATAAATATGATATAATATAAAAGAAAATTTATGAGAAAGGAATCTTTTACAAATAATGACAAATTCAGAAAAAAATAAAGATATATTAAGTAATGATGAATTGGCAAAAAATAGTAAAAAAACAGATGATTATTCAAATCTGCTTGAGAAAATAAGAAAGCAAGTTGATATAGAGAATTCGTCTACTTACACTAGAAAGACTCATAATGAACAAGAGAATCTTGAAGAAACAGTAATTATGCCAACTGTTACAGAAAAAGTAACTGATGAGTATGCCGAAACAGTTGTACTAGATAAAAATGAATTAGTACAAGCAATTGAGAAAGAAGAAGCGTTAGTAGGGAAAAAAGTAGAAAAAGTTGAGGAAAAACCTGTAGTACTAGAGGTGCTAGGGGTGAAAAAACGTATAGGTTTAAAAACAATTGTTGAAGATATTACCTTCGACATGCGTGAAGGTGAGATAATCGGATTACTAGGGCCTAATGGAAGTGGTAAAACTACAATCATGAGAATGATGGTAGGACTAACTAAGAAAACAAAAGGGGGCGTCTATTGTTTCGAAAAACCTCTTGGTTTAGGAAGAACTTCTATGCTTAAAGAAGTTGGAGCGATGATTGAAACACCTGAGTTTTATAACTATATGTCAGGTTGGGCTAACTTGAAACAAATTGCACGTGTATGTGGTAAAAAAGTAACAAGAGCACGTATGAAAGAACTAGTTGAATTTGTTGGACTGAAAAAAGTAATTAGAAAAAAAGTTAAAACTTATTCACTAGGTATGCGTCAACGTCTTGGATTAGCACAAGCATTATTAAATGATCCTAAAGTTCTTATTCTTGATGAGCCTGTTAATGGATTAGACCCACAAGGAGTGCAAGATTTTCGTAATAAACTTAAAGAAATCGCAGCAACAGGAGTTTCAATTTTAATTTCATCACATCTTCTTGATGAAATTGAAAAAGTTTGTGATAGAGTTATCGTAATTGAAAAAGGTAAAATTATTGCTGATGATAAATTAGAAAATCTAGTAGCAGATGAAGTCGTTAAAACATTAATTTCAACACATGATGTTGAAAAAACAGAATTATTAGTAAGAGAACTAGGGGTTAGATATGAACTGACTAAAGATGGATTTGTATTTGAAAATCTAAATCGTGAAGAAAAATCTCGTATCATTACTTACTTAGTAACTAATAATGTTGAATTAGATACAATTCGTGAATTAACAACATCATTAGAGGATCGATTCCTACAAATTACAGGAGGGGAGAGAAAATAATGAAATTATTAATAAATGAATTTATAAAAGATTATAAAAAGAAAACTACATGGTTATATTTCTTACTATCATTTGGAATTATTTTGTTAAATAGCTATTTTGCAAAAAGACAATTTGAAGATGGTGTAGATGCGGTAAAAATATTAAGTGGAATAACGGTGGTTGCTGCGGCAACAGCAACGATATTCTCGCTAATTATGTTAGCAAACAATTTATCTCAAGAATACTCAAAAGGAACGATTAAGTTTCTATATACAAAACCTAAGTCTCGTTCTGCGATACTTACTGCAAAAATAGTATTAGCATTCATTAACTATATTATTTTCTTAGTAGTAGGAACAGTATTTGATTTTGTAACAAAAAATTATGTATTCTTTAAAAATAAAGTAGGATTAAATCATTTGAATGATACTATAACTGAAGGATATTTTGGAAGAACAGTTGCTAAACAAATAATAATAACAAACTTAGCTGATTTAGCAGTGTATATCTTCTTTGTAGCGATGGTAGTATTAGTTTGTGTAGTGTTTAAAACACAAATTCTATCATTGGTATTAGTTATGTTATCACTTTTAGGAACTGGATTAATTCAATCTTTAACAATATTTGCAGTTTCAAAATTCTCATGGGCAAAATATCACATGTTTGACGTACCATTATTTAGTTCATATTATTCAAGTGAAGCAGGTCGTCAGACTGTAAAAGAAATGTTTAAGTTTGATAATGCAAATGCATTAATTATTATGTTAGTAGCATACAGTTTTGTATTCTTTACAATTTCATACATTGTAAATGCAAGACGTGATATTACAATAGATTAGAGTATAAATTGTTAGGAGGTAGGTAAAATGAGAAGTTCATTAAAGAAAATTGAGCGAATTAAGGATATTCTGGATTTAAATGGAGATGTGTTAACATATAAATACTCAGATGAAGAAATACGTTTTGACTTAGGTGAAGAGCAATTAAGCAGTATTTTCAGTAGATTTGTTAAGAGAAATCTTCCTAAGATTAAAGAAGGGTTACATGCAGGGAAGCTTGTAAAATGCCAAAGTGGTTTAGGAATTTCATGTTTATTTATTCCGAGTGATAATGAAGATGATTTCTATCTAATTACTCCTTTCTTAGAATATTTAATACCAACTAAATTATTCCAAGAATCATTAACAAAATATGGAGCGAGTATTAGTGAATTAATTTGTGATGTATATTTTTCATTACCAATTACACCAAGAAAAAAATTCAACTATTTAGTAGAATTATTAGTAGAAGACGAAAATGTAGATTTCTTAGATGCGATTGTTTTAATTGAAGATTCTAGTGTGAAAAATGTAAGAAGAACATCATCTAGAAAAAATACATACTTAAATAGTATTCTAGAGAGTGAAGTTAAGTTTAAACATGAGATTTTACAAGCTGTAGTTGAAGGTAATATTTCTCGTGTTAATATGCTTTTCGATTTACGTCGTAGAAATCATGGTGTAGAAGAAAGCCATGTTGAGCAGGGCGTTAATGTTCGTCGTAGAAAATCATATAACATGAATGATTTATTACGCTATGCTCTTGAACAACACAATGACGATTTCTTAGGAATCGAAGAATTATGGGTTAAAATTAAAAATAAACTTGATAACTATGACTTATCAGAAGATGTTATTAGAAGTTACTGTCTATTAGTTGATAGAAATAAATACAAAGATAAACAAGCTGTAGTTCGTAACTGTATTGCTTATATCAATGATCGTATTTCAGAAAAAATTAGTTTAGATAACGTAAGTGATTACTTAGGTGTTAATAAGAGTTATCTGTCTTCTATTTTCAATAAAGATATGGGAATTAGTATTGTAGATTATATCCACGATAAACGTATATCTAACGCGTGCTATTTATTAGCGAATACTGATTTTTCAATTTCAGAAGTTGCAGATTATATTGGGTACTTCGATACAAGTTACTTCATTAGAATATTTAAAACACTAGTGAAAATGACACCTCTTAAATATAGAGAGTCATTATCTAAAAGATAATATAGAAAAGATTGTTGGCTAAAATAGTCAATAATCTTTTTTTTATATGTTATGTAAATAATATATATCGTTAATTTTGTATTTTGCTACTTGCATTTATGCAAATGTGGTATAATATAATCATTCTTAAAAATAGTAAATCGTAGGAGATTAAAGATGATTTTTGCATTAGATGTAGGAAATACAAACATCGTACTTGGAGTATTTAGCAGTGACTATAAGATGCTTCATTCATGGCGTATAGCAACGGATAATACTAAAACAGAAGATGAACTATATGTTATTATTAGAAATTTCTTTATTGATAAAGGGATTAAGTTTGAAGATTTCGATGGAGTGGTGATATCGAGTGTAGTTCCAAAAATGATGTTTGCACTAGAATTGTTAAGTAAGAAATACTTTGAAAAAGAACCGATTATTGTTTCGGCTGATATTAATACAGGTATAAAGGTACCAGAGCCATATAGTAGTAAATTAGGTGCCGATCGAGTAGTTGATATTGTCGGAGCAAAAGTTAGTGAATATTTACCAGCAATAGTAGTTGATTTTGGAACAGCTACTACTTTTGATTGTATAGATGAAGATATGAATTATCGTGGAGGTATTATTTGTCCAGGTATGAATATTAGTGCGGAAGCATTATATTCAAGGGCTGCAAAACTACCTAGGGTTGAATTTGAAGCGGTGAGTACATCTTTAGGGATGGATACTACTAGTCAAATGCAAGCTGGGCTATTTTATGGATTCTTAGGTCAATTTGAAAATATTATTAAACATTTACAAAAAGATTTAGGAAAAGAATATAAGGTAGTTTTAACTGGAGGTTTATCAAAGTTTATTGCAAAGTATAGTGATGTGGTGGATATAGTTGATGAAGAATTAACTTTAAAAGGTATAATTGAATTGTACAAAATGAATAATACCAAATAACATTAAAGAAACAATAATAAGGATATAATAACAATGAAAATTACAGTTTTTTGTGGAGCAAATAATGGGAAGAGTGAATTGTATAAAGAAAATGCAATAGAACTTGGAGAGTGGATCGCTAGAAATAATCATACTTTAGTATATGGTGGTGGCAAAGTAGGTCTGATGGGGATTATTGCTGATACAGTCTTAGATAATGGTGGAGAAGTCATAGGGATAATGCCACAATTTTTAGTAGACAGAGAAATCAGCCACAATGATATTAATGAACTGATTGTTGTTGATGATATGTCGGTGAGAAAAACTAAACTTGTTGATCTTGGTGATGTGTTTATTGCTTTGCCAGGTGGACCGGGAACGCTAGAAGAGATATCACAGGTAATCTCATGGGTGAGAGTTGGTAAAAAAGATGCTCCTTGTATTCTAATGAATATTAATGGTTATTATGACTTTTTAGAACAATATTTTGATAAGATGGTAGCAGAAGGTTTCTTAACTATTGAAGATAGAAAAAACACTTTATTTACAGATAATATAGAGGAAATGGAACGATTCATATTTAATTATAAAAATTTATAAAAGTAAATAAATAGACAATAATGGAAATAAAATGTATAATAATACATCGTAATAAGAAGTTCTAGAATTGAAAGGAATTTATTTTAATGAAAGATTATTTGATTAGAGGATTAGCCTTTAACGATGAAATTAGATTTTTTGTAACAAAAACTACAGATTTAGTAGAAGAAATTAGACAAAGACATGATGCTTATCCAACAGCAATAGCAGCAGTAGGTCGTACAGCTACGGTTACTACAATGATGGGTGCCATGCTTAAGAGTGGAGACAGAATTGACGTTGCTGTTCGTGGAGATGGTCCAGTAGGAACAATCTATGCATCATCAAATGAGTTAGGGGAAACTACAGCATATGCTAAAAATATGCAGGTTCATATTCCAAGTAATGCTCAAGGTAAGCTTGATGTAAAAGGAGTAGTTGGTGGAGGAAACATCACGGTAGTACGTGACTTAGGATTAAATGAAAAGTATACTACTACTTCACCGATAGTATCTGGAGAAATCGCAGAAGATTTCACTTACTATTTCGCTGCTAGTGAGCAAGTTCCTTCTGCAGTGTCTTTAGGGGTATTGGTAGAAACTGATAATTCTGTAATTGCAGCTGGAGGATTTATTTTACAAGTACTTCCAAATGCTACAAATGAGACGATAACAAAGATAGAAAAAGCAATTAGTAATATTAAACCAATTTCTACACTTATCCATGAAGGAAAAACACCTGAAGAAATTGCGGATATTATCTTTGAGGGAGAAGAAAACTATCGAATTTTACAGAAGAATGATGTAGTATTTAAATGTACATGTTCTAAAGAGCGCTATGCTGATGCTCTAGTAACGTTAGGGAAAGAAGAATTAGAAGAAATTGCTAAACAAGAAAATACAGAGTTAGTCTGTGCATTTTGTAAAGAAAAATATCATTTTTCTCAAAAAGAAATTACTGACTTATTAGACAATTTAAAATAATATTATGAATAAAGAGCCTTAATGATTAACATTTCATTAGGCTCTTGAATTTTCAATGAAAGTTTGGTATCATAAATAAAATTACTCAAAGTTTATATAGGAGGAGTTATGGAATTACTAAGAGAAATGGTTATTACCGATGGTAAAGTTTATGACAATAATGTCCTTAAAGTTGATTCATTTTTAAACCATCAAATCGATGCTGGCTTAATGATGAAAATGGCAGAGTCTTTTCATGAATATTTTAAAAATGAAGAAATAACGAAGATTCTGACAATCGAGGCGAGTGGTATTGCGCCAGCGATTATGGTAGCAAACTTATTTAAAGTGCCGATGGTTTTCGCTAAAAAGAGTAAACCATCAACATTAAAAAATAATGATGTATACACTGCAGAGGTTCATAGCTACACGAAAAATATAACTAATACTATAGTAGTTTCAGAAAAATTCATTAATAAAGATGACAAAGTACTTATTGTTGATGATTTTCTTGCTAATGGACAGGCTACTTTAGGTCTTATGGAAATAGTAGATAAGGCTGGAGCTGAGACAGTAGGAGTAGGAATACTAGTTGAGAAAAGTTTCCAAGATGGTAGAAAATTATTAGATGAAAAGAATGTCAATGTTTGTTCTTTATGTAGAATTGCTTCTCTAGAGAATAATGAAGTTAAATTTAATAAAGCTGATGATGAGAAATAAGAAAGGATTTAAATAAAATGTGGGAAAATAAATTTCAAAAAGAAGGTTTAACATTTGATGATGTGCTATTAGTACCAGCTAAAAGTGACATTTTACCTAAAAAAGTTGATCTAAAAGTTAGTTTAACGGAGAAAATTAAACTATCAGTGCCAATTATTTCTGCTGCGATGGATACAGTAACAGAACACAAAATGGCAATAGCAATGGCTCGTGAAGGTGGAATCGGTGTTATTCACAAAAATATGACTATCGAAGAACAAGCTGAACAAGTAAGAAAAGTTAAACGTTCAGAAAGTGGAGTTATTACAGATCCTTTCTTCCTTACACCAGATAGTCTAGTATATGAAGCAGAAAACTTAATGCAACAATACAGAATTTCAGGTGTACCGATTGTAAACAATGAAGATGATATGAAAGTTGTTGGGATTATTACAAACCGTGATATGAGATTTTTAACTGACTTTGATATTAAAATTAGCGAAGTAATGACTAAAGAGCACCTTATTACTGCTCCAGAAAAAACTACGCTAGAAGAAGCTAGTGTAATTTTACGTAGTCACAAAATTGAAAAATTAATTTTAACTGATGAAGCAGGTAAATTAACAGGATTGATCACTATTAAAGATATTGAGAAATTAGCTAAATATCCTAACTCAGCAAAAGATGCTAAAGGGCGTCTGTTAGTAGCCGCTTCTGTAGGTATTACTAACGATACAGTTGATCGTGTTGATGCTTTAGTAGAAGCTGGAGTTGATGCTATCGTAGTTGATACTGCTCACGGACACTCTAAAGGGGTATTAGATGCAGTTAAAACATTAAGAACTAACTATCCTGAGTTAGATATTATCGCAGGAAATGTAGCAACAGGAGAAGCAGCTCGTGATTTATTCGAAGCTGGAGCGGATGTTGTAAAAGTAGGTATTGGACCTGGTTCAATCTGTACTACACGTGTAGTTGCAGGGGTAGGAGTTCCACAAATCACAGCTATTTATGACTGTGCGACAGTAGCTCGCGAATTAGGAAAAACAATCATCGCTGATGGTGGAATTAAATATACTGGAGACGTAGTAAAAGCTATCGCAGCTGGAGGACACGCAGTAATGCTAGGTTCTATGCTTGCTGGTTGTGAAGAATCTCCAGGTGAATTAGAAATCTTCCAAGGTAGAACATTCAAAGCATACCGAGGAATGGGATCAATTTCTGCAATGGAAAAAGGATCTAAAGACCGTTACTTCCAAGAAGATGGTAAGAAATTAGTTCCAGAAGGAATCGAAGGACGTACACCTTATAAAGGTGCTGTTTCTGAAACAATTTACCAAATCATTGGTGGATTACGTGCAGGTATGGGTTACACTGGTTCACGTGACTTACGTGCACTTCGTGAAAACTCACAATTTGTTCGTATGACAGGTGCTGGATTAATCGAATCTCACCCACACGACGTTCAAATTACAAAAGAAAGTCCAAACTACTCTAAATAATAATTATAGATAATAAGAAGCTAGGAGCTTGAAGTTCAAGTTCCTAGCTTTATTTTGAATAAAAAAGAAAGCCGAAGTGGGATTTAGACCTATACTCCAACTTTCTTATATAACCTATAGTTTTAAATTTGTTTAGTTAAGTCAATCATTTCAAGAAGACCTTGAGCACATTCACTACCTTTGTTTCCGGCTTTTGAACCAGCTCTTTCGATAGCTTGATCGATATCTTCAGTAGTAATAACACCGAACATTACAGGAATTTCGCTGTTAAGGTTAATTTGTCCTACACCTTTTGCTACCTCGTTACAAACTAGGTCATAGTGACTAGTGCTTCCACGAATAATGCTTCCTAATGTAACGATACCATCGTATTTATTTGTAGCTACTAATTTTTTAGTAATAAATGGAATTTCGAATGCTCCTGGAACCCAGTATACATCGATGTTTTCTTCTTTTACTTCATTTCTAATTAATGTATCTTTAGCTCCACCTAATAATTTAGATGTGATGAACTCGTTAAAACGTGCTACTACGATTGCTACTTTAATATCTTTACCTATAAATTTTCCTTCAAATGTTGTCATAATAATATTCTCCTTATATATCTAAAAAGTGATTAAATCTTATTTTTTTTGTTTGTAAATAGTGTTTGTTTTCTTTATGTGGTTTTATCTTAATTGGTTCACGGTCAACTATGTTTATTCCTAAAGAGCTTAGTTGTTCTACTTTGTCAGGATTGTTAGTAAGTAGTTTTACCGATTTTATTCCTAAGTAATCTAATATATCTACTGCAATACTATAATCCCTCTCATCGGGAGCGAAACCTAATTGCACATTAGCATCGTAAGTATCTACACCTTGTTCTTGCAATTGGTAAGCAAGAAGTTTATTTCTAAGTCCGATTCCTCGTCCTTCTTGTCTTAAATAGAGAACTGCACCGCGACCTAGTTCTGAGATTTTTTGAAGTGCGGCATGTAATTGTTCACCGCAATCACATCTATGAGAAGCGAATATATCCCCTGTTAAACATTCTGAGTGAACTCGTATTAGTAAAGGTTCTTCAGAAGTTAAATCTCCTTTGCTAATAATTAAATGTTCTTTATTAAATTCATCTTCGAACAGCTGTAAATCAAAGTCTCCAAATTCTGTTGGAAGCTTTACTTTAACGCTTTCTTCAAATGACAAAAAACGTGTTAGTTCATCTAAGTCAACAACTGTTAAATTCCATTTTTTAGCGAATTCATACAAGTCATCTCTTCTAGCCATAGTACCATCTTCATTCATAATTTCACAGATGTACGAAGCTTCAGTGCTATTAGCTAATCTTGCTAAATCTAGGCTAGCCTCTGTGTGACCACGACGAACTTTGATTCCACCATCACGCCCAATAAGAGGGAACATGTGTCCAGGTCTATTAAAATCTTCTGGTCTCGAATTAGGATTTGCTAATTCTTTTATAGTAGTTGCTCTTTCAAAAGCAGAGATTCCTGTAGTTGATGTTTTATAATCAACACTTACTGTAAATGCAGTCTCATGCGGATCAGTATTTTTATCTAGCATTGAGTGTAGATTCAAGCGTTGTGCTATTTCAGTTGAAACAGGTGAGCAAATTAAACCACGGGCGTATTTTGTCATGAAGTTTACATTTTCACCTGTAACTAGTTCAGCTAATCCAACTAAATCTCCTTCCGCTTCTCTGTCGTCATCATCGATAAGAACAATTAATTTTCCAGCTTTTAGGTCTTCGATTGCTTGTCTTATATTATTAATCATTTAACTTTCCTCCAAATAATTTTAATTGAGCTTTTATGTATTTTGCTAGAATATCGGTCTCAATATTTACATTGTCACCAATTTTCAATTTTTCTAGATTTGTATGTTTTGCAGTATGTGGAATTAACGAAACTGTAAATTTATTATTGTCACAAGTTACTACTGTTAAACTTATTCCGTTTATGGTAATTGAGCCTTGATTAATGATTTCTCCTTGGAATTTATTTGGATAAGCAAAAGTTAGAAGAATAGCATTTTCATCTTTTTGTCTTGCTGCTAATTGTGCTAATCCATCACTGTGACCCGAAACGATATGTCCTTCGAATCTATCTGAATGTCCCATTGCAGGTTCAAGATTTACAGAGTCATTTACTTTTAGCTCTTTAAATGTTGTTCTCTTATAAGTCTCAGGCATAATATCAACTGTGAATTGTGATGAACTTTTTTGAACACACGTTAAACATACACCATTTACAGCCATACTATCACCGATTTTATATGTTTCCAATAAGTTCTTAGTTGCTTGTATTGTTAATTTTATACTGTGACTTGATTTTATAATTTTTACTATTTTCCCTTGTTCTTTTATTAATCCTGTAAACATTGACTTTCTTTCCTTCCTGAGATTCTTATATCTTCACCGAGTTTTGTTACATTAATATCGTGTAAAGTGATTTTTTCATTAGTAGGCCTATCACTACTAAATGATGAAGTATTTCTTCCTCCTAAGAGTGTAGGGGAAATATATGAAATTACTTCATCCCAATAGCCACTAGCAAGGAATTGATCGTGGATACAAGGGCCACCTTCTACGTAAACTGACTGTATACCAAGTTTTGCAATTTCAGTAAGAATTTCTTTTATTGTAAATTCGTTAGGTGTAACGATAGTTACATGTGAAGGTAAGTCTTCATTTTTGTGTTTTGAAAAAACTATAACTTCAGAAGAATCATCTTTAAAGAGATTTAGTTCTTTATGTTGAAAAATAGTTCCTTCTTTATCTAATATTATTCTTTTTGGTGGGTATAACGAAGTGTTGGCTCCAGTTAATTTTGGATTATCTATTAACACAGTTTTTGCCCCAACAAGAATAGCTTGATAATTATCTCGTTCTTTTCTGACGAAGTCGTACACTTCTTTTCCTGTTATTTGAGTTCTTTCATTAGTAAAGGCTAATTTTCCATCAAGACTGGTAGCTTGTTTTAAGACTACATATGGTCTATTTTGTGTATGGAATAAATTATAAGCATAATTTAGACTGTAAGCTTCTTTTTCCAAGATACCAGTTATAACTTCAATTCCATTATCACGTAAGAATTTAATTCCTTTACCACTAACTATTGGGTTAGGATCTAATTGAGCAACAACAACTTTAGAGATGCCCATTTTCAATATGGCTTCTGTACAAGGGGGTTGTTTTCCTCTGTGGTTACATGGTTCTAATGTGACGTATAGAGTTGAATTAAATATTTTTTCAGGAGTTTTACAAGTAGAAATAGCATTTTTTTCAGCATGTTCACAACCGTAACGAAGGTGTGCACCTCTTGCGACAATTTTATTATCTTTTACTATAATTGCACCGACTAGAGGATTGGTATGTGTATATTTTGTACCACGTTTGGCCTCTAATAGAGCAAGATTCATAAAATATTCATGCATAGTATCAACTCCTTTATAAAAATAAAAACCCGATAATATTTGATGATTCAAATAATCGGGATTGATGGTTTGTTTTTTATTCGATAAAAAGTACTGAATGTATAATTATAATACATTCTAGGTTGTATATTATCAGTAGTATTAGATATATTTATCTTAATGCTATAATTTCTTCTCCCATCCAGACTATACTGTCGGTTCTGGAATCTCACCAGATCAGCTTGCGCTCACGGACTTCTAGAAAACTAGTCACCGCCGGTTGGGAATTACACCCGACCCCGAAGAAATATTTAATTCATGACTTAATGATAGCACTATTGAAAACGTATGTCAATAATTATAGTTTATTTATAAAAAAATATTTAAAACGCTATAAAAAAATAAGAGTGATTCAACAGATGGGATTTCTACGAAATCGTTATTTGAATCACTCCAAATAGTTTTAAATTATATTATAAAAATTGTGCTAAGCAAACGATAAGAATAATAACTGGTAGTATATATCTTAATAGGAATAACCATGTTCTGAATAATACTAGGCTTGTTTTGTTATGCTCATTAATGTGTAATTGTTCCTTGGCAACTTTTTTGTCTAGTACATATCCAGTGAATATTGATAGTGCAAGACAACCAAGTGGCATAAGTATATTAGATACTAAGAAGTCCATTAAATCGAAAACTGTTTTTCCGAATATTAATGTATCAGATAATGAACCGTAAGATAGAGCTGAAGGAATTCCAACGATGAAAGTTAAGATTCCGATGATTACACTGAATTTAGTACGGTTAGTATTTTTTTGGTTAGTAATATTTCCTACATTGATTTCTAACATAACTACAGATGAAGTAATAGTAGCGAATAAGAATAATATTAAGAATAGAATGTAGAAAATTTTACCGAATGCCATATTGTTGAATAATTGTGGTAATACGATGAATAATAAACTTGGCCCACCTTCAGATTTCATTCCGAATGAACTCATAGCTGGGAAGATTGCAAGTCCTGCCATTATAGAAACGGCAATGTTCATTAATACAACCGAAATACCTGATTGAACCAGGTTAGTTCTTCTATCAAGGTATGATGCATAAGTTAACATAGCCGTAACCCCGATAGAAAGTGCGAAGAACGATTGACCAAGTGCGAATAAAATACCAGAACTAGTGATTTTAGAAAAATCAGGTTTTAGGAAGTAAGTAACTCCAGCCATTGCATTTGGTAATGTTAATGATCTTGCGATAATTACTAAGAATATAATGAATAATAGTGGCATCATAATTTTTGATGCTTTTTCAATACCTTTTTGAACACCACGAGATACTATAAGAATATTCAATAAGATGAATAAAGCCTGAGCTCCTAATGCAATCCAAGTATTTGAGATAACACTCGTGAATAGGGCAGCGTGATCGCCAGTAGCATGAAGCCCAAGAGCATCGGTAACTGAAATACCTAAGTATACTAAAATCCATCCACCTATAACACTATAGAATGATAGTAAGATGAATAGGGCGAATCCACCGATATAACCAATAATATTATAATTTTTGTTTTTTCCTAGTTTACCAAAAGTTCTAATGGCTGAAACTCCAGCACCACGACCAAGTACAAATTCAGCAAGAAGTAGTGGTAGTCCAATTAAAAGAGTGAAGATAAGGAAGACTAGTAAGAATCCACCTCCACCATTTGCTGCTGTCATATATGGGAATTTCCATACAGCTCCAAGACCTATCGCAGATCCCGCTGAAGCAAGTATGAAACCTATTTTAGAACTCCATTTTGAATTTTCTGACATAAAATTTCTCCTCCTGTTAATTGAAAATAAATAAAAGCTATTTAGAAAATACTAAATAGCTTTTAAAATATATATAATACTATACTCAAGGCCATTTAGTATTTTTACCAATGGCCTAAAAACATGTTTAACTAGCCATTGTAGACATCGTTGCACTTATATCTACAATGCTATGAGATATAAGTGCTGCTAAAATGGCACGAAAAAGTATTCTCTTTTACTAGTTAAAATTTTAGTTTTCATTATTGAGTAGCTCCTTTATTAATTGTAATTAAAATCTTAACATTTATCTGAAAATTTGTCAATAATTTTTTGAAAACTTTTGATTAGTTGATTTATTTAGCAATAGTAAAAGGAAAGTAGAGGAGAATGTAATATATTATAAGAAAAATCACCACACTCAAGTAAGATTACTTAAATATGGTGATTTAATTTTAGTTTTTAATTATATTTTTATAGATTATTCATTATCTAATTGCATGTAAACAACTTGAGTAGTTAGGTATTCTTCTAAACCATGTTTACCGTCAGCTCCACCGATACCAGATTTACGACGTCCAGCGTGGAATCCTTGCATAGCTTCGAAGTTTTCACGGTTGATGTATGTTTCACCAAATTTTAGCCCATTTACAGCTTTGAATGCAGTATTTAGGTTAGTAGTGTAAACTGATGAAGTTAATCCATATTCTGAATCATTTGCATATTCTAATACTTCTTCTAAAGTTTTGAATGTTGCTACTGGGATTACAGGTCCGAATGTTTCTTCTTTCATAATTTTCATTTCGTTAGTTACATCTGTTAAAACAGTTGGTCCAAAGAAGTATCCTACTTGATTTTCATCACGAGTTCCACCATATGATAGAGTCGCACCTTGTTTTACTGCATAAGCAACTTTTTCTGCAACAGCGTCTACAGCACGTTTTTCGATAAGTGGACCATAATCTAAACCACCTTCTTTGTTAGGGTCACCGAATTTAACTTTATCAAGTTCAGCGAATAAGATTTTTTCGAATTCATCTTTAACATCTTCATGAACGTATACTCTTTCTGCACAGTTACAAACTTGTCCTGAGTTAATTACACGAGATGCTACAATCGCTTTTGCAGCAAGATTTAAATCTGCGTCTTTAAATACGATAGCTGGGGCTTTTCCTCCAAGTTCTAAAGAAACATTAGTGATGTTTTCAGCAGCAGCTCTCATAACTTCTTGTCCAGCTGTTAAGCTACCTGTTAAACTTACTAAGCCAACTTTAGGGTTAGAAGCTAATCTATTTCCTACAACAGATCCACGTCCGTGAATAATATTAAGGATACCTTTTGGAAGACCAACTTCTACACAGATTTCAGCGAAAATATCGGCATTTATTGGAGTTAATTGACTTGGTTTCAATACAATTGTATTACCAGTAAGTAATGCTGGTGCCGCTTTTCTAGCGATTAAGAAGAATGGGAAGTTCCAAGGTAAAATACCAGTAGTTACTCCGTGAGGGCGTTTGAATAAGAAGATGTGCTCATCTTGTCTATCACTTTGAATAATTTCTCCTTCATATCTTCTAGCCCATTCAGCCATATAATCTAAGTAATCAGCTGTGAATAATACTTCAACTTTTGCTAAATCGAAAGTTTTACCACCTTCATTAACAATAGTTTGTGTAATTTCTGGTTCACGTTCGCGGATGCGTTCAGCAATTTTTCTAAGATATGCACCTCTTTGAATTGCAGGTAATTTTTCCCAATCACGTTGAGCCACTTCTGCTACGTCAATTGCGCGGTCTACATCTGCTTCTGAAGAAGAAGGGATTTTAGCGATAACTTCTTCTGTAGATGGATTTAGTACGTTTATATAATCGTAATTTGTATTTTCTTCGAATTCCCCGTTAATAAAATTTTTTAAAACTTTAACTTCACTCATAGTTAATTCTCCTTTTTCTGTTTTTCTTATAAGTAAACGTTATCATTACTGTATTAACATTGTATCTTATGAAAAAATATAAATCAAGTAGTTTGTTTATATTTTTTGATATATATTTATGTATTTAAACTTTTATCTATGCATTTTTACAAAAAAAGTTATATATAATTTTAAATAGAAGAAATGAATAATTTAAAAATGGTATAAAGAATTAAATTATTTTTATTTCCTGTAACATATCAAGTAAAGCGCATACATAAAAGTGAAAGATTATTAGATAATAATATTGTTATTATTGTACTTGATACAGTTTTTCTGAAATATTAAATTTTAATGCATTAAGTAACTAAAGAAAATAATAGTAAAAAATTTTTCCAAGCAAAAATATTTCCATTAGCAATGTATTTAGTGGTATAATCTTAGGTAAGAAACATTAGGAGGTTCATTAATGAAACAAAATATCGGAGTTATCGGTTTATCAGTAATGGGAAGTAATCTTGCATTAAATATTGCAGATAATGGTTTTAAAGTTGCAGTATTTAATAGAACAACATCTGTTGTAGATAAAATGCTAGAAGAGCACCCACACAAAAATGTAACAGGGAGATATTCATTACAAGAATTAGTCGATGGACTAGAAAAACCAAGAAAAATTGTCTTAATGGTTAAAGCAGGCTTTGCTGTAGATAGTCTAATTGAACAATTAACACCACTTCTTGATAAAGGAGATATCATTATTGACGGAGGAAACTCATTCTTTAAAGATACTCAAAGAAGATATGATCTATTATTAGAAAAAGGAATTAACTACTTTGGAGTTGGTGTATCAGGAGGAGAAGAAGGTGCTAGATTCGGTCCTGCTTTAATGCCTGGTGGTGATGAAAAAGCTTACGAAGAAATTCGTCCTATTTTAGAAGCTATTGCGGCTAAAGTTAATGGTGTTCCTTGTTGTAGTTATACTTCAACTGGTGGAGCAGGTCATTATGTGAAAATGGTTCACAATGGTATCGAATATGGAGATATGCAACTAATTTCAGAAGCTTACAAAGTGCTTAAACACTTAGGAGGTTTCTCAAATGAAGAATTACAAAAAACATTTGAAGAATGGAATAAAGGTGAATTAGAATCTTATCTAATTGAAATTACAGCAAACATCTTCAAAGTAAAAGAAGAAGATGGAAGCTACTTAGTAGATAAAATCTTAGATAAATCTCAACAAAAAGGTACTGGGAAATGGACTAACGAACAAGCTATTGATTTAGGAATTGATGTATCAGTTATTACAGCTGCGTTAAATGGAAGATATATGTCAAATCTTAAAGAAGAACGCGTTCGCGCTGAAAAAGAATTTGCTCGTAAACCTTATGCAGTAGTCGAAGATAAAGAACGACTAAAAAATATTGTAAAAGATGCTTTATTTATTTCAAAAATTGTATCTTATGCACAAGGATTCAAATTATTACAAGCTGCTGAGAAAGAATACAACTGGACATTTGATTATTCACAAATTGCTAAAATTTTCCGTGGTGGATGTATTATTCAAGCGAAAATTTTACAAAATATTATCGAAGCATACCAAAATAATCCAAAATTAGAAAACTTAATCTTTGATCCATTCTTTAAAGAAGTTATTGAAACAAGACAAGATAGCTTACGTGAAGTTGCTACTTTAGCGATTTCTAATAGATTACCACTAAGTGCTATGACTTCTGCAGTTTCTTACTTAGATATCTACACTACAGCAGAAAGTGGTGCTAACTTAATTCAAGCGCAACGTGACTATTTTGGAGCACACACTTTCGAAAGAACAGATAAAGAAGGAAATTATCACTATGACTGGGTTGGAAACAATGAAAAATAAAACAGCAATAACACTTTTTGGAGGAACAGGGGATCTTACATATAGAAAACTGTTACCTGCATTATATAACTTAAATGTATTAGGGAAATTAGCTGATGATTTTAAGATAGTTGTGATTGGTCGTAGAGCTTATACGCAGTCAGAATATATAGATATTGCTCATACGTGGGTAAAAGAGTATGCACGTACTAAATTCGACGATGAACAATTTGATGCATATGCTAAAAAAATTATCTATTTCAAAATGGATATGACAAATGAAGATGACTATGAGATGTTACAAGCATTTTATTCTGAACAAGATATACAAAATCATGTTTACTACTTCGCGGTGGCTCCATCATTCTTCATAACTATTACAAATGGTCTAAAAAAATATTGCTCAGAAAATAATGCGAAAGTTATTATTGAAAAACCATTTGGAGAAGATTTAGAAAAAGCTGGGATACTAAATGATGAGCTTGCTAAATTCTTTAATCAAGATGAAATTTATCATATTGACCATTACCTAGGTAAAGAGATGATTCAAAATATTTTATCTTTACGTTTTGAAAATATCATCTTCAAAGGCATCTGGAATAAAGATTTTATCGAAAATGTTCAAATTACTGCTGCAGAAACTGTAGGTGTTGGAACTAGGGCTAGTTACTATGATAAGAGTGGTGCTTTAAAAGATATGGTTCAAAATCACCTATTACAGGTTCTATCATTAGTAGCTATGGAAGAACCAAAAGAAGAGGGAAGTCGTGGTATTCACGAGAGTCAATACAATCTTCTTTCTGCGCTTAAACCGATTGAAGATGTTCATGAAAGTTTAGTAATGGGGCAATATGAAGGATATCTACAAGAACAAAATATTCCTGCTGATTCTAAAACAGAAACTTATGCGGCGCTTAAATTATTTATAGATAATGAACGTTGGGAAGGTGTACCATTCTTTATAAGAACTGGTAAGAAACTAGAAAAACGAGAAACTCAAGTAGTTGTTCAATTTAAATCTGTAGGAACTTCTCCAGGAAATGTATTAATAATAAAAATTCAACCTGAAGAAGGTGTGTATTTCCAATTTAATGCTAAAAAACCAGGTACAGAACAAGAATTACAACCAATTTCACTTGATTTCTGCCAAAGTTGTATACTAGAAAATATAGTAAATACACCTGAAGCTTATGAAAGATTATTAGATGCTTGTTTTAGAGAGGATAGAGCATTATTCTCTCAATGGAATCAAATAGTTGAATCTTGGACATTTGTTAATAAACTTATAGCTAAGTATGAAGAACAAGGTTCTCCATTATACACATATGAACAAGGTTCAAAAGGTCCAAAAGAGGCTGATAATTTAGTGGATTGGGTTAAATAATTATTTAGATGTATTGTAAGACTTTATGTCATGCAATACATCTTTTTTGCAGTGTAGGTGTTTTTTTAGGGGTTGCTAGTTAGGAAAGTTTACGTTAAGCATGAAGTATAGTATAATGAAAATATAAGAAAAATTTAAATGATTATTTTCAAAAGGAGTTAAGATATGAGACTGTTAGATTCAATGTTAGAATACAATGAGTATTTTGTTAAATTCGAAGAGTATGAAAAATATAAGACAGAAGATAAATATCCAGCTAAGAGAGTAGTAATGTTTACGTGTATGGATACAAGGTTAGTTGAACTTGCAACAAAGTCTTTGAATCTATCTTCAGGAGACGTTAAAGTTGTGAAAAATGCAGGTGCTATATTAACTCATCCTTTTGGATCGATTATGAGAAGTTTGATAATAGCAGTGTATATGTTAAAAGCAGATGAGATTATAGTTATGGGACATCATGACTGTGGTATGCAAAATATTGATACTAATCTAATTATGGAAAAAATGCGAGATAGAGGTGTTGGGAAAGAAACTATTGATATTCTTCAATACTCTGGACTTGATTTAAATACTTGGCTACATGGTTTTGACGATGTTGAAGAAAGTGTTGGGCATGATGTTAATATGATTATGAATCATCCATTAATACCAAAAGACGTCCCTGTACATGGTTTAGTAATAAATCCAAGTAACGGGAAAGTTGATTTAGTTGTTAATGGCTATGAAAATCTAAGAAAATAGAAAGGGGATAGTAAGTTGAAGAAAATATTAATCTTGAATACAGGTGGAACAATCTCTATGAGTGAGGATCAAACAACGGGTAAAGTTTCGCCGACTGATAAGAATCCAATTGGTGTTGGAGGAAGTATGTTTTCTTATATTGGAGATTTAGTAGTTGAAGATTTATATCATCTTGCTTCTCCTCAGATAACAGAACATGAAATGTTAGGTATAAAGAATAGGATACTAGAAGCGGTAACACAAGGATATGATGGCGTAGTAGTTACACATGGTACTGATACGCTTGAAGAAACTGCGTATTATTTAGAATTAACATTAGATGTGAATATTCCAGTAGTGGTAACAGGAGCGATGCGTTCTAGTAATGAAATAGGAGCGGATGGACTTGCTAATCTAAGAAGTTCTTTAGTAGTTGCTGTTAGTGATGAAAGTTGTGATAAAGGTGTATTAGTAGTTATGAATGATGAGGTGCATACAGCTACCTATGTTACTAAAACACATACTACAAATGTAGCGACTTTCCAAACACCAACTTTTGGACCTATAGGATTAGTATCTAAAAATAGTGTAATTTATTTCCAAAAATTAATAAATGAAGAACATTACGATGTAAATGTTTTTGGTAAGAAAGTGTACTTATTAAAGGCGTATGCTGGTATGGGAGATGAGCTTATTAATGCAGTCGCAAATCTTGGAGCAGATGGGTTAGTGATTGAAGCTCTAGGTGCTGGTAATTTACCTCCAAGGACTGTTCCGGCGATAAGAGAATGTATTAAGAAGAAAATACCTGTAGTATTTGTTTCCCGTGCATTTAATGGTGTTACTCAAGATGTATATGATTACGAAGGTGGCGGTAAGAGATTCCAACAAGATGGAGTTATTTTTACAACGGGACTTAGTGGACAGAAAGCTAGAATTAAGTTATTAGTTTTATTAGAAGCAGGAGTCGATTTTGATAATTTAAAAAATTATTTTTAGCAATAATTTGTGAATTTATTGAAATATGAAGAAGGTTGAATATTTTTTATAATTATGGTAGTATATTAAATGATTAAAATTAGGAAAGAGGTGTAGAGTTGAAATTTAAATATCATAAGTCGTATAGAGGATTTTATCTATTAGAGGATAATAAATTTAAACGACCATACCAAAAATTAGATCAAGAGAAAACGCTAGAAAACTTAAATGAAGAAATTGAGTTTGATAAAAAAGAAATAATTGAAATAGCAGATAAATATGTAGTTTTTGTAGAAAAAGACGGCGGAAAAGTAAGTAATACAAAGAAGGCAGAGAAATCAAAAACTAAGAAAAAAATCGAAACAATTGATTTTGAAGTATTAGAATTAAAATACAAAATTCCTAGACTGTTATTACAAAAGTTGTATGGAGTTATAGTAGGGAATTCAAAAAACGGACAACGTGATTTATTATCTGTTTTATCAGTTATAGAAAATGTTACTCTAGCTGATAGTCTATTTTCTTCAAAAGTGAAAAAAATATTCTACTATAGCGATAAAGAACTGAATGAGTTGCTAGTTAGATATAATTTTGATAACTTAAATGTAGAAAATCTGAAAAAAGATATAGAGGTCAACTACCCTAGTCAATATATTTCTAATTTACCAGTCGATTATAAAGAATATGAAATGATTTTCGTATTTTATTTCATTATTCTAATTGAATTATTAGCGATATTAAAATAAGATGAATTTTTTGATTAAAATTTATTTAAAAGACTTGATTTTTATATAGGTCTTTGATATAATTTTAATCAGAAAGTTTATTTTTTTTGGAATAAGCTGGTCGAAAAACGACCTAACTGGACAGGGAGTGTCCATAGATAAACTTTCGAATAAACAGGGGAAACATAAGATGGATATTTTACATTTGTTACATATGCAAAGTAGACTTGTACCTGATATGTTTATGAAGTTTAGTAATAGGTATGAATTACTTATTGCGATAAAAGTTAATCAACCAGTAGGAAGAAAAACATTGTTGAACTTTATAAATATGACGGAAAGACAATTACGTACGGAATGTGAAGTTTTATCCAAGTTAGGGTTAATAACTAAGAAAGCTACTGGAATGAGTCTTACGGAAAAAGGAGAAGAGCTTCTACTGGAGATAAAAGAATCAGTTATAAATGATGCTTTTGCTAAGGAAAGAAGTTTTATAAAAAATCATTTTTCGATAAAACAAGTTCATATTGTAGCGGGTGACTTTATAAATAATGAGGCCACTAGAGAAGAAATGACTAACTTACTCTTGGATAAGGTTAATGCTAAGATAACTAAAGAATGCGTAATTGGAGTCAGTGGTGGTAGTACGATGTACTACATAGCCGGCAGAGCTAATGAAACATTTGGTTATGGAAAAGATGTTACTATAACGCCAATAAGAGGAGGACTATCTGTAGTAAATACAGAATATCAAGCAAATGATATAGCCTCTAAGATGGCTAAAAACTCTGGACATAATTATCAACTATTACATGCACCAGATAATATAGGACAAAAAGCATTAGAAGAACTCGTAAAAGAACCAGTCGTAAAAAATGCTCTAGATGTTATAGGTAAAACATCGATAATTATCCATAGTATAGGGAATGCTTTTGAGATGGCGAATAGAAGAAAATCTTCTAAAGATATTTTGAAAGTATTGGAAGAAAAAAATGCTGTTTGTGAATCATTTGGAAGTTATTTCGATGAGAACGGCAGTGAAATATTTAAAACCTCTACTATAGGTATGAGTTTTAAAGATGTTGATGGCATTGATAATGTCTTTACGATAGTTGGTGGAGAAGAAAAAGCTGATGCAGTATATAGTTATTTAAATACTAAACCAGCGAACGCGACATTAATTATTGACGAGGCTATTTGCAAAAAAATAATAAAAAAAGTTAATAAAAATTTTTAGGAGGAACTAAAAAATGACAGTAAAAGTAGCAATTAACGGATTTGGACGTATCGGACGTCTTGCTTTAAGAAGAATCCAAAACGTAGAAGGAATTGAAGTAGTAGCGATTAACGACTTAACACCAGTTAACCAACTAGTTCACTTATTAAAATATGATACAACTCAAGGTCGTTTCGACGGAGAAGTATCAGCAGCTGAAGGAAGCTTAGTAGTAAACGGAAAAGAAATCAAAGCATTCGCTAACCCTAACCCAACTGAATTACCATGGGGAGAATTAGGAATCGATGTAGTATTAGAATGTACTGGATTCTTCACTTCTAAAGAAAAAGCTGAAGCTCACATTCAAGCAGGAGCTAAAAAAGTTGTTATCTCAGCTCCAGGTGGAAACGACGTTAAAACTATCGTTTACAACGTAAACCACGAAACTCTAGACGGAACAGAAACAGTTATTTCAGGTGCTTCTTGTACAACTAACTGTTTAGCTCCAATGGCTAAAGCTTTACACGATAACTTTACAGTAGTTGAAGGATTAATGACTACAATTCACGGATACACTGGAGACCAAAACACACTTGACGCTCCTCACCGTGGTGGAGACTTACGTCGTGCTCGTGCAGCAGCTGTAAACATCGTACCTAACACAACTGGTGCTGCTAAAGCAATCGGATTAGTAATTCCAGAATTAAACGGAAAATTAGATGGAGCTGCACAACGTGTACCAGTACCAACAGGTTCATTAACTGAATTAGTAGCAGTAGTAGAAAAAACTGTTACAGCTGAAGAAGTTAACGCTGCTATGGAAGCTGCTTCTAACGAATCATTCGGATACAACGTTGACCCAATCGTATCTTCTGATATCGTAGGTATTTCTTACGGATCATTATTCGATGCAACTCAAACAAAAGTATTAACAGTTGGAGACAAACAATTAGTTAAAGTTGTTTCTTGGTATGACAACGAAATGTCTTACACATCTCAATTAGTAAGAACATTAAAATACTTTGCAGGATTAATTAAATAATCTATAATAGGTAATAGAAGAATAGATAAGATATAAGTCAATTTCGACTTATATCTTATCTCATATATTCTAAAATATAAATAAAAGGAGCTTTCCATGAAGAAATCTATTAAAGACTTAGGTAATTTACAAGGGAAAACTGTCTTAATGCGTGTTGATTTCAACGTGCCTTTAAAAGATGGTGAAATTACAAACGATAATCGTATTACTGCTGCATTACCAACAATTGAGTATGCTTTAAATCAAGGTGCTAAGGTAGTTGCTTTCTCACACTTAGGACGTGTTAAAGAAGAAGCTGATAAAGCATCTAAAAGCTTAGCGCCAGTAGCTGTTAGATTATCAGAATTATTAGGTAAAGAAGTAAAATTCGTAGCTGAAACTCGTGGAGCTGAATTAGAAGAAGCGGTTAAAGGATTAAAAGATGGAGAAATCTTAATGTTTGAAAACACTCGTTTCGAAGACGTTGAAGGTAAAAAAGAATCTAAAAATGATCCAGAACTTGCTAAATATTGGGCTTCTCTAGGGGATGTATTCGTAAACGATGCATTCGGAACAGCTCACCGTGCACATGCTTCAAACGTAGGTATTGCATCTAACATTGGTGAAGGGAACTCTGCTTCAGGATTCTTAGTTGATAAAGAAATCAAATTTATCGGAGGAGCAGTTGATAACCCAGAAAGACCTCTTGTTGCAATCTTAGGTGGAGCAAAAGTTTCTGATAAAATTGCAGTTATTGAAAACTTATTAGAAAAAGCTGACAAAGTAATTATTGGTGGAGGTATGGCTTATACTTTCATGAAAGCACAAGGTAAAGAAATCGGAATTTCACTTTGTGAAAATGATAAAGTTGAATATGCTCGTGAACTAATGGCCAAAGCTGGAGAAAAATTAGTATTACCAATCGATACAGTAGTAGCTAAAGAATTCTCTAACGATGCACCAAGTCGTGTAGCACAAGGTGATATCCAACCTGATGAAGAAGGATTAGACATCGGACCAAAATCAGTTGAATTATTCAAGAAAACTCTTGAAGGTGCAAAAACAGTAATTTGGAATGGACCTATGGGTGTATTTGAAATGCCTAACTTTGCTAAAGGTACAATTGGTGTTTGTGAAGCTATCGCAAACTTAGAAGGTGCTACTACTATTATCGGTGGTGGAGATAGTGCTACAGCAGCAATTTCTTTAGGATATGCTGAGAAATTCTCACACATCTCAACAGGTGGTGGAGCATCTCTAGAATATCTAGAAGGAAAAGTATTACCAGGAATTGATTCATTATCTAATAAATAATTTTAAAACTCAAGGAGAGTAACATCATGTCAAGATTACCATTTATCGCAGGAAACTGGAAAATGAACAAAAACCCACAAGAAGCTAAAGCGTTTGTTGAAGCTCTTGCTGGAAAATTACCATCATCAGATAAAGTAGAAGCAGGAATTGCAGCTCCATCTGTAGATTTAAGTGCAGTACTTAGTGCGGCAGAAGGAACAGGATTAAAAGTTGCAGCTCAAAACTGTTACTTTGAAAATTCAGGAGCTTACACAGGTGAAACTTCACCTAAAGTATTATCTGAAATGGGAGTAAACTATGTAGTAATCGGTCACTCTGAACGTCGTGATTACTTCCACGAAACAGATGAAGATATTAATAAAAAAGCAAAAGCTATCTTTGCTAATGGATTATTACCAATCATCTGCTGTGGAGAAAGTCTTGAAACATACGAAGCAGGAAAAGCAGCTGAGTTCGTAGGATCTCAAGTAAAAGGTGCTTTAGCTGACTTAACAGCTGAACAAGTAGCTTCATCAGTAATCGCTTATGAACCAATCTGGGCTATCGGAACTGGTAAATCTGCTACAAAAGAAGATGCACAAAAAATGTGTAAAGCAGTTCGTGATGTAGTTGAAGGATTATACGGTAAAGAAGTTTCTGAAAAAGTTCGTATTCAATACGGTGGATCAGTTAAACCTGAAAATGTTAAAGAATACCTATCATGCCCAGATGTTGATGGTGCATTAGTAGGTGGAGCATCTCTAGAAGCTGAATCATTCTTAGCACTTCTAGAAGGTGGAAAATTAGCTTAATTTTAGCAAAAATAAATAAATTATAGTATAATAGAATTATAAATTTAAACAACAAGGAGAAAGTTAATGTTAGCAAAAACATTTGATATTATCGCAGAAGTATATGCAAGAGAAGTTTTAGATTCACGTGGTAACCCAACTGTAGAAGTTGAAGTAACAACTGAATCAGGAGCATTTGGACGTGCATTAGTACCATCAGGAGCTTCAACTGGACAATACGAAGCAGTTGAATTACGTGATGGAGACAAAGGACGTTACCTAGGTAAAGGTGTAACTAAAGCTGTAACTAACGTTAATGAAGAAATCGCACCTTTATTAGAAGGTAAATTCGACGTATTTGATCAAGTAGGAATTGACTACGCTATGATCGAATTAGATGGAACTGAAAACAAAGGACGTCTAGGAGCTAATGCTATCTTAGGTGTATCTTTAGCAGTAGCTCACGCTGCAGCTGATTCTTTAGGAGTACCTCTATACAGATACTTAGGAGGAACTAACTCTAAAGAATTACCAACTCCAATGATGAACATCGTAAACGGTGGATCTCACTCAGATGCTCCAATCGCATTCCAAGAGTTCATGATCTTACCTGTAGGTGCTCCTACATTCAAAGAAGCTTTACGTTGGGGAGCTGAAGTATTCCACAACTTAGCTAAATTATTACACAACCGTGGTTTATCAACTGCAGTAGGTGATGAAGGTGGATTTGCTCCAACATTCGAAGGAACTGAAGATGCTGTTGAAACTATACTAGCTGCGATTAAAGCTGCTGGATTAGAACCAGGTAAAGATGTATTCTTAGGATTTGACTGTGCGTCTTCTGAATTCTACGAAAACGGAGTATACAACTACGCTAAATTCGAAGGTGAAGGTGGAGCAGTTCGTACTTCAGCACAACAAGTTGATTACTTAGAAGAATTAGTAAACAAATACCCAATCATCACTATCGAAGATGGTATGGATGAAAACGACTGGGAAGGATGGAAATTACTTACAGACCGTATCGGTAACCGTGTGCAATTAGTAGGAGACGATTTATTCGTAACTAACACTAAAAAATTATCACAAGGTATCGAACAAGGTGTTGGTAACTCAATCCTAATTAAAGTTAACCAAATCGGTACTTTAACTGAAACTCTAAACGCTATTGAAATGGCTAAACGTGCTCGTTACACAGCTGTAGTTTCTCACCGTTCTGGAGAAACTGAAGATTCTACAATCTCAGATATCGCAGTTGCAACTAACGCTGGACAAATTAAAACAGGTTCTCTTAGCCGTACAGACCGTATTGCTAAATACAACCAATTATTACGTATTGAAGATGAATTAGATGCTACAGCTGTATACCCAGGTATTCAAGCATTCTATAACATCAAACGCTAATTAGAATATTTTAAAAGAAGCAAGAGCTAAAGGCTCTTGCTTTTTTTGTTTAAATAATTATATTTTTACTTATGGAAATATAAAAAAATATTAAGGCATATTTGCAATATATTAAATGAAATAAATTCAGTATCTGCCTAGTCAAATGTAAAATATAAGAATGTAAAACGATTGCAATATTGTATTATAAACTAAAAGGTAATTTAAAAATGAAAATAGGTAAATTTAGATATTTTAAAAAGGTATTAAAATTCATATTAGTGTTAATGTGTTAAATTTAGTATATAAATGATTAAATAAATATAATAAAAAAATAACTGAACAAATGTTTGTTTTTCTCTTATAAATGTTCTTTTTATTTGTGTTATCCATGTTTTGTTGATATACAAGTTTGATTATTGTTTAAATGAAATAAAAAAATAATGGATTATTTTGAAAGTTACAACATTAAATGAACGAATAAAAATCTTTACAAGCGGTTTCATATGTGATACTATTTTAAAGAAAAGATAAATATTAAATTAACAGGAGGCTAATATGGCAAGTTTATCATTAAAAAATATTTATAAAAAATATGATAATGGTTTCTGTGCGGTAACAGATTTTAATTTAGAAGTAGCCGATAAGGAATTCGTAGTTTTTGTTGGACCATCTGGATGTGGAAAATCTACAACACTTAGAATGATTGCTGGTCTAGAAGATATAACTGAAGGAGAATTTTATATAGGGGATAGATTAGTTAATGATGTTGAACCTAAAGATAGAGATATCGCAATGGTATTCCAAAGTTATGCATTGTATCCACATATGACAGTATTTGATAATATGGCATTCGCTTTAAAATTAAGAAAAGTTCCAAAAGATGAAATTAAGGCCAAAGTAGAAGAAGCAGCAAAGATTTTAGGACTAGAAGAACTTTTAGATAGAAAACCTAAAGCACTTTCTGGAGGTCAAAGACAAAGGGTTGCATTAGGAAGAGCAATAGTTAGAAGTCCTAAGGTTTTCCTTATGGATGAACCTCTATCTAACTTAGATGCTAAACTAAGAAGTAATATGAGAGCGGAAATCATTAAAATTCATAATACTTTAGGTGCAACTACAATCTATGTAACACACGATCAAACTGAAGCTATGACAATGGCTGACAGAATTGTTGTAATGAAAAAAGGTGTAGTTCAACAAGTAGGAAGTCCAAAAGATATTTATGATCATCCTGAAAATCTTTTTGTAGCTGGATTTATCGGAGCACCAACTATGAACTTCATGAGAGGAAAAGTTGTAGAAGGTAACTTTGTTACAAAAGGTGGCGGAAATATTGAGATTCCTGTTGGATATTATGAAAAATTAAAAGAATTAGGATACGAAGGGAAAGAAGTTGTTTTAGGAATTCGACCTGAAAATATATCAAATGACCCGTTAGTATTAGAAACTTATTCACATGCTAAAATTACTTCAAAAGTAATTGTGGCTGAGTTATTAGGTTCTGAATATATCGTTCATACTGATTTAAATGGAGAAAATATCAAAGCAATTGTACACTCAAGACAAAATATTAAAATGGGTGATGAATTAACTTTTGCGCTAGATATGAATAGAGCTCATTTCTTTGATGTAGATACTGAGCTTAGTATTTTAGATTAGTTTAAATAAGACGTCAAATTTTTAAAAACATAAAATAATAAGGAGGCTCATATTATGAGAAAAATAAATAAGCTACTTGCTGTAGCAGCAACAACTGCACTTGTTTTAACAGGGTGTGTGGGTGGTAAAAAAGAAGAAAAACAAGCTGACCCGAACAAAAAAGTAGAAATTACTTATTGGGACTTCCCACAATTCACTAAAGATAAAGAATTTAAGAAAACTGAGGATTTTGATGCAGCTTTAATTAAAGCTTTCGAAGCGAAAAATCCAAATATTAAAGTAAATTATCAAAAAATAGAATTTACAGATGGACCAGCTAAAATAGAAACAGCTATTCAATCAAAAACTGCTCCAGACGTAATTTACGATGCACCAGGTCGTGTAATTGCTTGGGCAGCGAAAGATTTATTAGTTCCATTAGATGATGTTGATAAATCAAAATTAAGTGAAGCAGCAGTTAAAGCTTCTAGTTACAAAGACAAACTTTACATGTATCCACAAGGGGTAGCACCATTCTTAATGGGGGTAAACAAAGATTTAACTGATAGATTAGGAGTAACAGATCTTCTACCTCTTAACAAACAAGATAGAAGTTGGACAGTTGAAGAATATGAAAAATTCTTAAAAGCAGTTAAACAAAAAGATTCAAATATCACTCCAGCTTTATTTTATACTAAATCACAAGCAGGAGACCAAGGACCAAGAGCATTTGTAGCAAACTTATACAACTCTTGGATTACAGACGATGCAAATAGCAAATATATTATTAACGACGCTAACGGTGTTAAAGGTTTAGAATGGGTTAAAAAAGCATATGATGAAGGTTTATTAGGTCAAGGTGTTGCCTTAGAAGCTAAAGATGCTCTAGAAGCATTCAAATCAGGACGTGCAGCAACTACAATCTTATTCTCACCAGGTATCGCAGCATCACATGCATCAGGATTTAACTATAAATTCTTACCATTCCCTAACAATGGTGGAAAAGCTAAATATGACTACTTAGTAGCTGGACCAGCTATCTTTGATAATGGTGATGTAGATAAAGCAGCAGCAGCTAAAAAATTCGTTGACTTCATGGTAAATGATAAAGATTGGGGTAAACGTACTCTATTAGCATCTGGTAACTTCTCAGCTAAAAAAGGTGAAACAGGATTATATGATTCAGAAGAACTTAAATTCGCAGAAGGTTTAACAAGTCAATATGGAACATACTATAACACAATTCCTGGATTTGCTAAAATGAGACCACTTTGGTTCAATATGGTTCAAGGTGTATTAAACGGAAAAACTTCACCTAAAGAAGGATTAGATAAATTTGTTGAAGATGCAAATAAAACAATAAAAGAAGCATTGTAATTTGACGTATAAAGGGGGCTGACCCAAAAGCCCTAAATTTTAACAAGATTTATATGAAAACTCATAGACGCAGTGGTTTATTGATATCTAAATTCGCTTTATAAAAGCTTTTTAGATATCTAATAAACTGTGCGGGGGTGACTCGACAAAAT
>NZ_JAQMFS010000094.1 GCF_028308085.1 Gemella haemolysans
TAGTTCTGGTTTCTCCTCTTGTACTAGTGGCTCACCTTTCTCACTTATTACTAGTTCTGGTTTCTCCTCTTGTACTAGTGGCTCACCTTTTTCACTTATTACTAGTTCTGGTTTCTCCTCTTGTACTACTGGTTCGCCTTTAGAATCTGTATATACTCTAATAGGTACATTAACTATGTCATTTGAACCATCAGAATATGTTATTCTTACCCTTGCATTGACATCTCCTAATTCTCCAAAATCTGTAGAATTTAATATTTCATAGTTTATATTTTGTGGGATATTATCTTTAACTATCTTATTAATTACTTCATTTACATTTAAACTACTTCCTTGATGTAATAATATCTTTTCATCATTTAAAAGTTTTGGTTCATATTTTCCTGCTTCTGTTAGTTCTAAGGCAGCACGTGAATTTATAACATCCAGTCCTAAGCTAGCTATTTCTCTAGTAATATTATTAATAGCAAGTTGTGGAGAAAGTGTATTCGAAATTGTAGCTTCCGCTTCTTTCAATTTTTCTGTTAAAGTTGATTTTGATAAATTATAATTTTCAGCTGATTTTTTAGTCTTATCTGATAAATCTACAACTGACTCTACTAATTTTTGAGCAGCATTGACTACAGATATCAGCTCTTTTTTATCTGCTTCATTTACTGATATAGGAATATTGATGTCATTACTACTATTATCATCTAAATATGCAACTCTTACTGTAGCATATTTCATACCCAAAGATGTTAATTCATCTTTATAAACTAATGATAACTTAGTATTAACTGGTAATAAATTTCTATTAACTTTACTGATTATATCCTTATCTTTAAGTTTGTCTCCTATCATTATAGATACTGGTTTATCATCTACTAAAGTTGGTAAAAACGTCTTACTCAATGTTCCATTTTCTGGATCAATTATACTTAAATTATTTATATTTTCATCACGATATCCAACTCCATCCATTCCTTGACGTTTTCCAAAATTAAAATCTGGATTTGAATTTACTCTATTTTCAAAATAAGACGTTGATGAATGAGCTCCTGCACTTTTACCTATGCTTATTTTATTATTAGGCTGAAGATTTCCAGGGATTATATTATCATTATCAGTATAATAATTTTTTATCTTCCCAGTTTTTGCAAGCTCTTCAGAAATTCTTACATCATCCTTAGGAACTCCCCATAACCAACCACTCTTAACTTTTGGAGCGTTAAACGTATAAGTTTGTTTATACTTCCCAAATTTTTCCTTTTCAGCCGTTGCCGTAGCTCTTAATGATAAATATCCACCTAATGAGTGTCCAGTGATATATAAATTTGTAATTGTACTATCATTTTTTATTTTTTTCATTAATTGAATAGCTGCTTCACTCTGATTTGATTCATTACCAAAGAATAATGCTAAATCGGCTTTTAAATCCCCTGCTTGCGCAACATTTGTGCCTGCAAAAGCAAGAACTTGGATATTATCACCTTTTAAAAATGGAAAATTATTAGTTGTTTCAAATAATACCGCGTCTAGACCATTATCCTGATGAAATGTTTCTTTTACTCTCCAATATGGTCCAAGCTCATTATTAGTCATCTTTTGAATATTGTTTGAAAGAGTACCTGCTGGAGCTTGTTTTTTAAGAATATCATCTATTTTTTTATCATTCTCATAAACTAAATTTATAAACATGGCCATATCTCTTGCTGATACATTCCAGATTAATTTATCTTTATCTTCTTTATCGTTTAATCCATCTCCATCAGTATCGGCAAGTCTTGGATGAATATCATACCCAAGATAAGTACGTCCGTCTTTTTTATAAATATATAATTCATCTTTATTTGCTATACCATCTCCATCATCATCTCCATCAGGATTTAATATTGCCTTTTTATAAATTAAACTATCGTACTTACCTCCCTCTAATCCTATATAACCTTTTGCTATATCTTCAGCATATTTGCTAGTAAGTCTAGAAATGATTTTTGTTCCTTTTTCTACAGGTTCTACAGTATTTTCTACTTCCTCAGTTGTAACTTTATTTTCTTCTAAGTTTTTATTAATTATCTTCGTCAGTAGATTAGCAATATCACTACTATCATCTATTCGTTTATCTAGAACATTTAAATTATAATTTGAAGAACTTGAGTTTGTTGTAACATCTTTTTTTTCAGGTTTTGCATTTACTGTAGTAGTTAAAGTTGAATCTGTAGCTAAATTCTTATTTTCTATATTATTTTCACTTACTGAGGATTTCGTATTATCATTAGAAATATTATTACTTTCTTTAGCAGTTTTATTTTCCAAATTATTAGTAGTTTCAGAATTTTTCTCTAAAATTTTAAGTTTTTCATGTACTGTGTTACCATCTTCATTTAAACTATTTTCATCATGGGCACTTGCTGAACCACCTAAAAATACTAATGTACCTATTGCAACTGATACTATTCCTAAACTAAGTTTCTTTATTCCATATTTTACTATTTTTTTATCAATATTATTTTTAAACATATTCCCTCCAAGATTCCATCTTAAATATATGTATTTAGAATTTAATTAACATTATTTTAAGTTAACTAATTACTCTATATTGTTTAAGTATACATGAAAATATCAAATATAACAAACTTAAATTCAATAGTATTTTTATATTAATTCACTTTTTAGAAGTGACGTAATTCTTACCTATCTAATTTATTTATTACAATTTTTATTTAGTTTTTATCTTTTCTTTATAATATTGCATTTATATACTAACAAATATACTTATAGAAATAATAACATTTCAAAATAATTAATACACTATGTACTTAACAAAACTCCCATAAAATTAAAAAATTTTTCCAAAAAAATAAGCGGATTATTAATATAATCCGCTTAAATATTTATTATTTTGCAGCTAAGCTACGAATAGCATTACGATCTATTTCGATTTCTACTTTTGGTGCAATTCTTACTTTTACTGTTACTGTCCCTACTTCAACGATATCTCCGTAAATTCCAGCGAAAGTTACGATTCTATCTCCTTCTTTTAATGAATCTTGTAGAAGTTTTAATTCTTTATTTCTTTTAGATTGTGGTCTAATAATCATGAAGTACATGAATCCAAAAAGAAATACTATCATAATAATATTAATATATGAACCTTGCATGTTTTACCTCCGTTTATTTATAATATATGTTTATTCTACTATATAAGAAGTAAAAAATAAACCTTTTATCATATTTTTTTTACTAGATTATTAGAAATTCTTAGGATTTTCTTGATTTAATCCATATTTTTCAAAGAATTCTTCTTTGAAATCTAGTAATCTATCTTCTCTAATAGCTTGACGAATATCTTTCATCATATTAATTAAGAAATGAATATTATGAGTAGTCGCTAGTCTAGCACCAAATATTTCATCAGCTTTAAATAAATGACGAAGATATGCTTTTGTATAATTTTTACAGCAATAGCATGAACATTCTGGATCAAGTGGTGTAAAGTCCTCCGCATACTTAGCATTCTTAACTACAACACGTCCAGCAGAAGTCATACATGTTCCATTACGTGCAATACGCGTAGGTAATACACAGTCAAACATATCTACTCCTCTAAGTACTCCTTCAAATAGTGCATCAGGTGATCCTACCCCCATTAAATATCTTGCTTTATTAGCTGGTAATAATGGCGTAACATGCTCTAAAACTCTGTACATTTCATGTTTTGGTTCACCAACCGATAAACCTCCGATAGCATAACCTGGAAAATCCATACTTACTAAATCTTTAGCACTTTGTTCACGCAAATCATTAAATCCTGCTCCTTGAACTATACCAAAAATACTTTGTGTTTTTGGATTTTTATGTGCTTCTAGACATCTCTCAGCCCAACGACTAGTTCTTTCTACTGATTGACGAATATATTTATAGTCATGATTATAGTCTGGACATTCATCAAAAGCCATCATTATATCTGAACCTAAAGCATTTTGAATATGCATTGCTTTTTCAGGTGACAAGAATAATTTTTCTCCCGACAGATGATTTTTAAAATGAACTCCCTCTTCCTCAATTTTTCTCATTTCACTAAGAGAAAATACTTGGAATCCACCTGAGTCTGTTAGGATGCTTCCATCCCAATTCATAAATTTGTGAAGTCCACCTGCTTTTTCAACAATTTCTTCACCAGGGCGTAACCAAAGGTGATATGTATTAGATAAAATAATATCAGCACCCATTCCTTTTACTTCTTCTGGTGACATTGCTTTTACTGTAGCTTGTGTTCCAACCGGCATAAATACTGGTGTTTCGAAGCTACCGTGTGGAGTATGAACAATACCTAATCTTGCACCTGACTGCTTACATGTCTTTATATGCTCATACCAAACTGCATTTTCTTTAACATCTCTCATTTAAAAATTTCCTTTCAATAACTATATTATTATCATCGCGTCTCCAAAACTGAAGAAACGATATTTGTTTTCAACTGCTATATTATATAATTCTAAAACTTTTTCTCTATCATAAAATGCACTAACAAGCATTATTAATGATGATTTTGGTAGATGAAAGTTAGTGATTAATCCATCAACACATTTAAATTCAAATCCCGGATAGATGAAAATATTTGTCCAACCTGATGCTGCAACTATTTTTCCATTATTGTCTCGAGCAATTGTTTCTAATGTTCTTGTTGAAGTGGTACCTACAGAAAATACTCTTCCTCCATTTTCTTTTGTTTTATTAATAAGTTCCGCTGTTTTTTCATCTAGAGTATAATATTCTGAATGCATATCGTGATCTTCTATATTCTCTACAGCAACTGGTCTAAATGTCCCTAACCCCACATGAAGAGTTAAATACGCAATATTTACGCCTTTTTCCTTAATTCGATCTAATAATTCATTTGTAAAGTGAAGGCCAGCAGTTGGAGCAGCTGAACTTCCTACTTCTTTAGAATAAACTGTTTGATATCTTTCTTTATCAGTTAATCTTTCTTTTATATACGGGGGTAAAGGCATTGTACCTAGTTCATCTAGTCTTTCTTGGAATATTCCTTCGTAAACAAATTCAAAATGTCTAAATCCATCATCAAGTACCTTTGTACACACCGCCTCCATTATTCCATCACCAAAAGATACAATATTTCCCTCTTTTATTCTTTTGGCTGGCTTAACTAGACATTCCCAATCATTATGTCCCAAGTTTTTTAATAATAATACTTCTATCGCAGCACCTGTATCTTTTTTTGCCCCATATAAACGTGCCGGCATTACTCTAGTATTATTTAATACCAAAGTGTCACCAGGATTAAAATATTCTATAATATCTGAAAAAACTCTATGTTCATGTGTAGCATTTTTTCTATCTACACACAGTAATTTACTAGTATCTCTTTTTAAAAGAGGAGTTTGTGCAATAAGTTCCTCTGGTAAATAAAAATCAAATTGTTCTAATTTCATCTATAATCTCCTTTAAAAGTTACCTTTACTATTATAGCTTGATTATTATAAGTTAGCAAGTCTCATCATAATAAAATATAAATTTTTCAATTTTAGGGGCTGACCCAAAAGTCCTAAAATTTTAACAAAGCTCGTATAAGAACTCATAGACGCAGTGGTTTATTGATATCTAAATTCGTTTTATAAAAGCTATTTAGATGTCTAATAAACTGTGCGGGAGTGACTCAACAAAATCGATTTCTACAAAATCATGATTTTCGAGTCACTCCCAATCAAAAAATCGGACCAATATTTAAAATATTAATCCGATTTATCATCATTATTTTTTATTACTTCTTAAGTATTTAACATGGGATAAAATATTAGTAGCTATTCCTAATCCAATACTTAATACAAGAATTGAACTACCACCATTACTTATAAATGGTAGTGGAACTCCAGTCATCGGGATAGAAGCCGTAACTCCACCAATATTTACTACTCCCTGTACTACTAATAGACTTGCGAATCCTAATGAGTACATAGCTGAAAAAGTATTTCTTGATTTTGTACCAGAAAATATTACTTTTCCAATGATAATTAATAATAAAGTAACTACGAATAAAACTCCTATAAAACCTAACTCCTCAGCTATAATAGCAAGTATAAAGTCTGTATGTGCTTCTGGTAAATAACCTAGTTTTTGGATAGAATTTCCTAATCCTCTACCGAATAATCCACCATTACCAAACGCAACATATGAATTTATTACCTGATCTGCTGCTGCAGCTAAGTCATCTGAAAATGGATTAAGAAAAACCTTAAGTCGATTTGTTCTATACGAAGTTCCGCTACTGAACAATGCACTCTTCAACATAAATAACATCAATACTGCCACACCTGCCACTATCGCTAGTGATAATATTTTTTTTATGTTTTGAGAATGCATATTAGAACATAAAGTCATAATCCCCATAACTGACAACGTGATAAGTATCATACCAGTATCATTTTGTAGAGCTATTATAGTAACTAATCCTAGCGGTATACCAAACATTTTTAGTAATTCTGAACTCGTACAAATTTGTCTTAATTTAACTTTTCTTGTCTCTAAAATATATGCCATATACATAATGATAAATAACTGTGCTAAAGTTGATGGCTGAAAACTGAACGCACCTATTCTTATCCAAGATCTAGCACCATTTATTGATGGCATAAATAAAGGTACAAATAGTAGAAACGCTATTACTAGATATCCATTCATTAAAAAGCTTTTATTTTTAAAAACTTCAAAAGGTATTGCAACAGAGAATACTAGAAACGCTATATAAGCTAGTACTGCCCACATCGCTTGTCTTCGTAAGAAATATGTTTCACCTACTGGAATACCTGATGTAAAGGTACCATATTTATTCCCTATCATACTAGCACTATAGACCATCATGCAACTTAAGATTAACAATACTAAAAGAGTTAATGCTACTACCCAATCTAATCTTACATGTCTACGCTCATGCTTAATTGATCTATGTATTCTTCTTACAAAATTCATATTAATTTGCTTTACTTTCTTCTTCTATATTAGAGTACATTTCACTAGCTTTATTTTCTAAATCAGCTAGAATTATGCGCCCAGCTTCTTGTGAAATACAACCTATTTCTACTGCTAAGTTTATTTCTTTAGTAAGACCATATATTTGAGTATCAATAACATCTTGATAAAGTGGACATTTTCTCTGACCTTTTACCGATACACAAGCATTAATCATTTCTTCAATCTTCACAACATCTTCTTCTATTCTTCTACGAACCTTAATAAATATTAGGTTATTTTCCATCTCTTATCACCTATCCTTTTGATAATTCATAATTAACTTCATGTCTTATTATAGCAATTGCTCTTATAAAATCTTCTTTTGAAATTAATTCTAATCGTCTTAATTCTCTCACTTCATATTCTACCATACTTAATGTATGTTTTCTATCCTTCATATATATAATTATACCAAATGATTTCAAAAATTGTTGTAAATCATAAAAATTTTTCATTTATATCACCTTAAAAATTACTCAATTCATCAACTAGGTTTTTATTAGTTTCTCTACCGTCTAATTCATAAGCTCTTTTTGCATACTCTTTTGCTTTTGAATAGTTACCTTCTTGGCGTTCAATTATTGCTAAATTATAATAAAGCGGTGCAAAAGAATCATCAAAATTTATTCCCTCAAGAAAAACTTTTTTAGCATCTTGTTTAGTTGCAGTCGTCATCTTCACCATACCTAACTCATAATAAGTTAAAGCTGATTTATTCTTAGAGTTTAATTCTGTTTCTAAATTAAATATATCTTCATCACTATATGTTTTTAGCAACCTACTATCAACCCTCGAAACTCTAAATCTGTTAATTGTACTTTTCGTATTAACACCTGCGAATAACAATATTTCACCAAGCAAACAAAAGACTACCATGCAAACTAGTGCTATATAAACTCTTTTCTTAACTAAGAATAATTCTATAAATACTCCTAATACAAAAGAAAAAATATATAAAACTATATAAGTATCAAATAATATTGAAACCAAGGCTAGATAGACAATTGAGATCGCACCAGAATACATGAATTTCAAATTATCATTCTTTTTACTAAGCTGTCCCATAAAAATAGAACCTAAAAGCGCAATATTTGAAACCAGGGCAATATCTAGCGTTCCTGAATATCCAAATATCAACAGGAGATTTAATACTAAAGAAACTATTAATAATATTCCAATGCTTTTTAATATGTTAAGAGACTTATTAAATAGTATTGAACTCACCCCGAGTGTTGCCAATATTACTAACAATTTCATAGAGTTATCTACTGTAAAAACACTGGTAAATACTCTATAAAATTGACCGCTTATAATTTTCTGATAACTATACTCGATATATTGGTATGCAGAGCTATGTCTATTCGATAAATAAATTATAAAATAATTTATTAAGAATAAAATTAAATAAAGACCTGATAAGATATTATACTTTACATTAAATACACTTCTATCTAAAGTCTGTCTCTTATATAATTCAACCACTCTATTTTTATATCTTAAAGTGTCAGGCGTTCCTTCAATAAAACTCTTATCTTTTTCTTTTAAAAACAACTTACTGTTTTTCTCATTATATAAAATACGTTCAATAATTAGGCTATTTGATATTCTATACTTTTTGTAATCTTCTATAAAATCATCAAATTCAGGAGAAACGTATAGGATTTTCATTTTTAAACTACTCAGTTTAAACATTTTTTTCAGTCTAACTTCATTTCTAATAACATTAGAAACAATACTGTCAATTTCTGTTGATTTAAAACTATCTCCGTATATAAATCTTATTAATTCATTATCTTCATTAATAAGCCATACATCTTTTTTTTCTGGACGATAATACAATATACTATAATTATATTTCGTTATGTACAGATATATAATCTTCCAAAATTTTTTATCATTCATAATTTCGCCACTAATAGTAAAACTTAAATAGACCTGGGTCTATTTAAGTTTTACTTTTGCTACTTCTTGTGAGAAATCAACAGTTTCATTAAATTTTAATACTTCGATATTTTCCACTGCATCCATGTTTGTGATAACACAAGGAGTAATAATGTCTTTAGCTTTTTCTTTAACTAACTCTAAGTCATAAGTTAATAAAGTTTGACCTACTTCAACTCTATCTCCTGCAGATACTGCTACATCGAAACCTTCACCTTTCATAGCAACCGTTTCTAATCCAACGTGAATAAGAATTTCTACATCTCCTGATTTAATTCCAAAAGCATGTTTTGTTGGGAATACTTGGATAATTTCTCCAGCTACTGGTGAAATAAGTTTCCCTTCTTCAGGAATAATAGCAAATCCATCTCCCATCATTTTTTGAGCAAATACTGGGTCCGGTACTTCTGTAATATCTACTACTTTACCTTTCATGTATGAGCTTAAGACAACCTCATTTACTTGCTCTTCTTTTTTTCCGAATAATTTAGATAAAAATCCCATCTCAATCCTCCATATATATTTACCTTCTTAATATATATATTATATACTTTTATTACAATTTTTTCAATTAATTTTCGGAAATAATTTCAAATTTAATACTAAAATATTTCTATTTAATTATTAATTTAAAATTAATACAAAAAAGAGAGATTTTCCAAATATGATTTTGAAAATCAAATTTATGAAAAATCTCACTTAACTATTTATTAAAGCTGAAAATTTAAAAAATCTTATAACTTTTTAGTTTTTTAAAATTTCATTAATCAAACTATTTCTTAATTACTATTCTGCGTCCAATTGTTCTTCAGTTTTCTCAGAGTTTTCTTGATAAAATAGTCCATAAATATATTGTTCAGGATCAAACACTTCTAAATCATCGATATTTTCCCCTAAACCTACAAGTTTAACTGGAATACCTAGTTCTTTCTTAATAGCGATAACTATACCACCTTTAGCTGTTCCATCAAGTTTAGTAAGGATTACACCTGTTACATCACTTACTTCTTTAAATGTTTTCGCTTGTAGTATACCGTTTTGGCCTGTTGTCGCATCTATTGTTAAAAGTACTTCCTGTGGTCCTTCTGGAACTTCTTTTTTAATTACACGGACAATTTTTTCAAGCTCTTTCATAAGATGATCTTTATTTTGCAGACGACCTGCTGTATCACAAAGTAATACATCATAACCTTTTGCTTTAGCAGATTGAATAGCATCAAAGATAATCGCTGCTGAATCAGCTCCCTCATGTGATTTCACAATATCTGCACCACTACGTTTTGCCCAAACATCAAGTTGATCAATAGCCCCTGCTCTAAATGTATCTCCAGCTGCTATAAGTACTTTTTTTCCTTCTTTCTTAAGGTTATAAGCTAACTTACCGATAGATGTAGTTTTTCCTACTCCATTTACCCCCACGAATAAGAACACTGAAAGTTCTTTTTCTGGTGCATAGTTTAATTCAGATTTTACAGTTCCTTCCATGTAAACATCTACCAACTTCTCAATAATCATACTTTGAAGCTCACTTGGTTCTTTTAGATTTTGTCGTTGTGATTCAACTTTTAAATAATCAACTAATTCTAATACGGTATTATAACTAACATCCGATTGAATAAGTAATTCCTCTAAATCTTCAAAAAACTCTTCGTTAATTTCTCTATATGAGCTAATTAAATTATTAAGTGCATTAGAGAAGTTATCACGAGATTTTTTTAATCCTTTTTTAAATTTTTCAGTTACAAACTGACTCTCGACGAACTCTTCATATTCGTCAAGTGAAATCAGTTCCTCATTTAATTCTTCCTTAGCAGAAAATTTTTCTTTTAATTTTTCAAAAAAGCTTGCCATTGGATACTCCTTATATATCTTTTTTATATAATAAAAGGGAGACTAAGCTCCCTTTAATTCCTATTAAAGCTTCCTAAATTTTAGGGAGTTTTAATTTTTGTTATTTCGAATAATATTCTTCTAATCAGATTTTAATAAATCAATATCGACTTATTTGTGCTTCATGTATGGGAATAACAGCACGTCACGGATTGAAGCTGAGTTAGTTAATAACATAACTAATCTATCAATTCCGATTCCTAATCCACCTGTTGGTGGCATACCATATTCTAATGCTTCTACGAAGTCTTCATCCATTTCATAAACTTCTTCGTTACCAGCATCTTTTTCATCCATTTGTGCTAAGAATCTCTCTTTTTGATCGATTGGGTCGTTTAACTCACTAAATGCATTAGCATGTTCACGTCTAACGATAAACAATTCGAAACGATCAGTAAACCTTTTGTCTTCTGCATTAGTTTTAGCTAATGGAGATACTTCTACTGGATGACCGTAAACGAATGTTGGTTGAACTAATGTTTCTTCTACAAATGTTTCGAAGAATTCATTAATAATGTGTCCAACTTTCATATCTTTTCTAACTGGAACATTGTGCTCTTTAGCTAATGCATGAGCTTGTTCATCTGTCATTTCTGGCCAGAAGTCAACACCTGTTACTTCTTTAATAGCATCAACCATGTGTACGCGACGCCATTTTGGAGTTAAATCAATTTCATCTTCTCCGTACATAATTTTTGTAGTACCGTGAATTTCATTACAGATATACGCAATCATAGATTCTGTTAAGTCCATAATATCATTGTAATCTGCATAAGCTTCATATAATTCAATCATTGTGAATTCTGGATTATGTCTTGTAGACACACCTTCGTTACGGAATGCACGACCGATTTCATATACTTTTTCTAATCCACCAACGATTAAACGTTTTAAAGGTAATTCAAGTGCGATACGCATGAATAATTGCATATCAAGTGCATTGTGGTGAGTCACGAATGGACGAGCAGCAGCTCCACCAGCAACTGAGTGCATCATAGGAGTTTCCACTTCTAAGTATCCACGTTCATTTAAGTAGCTACGCATAATTTGAATAATTTTAGAACGTAAGATAAATGTTTCTTTGCTTTCTTCATTCATAATTAAGTCTACGTATCTTCTTCTATAACGTTCTTCAACATCTTTAAGTCCATGGAATTTGTCTGGTAGTGGACGTAATGCTTTTGTTAAAATTTCGAATTTATCAGCTTTTACAGATAATTCACCTACATTAGTTTTGAACAATACTCCTGTTACACCAACGATATCTCCAAGGTCAAGAGTTTTGAAATATTCATAAGAATCTCCAACTCTATCCTGACGAACGTAAATTTGAACTTGACCACCTAAGTCTTGAACATGAGCAAATCCTGCTTTACCTTTACCACGTTTAGTCATAATACGTCCTGCAATTGTTACAGAAATATTTTTTTCTTCTAATTCTTCTTTACTAAATTTATCATATTCTGCTACGATTTGATCTGAAAGATGTGTTCTTTCAAATTTAGTTCCAAATGGATCTAAACCACTTTCTCTCATAGCTTCCATTTTTTCACGACGAACAAGCATTTGATCATTTAAATCTTGTACATCTACTTTAATTTCTTCTGTCATGTTAAATTCCTTTCTAGTATAATCTAGTAATTTTATTCAGATACTTCCTATTATAACACATTTTAATCCGTTTTGTTAAATCTTTAGAAAGAATTTTTCTAAATTTTTTAACATTTAATATTTGTACTATTAATTAAAATGTCCTAATTTCAATCTTTGATTTAATATAATATCATAAATAAATATAATGTAAAATTTTCTGACATAATTTGTTAAATTTTTCTTCTAAAACTATTGTTTAGGTATGAAAAATAAGATATAATAAGTACGCCTAGAAATTAATAGAAAAAACAACTATAAAAATTTTAAAAATTAAATATTATTTAAAAATATTCCATATTATAAGGGGGGATTCTTTTTGGAAAACTTAAAAAAAGAGATTGGATTTTTTGGAGCATTCTCTACAGTAGTTGGTGTAGTTATTGGATCTGGGGTATTTTTCAAAGCAGCCGTTATATATAAGACTACAGGAAATGTCAGCCTTGGATTACTTGCTTGGATTCTTGCAGGAATTATAAGTATTTGTGCAGGATTAACTACTGCTGAGCTTGCTGCTGCTATACCGGAAACCGGTGGTATGATAGTTTGGGTTGAAAAAGCTTATGGTAAAACAATATCATACTTACTTGGTTGGGCTCAAGCTGTAATATACTATCCTGCCAGTATAGCTGCCGCCGCCGCTATTTTTTCAACACAATTTCTAAATCTTTTTGGGGTAGATAAAAAATACTCAATACTTGTCGGGGCATGTGCTGCTACTACAGTAACAGGATTAAACTTACTTGGTAGTAAGGCTAGTGGTCGTATTCAAACTGTTGCAACTATTTGTAAACTTATACCTATTATTTCAATTATTGTTTTCGGGTTATTACAACCTAATCCTACAACAATTGAACTTTTTCCTACTAGTTCATCATCAACTAGTTCAACTCCTCTAGCCGCTCTTGGTACTGCAATGTTAGCTGCCATGTATGGTTATGACGGTTGGAGTAATGTTGGAACTATTGCTGGTGAAATGAAAAATCCAAAAAAAGATTTACCACGAGCAATTTTATATGGTTTACTTGTAATAACTGCAATTTATCTACTTATCAATGTAGCTTACTTACTTACTATGCCTATGGAACAAATAGCAGGTAACAGTAATGTTCCTAATGATGTAGCTACTAAATTATTTGGACCAAACGGTGGAAAAATAATAACTATTGGTATTATGATTAGTGTTTACGGTACTATGAATGGATTTACTATGACCGCTATTCGCGTTCCTTATGCAATGGCAATGAAAGATCAAATTCCATTTAAGAATTTTTGGATTAAATTAAATAGATTCTCAATTCCATATTTCTCAGCCTTAGTAACTTTAGTTTTAACTATTGCGATGATGTTTACAGGAGAATTTGATACTCTAACAGATTTTCTTTTATTTACAATTTGGATTTTCTTTATAGCGACATTTTTCGCTGTATTTGTCCTTAGAAAAAGAGAACCTAATATGCCACGTCCATACAAAGTACCACTATATCCTATAGTTCCTTGGATTTCTATAATAGGTGGAGCTTATATAGTACTAGCTGCTATTATAACTCAATTTACGTTAGCTATAAGTGGAGTTATTATTACATTACTCGGTTTAGTGTTTTACACAGAAACTCATAAAAAATTCAAAAAATAACTATTCTAAATAAAATATATCAATTTAAAACTCAACTAGAAATGGATCTTAAAAATCTTTCTTTAATAATGAAAGTCTTTTGAGGTCCATTCATTTTATTGATATTCAATTTTTTTTTTGATAAAATATGATTATAACTTCTTTCATTTTGTAAAGAGGGTTGAAGTTATCCCCCTAGCATTTTGTTACGGATAACTTCAATATTTTTTTGTGAAATTTTTTGAAGTTAAATAAGAATAAGGAGAGAGATTTATTTTGAATTTTATTCTAAAAAGAGAAACAATACTAACTACTTTTTATACAATCTCATTGTCTTTATTAATAAGTAAATTCTCAATAGAATATTTATATATGAATAAGTCAATATATGGATTCATTCATTTTTTATTGGTATTTATAATTTTCTTTAATAGTTGGTTACTGGAAGTAGTTCATTTAAATAGATATGGTAAAGATAGTTTTCTAAATTATTTCTTTTTAATTTCTCAAACTTTTGTTGTCTTAAATTTATTAATAAGAAATACATTTGATATTAAATTCATTCTTGCAACGTTAGTGCATTTATCCGTGATATTGAGTGTTCAACACATCACAGAGTACATCCTCACAGATAATAAACAATTAATGATAAAAAAGCTTACTGAACCATTTTGTTACATTCACACTGGACGAACATTAGCCCTCTTTTTAGGTTTAATATTCATTGATTATTGTTATTGGTTCATACTTCTTGCCTTTACGATAAGTCAGTTATTCCCTAGTTTTATATCTAGAAGTATTCATGTTCGAGATATTAATTTTAGTCATTTAACTAGTCATTTATTTATTATGACTAACTTTATTACTTTTTCTTTGGTATTAAGTGATTTATATCTTAATATTCCACCGGATAGATATTGGTTAATTAGTGTTATTTTTATTATTTTACTAAATATCTATTATAGAATTTTTAAAACTATCGATCGAACTTTAACTAAGCAATCTGGTAATACATACATAATCGGAATATATTTTACAATACTTAGCATAACTTTTACTAATCAATTTATTATTTCAGAATTCAATTTGATATATATGCTTCTAGCTATTTTAACTATATATATAAGTAAAATATCTTTTAAACAATATAAAAAACAAATCCGATGATAATCTTTCATATCTAGAAAGTTTATCATCGGATTCTTCTTATCTTGCTTCTTCGTAATCTAACACTTCAGATACTTTACTAGCAATATACTTCGCTAATTTTTCATGATTTTTTTCATCTAAGTGAATACAGTCAATTAATGAAGTCTCGGCTACACGCCCCGCATTTAAAAAGTCTACTTCATATTTATCACTTACCTCTTTAAATGTTTGAGCTAAGAATTTTGATTGTTTTAAACTGTTTTCGTCAAATTCCCCAAATAAGCTTTGTCTTTCTACTATTTCATCACGTAAAGGAACTGGTGAAACGATAAGAATTTTCGGAATTTTATATCCCGCGATTAAGTGTGGATTTCTTATATATTTAATATATTCTTCGACTCCTCTTGCTATATGTTTTGCACTCGGATTAAATTGTTTTTTCAAATCATTAGTACCTAACATGATTATTACCAAGTCCACAGGTACATGACTTAACATTAAAATTGGTAATGTATCAATACCACATCTAACCGGTACAATTGTATCTTTTGCAGTAACTGTTCTTCCGCAAAGAGCTTCTTCTATAATAGTATCATTAGGACGAAATTCTGCTAGTAATTTAGTCCAACGTTTGTCAGTTCTTACTCCATCCTCACCTGGGACATATCCCCAAGTGTTGCTATCCCCAATACATAAAATACGCATAATTTTCTCCACCTTTTTTCTTCTAAATTCTTCTTAATTTTATCAAACTAATATAAAAAATGCAATAGAGCCAGATGATAAAAGTACTAATAATTGTTATCAGTGCAGTATTTTTGTAATATCCTCTCTCTTAAATTATAATAACAATATTATAATTTAAGGAGGACAAAATGATACAAACAAATTTCCATCATAAAAAACATTATAAAATTCAAGCATACTCAAAAAAAGTACTTTATACAACATTAATTTTAACAATAAGTTTTGCATTATTAGAATATATCGGAGGGCTTCTATCTAATTCATTAGCGTTATTAGGCGATTCATTTCATATGTTTTCTGATGTTATTGCATTAGGATTCAGTTTAATAGCCTTACTATTCAGTTCAAAAAAGCCAAACAAAAAATACACTTTTGGTTTTGTGAGATTAGAAGTACTAGCAGCCTTTATTAATGGTTTAATGCTACTAGGTATTTCAATTTATTTAGTTTTCGAAGGATTTATGAGATTCTTCAATCCGAGAGATATTGATTTCAAATCTATGCTGATAATTTCAACAATAGGTTTAATCTTCAATATTGTAGTAACGATAATTTTAACAAAAAGTTTAAAAGAAGAAGATAATCTTAATATTCAAAGTGCTTTATGGCATTTCCTTGGTGATTTAATCAGTTCAATCGGAATTATAATTTCATCAACAATTATTTACTTTACAAACTATCAAATCGTTGACGTTATTATGAGTATTATTATCAGTATAATATTATTTAAAGGTGGATATAAAATTACTAAATCATCATTTGTAATTTTAATGGAAGCCACTACTTTAGATACCGAAGAAATTTACAATAAGATTAAAGAGATAGAAGGTATTGCAGATATTCATGAATTCCACATTTGGCATACTGATACTAATGAAATTAACGCAGCAATGCATATCCTTTTAAATGAGTATAATACTGCTAAAGATTATATAATAGTAGAAAATGTAAAAATTCTTCTAAAAGAACAATACGATATTGAACACTGTTTTATTGCTTTAGAAAATATTAAATACAATGATCATAGTTTATAAAAGGAGGAGTCTAAGTTGAATAAATATCAACTTAGACTCCTTTTTATAATTCCAATAAATCTATAGTTTTCGCTATTTTATACGTAGGTACTATCTCTGGATTAGAAGTTTTATGAATATCTACTAAACAACTATCTATTCCAACATTGTTAGCACCTAGTATATCAGATGTAAGAGTATCCCCTATCATTAAAACTTCATCCTTATTTTCTACATCTATTTCTTTTAAGATAATATCAAAAAATTCTTTATCTGGCTTTTTGCTACCAATTTCTTCGGAAATAAAAATTTTCTCAAAGTATTTATTAAGATTATTATTTTTTAGTCTTGTATGTTGAGTAATTCCAATTCCATTAGAAGCTACATATAATTTATGAGTTGATGTTAACTTCTCTAACATTTCAATTATTCCATCAAAAAGTTGATTCCCTTCAGCAAGATATCCTCTATATCTAATATCTACTTCATTACCATCAACTTTTCTATCAAACAACTTAAAAAATCTTATAAATCTCTCACTTGTAACTTCTTTATTTGATATTTCTCCACGTTCAAAACTTCTCCATAGAAATTTATTTATCGTTTCATATTGTTCAAATAACTCATCATTATATTCTATATTCTCATCTTCTAATAATTTTCTAAAAGCTAAAACTTGTGCTTTACCAAAATCTAACAATGTATCATCTAAATCAAATAATAAATACTTATACTTATCTAAAATCATCGTTTCACTCCATTTATGTATTATTTAATCATTATAACACAGAGAATACTCTTTTGAAAAATATAGCTTAATTTATCTCATAAAATTTATTTTTTATTCTTAAAATATTCTCGAACTCGTGGAGCTACTTCTTCTCCAAATAGTTTTATAGCTTTCATTATATCTTCATGTGGCATAGACCCAAGAGGTAGATGTAGCATAAATCTATCTAATCCTAATGTTTCTATCATATCAATAAGTTTATTGGCAACTGTTTCTGGACTACCTACCAACATAGATCCATCTGGCCCTACGCTATTTAAATATTGCTCGAAAGTAAGAGGTCTCCAAAATGGTCTATCTTTTGAAATTGCATCAACTACTTGTTTTGTTGGATGAAAATATTTTTTAATCGCTTCTTCATCCGTATCAGCTACGAATCCCCAAGAATGTGAAGCGACTTTTAACTTATCGTTACTATGACCTGCATTACGTCCTATAGCTCTATAATAATCTATTAAACCTTTGAAAGCTTTATATTGACCTCCTATTATTGCATAAGCTATAGGTAATCCTTTTTGAGCTATTTTAATAGTAGACTCCGTATTTCCTCCTGTCGCTACCCAAATTGGAAAATCTTCTTGAACACTTCTCGGATACACTCCCTTATTTTCTACCTTTTGTGTATATTTTCCTTCCCATGTTAACATTTCATTATCTTTAATTTTCTCTAACATCGCTAATTTTTCATCAAACAGTTCTTCATAATCACCTAAATCATAACCGAACAACGGAAATGATTCTGTAAAAGAACCGCGACCTACCATTACTTCTGCTCTACCTTTAGAAATAGCATCGATTGTTGCATATTGTTGATAAACTCTTACTGGGTCCGATGATGATAATACTGTTACTGCTGAACTTAATTTTATATTTTTTGTAACAGCCGCACCAGCTGCTAATAAAATTTCTGGTGCTGATACTGCAAAATCTTCTCTATGATGCTCACCAATTGCGTAAAGATCTAAACCAACTTCATCTGCAAGTTTCATTTCTTCTATCATATCTCTAATACGTTCATCATGTGCAGGTGTTATTCCTGTTCCTTCAATTTCTGTAGTTTCACCAAATGTACTAATTCCTAACTCTATCATTTTATGTCCTCCTATATTATCTCAATTTCAAGATATTTATTTATTAAAAAAGGCATAAGCCTCTAGTTTATTTTTTTTAAGATTTCTTTTAATATTACTAACTCTTTGTCATTTATTTTTTCAAAAATTTTCTTAGTATTTTTTTTATGCGTTGGAAATATGTCATCTATTAATTTCATTCCTGTTTCAGTCAATCCTATATAAGTTACTCTTTTATCCTTTTGGGAAATCTTTCTAATAACATATCCTTTTTTTTCAAGGTTATCTACAACATAGGTTGCACTGCCACTAGCAAGTAATATTCTATCCCGTATTTCTTGAATACTCTTCTCACCTTTACTATATAAAAATTCCATAACAGCAAATTCAGTCGCATTAATTGGATAATTCTTTAAAGTTCTCTTTAAATCATCTACTAATAAATTACTAGCCCTCATAATTCCAATAACGGCTTTAAACTCATTATTCATAAGGATTCTCCTATCTTATTTACACATATTCACATCATAATTATCTCGAATATGAGATAATTATACTTTATTAACTTTATATTGTCAAAGAAATAATATTAAAAGACATCTAGAGAGAGATCTCTAAATGCCTTTAATTTTATTCTGCAAATTGACTTTGATATAATTCTGAATAGAAACCTTTTTGTTCTAGTAATTCGTTATGGTTACCTTGTTCGATAATATCTCCATCTTTTAATACCAGTATTTTGTCTGCATTTCTAATTGTTGATAAGCGGTGGGCTATTACGAATGTAGTACGACCTTCCATAAGTTTATTCATTGCTTTTTGAATTAGTACTTCTGTACGTGTATCTACACTTGAAGTTGCTTCATCAAGAATTAATATAGGTTTATCAGCAAGTATTGCACGAGCAATTGTTAATAATTGTTTCTGTCCTTGCGAGATATTTGAAGCATCTTCATTTAATTCCATATCATATCCACCCGGTAAAGTTTTAATAAAGTGATGAATGTGAGCTGCTTTAGCCGCTTCTATTACTTCTTCATCTGTAGCATCCAAACGACCATAGCGAAGGTTTTCCATTATTGTTCCTTTAAATAACCATGTATCTTGTAGTACCATTGTAAAGTAAGAACGAAGCTCAGCTCTATCTAATTTAGAAATATCTTTCCCATCAATATAAATATTTCCACCGTTGATATCATAGAATCTCAAAAGTAATTTAACCATTGTTGTTTTACCTGCTCCTGTAGGTCCTACAATAGCAATCATTTCACCTTTTTTAACATCACTAGTAAAGTTTTTAATAATAATCTGATCTTCTACATAGCCGAATTTAACTTTATCAAATACAACATTACCCTCTTTATTAGTAACTGTTTCAAGTACTTCTGCATCTTCTTCATCTTTAGCATCTAAGAACTCAAAAACTCTTTCTCCAGCCGCAGCCATCTTTTGAATTTCTGACATAGACTGTGCTATTTGACCAATTGGCTGAGTGAAGTTTCTTATATATTGGATAAAGGCTTGAATATCACCTACACCAATTGTTCCTTTAGAAACTAATAATCCACCTGAGAAAACAATACCAACATAACCTAGGTTACCAACAAAGTTAATCACAGGGAACATTAATCCTGAGAAGAAGTTTGCTTTCCATGATGATGTATATAATTGTTTATTTTTATCGTTGAACTCTTTTACACTTTTTTCTTTATAGTTGAATGCTGCAATAATATTCTGACCTGAGAAACTTTCTTCTACTTGCCCATTCACATCAGAAAGCATTTTTTGTTGGCTTCTGAAATATTTTTGACTCCATTTTGTTATAACGCCTAATAGGATTCCCGAAACAGGGATTAAAGCTAACGCAATAAGCGTCATTAAAGGACTTATTGTAAACATCATTACCAATACCCCTAAAACTGTTGCAGTATTAGAAATTATTTGTGTAAAACTTTGGTTAAGTGATTGACCTAATGTGTCCACGTCATTTGTTACACGTGATAAAGTTTCACCTACTGTACGTTGTTCAAAGTATCCAACAGGTAAAGTATTTATTTTCTTACTTATATCTTTACGAATGTCATAAGTCATTTGTTGAGAAATATTACTCATCAACCAACCTTGAATAAACATGAATAATGATGAAAGTATATATAAACCTAATACAGTAAGTAAAATTCCTGCTATTTTCTCAAAGTTGATACTACCTTCATTACTAATCTTAGCTACTAAGCCTTCAAAAAGTTCAGTAGTTGCTTTCCCCATAATCTTAGGCCCTACTATACCAAATACAGTACTAGCTAATGCAAAGAATACAATCAATATGCTTGAGAGTTTATACTGTGTAAACATCAGTTTGATAATTCTTTTTAATGTTCCAGAAAAGTTATTAGCTTTTTCTATTTTTTGATCTTTAGCCATGATGTTTACCTCCTTTTTGTAATTCTTCTTCACTAAGTTGGCTTTCTGCAATTTCTAAATATGTTGGACAAGTTTCTAGAAGTTCTTGGTGTTTTCCGATTCCAACTATTTTACCTTCATTCATTACGATAATCTTATCTGCATTTAAAATTGTTGCAATACGTTGGGCAACTATTATAGTAGTTACACCAGCCATTTCTTCTCTTAAAGTTTTCCTTAATTTAACATCTGTTTTATAGTCTAGTGCTGAAAAACTATCATCGAAAAGAAGTATCTTAGGATTTTTCGCTAACGCACGAGCAATTGAAAGACGTTGTTTCTGTCCACCAGAAACATTTGATCCACCTTGTGAAATCTCACTATTAAATTTATCTTCTTTTTCATTGATAAATTCTATTGCTTGAGCAATTTCAGCAGCTTTTCTCATTTGCTCATCAGAAATATTTTCATCAGCAAATTTAATATTTGATTCAATATTACCACTAAATAATACTCCTTTTTGAGGAACAAATCCTAAAGTGTCTCTTAATTTACTTAAACTTATATCTCTAATATTGACTCCATCAATTGAAATTTCACCTTCACTAGCATCGAAATATCTAGGAATCAAATGAAGCAATGTAGATTTACCACTACCCGTACTTCCTATAATTGCTGTAGTTTTTCCTGCTTCTGCTTCAAAGCTAATGTTACTTAATACTGGACTATCAGCACCATCAAATGTAAAGCTAACATTATCAAATTTTAATGTACCCTTCACATCTTGAAGCTTACTATCATCAATATGTTTACTATCTACGACAGTAACCTCTGTTTCCAGTACTTCATTAATACGGCCTGCTGCAACTTCTGCACGAGGTAATTGCATCATTAAGAATGTGAAGAATAAGAATGACATTACTATTTGCATTGTATATGTAATAAATGCCATCATATCTCCAACTTGAATACTACCAGAATCTATATTTTTTCCACCAACCCAAATTATTAATAATGCAATTCCATTCATTATTAATATAATCATTGGCATAAGCGCTGACAATGTTCTATTGATAAAAAGTTGTTCATTTTTAAGAACAGTATTTTCTTTATCAAATCTTTCTTCTTCGTATTTTTCACGTCCAAAAACTCGGATTACAGAAATACCAGTTAATGCTTCGCGAGTCACTAAGTTAACTCTATCTATTAATTTCTGCATAATTTTGAATTTAGGCATTACTAAGAATGAGATTATTCCTATTGTTAACCCTAGAATACCTACACCTAATGCGATTATCCAAGTCATACCTGTATCTGTTTGTGTAACTTTGTAAACTCCGTATACTGCCATCATAGGTGCATAAATCGCAATAAATAACATCATATTTAAAGCATTTTGGATTTGTTGAATATCATTTGTACTTCTTGTAATTAATGAAGCAGTTGAAAATTTATCGATATCTTGTTTAGAAAATGATAGTACCTTGTTATACAATTTCTCACGCAAGTTATATGCTATTTCCGAAGAAATTCTACTAGCAATAAAATTCGAAATAATACTACCAATACCTGAAATAAATGTCACGATTATCATCATGATTCCTACTTCTTTAAGGTAATTTTTTCTAATTTCGTTAGTGTCGATACCTACATTATTTCTATATTCTTCTTTTACATAACGAATACCAGCCTGTTTTGTAATCATATCTGCTGAATTTCCTAAGTCACTAATTGATTTATTCTTTTGTTCAATTAAGCTATCTTTTTTAACTAAACCTAGTTTTACTCCTTCTGCAACCTTTGCTAAGTCTAGGTTTTCAGATTTTGCACCAGATACTACAGTCATAGTATTTTTTAATATATCATTTAATTCACTACGTTCTTGCTCATTAATGCTATCAAGTTTATAAACATCACCGTCTTTTGTATATTTAGATGTTACTTTCTTGATTTCATCGTCTGTCATGAATAATTCTAATTCATTTAATGACTTTTTGCTGATTTTTTCAGGAACGGAATCTTCAATACCACTTTGTTGAATACCTTTATCCACAATATTACTTGTATAGGTTGGTAATGCAAGCTCTGCGACAACACGAACTCCTAATATCGCAACTAAAAATATCATCGGTACTAAGAAACCTTTTAAATATTTAATTAGTTTCATTTTTTTCCTCCTTTTCTTGTAGTTCTTCTCTTAATACTAGATTTGTTTTTGTTAGCAATATATTAAATGCTTCCTTTTCTCGAGCATCAAATTTATTCCACATAGATTCGAACCAAGCTTCATAAGCTCTTCTATGTGATTCTATGCATGCGGCTCCTTTTTCAGATAAACTAAGATATTTTTTCCTTTTATCTTTTTCATCTGTACTTTGAACAACAAAATCTTTTTCTAGTAATTCACTTACAAGTGCTGTAACTCTAGGTTTTGTCACATGTAGTTCTTCACCTAACTCCTGCATAGTAATTTTCCCTTTACAAGATAAAAATAACATTGCTTGAAATTCAGGTTTTCTATACGGTGTATCACTTTTCTTATGAAATCTTTTCATTATCAATCTAAATTCTTCCATCATATCCATTGCTACGTGATATGATATTTCATTTCCACTCATTTTCTACCTCCTTTAATTTTATAAATTAGTTCACAACATTAACTAATTAGTTAACCTTGTTAACTATTATATTTTATTTTATACTATTAGTCAATAAAAATTTTGATTTTAAATAAAAAAGATTAACCTAGAAGTTATCTAAGTTAATCTTTATTTTTATTTACTAAATACCCAAGCTTGAGCAATATTATTTTTTAGATCATTTTCTGTAAAGCCATTATAACTTGTAAGTTTTACATCATCATCATTTGGATCATTTATATAGAATTTGTCATCTTCAAAGCCTCTAATAACTTTGTACGTCACTCTATCACCAAATACACCAGATTTTAATCTAACAAGAACTGGCTTATTATCTTTTATGGCACTTTCTATATTTTCGATTAATTTGTCCGTCTCAACTCTTTCAACCTTAAGATTATATTTATCTGCGAAAGCTGAAACAATTGTAGGTTGTGTCCCTTGATTTTTAATATAGTATTTATTTCCTGCCCAAGACGCAAGTTCTTCTACAGTTGCTTCATCTTTACCTATATACTTCGCAATCATAGCAAGTGAAATAATAGCATCTCCATTGGTTTCGATTGTTTTCTTACTATCTAATCCATATGAAATATTTTTATATGCATCTTGTTTCATATAATACATAGGAACAGAAAGACCTTTTTGAGGTAAGTTTAGTAACTGTTCTTTTCTCTTAGCATTATAATTATCGACATTTATTAGATAATATAAGTAGCCTTCGATTCCCTCTTTTAATGAATCTATATACTGTTTATTCACAGTTTCATTATTTAATAAGTCAACATCAACTTTTTTATCTAAATTTGCTGATATTACTTTTACTTGTGGTAATTTATCACTAAGTTGAGAAAAATTCCCTTGTTTTTCAGAAGATGATACTTTTGATAAATAGTGATCTGAAAGATTTTTCTCGATGCTTCTTGCTACTATTGAAGACTGTTGAGTTCCGTAGTATATCTTCACTCCAAAAGTATCTTTATTACTAGTGTTTGTAGTATCTATATCCATTAACAATTCTACTGAATTTTCAGCAGCAATTTTTGTTATTTCTTCCTTTGTAGGCGAAATATCATCATTATCTCTAGTTAAAATCACTTTTATACCATCTTTTTCTAACAACTCTTTTAGTTGTTTAGCTACTTTTAGATTATAAGACTTAGAGTGTACTCCTTTATAATCTACATCCTCATCTTGTTTCGTTACTGGATTTAATAATATTGAATAAGATTTTAACTTTTCTTTATTCTGATCTTCAGGGCTCTTCTGTCCACTTCCCAAAATGCTCCATCCTGGCACCCATCCAACAAAACTATCATTTGTTTTAATCTCATACCAAGTATCCGACTTACTTAGCATTTCAACATTATCCCCAGCAGTTACTTTTTTTAATACTGGATATGTATCATCCGGACCTGTTCTCAGCTCTATTTCTTTAGAAATAGTAATATTATTCTGAGCATCAGCCGAAGGATTCATCTTTTCTCCAATGAAGTTTATAAGCCCTCCTATTACTAATAATAATAGTAGCGCAAAAATTACTAATAATACTCCATTTCTATTTCTTCTTTTTATTCTCATATTAATTTCCTGCTGATAGTTTTTCGTAAACAATAGTTACTGGACCATCATTAACAATATTCACTTCCATCATTGTTTGGAAAATTCCAGTCTCTACCTTTACACCTTCTTCTCTTAGATATTCATTAAATTTTTCATATAACTCATTAGCTTTTTCTGCACCTGCAGCACTGGTAAAACTAGGTCTATTACCTTTCTTAGTATCTGCATATAAAGTAAATTGTGAAACTGATAATATACTTCCACCTACATCTTTTAGACTTAGGTTAATTTTATCATTTTCATCTTCAAATAAACGAGCTTGTGAAATTTTTTTAGCTAAATACTTTGCATCTTCTTCAGTAGACTCCTTATGTACTCCTACTAGAAGACAGTATCCTTTATCAATACTTCCCACAATTTTATTGTCTACACTAACGCTAGCTTTTTTAACCTTCTGCAATACAATTTTCATATTTTCACCTATTTAACTATTCTTTCTACACTATAAACATCTGGAATCTGTCTAAGTTTTTTAATCATAAATTCACATTCACTAACATTTTTCACATATATTCCAATAGTTATTACACACGTTTTATCAACTTTAGATTCAGAATTTAATTTTTTAATTTCTACTCTACTCTCACTCAATGTTAATAGTACATTTTGTAGTAATAAATCTCTATCAAAAGCATGTATTTGTAATGTAACACTATAACGACGAGCGTTTAAGCTTTCAACCCATTCAACTTCAAGTAGTCTAGCTTTGTCCTCTTCTGTTAAATTAGGACAGTTATGTCTGTGAACAGTAACCCCACGTCCTTTGGTAATAAATCCAACTATCTCATCTCCAGGTATAGGCTGACAACATTTTGATAATCTAACAAGAATATTATCAACACCTTTTACATAAACACCTGTTTCAGTCACTATTTTTTTAGTTTCTTCTGCATTGAAAAGTTTCTCAATTTTTTCTTGAGTCATCTTTTCTTTTCTAATTTTCTCAGTCAATCTAGCAAATACTTTATTAGCCGTAATTCCACCATAACCAATAGCAACATACATTTCTTCAAGATTAGCAAATTTATATTTATTAAGTGCAACTGCAATATTTTCATCTGTTAACACTTCATCAATATCAAAGTTATTTGCTTTAATCTCATCTTTTAATAATATTTCACCTTTAACTAAATTTTCTTCACGAGCAGCTTTTTTGAAGAATGCTTTAATTTTTGATTTAGTTTGTGATGATGTAGCTATTTCTAACCAAGAGCGTTTTGGCCCTGTAGAATTTTTACTAGTACGAATATCACAAATTTCACCAGTAGATAATACATAATCAAATGGTTCTATTTTATCATTTACTGTTGCCCCTACCATTTTATTACCTACTTCCGAGTGAATCGCATAGGCAAAGTCCACAATACATGATCCTTTTGGTAATTCTATAATATCACTATTTGGTGTGAATACATAGATTTTATCACTTAATAAATCTACTTTTAATGATTCCATAAAGCTTTCTGCTGTTGCTTCAGTTTCGTCATTTTCAGCGATTTTTTGGAACCAATTTAATTTTTCATAAAAGTTATTATTTTTATTTACTTTCTTACCTTCTTTATATGCCCAGTGTGCAGCAATCCCTTTTTCAGCAATTTCATGCATTTCATAAGTTCTAATTTGAACTTCTAAGGTTTGGCCATCCGGAGCAATTACCGTAGTATGTAGTGATTGGTACATATTAGGTTTTGGCATAGCAATATAGTCCTTGATTCTTCCTGGAATAGGAACCCAAAGATTATTTACCAACCCCAAAGTAGCATAACAATCAGCCACACTATCAACTAACACACGAACAGCTAATAGATCATAAATTTGGTCAAAAGTTTTATTTTGTTTAACCATTTTTTTATAAATACTATAAATATGTTTTGGTCTACCAGTAACTTGGGCTTTAATGTTGTTTTCAGCTAAAATCGAGGTAATACTTGAACATGCATCTTTTATGCTTTCTTCCCTAGCACTTCTTTTCTGTTTCATCATTCCTACTATTGAGAAATATTGAGATGGATGTAAATATCTAAGTGAAGTATCTTCTAGTTCCCATTTCACCGCACTAATCCCTAATCTATGAGCTAAAGGCGCATAAATTTCAAGTGTCTCACTAGAAATTTCACGTTGTTTTTCCTCTCTCATATATTTCATAGTTCTCATATTATGTAGCCTATCTGCTAACTTAACGAAAATTACACGCAAGTCCTTTGCTATAGATACAAATAGTTTTCTATGATTTTCTGCTTGTGATTGTTTTTTAGAGCGGAATTTTACTTTATCTAATTTTGTAACACCATCAACTATTACAGCTATATCTTCACCAAATGTTTCTTTAATATCATCAAATGTATACTTAGTATCTTCCACAACATCATGTAAAAATCCTGCACAAATTGTTGCATAATCTAATTTAAGCTCAGTTAAAATTCCTGCAACTTGAACTGGGTGTAATATGTATGGTTCCCCTGATTTTCTAAATTGTCCTTCATGAGCAACTTTTGCAAATTCATAAGCTTTTCTTATTATTTTTATTTGCTCTTCTGATAAATATTTACTCGCCATATCTTCTACATTTTCATAACTATATGGATATTCAAGATTCACAGAAATTCCTCCTTTATCAAAATTTAATCTACCCTTTATAATACCACAAATTAAGGAAAATTTCCCGTGATTTAACTAAAAATATTACAATTTTAAAGTATTTTCATAATTTACTTAATTAGCTATTAAAAACTATATTAGCAATTCAATTGATAGATATTCTCGACAATAAAATTATAATGTATCTTTTTACTTTATAATAAAAAAATTCTAGTTCAACACGAACTAGAACTTTTTTATTATTTAGTATCTACATCTTGAGATAAATCAACTTTATCTAAAGGAATTACTTTTGTTTTATATCTAATTTTGTGGTAAAGATAGAAGAATAAGAAGATTGGAACTCCCATATATGTTGTTAACATTCCACTCCAGTTTACCACACCTTTAGTAATAAGTTCTGTATCTTGTCCAATAATAACGATGATACATAATACTAAAGCGATAATTGGACCTGCTGGGAACCATTTAGCTCTATATTTAAGATCATTTAAATCTTTACCTTGAGTAACATATGCTCTTCTAAATCTATAGTGACTTAGCGCTATACCTAGCCAAGCGATAAATCCAGTTAATCCACTAGCAGCTACGATATAAGTATATGCATTAGCATTTGTAAGTTGGATTAAGAAAATAAAGAATACTACCGCTGCTGTTGCGATTAACGAAATAACTGGCGTTCCGTATTTAGTAACACGACCAAAAATTGGGAATGCTAATTTTTCTTTACTCATCGCATAAAGCATTCTTGTTGATGCATACATTCCTGAGTTACCAGCTGATAAAATTGATGTTAAAATTACTGCATTCATAACACTTGCTGCTAAAGCAAATCCTGCATTTTTGAAGACAATTGTAAATGGTGATTTAGCAATTTCTTCAGAGCTTGCAGCTCCTAATAAATCTGGTGAAGTATAAGGAATTAATAATCCAATAACTAAGATAGCTAGTACGTAGAAGATTAAAATTCTCCAGAATACTTGTTTTACAGCTTTTGGAATACTTTTCTCAGGATTTTCACTTTCACCAGCAGTAATACCGATTAACTCAGTACCTTGGAATGAATATCCAGCAATTAAGAATACTCCAAGTGTAGCAAGGATTTGGCTTGATAATGAAGTATCTTCTCCGATAAATGGTGCATCACCAATTGTTAAGTTTTTGAATCCAATATATTCTCCACCTAAAATACCAAAGATAGTTAAACATCCAACTACTAGGAAGATGATTACTACTACTACTTTGATAAGTGCGAACCAGTATTCACTTTCACCATAAACTTTAACACTAAGTGAGTTTAAAGCGATAATAATAACTAGGAATAATAAACTCCAAGCCCAGTGAGGAAGTACTCGCATAGGCTCCCAGTAACTAATTGCTAATGCAGATAACTCTACGTCAGCTGCTACTGTAATTACCCAGTTAAACCAATAGTTCCATCCTAAAGCAAATCCTAATGATGGATCCACATAACGTGTTGCATATGTACTAAACGATCCTGATGTAGGAAGATATGTTGCCATTTCCCCTAATGATGTCATTAAGAAGTACACCATAAGTCCAATACATAGATAAGCTACTATAGCTCCTCCAGGTCCTGCACTTTGAATTGCTTGACCACTTGTCATGAATAATCCACTACCGATACATCCACCGATAGCAATCATACTAATATGACGTGATCGTAAATTTCTTTTTACTTCTGTTGCATTATTGTTATTGCTGTTGTTTGTCATAATAAAAACCTCCTTGATAAAATAAAAAAGCATAACTTCTACCATATTTGCACGGAGTTATACTTCACATTATCTCTCCAAAACAAGATATTAGTAGCGCAACATAGCCTCACGACTATGACAGTCCTATACTTAGTTCAATATAGGCCCAACAATATTAACATAGGATTAATATCATTTCGGCGACGTTTCCTTTCAAGTAATCTCATCAAGCCCTACACTTTCAACTACCCTACTAATAAAAATCGCAACCTCTACCTCACTTATTTTGTGAGGTACATATTCAATTAACTAAAAAATAGTATAATATAATTTACTTATATTGTCAACAAAAAATTTTATTTTTTTAATATTTCCAATCAAATACATAATATACCTCACTAAAAATAGGAAACTCCCAAAATTTTTTATTAGATATTTTCTAATATTTTTATAAATACAATTAAAAGGAGATTAGAACCTCCTTTTAATTAACTTATCTCTCACAAATCATACCTTGTCTATATTCTTCTAACAAGATTTTTAACAATTCAATTTGTTTAAGTATCTTAACACCACTATCAGTATCAACAACTTTTTTACGACAAAGTTTATCTACAACTCTCTTTGTTGAAATAATATCCGTCTCATTTTTTATCGATTCTTCTTTACTTTTGAATATATCGTGACTCATTATCTGTAATCCATAAGAGTTATAAGTTAGAGTATATCCACCGTGCCCTGTTGTTTTATGGTATGCTCTAGACATTCCACCATCAATAACAATCGTTCTACCATTAGCTTTTATTGGATTTTCTCCTTTTGTTTCTTTAACTGGTGTATGTCCATTTATTATATGCCCCTCACTAGTTAGACCAAACTCATTTAATAACTTAATGCAAAATTCTTCATTATCTCTAAGTTTGTAATAAGCATTTTTCACTTCCTCATGAGTAGCCTTATCCTCGATAAAATATCTCTCGAAAGTTGTCATATCACATTTCCCAAATAGTGGAGAATATTGTCCTTGCCAAAGATAGAAGAATAAACCATTATCTTCTCTACAATCACAATAAAAAATACTACGAATTTTCTTATCAAAAAAGTCTAATAATTTTTTTCCAGAATATTTATGACCTCCATAAGAAAATTCCTGGAAGTTACCTTTCTCGTCAACTGGCATACAACCATGTAACAGAAGGTTTCCATTATAGCAACAATACATGCCACCTTTGTTAATGAATAATTCAACATGTTTTTTTAATTTTTCACTTGTTATGAATGATTCTTTTAATCTATTAATAATCTTCTCTTCTTCGTCAGTTAATAGATATGGATTTTTTTCATCAACCGTTGGAAAATAACATGAAGTTAATGGGTATTCTTTACCATTTATCTTTACTGTTTGTTTTTTGAAGTTTATCTTATCTAGTAATGCACGTCTTTGTAATTTAAATTCTGGATGTTTGTCGATAATTTGTTTTTCTAGTTTAAATTGAATTATCGCCATAGCTTTATGCATTCTTGCTATTTGCATAATTTCATGTTCACTATATTTTAACTCATCATTTTTAGATAGTTTTGGTAAAAACTCTTTACAATTATCATCTTTATAATGTGTTTCACTAAAATTTAATAAATTTCTAAGTGGAATTCCGTATCTATCTTCAATAATGTCCAAATTATCATATCTCGCACATATTCTTATAACATTTGCTAATGATATTCTATCTCCAAGATAAGCCCCTATCCATAGCATATCATGATTTCCCCATTGAATATCAAGCGAATGATAATTCAGCAATCTATCCATAATTTTATCTGGAAACGGACCTCTATCATAAATATCACCTACAATATGTAAATGATCTATGATTAACTTATGAATACTTAATGATAATTCAATAATGAATTTATCACCAGCACCTAATTCAATTATATTTTCAAGAATTCTATCATAGTAGTCATTTTTATCACTACTTTGCATTTTGTAAAGTAATTCTTCAATAATATACTTAAAATCTTTCGGCAAGATTTTTCTTACTTTAGATCTTGTGTACTTCCTTGCGGCTACCTGTGTTACTTCTAATAAACGAAGAAGAATAATTTTTTGAAATTCTTTATAATCACATACATCATATTCTTTTCTTAAAAGATTTAATTTTTCATCTGGATAATAGATTATAGTAGCCAGTAAATTCAAATCTTTTTTAGGTAGTCTGTTTCCAAACACTTCTTTAAGTTTTTCTTTAATAATACCTGAGCCATTTCTCAAAATATGATCAAAGGCCTCGTATTCTCCGTGAATATCACTTAAAAAGTGTTCTGTTCCTTTTGGCAATGTTAATATTGCTTCTAAGTTTATTATCTCCTTTGTAGTTTCATCAATATTTTTAAAATTTTGAGATAATAATTCTAAATGTTCCCTAGATATATTCATGTTGGTCTCCTTTTTTTAACTTTTTTCAGTTAAAGCTTAACATACTTCCAAATATAATTCAAGTATTATTACACGTTATTTCGTAATTTAAAACTTAATAATGTATATTAATAGAATAGTTTTACAAAAAAATAGAAATCAACTTCGAGTTAATTTCTATTTTATATATTTTACTCTATTTTAACTTCCCTACAAATCTTTCCATTTCTTTCATTTCTTCAAGTGTATCAGCTACAAGAACATACATTGTGTTTCCTTGAAGTTCAGCAAAGGCTTCTGGCATTCTTAGAACAGCTTTCAGTTTATCTTGATATTTTTCTCTAATTTCTTCATCAGAGTGTACATAATCTTTATAATCACGACGTGTTGAAGCTAACCCATATTTTTCATCAACATTAAAACCATTAAATGTTCCATTAGCCACCTCAGCATATACTCTGAAATAATCTGTTGAATGTGCAAAGTTATAAACATCTACAGCAAACGCTCCTGCTGGACGGTTATTATACTCTATTGCAATATAATCATCTTTAGTTTTAAAGAATTCAATATGGAAGAAACGTTCTTTCATTCCAAAGGCTTTAACAGAATTTTTACCATACTCTACTAATTTTGGATCTAAATCTTTATCAATGTAATATACCCAATCTAGAGTATTGTTATTCAGTAAATCTAATGGAGTGTGATAGTAAACAATACTTGTATAAAATACGATATTTCCTTTAGCATCTACTAATCCATCAAAAGTTACAATGTCAGAATTATCAACGAAAGGTTCTAAGAAGTAGTGCGTAGTACCATCCCATTCTTTTTTAAAGTTTTCTACATCTTTCTTATCTTTAAGTTTATAAGTTGCAGAAGCTCCTACTCCATTATCAGGCTTAGCAATTAATGGAAGTTTCAATTTTTTTACACCTTTTTCGATGTCTCCTTCTTTTTTCACTAAGAAACCTGGTACAACAGGAACTCCAGCTTTTTCAAAGTATTTTTTCATCTCTGATTTGTGTTTTGTTTTCTTAAGATCGTGTTCTTTTAAACCAAATACATTAAACTGAGTTCGTAAAGCAGCATCAAGTTCCATCCAGTGCTCATTTTGCGATTCTATTCTATCAATATGACCATGTTTGTGATATAAAAACGCCACTGCACGTTTAACTTCATCAGCATCATCTAAGCTATTAACTCTAAAATATTCAGTTAGAGCTTCTTTTAGTCTTTGATCAAGTTGTTCGTACGGTTCTTCTCCAATTCCTAGTACATTTATTCCTTGATTCTTTAATTCTATAGAAAACTTTTGAAAATTGTGTGGGTAATATGGTGATATAACTATATAATTCATAAATACTTTCTCCTCTTATTATTATAAATTTAATTTATCTAAAAAGTATGGCATTTGGATTCTCCACCAAGGCCAGTCGTGTGCAACATCATCGCCCCAAACATCAAACCATGCTGGAATATTTTTTTCTTCAAATGCTTTTTTTAAACTGTAAAATGATGGCAGTCCATCTTGTTCCCATGGCCCTAAACCAGTACAAACAATAATATCTGCATTTCTATAGTGATCTATAAACCATCCATCATTTTGATTCCAAATATTATCACTAGGTGAATTTCTGTAGATTAACTCATCATTACCATATTCACCTACGAAAAATCTAGCATCATAAACTCCACTTAGAGCAATGACTTTTCCAAATACATCTGGATGCTGTAAGAAGATATTAAACGAATGATATCCCCCCATACTACAACCTGTAGCCATCATTTGACCAAACCAACCTGTTTTATGCTTAATAAATGGTATGGCTTCTTCAATTACATACTTTTCATATTGTGTATGTGCTAATGCTCTATCATGACCATTTTTCCAATCACATAGCCATGATTCGCTATCGACACTTGATAATGTGAAAAATTGTACTTTCCCTTCATTGATAAATCTTTCACAAGCATGTATCATACCAAAATCATAATACTCATTGTGTGTTCCCCCAGATGATGGAAAAACAACAATCGGCAATCCTGCATGACCATATCTATTAAGAACCATTTCTCTTCCTAAATTTCCACTATAATGACTTAGATTCTCTATATTCAAATTAAATAACCTCCATTTTCTATAAAATACTTTTACCAGTTTTCACTAATAAACCTTAAACATTCCGGTAAATATTTAGCCCAACATTCTTCACTATGTCCACCATTAGCTACTACATTTAACTTAAGCTCACTAGTTGATAAACCAGCATCAATTAGTTGTCTATAGTAATCTAAACTTGCATCTATATATAGTTGTTTTAAATTACCATTTGCCAATTGTTTATCTGTATCATCACCTTCATTTGTTCCTACTTCAATATATACTCTCTGATCAGAAACTTTATGTTTTGATATATATCTATCAAATTCAGGTTTATTTAACCAGTTTGCTGATGAAAATACTCCTAGACATCCTACTACATCTTTGTGTTCTAATCCTATATATTGTGAAATATTAGCTCCTAAAGAACTACCAATCATCGCTGTGTATTCACGCTGTGGTTTTGTACGATATGTACTATCAATAAATGGTTTAACAACATTTACAAAAAAGTCTGCATACTCAGATCCTAATCCACCTAATGTTAAACCAAAATTTAATATAGGTAAACTTGAGAATTTCCAAGGTGCATATTCATTCATTCTTCCTTCATTATCATTATCAATACCAACTATTATCATTTTTGGCATATCTGGGTTTCTTTTTATCGCCGGAATTACTTTCCATGAGTGTCCACTAAAAGATTCTCCACTATAAAAAACATTTTGACCATCATTCATATAAACTACTGGATAATGTTTATGTTCATCTTGAGCATACCCTTTTGGCAAAAGAACTCTAATACGACGATTTTTCCCCGTATAAGGAACTTTTAACTCATGCTCCTTCATCTCTAAATAAAAATACGCATCTCTATTCATTAATTTTTTCCTTTTAAATTATTATTATAGCTATAATTCTACAATATTTCTCATATAAAATCAATCAATTGAGTGTTATTTTCTGTAATTTTTCTGAAAAATTAATTTTAACATATTATTTTCATAATAAATCATAACAGAATATGCATTTTAAATATAAATTTATTATAAATTGCTAAATAAAACAAAAACGGATTGCATAAAACAACCCGTTATTTTCACCTTAAAATTCACTGTATACATATTCTTGAACATTAGAAAAATCCGTGACAAATGAATATATTATTATTCCCATTATTATAATATAAAAGAAAAATATCCATATCATTAATTTCTGATTTTCATTCATTCTATTTTTTAAGCTTGTAAAGATCTCTTTCAAAATCAATCCATCCTCTCCAACCTAAATGCATTGCATCGTACATATAATATTCCTCATATTCTTTACTAGAATAATCCATTACTTCTATATTATTCTTTTTAGCAATTTCTTTCAAGTTATTATACGCAACCCGTCTTTTTTCACTATCTATTCCTATATAATCACTCCACTTACCATTAGCAGGAAGTATAGCGAATTTCATATTTAGATTCAAGTCTTTAACTATTGATAAAAGTATATCTAAATCATCATATTCCTTAGACTCATCATATTTTGTATTTTTAGAACTATTTTTCAATTGATCATATTTTGTTTTAATATACTTATCATAATAAGTATTATCAATTTGATAATCGTTGTTATTAGTTCTTTCTTTAGCTTGTTCAGTTACCTTTTCATCTAACTCTTTCCAGTTATAATCAGGTGTTTTTTCACCACTTAAGGGATAATTTTCCCTTCCTTTATTTTTGAAAAACTCATACTTATTCCTCAATTTGTAAAAGTAATTATCTAGTTTTAAAAATTCCCCTGTGATAAAGTTCCCTTGTTCCTCTACAAAATATTTTTTATAACTCCTATATTTCTTATTAAGAACTTTATTAGTTGATGAAAGTTCAATTACTCTATTGATAAATTTTTCTTTCGTTTCTTTACTAATTTTATCATTAGCCATAGTGTTATAAACATGCTCACTAGAAATTCTTGATAAAAATGCATCTTTTAAAATACCATTTTTATTATCGAACCACTGAATTGATTGAATCATGACAATTTCATTATTTCTTATATCATTTCCTATAGAACCAATCGTTGCTGCATGTATAATATTTTGAGAATTACCTACTCCTATTTGCATAATGTTAAAATCTTCATAGTTAAAGATTTTCTTTGGATGATAGTCTTCATTTATTGTTGTAGTTAATTCTGATGAACCTAATAATACTAATGTTTTAGGAGTAATATTCTCAAGGATTATATCCTTACTCTTATATTTCTCAAAAGCAGTACTATATCTAACACTATTATCATTTACTTTATAATAGTCTTCTATCTTTTTTATATACGTCTTATTTAAAATTACAAGTGTAATTAATACCAATAGTATTGATATTAAAAATGCTTTTAATCTTATCATCGTTACTTCCTATTTTCTATGTAAGAAATCACTTTATTTGGTGTATCGATTTCTTCGTATGTTACTTCAGTCGGTGCTATACTTAGTCCAAATATTTCTTCAATTTTAACCAACATTTCTACAAAAGCTAATGAGTCCATTAGACCTTCTTCTTTCATATTTATGTCTAAATCTTCTCTTACAACTTCATCTTCACAAATTTCTTCTAACATTTCTAATACTTGTTCTTTTATCACGCTTGTTCTCCTAACTCTATATTATTTTTTTAATACATGGCTTATTAGTTTATATGGTTCTCCTGAAAAGATATATAATCCTATTATTACTAGATTTATCGTTACGAACCAACTAAGAACTTTATACCATGTTTCATTTTTATTCTTCTTGTAAAATTTACTTTTCTTTTGGTAATATTCAAATCCTGCCATTAATAAACCGTGGTAGAATCCATATATTATATAACTTATAGTTAGACCATGCCAGAATCCCATAAGCACCATATTCACCATGTAAGCATACATCGCTGTATTTAGTCTCTTCTTAAATCTTTTCTTCTTTGTTGCTTCCATAAAGACTCTTGAGAATACGAAGTCTCTTAACCATGTTGATAGTGTTATGTGCCATCTATTCCAGAAATCTTTTATGTCTATACTTAAAAATGGTTTATCAAAGTTCATAGGTGTTTTTATCCCTAAGATATTACTACTTCCTACTGCCATTAAACTGTATCCTGCAAAGTCGAAGAATAGATAAAGTGTATATAGATACATGTATTTTATCGAATACATAAAGGCACCGTGGTTTGTTAAACCTACTAGATAATGATAACTCAGTGTTGAGAATACTACTTTATATAGTAACCCCAATATTAATCTATATATTCCTTCTCCTGCTAGTTCTAAGTATTCAGCTCTTGGCATCTTTTCTTTTATATCACTCATGAATCTTCTACTTCTATCTATCGGACCCGAGCTTACTGTTGGGAAGAATAATAGGAATTGTACATATTCTACAGCATTGATTTTTTCTTTTATTAAACCATCTGATATTTCTATCATAATTTGTATTGTCTTAAATGACATATATGATATTCCAATAAAAGCTAATAAATGTAAATGCGTTATCGCAAATATTTTATTTATTACTAGTGGTAATATTGATAACATCACTAATATTTTTAAGGATTTTTTACTTTCTGTTTTTTGTGCTATTAATACCAATATGTATTCATATAGGATAAAACCTATTAGGTACACTATCATTATTGTACTTTTTCCATATATAACTACGGCAAAGATAATCGACAACGCTAAGATGTAATACTCTATTCTTCTACCTAAATAGTTTATTATAAATCCTATAATTAGTGCTATAGCTAAGAAAAAGAAGAATTCTATTCCTTCAAAGTAGCTCATTTTATACTAACTCCTTTAACTTTTTCTTATCTATTTTCCCATTATTGTTTAGTGGCATTTCTTCTAGAAATACTATTTTTTTAGGTATCATATATTCCGGTACTAATTTTTTTAGTTCTTGTTTTATCTGTTTAGTTACTTCGAAGCGTTTTTCTATCTCTTCGTTATATACTATAAATGATATTAGTGATTTTACTTTTCCATCTTCATAACTTGGTACCGTCGCCGCTTGTCGTATTTTTTTGTTTTTAAGTAGATTGTTGTCTATATCTTCAAGTTCTATTCTATGCCCATGAAGTTTTACTTGGAAGTCTATGCGTCCTTCACAAAACAGCATACCATCTTTGAAATATCCTAAATCACCAGTAAGATAACTTCGTTCTTCTTTTCCATCTACTTCTCCTACGCCAAATTTTTCATTTGTTATAGCATCATTTTTGAAATAACCTTTTGCGACAGTATTTCCTGTAATTACTATCTCACCTTTACCTTCTTTATCAGGATCAGCTAAATGTACTTTGGTCCCCCATTTCACTTCTCCAACCGGTAGGTTCTCATAGTATTTTTTATTCACTTCTTTTGTTATTTCTACCCATGTGACCATTACAGTAGATTCTGTTGGTCCATATGTATTTATAACTTGAGCATTTTCAAAGTTTTCATGGATTTTTTCTACTGTTGTACTAAATAGTTTTTCTCCACAAAATACAAATTGTTTTACTTTTGGCATTAAACTTTGATTGAAGTTTTTATCTATAAAACACATTTCTATAAATGATGGTGTTGAAATCCATATTGTAGCATTTGATTTATTTAGTTCTTCAAACATTAATTTGAAGTTTTCTTGATGTTTTTTATCTATTTGTACTAAAGATGCTCCTAAATAAATACTTGGCCACAATGACATTACCGATAGATCAAATGAGAATGGTGGATGTCCTAAAAATACTAGTTCTTCTTTTTCATCATAATATCCTGTATACCAATGTAAGAAATTATTCAAGTTATTGTATGTAATACACACACCTTTTGGCTTTCCTGTACTTCCTGATGTAAATATAATATAGAACAAATCTTCATCTTTTACGTAGTGTTCTTTTGAAATAGTATTTTGAGTACTCGAGATTATTTCTTTAGCTGACTTAACATCTAGCATTTTTCTAGTCAGTTCTATTTTTTCCGTGACAAGTACTAGTTTTGATTCTACTGTTTCTACTATTTCTTCCACTCTGTCTTTAGGTGTGTTTATATCTACTGGGCAAAATGCTCTTCCTGATTTCACACACGCTAAAAAGTACACTAACATAAACGGATGTTTATGCCCATACACTACTATAGGATTTTTATCTTCTCCTAGTTTTTCTTCTAGATAAAACGCAAGTTTATCCGAATATTCTATTAAATTTTTGTATGTTAAATTTTCATCCTGATATATATTATTAATATATACTTCTTTAGAACTATTTTGATACTGTTCTAATTTTTCAAAAAAAGTTAATTTCATATTTATCTTATCCTTGCCTTTATCGTTATTATTTATTATCTAATACAATCTCTTACTTCTACGAAAACATATATGAAAAGAAGCTACTATTTCACTTATACTATTATAATATAAATCTTATCAAATGTAATTAAAATTTAATAAAAAAATAAAAAAAAAATAGAGATAATCCAATTAATGCATGTATTTTAGTAAACATTTTATCGAATTATCTCTAATATAATATTTTTTTCTTTAAAAGATTCTAATAATCGATTAAAAATCTATTCTTTCAACAACTTTTCTTTTAATTCTTTTGGTTTAAGACTAACCTTATTTTTATAATCTAATCTTGTATCGCTATTAGATGCAAATTTAAATAAAGTTTGTTTTTCAGAAAGATACTGATTATCTACTTCATAATTTTTTAGTGAGTAATCAAATGAAAATATCTTCTCTAATAAACACATCACATTGTGAAGATTTTTATTAACCAATCTTTCTAATTCTGGACTAGTATATGCTTTGTGTGCATCTGCTCCATGAATAGCGCCTTTCTTCGTAGTTCTAACATACATAACTTCTGGTGCAATTTCTAAAAAGTCTTCTTTTAATATTAAATCACTATTTGCTAAACCTCTTAACCTATATGTTTTTAAATCCTTTCCTAACTTGGCAATTTCTCTATAAAAAATTCCAAGAATATCCTCAGATTTTTTATCAAACATCAATTCACATGCTAACGAGTATGTTAAAATTTGAGAAATAAATCCTAGTTCTATACTATCTAGTGTAAAATCTGTTTGACTACTCTTATAGTCAATTATAGAAATATTTTTATCCAGAACATCAACCCTATCTATTACACCGACAAATCTAATAGGTGGAATATTATATTGTTGAAGTAACTCTTTCTTATTAATCTCACCAGTTTCAATATTTTCACACGTAATAATATTGTCTTCTATCTCTAAAACAAATGATTTTTCTAAGAATGTCGGCATAAATTTTGTTAAAGCAAAATATTTTATTTCGATTGCTATAGCTATTTCTAACCTTTGAAGCATATTAATTAATAGATATTTATAAGTATTTAATAATTCTATTAATTTTAGAGTTTCTAATATATCTTTATTGTCACTATTATAAACAACTTCTCTTACAATTTCTTTTATTTTAAATCTCCTTGCAATATCTTCATCTTCTTGAATGTCTATATCAATCTTACTTCCACATTCAGCAATAAAATTAACAATTCTTTCATCTGCCATCACTGCATGGAAGAATCTTCCTGAAACAAGATTATCAATATCTATATCTCTTTCTTCTGCTATTCCAAGAACTCGCTTAATAAAGAACTGATATGGATTTCTCTCAAAATCAGAAATTTTAGAAATACTAAACTTAGAGAAAGTCTCTTTTTTTTCTTCTAAAAATTCATTAACTGTTTTTGAATTAAGTTCAAACTTGTAATCTCTAATTATTTTAGCTAAATAATTTTTAATACTATTATCCTTAGAAAAGAATATTCTGTCATTTAACTCATCAAGTACTTCATAGCTTTCAAAATTTTCTGAAGGAAGAGACATTTGATAATTTTCTAAAAATTTAATCATTAACTCTACTAACACTTCTACTTCTTTAGTCTTACTATCTTTTACTTCCATAAATCTTCGATAGACTTTTGAAAACAAGTAATTAAATTCTTTCTCCGAAACAATTTCTGAGAAATTTTCTAAATAATAACTATAATCTGAAATAGAAAATTCTAATATTTTTGAAGTTTGTTTTTCTTCTAATTGTGGAAACAATGATTTTACTGTACTCAAATATGGAGAAGCAAAGTTTTCTTTAAAACTTTTATCCAATAAACTATAACATATAAATGTTTTCTCTTTAGCACGAGTTAAAGCCACATATGCTACAAATTCTTCATCAATAAGAGCCGCTTCTTTAGTTGGAGATAAGAAGATATCCCTTAAAATTAGTTCTTCCTTATCTTTATCGTCTATTAATCCTGTACTCTTCGATACTGGTAATACATCTTTGTTAAATCCAATAACAAAAACAACTTTTTTATTTTCCACCTTAGCTAAATCCATTGTAGACATAATTATAGAATTATTTATCTCAGGTATAGAACGGTACTTAATAGTAGTTAATCCAGCATTAAATAGTGTTACAAACTTTTGATATTCAAACTTATCATTACCAAAATTCTCATTTATATCATTTATATATTCCAAGATTTTTTTATAAACCTGTCTATCGATACTGTCGACTTTCAACTCTTCTATATCATCATATTCCCCATCTTCTTTATCTAGATACATTCTGATTTTACAATAATCAAATACATCAACTAGTTTTTTCACATAACGTTTAACTTGTAGACTATCTTTCATAGATACTTCAGAAACCTTAACAGTGAGTTCTAATAGTACCTCTTTACAAATTCGTAGTTGCTCTGTTGAATATTTAATTGTTTTTTCAACAAAATAATCTTTTAAAATATCATTAGAAGAATTTACCAATTTCTCATTTAGTATATTTTCAACATCATCTACAGAAATTACTCTAACTTTTTCTAACAAATCATTATAACTAAACTTATTAGTTGATGATATAATTAGGTTACTCTTAGAAATTCTTTCTTTGATCGTATCCACGTCTAATTCTGTTATTAACTTTTCCAATTGTTTTTCATTAACGCTTGTATCATCTAATAGTATATAAGAAATAACTTTTTGACGATAAATATTCTCAAAGTTTGTTAACCTAGTTTTTAGTAAGTTTAATAATCTAGTTTTAAAGTTTCCATCATTGAAATTTAGTACTTCCTGAATAAATTTAACTAAACGATGATTACTTGTCTCTATATTTTTATCTAAATGGACCTCTAGATTATAATCTTTAAATATATTTATATAGTTTTCATATGTATTATCACGATAAAGAATTGCTATATCATTATGATCAACACTTTTTTCTTCTTTTAATTTCACTATTTCACGCGCTACTTGTTTAACTTCTAATTCTTTATTCTTAGCACAAATAATTTCAATGCTATCATCAGTCTCATATTGTGCAGTAAAATTTTTATAATATTTCTCAGCAAGAATACTATTAGAAATCCCCGTGAATCGTCCATTTTTATCTTCTAGTATACTATAATTCTCTACTATACTATCCTTTATATCAAATTTTAATACACTAACATCTTTATTTTTGATAAAGGCTACTAATGAAAAATTAACATCTTTGTTGTTTTTCACGATTTCATTCATACTAGCAATAATTTCATGAGACTTTCTGAATATATCTAGTTTATATTTTTCTTTACTAAATAAATCTGAAAGATAAAAACTATTATATTTCATTTTTTCTAATTCATATCCTTGAATCAACTGCAAAAGGTCGAAGTTAAAATATCTATTTGCATCACTAATTACACTTATTATTAATTTTTTAGATTTCTTAGCTAATTTCTCTATATAATTATACTCTTGAGCTGTAAAGTTATAATAAGCATCCACATAAAATATATAATCACTTAAGTCAACATATTCTATATATAATAACAATTCAGTTATATAATCTACTTTATCAAATGTACTTTGTTCTTTTAATAACCTTGTGTATTCTACATATATTTCTAAAATTGCCTCTAGTTTTTCACGATGACTCTTTTCTAGAAGAGTATTTTTTTCTAAATACTCTTCTAAAGTATTTATACTTACAGTATATTCCTTTAACTCATTTATAATCTCTTCTACAACTTCTATAAAACTCACATCTTGTAGAATTCTTTTCACTAAAAAATTCTCACTATTATCTAAGTTTTTTGCAGCTCTATAGAAATAAAATGGTTTAATATTGTCACCTAATCTCTTAAGATTGTCGATTCCTAGTTGTTTAGCTAACCTTCTAGTTAAACTTGAGAAATTCATAACATCAATATTAAACGTTCCTCCGAATTTATCACATAAGATTTTTTCGAAATTAAAACTGTTCTGTTCCGGAGTCAATACTATTATTTTATTGTCTTTTCTATTTAAATCTATATCCTCTAATATATAGTTAGTTTTTCCAACACCACTTGGTCCTACTAATAATTCTAAATTCATCGTTTCTCCTTTCTTATATTATTTCAACTTATATTCCAGTCATTTTGACTTTTGCATAATTATCTTTGGTGTATACCTCAATTTTTGGTCTAATTCGTTCTTTAAGTTCACTAACATGAGATATTATACCTATATTTCTTCCATAAGACTGAAGATCTATTAATGTTGTTAATGCAATATCTAAAGTTTCAGCATCCAATGAACCAAATCCTTCATCGATAAAAATAGTCTCTAGAGAGATTCCACCACTCTCATTTTGTATTACTTCAGCTAAACCTAGTGCCAATGCTAACGAAGCTAAGAATAATTCTCCTCCAGATAAAGAACTTATAATACGTGTACTATTTAGATAAATGTCATGTATCTCTATTTCTAGACCTTGCAATCCTCCACCTTTAGATTTTTCTTCACGTCTAATAAATCTGTAACGATCATTTGTCATTTGTAGCAATCTTTTCGTTCCAGCAACAAGTATCAAGTCTAAATAATATCCTTGAACATACGTTTCTAATGATTTTCTATTTTCTGTTTTTCCACTAACAACATCACTTAATGCTATTATTTCTCGTGCATCTTTAGACGTTTCTAATAATTTAAGATACTCACTATGAATTTTTTCGTATAATTTTTTATTATTAGATAATCTCGTTGTAAGAATTGCCATTTTTTCTATAAAATTAGAAACCTCATCTTCTATATTTTGCAATTTCTCGTGTTCTTCTTCTAAATCAGGTTTTACTACGTTCATTAATTCTTCTTCAAGTTGTTTTAAAGAACTTAGTAATATCTTCTTAGTATCTTCAAATTCATCAATTTGAGTTTGATATTGTTCTAATTTTTCTAATTCTGTAATATTTTCTTTAGCCTGTTCTAAAGAACTATAGTATTTACTAAGTTTAGAATTCATAAAATTCGATATTATAAATTCAATCCCTTTTGTAACTTCTAATAAATTATCTGAATTATTCTTCTGCTCAGTTTCTATTTTTGTTTTCCTGATTTGCAACTCGTTATTATTTTCCTGGAATTTATTATAATTATTATCAAATTCATTAATTTGAACTATTTTATTTTCATAATAATCTTTAAAGTCTTCTAACTCAATATTTACATTATTTTCAAATTGATCAATTTTATTTTTGGCTTCCAATTGTTTTTGTTTTAACTGATCCTCATCTTTTAATAAAATTGACAGATTTTCTATCTCTTTTTCAAAGTTTTTTATTTTAACTTCCGATTTTTTTAACCCGTCAACCACTTCTGTTAAATTGATAGTTTCATGTTTTAATTCAGCTTCTAATTCAGTTAATTGTTCTAAGGCTTTTAAATTAATAAAATCTCCTAAATCCTTTACTGTTGTCGTTAGCTTTTGAATATCTTGTTCATCTTTTTGTAAAAGAGTTTCTAATTTTATTACTTTTTCAGTAATATCTTGTAGTGATTTTTCTATATTATCATCTACTTCTACAAGTGTAGTTATCTCAGGAAGATGCTCGATCTTCTGTTTACAAAGTGGGCAGTCGTCACCCTCATGCAACTTCACTAAAAAGATATTCAATACTTCTTGTTCTTTATTACTTTTTAGTAATAACACATCTCTTTCAATTTCTTCTTTAGTTACCTGCAACTCTTCTAAATGTTTTTTTGAAGCTTCATAATTAAGCTTTTTATCATTTAATTCGAATGATTTTTTTTCAAATTCTTTTAGTTTTTCTACTTCTTGTTCTTTCTTCAAAATTTCTAATTTTAACTTTCCTATACTACCATCAAGAATATTCTTTTCTTCATTCGATTCAAAATAGTTTTCTTTTTCAATTTTTAAACTACCTTCTATTTCTTTTATTGATTCTTTTTTTAGATTTAGTTCTTCAAGTTTCTTAGTAAATATATTTATATCACTTTTAGCCACTATCAATTCATCAATATTGTTATAAAAGAATTTTAAATCTGTTGTTTCTTTTCTAATTGATTCAATTTTGTCTTTCATTGAAGTAAGTTTAGTTTCTAGCTCAGTATTCGCAGCTAAATCTTTCTTATATCGCTCTTTTTCATCTAGCAGAGATTTTCCCTGTTTTGTTAATTGAAGTTGTTTATCTAATAAACTTACATATTCTGTTATTTTATCTTTACTTTTTTGCAACTCCGTTAATTTTTCTACCTCCGCTTTTAGTTTACTGAAGTAATCGTCTTTATTATTTAATTCATCAATTTTCACCTTATTATCTTCAAGATTTAAAAATTTATCGTTCAGTTTGCTTAATTCTATAAAATTCTCTTTTGATTTTATAAGATTTTTTTCTAATTTAGCTAATTCTTTTTTTTCTGTTTCTATCTCGTTTTCTTGAGATAAAATTATTTCATTAATCTCTTTAAAATTCTCATCTTTTAAAAACTCAAACTTTGTTAATTCTCCATCTATATCAAACTGTTCAAATCTTGTAATTAATTCTTTTTCTTTTTGTTTGTTATTACTATCTAATTTTTTTGCTTGTTCTTGTAATTGATCTACAAATTTTTGATAAAAATAAGTATTAAATAACGACCTTAAAGTTTCTTTCTTCTCACTTGATTTTGATAATAGGAATTCTTTAAACTTACCTTGAGGTAATATGATAATTTGACAAAATTGTTTATCATCTAAACCTATTAACTCTTCTACTTTTTCTTTAACTTCTTGCTCTTTTGTTGCAATAACTTCTAATTCTTCATCATTATATTTCATTAAAGCAACTTTTCCGGAAGTTAAATTTTTATTACCAGTCTTCAGATAAGCTAAAGTTCTTTCAATTCTGTATCTCTTTCCACTTAACTCAAAGTCAAAGTTCACCTGTGTTTTATCTTTATCGCTAGCGGTTTTCGTCCTTAAAGAAGATACATCTTTACCACCTGTTGTCTTATTGTATAATGCATAAGTAATAGCATCAAAAAGTGTAGATTTTCCCGAACCTGTTTTTCCTGTTATTAAAAATATAGGTTCATTTATTATTCTATCCCATTCTATTATTTCATCTTTATATGGACCAAATTCTTTTAATTCTAATCTAATTGGTTTCATCTTGATTCACCTTGTCTATAATATTTACCAGCACTCGTTTTTGCCCTACCGTTAACTCGCTTCCTGTTTGTTCATTATAAAATCCTTCTATCAATTCTAGTGGACTTTTAGTCAACATTTCTTTATCAAATTTAATTTCACTATCACTATTATCATTTCTTTTTTGTTTAAGTATCAAAGTATTTGGATAATACTCTTTAATTCGTGGTAAAGGATCTGTTACACCTTCCATGCCACTTAATTCCATACTGAAATAATCATTTTTACAATCAAAATTTTGTTGAAATACTTTTGTAAATACCTCTTCATATGTTGCACTAATATTATGTAATTTACGTTTTTGTTCCAAGGAAATAAACTCTTCAGTAAAAATTTCTTTTGTTAATTCTACTAACCTCATACCTTTTGTCTGTGTTGCTTCAGAGAATGAATAAGCCATTGGACTACCACTATATTTTATACGTTCTTCTTTTATAGCATTCGGATTATGAAGATGACCTAGAGCTACATAATCAAATTTTTCAAAAATTTCAACTGCTACATTTTCAACAGTTCCTACAGAAATTTCTCTTTCAGAATCAGTTTCTAGCCCTCCAGATACAAAAGTATGAGCTACTAAAATATTAGTTTTACTCATATCTATATTTTTATAAATTTCATCAATTACTCTTTTTGTCGCAGAATTATGAGTTGTAAGTGTAGCATCCTCAAAATATTCTCTTGCTTCAAAAGGTTCAAAATATGGTAATAAATATATATCCGTATCTTCAAAAGTAATCTTATCAAAACTTTGATCTAATCTTGTGTGAAGATAAAATTTATGCTTGCTAAACCAAGCTTCTCCTATAGCTAATCTCTCTCTACTATCATGATTACCACTAATTGCAAAAATTGGTATATTGCATTCTATGTTAATTTTTACTAGGAGTTCCTGTAAAAGTGTTGTAGCTTCTTTACTAGGAACACTTCTATCATATAAATCACCTGCAATTATTAAAAAGTCAGGTTTAGTCTCATCAATTTTACTGATCAAATTATTCATTACATATTGTTGATCTTCTAATAAATCTTTTCCTTGTAATTTTCTTCCAATATGCCAATCTGCAGTATGTAAAAACTTAACCATATAATCACCTTTTTTCTATAAATTATCTCTATTATATTATAGCTTAAAACGAAATAAAATAATAGAGAACAATTAACTAGGAATGACTTATAGTGTTACAATTAATGTGAGACAAAATATAAAAAAAGAAGAGTAAATCCTATATAATGAAATTAAGACAAATCAAAAAAAGGAATTTACTCATATGAACATTATAATACAAATTTTTATCAAAAACATAGAAAATACTTTAAAAATTTTTTCAGAGGATATCTTATCTTCCATCCATACCTATGTAAACAGAAGTCTAAGATATAATAAAGTAATAGTTTCTCTTTTTTATTATAACTAAAATAATTGGAATAAAAAACTCTAACCACTTTATTATATCATACTTTTAACGTATTTTTTAGAAAATATATTATCATTAATTTCATATTGTTTCCATCAAATTTTCATAGTATATTTAGGATAAATGTAAGTATATACTTATTAAATTAATATGTAGTTGCAAATACATATTTAAGTTTTATTTCATAAAGGAGGTTATTCTTATGAAAAACAAAAAATTAAAAACAGCTACTTCAATTATGTCTTTAGCAATATTAATTACTCCTATCTCTACTTTAACTAATAATTCTAATATTGCTAATGCTAAAACAAAAATACAAAATAAAAATATAAAAGAAAACAATACATTTACAATAACAATAGACTTATCTAAGATTAATGTCGAAAATGAATTACTTAAAGCTAAACAATTACTGAAAGAAAAAAAAATAACACAAGAAGAATATAAAATAATTAAATCAATATTAAAACCTGAAATTAATAATATAAACAGTCAAGATAAATTTAGAGCAGCTCCACGTGCTTACGGACCTTATTATCCAGCTAGAAAAGTTGCATATATAAATAATTGGGGTGTAAAAGAAATGTATAATAATGCACTACGTAAATCTAAAGGTTTAGGTACAATAATTAGTTTCATTACGGATAGACTAATTGGAGGCCCTTATGGTTGGGGATTAGGAGCTTTAGGATTAATTCAATCTTTCAGTAGTCCAAGTGCATTTGAACAAGCTATACAACATGCATATTGGCAAGGTAAAGGTATTGACGTATATTATCATATAAGTAGAAGTATAATGAGCTTAATATCTTATGTTGTGATTTAATCATGAATAATAAATATTACGATATAATATTTTTAATAATTTTTCCTATTTTATACTTTTCTTATATAAAAAACACATTAAAGATAAACATAGACCAAGAACATATAAAAACCTTTGTTATACTATACTCAATAATAATCCTAACTATAATTATTCAAAATTCATATGAAAAAATTAAAAATAAAAAAAATAAAAAAAATAAAAAGAATAAATAGATTGAAAAAAGACGACTAATTGGTCGTCTTTCTTACAGGCTATTGACTCATGCATATTTTACATTTATCAACAACCTGATAAAGAAGCTACCCAAAAGTCCTAAATTTCAACAAAGTGCATATGAGAACTCATAGACGCAGTGGTTTATTGATATCTAAATTAGCTCTATAAAAACTTTTTAGCTATCAAATAAACTTTGCGGGGGTGACTCGACAAAATCTTGTTTTCTCCAAAATCACGATTTTTGAGTCACTCCCTTTATATACAAATAGTTTAATAGGTATTTAATACCTATCGATATTATATATTAAATTTATTAAAATTAAAAGCGATTTCCTATTACTAAATCTCTTTTATCAATATAATAAAAAACGAAGAGGAGTCAATCTAAACTCCTCTTCATATCTATCTATTTTCCAAATAATCTTTGAACATCGTTCCACGTTACAGCTAACATTAATACTACCATTAATAATCCGAATGCCACAGTTAAGTAATATTGGGCTTTTTTATTAATTGGTTTTTTGAAGATTGCTTCATAAATTACGAATATGATACGTCCCCCATCAAGAACTGGAATAGGAATTAGGTTCATAAGACCTAAGTTAACACTTAAAATTCCTGTCCATTTTAAGGTTGTTAGTAATCCACTTTGTGCAGCAGCAGAAGACATTTCGTAAATCGCTACAGGTCCACCCAGTTGATTTAAGCTAAATCCACCACTGAATAATGAAGCAAATAAATTAACAATTCCCATAAAAATCATTGTTCCGTAGAAAAGAGTTTGTTCAAAACCATTCTTAATAGAACCTACTAAGTCTTTTTCATAAGCTTGATTTATACCAAGTTTATAAGTTTTAACTTCTTTTCCTTTTTTTACTGAAATCTCTCCTTTTGGAGTTACTTTAATCTCTTGTTGCGAACCATCACGAGAAACTTTTAATGTAAGTTCAGAACCATTAGAACCAACGATTTCTTTAGTCATTTCATTCCATGTACTTACACTCTTACCATTTACTTGCTCAACTACATCACCTTCTTTTAATCCAGATGAGTAAGCTGGGTAATTGGCCGCTATTTCTCCTAAACGAGTAGTATTTGATGGAACACCACTATAGATTGAAATACCTAAGAAAATAGCTAAAGCTAAAATAAAGTTCATCAATGGTCCCGCGAATAATGTCCAGAATTTTTTCCCCCATGAATGTGAAGAAAACATTCTTTCAACTGGAGCAATTTGTTCTTCCATACCACCAAATGCAACACATGCATCTTTTCTTACTTCATAACGTTCTATCTTATCTCCAACGAATCCTTCAACAAAAAGTTTTTCTGTTAAATCAAATTCATTCAATTCTAATGGAAGTAAATCCATATCATTAGTTTTATCTAAAACAATTTTTTCTACTTTATCATTTTCATCTAGTTTTAAACTAACTTTCATTCCTTTTTTAAGATCATATACTGACATATCATTGTTAAAATCAAAAACATTGTCAGGCATTTTTACATATCCACCAACAGGTAGAAGTCTAATAGTAAAATTAGTTTCTCCTATTTTTTTATGGAAGATTTTGGGTCCCATTCCTATTGCGAATTCCTGGCATAATATTCCAGATCTTTTTGCAACTATAAAATGTCCAAATTCATGAATAGTTACTACTACAAAAAATATTAATATAAATGCTATAATACCTTGCATCTAATACCCCTTTCTATATTCTAAAATAAACTAAGTAATAATATTAAACATGGAGCTGATAATATTACAGAATCAAATCTGTCAAATATACCACCATGACCTGGTAATAAATTACTACTATCTTTAACTTGATATTCTCTCTTATATGCTGATTCAATTAAATCACCAAATTGTCCGATTACACTTACTATTAATGTTACAACAATTGCAACTAATAAATTTGAAAAGATATTTGTTGTAAAAAAGAATAATAATGCTATTGCTATTGATGATACACTTCCTATAACTGAACCTTCAATTGATTTATTCGGGCTTATATTCGGAGAAAGTTTATTTTTCCCGAATTTCATACCGCCAAAGTATGCAAAACTATCTGTGAACCAAATTGTAAGTAATAAATAAGCTACATGGCTTAAACTTAAATTTCTCAACATAAATAAACAATAAAACCCTACAAATATATAGGCAGTCACGAATATAATCGAACCAATTTCAACTAATTTAATCTTGTGTCCAGTCATAACAACAGTACCTAACATACCAATTAATATTAAATAAATTATAGAATACTGTACCAATGTTGAAACTTCATTATGTAAAAATAATAGTGCTCCCGCTAATGATGATAAACTTAAAACTACGATGTTAGTTTTCTTAAAAGTCATTCTAACAATTTCATACATAGCCATCACACCAAGTGCAAAAGTCGTAAATTTGAAATAATCTCCACCTAAAAATAATAAAGGTAAGAAAACAATTAATGCTACTATAGCCGTTATTATCCTAGTCTTCATTTAAACCTCCAAACCTTCTATCTCTACTTTGATATTCTAATAAAGCGTGATAGAATTCATCTTCATTAAAATCAGGCCAAGCTACTTTTGTGAATAAAAACTCACTATAAGCAATTTGCCACAGTAAAAAGTTTGAAATTCTTTGTTCTCCAGACGTTCTTATTAATAAATCAGGATCTGGTGTATTAGAAGTAAATAGATTTGCACTAACATGCTCTTCAGAAATTTCTTCTGCACTATATTTATTATCTTGAACATCTTTTGCAATTTGTTTAATTGCCCTTAACATTTCGTCTTTAGAACCATAATTCAAGGCAAAAATTAATTTTAATCCTGTATTATTTTTTGTTTGTTCAATTGCATCATTAACAGCTTTTCTAGTATTTTCTGGAAGTTTTTCTACCACACCTATAACTTCAACTTTTACGTTATTTTCCATAAGTTCTGGCATAAAACTACTAAACATCTTCTCTGGAAGATCCATTAAATAACTAACTTCTTCCTTCGGTCTAGCCCAGTTTTCCGTAGAAAATGCATATAACGTCAAATATTTAACACCTAATTTTGAAGCATACTTTGTGATTTTTTTTACAGTTTGCATTCCTTCATAGTGTCCTTTAATTCTAGGCATATTTCTTTTTTTAGCCCAACGTCCATTACCATCCATTATTATAGCAACGTGTGTCGGAATTTTTTTTAATTGTTGTTTTTCAGTTTTTTGTACTTGTTCAGTTTTTCTAAAAAATTTAAACATAATTCCTCCTATGTAACATCCTTCATTATATCATAAAAGACCTAATGCAACAAACTTTTAATAGAATATGAATTTTAAAATATTGCATCCATTTATTAGTTAATATATGATATTAATCTTTTAAAACAGTTAAAATCAGTTTTATTTTTTTTAGTTAGAGATAGTTATTATCCCGAAAATTAACATTCTTTATGTAAGCTTTTGAATTTTTTTGTTGCATTGTCAGAAAATTTATGCTAGAATATATTCATTAACAATTTTATGCGTTGATAAGTAGAATCTTACAATCTACTTTTAGAGAGTTCTCGGTTGGTGAAAGAGAATAGTTAGATGTAAGAGAAATGGACTTTGAGCATATAGTTTTTACTACGGTATTGCCCGTTATAGCAAAAGTTATGTTTGTAACTTACTGAGGTACAATAAGTGATTATTGTATAAATAAAGGTGGTAACACGTTAAGACGTCCTTTAGCAAAAGCTAGAGTACGTCTTTTTATTATAAGAAAGGAGAAATATATGATTAATCTAAATAATGTTAGCAAAACCTTTTATCAAAAAGGTAAAGAAATTAAGGCGTTAAAACCTACTAATCTTCATGTAAAAGCTGGTGAAATTTTTGGAATTATCGGTTACTCAGGTGCTGGAAAAAGTACCCTTCTACGATGTCTTAACCTATTAGAAACTCCTTCTGAAGGAGAAGTAATTGTAGATAACCAAGTTGTTAACAAACTAAACAGAAAGGATTTACGATCATACAGGCAAAAAATTGGAATGATATTCCAACAATTTAATCTTCTTAGTTCTAAAACTGTAGGTGAAAATATTGCATTCAACTTGAAGGCTGGAGATGTTGATCCAAAAGATATTCCTAAAAGAATAGATGAATTGTTAGAACTTGTAGGACTTTCTGATAAAAAGAATGTTTATCCAAGTCAACTTTCTGGTGGTCAAAAACAACGTGTCGGTATTGCAAAAGCCCTTGCAAATAATCCAAAATTATTACTTTGTGATGAAGCAACAAGTGCATTAGACCCTGTTACAACTAAACAAATATTGTCTTTATTAAAAGAAATTAATCGTAAATTAGGAATCACAATTATTCTTGTTACTCATGAAATGGAAGTAATAAAACAAATTTGTGATAATGTAGCAGTAATGGAAAATGGTGAAATTATCGAATTAAATTCTGTTTACGAGATTTTTTCAAATCCAAAAACAAAATTGATGCAAGAATTTATAGCTAATCTACACAATGATGAAGATTTTGAAGAACATCTAGCTGAACATTATAAAAATGAAACTGTAATAAGGGTTATTTTTAAAGGTGAAGCAACTAAAGAGCCTTTGATTCAGACATTAGCAAATAAATATAATGTTACTACTAACATACTTGCTGGTCGAATTGAATACATTCAAAACAAACAATTAGGAAGCTTAACTTTTTCAGTAGTTGGTGAACCTGATAACACAGAGAAATTTGTAAATTACTTAATTGATCAAGTTAATGATGTGGAGGTGAATGTATATGGAAAATAATCTAAGTCTAATAGAACAATGGAAAAATCTTCAACCAGAATTAATTAAATCATTTGCCGATTCATTATACATGATAAGTGTTTCAATAATAATTACAGTAATTGTCGGATTATTTTTAGGAGTAGTTTTATTCTTAACTAGTAATAGACTTCTGTTCAAAAATGTTATTATTTATAAAACGGTAGATTTTCTAGTTAATACAATTCGTTCTATTCCATTTATTATTCTTTTAGTATTCTTGATACCATTTACTCTATTTTTATTAGGAAAGTCAACTGGACCTACTGGAGCAATAGTTCCACTTACAGTTGCAGCTATACCTCTATTTACGAGATTAGTTGATACTTCACTAAATGAAATAGACTATGGTGTTATCGAGTCAGCAGTTGCTTCTGGAGCTTCTCTAAAATTAATAGTTAAAGAAGTTTTAATACCTGAAGCTATGTTCGGAATTATCCAATCTATTACACTAACTTTAATCAACCTAATTGCTTTTTCAGCAATGGCTGGTGTTGTTGGTGGCGGTGGAATTGGAGACCTTGCGATTAGATATGGTTATTATCGTTTTGATAATTTCACAATGTGGATTACAGTAATTCTATTAATTATCTTAGTCCAAATTACACAATATATAGGAAATTCAATTTCAAAAAAATTCAAAAAAAATTAATTTAAAGGAGATTTATATTTATGAACAAACTAAAAAAATTATTAACGGTTGTTTTTACAGCGTTTTTAGCTATTACTCTAGCTGCTTGTGGAGCTACAAGCTCAAGCAATAAAGGTGGTGGAGAGAAAAAAGAAGTAAAAATAGGTGCAACATCTGGTCCTTATGCTGATATGGTAAACAAAGCACTTAAACCTCTTCTTGAGAAAAAAGGATATACAGTTAAAGTAACTGAATTCTCAGATTACATCCAACCTAACAAAGCTTTAAACAGCGGTGAATTAGATGCAAACTTATTCCAACACAAAATTTACATGAAAAAATTTGCTGAACAAAATGGAATGGACTTAACAGCACTTGTTCCTGTTCCAACTGCACCAATGGGATTATATTCTGATAAAGTTAAAGATCTTAAAGATTTACCAGAAGGTGCTGAAGTAACTCTTCCAAATGATCCTTCAAACGCTGCTCGTGCTTATGCATTATTAGCTGCTGCTGATTTAATCAAAATCAAACCTAACACTGATGTACTAAAAATCACTAAAAACGATGTAGTAGAAAATCCTAAAAAACTTAAATTTACAGAATTAGAAGCTGGTCAACTTGCTAGATCATTAAGTAGTACTACACTTGCTGCAGTACCAGGAAACTTCGCACTTGCTGCTAAATTTGACTTAACAAAAGCATTAATCTTAGAAAAAATGAACGAAAATAACCGTAACAATGTTGTTGTAACTACTGCAAACAAAGACAAACAATTTGCTAAAGATTTAGTAGAAATCGTTCAATCTAAAGAATTTGATGAAATCATCAATAAAGATTTCAAAGGATTTGACAAACCTGGAAAATAATTAACAAGGACGTGATTAATTATGAAAATTGAATTATCAAATACACTTAAAAATATTCCTGAAAATGTATTCTACCCTATTTTCAAATTAATCTCTGAGGAAAGTTCAAATGGTAATCCATTATTAAATGCGGGTATCGGAGTTCCAGACTCTGATACCCCTGAACTTTTACTTAAAGAATTAGAAACAGCTGTAAGAAAACCTGAAAATATGCGATATGGAGCATTTGATGGGAAAGTGATATTATTAAATGAAATATCTCAGTGGTTAAAAGAAAACTATAATATTGACGCAGATCCTAAAAGTGAAATTGCTTTAGTGTTTGGTACTAAATCTGGATTATCAAGTATTCCTTCAGTACTACTAAATCCAAATGATACGGTGTTATTACCAGTACCAAGTTATCCCGACTATATTCAAGGAATTGCATTAGCCCAAGCTAAATATGAAGAAATAGAATTGAAACAAGAAAATAATTATTTACTAGATTATTCTGATATTTCTGAAGAAGTGCTTAGAGATGCTAAACTTATATTTTTAAACTATCCTTCTAATCCCATTGGAGCAGTAGCTACGAAAGAGTTTTACGAAGAAACAGTGAAATGGGCAGAAGAAAATAATATAGTAGTTCTTCAAGATCATGCATATTCTGATTTCTATTATAAAGAAGGATATTCTCCAGCATTTATGCAAACTGAAGGAGCTAAAGAAGTAGGAATTGAATTTTTCTCATTTTCTAAGAACTTCTCAATTTCAGGTCTAAGAATTGGTTTTGCTGTTGGGAATAAAGAAATTATTCGTGGCCTAAAAGAATATAATACAATTTTTCACGCTAATATCTATGGAGCAATTCAGGATACAGTTATAACTGCGTTAAAAAATTATAAAACCTTAACTAGTCATATAAAAGAAACTTATTCAAAAAGAATAGATAAAATAACTTCTAAACTTGATGAATTAGGATATTCATATTTTAAGCCAGAAGGTGGAATTTTTATTTGGTTAAAAGTTAAGAATGGATATGACAGCCAAAGTTTCTTTGAATTATTACTAAAAAAATATAGAATTGTTACTATGCCTGGACATGTATTTGGTCAAGGTGGTGAAAACTATATTAGATTAAGTCTGAGTCTTTCAGATGAACAAATTGACATATTAATAAAAAAATTAGAAACACTAAATAATGATTTCAAGAATAATTAGAAATATTGATATCATTATTAAATTTCATTAATATTCGACTAATCTATTGATTAGCCGAATTTTTAATGTTCACTTTTAAGTTTACATAAATATTTTTTAAAGGATGATTAAATGAAAAATAATGCGAGATGGACTGTCTTATTCGCCTCAATGGCAATTTTGTTATGTGCAGGATCACTATATTCTTTTAGTGTTTTTGCAAAACCTCTAAGTGTTTCAAAAGGATGGAGTATGCCAGATGTTATGTTAGCATTTACTATTAATGCTGCTATCGCTCCTATCCCTACTATTCTTGGAGGTTTTATTACAGATAAAGGAAAAGCAAATATTTCTATAATTCTAGGAGGAATACTATTTGCTGTGGGATTTATTCTTACTGGATTTGCTACTACAAAAGGAATGCTATATTTTAGCTATGGAGTATTATCAGGTGTTGGACAAGCATTCGCCTATTCTGGATGTATAAGTAACGCTCTTAGATTCTTCCCAGATAAAAGAGGATTAGCTGCAGGTCTAATAACTGGTGCTATGGGTGGTGCTAGTGTTATTGCTGCCCCAATAGCTCATAGTCTTATAGCAAATTTTGGGGTTCATAGTGCATTTATTTACTTAGGAACAGCATACTTATTAATTATTATCGTTGCTCTATTCTTTATTAAAGTTGCTCCTGCAAATTATCAACCTGAAGGTTGGGTTCAACCTGTGGCTGAAATTAAGCAAGAAGCTGTTAATAAAAACTGGAAACAGATGCTAATGAGTTTATCATTTTACTTCATAATCTCAATGTTTGCTATCGGTGCATTCTCTGGTCTTATGGTAGCATCAAATGCATCAGTTATTAGTCAAACTATGTTTGGACTAACTGCTTCTGTTGCTGCAACATTTGTTAGTATATATGCATTATCAAACTGTTTAGGACGTATCGTCTGGGGAATAGTTTCGGATAAAATAGGTCATGAAAAAACTCTTATTGCTATCTACTCAGTAATCGCTATATCTTTATTAATTCTAGTTAATATAAGAACTACTCTTGGTCTTACAGTCGGACTTGTTCTCCTTGGTTTATGTTTTGGAGGAACTATGGGAGTCTTCGCACCATTAGTAATGAAAACATTTGGTCCAATTAACCAAGGGGTAAACTATGGAATTGTATTTATAGGATTCTCTACTGCTGCATTTTTTGCTCCAAAATACGCTGCAGGAATTGCAACAAAGCATAACGGTGACTTTACAGATGCATTTTATGTAGCAATAGCTCTAGTTCTTGTTGGATTAGTGATTAGTGTGATATATTCTATTTTTTCAAAACGCAAAGCATTTTAACAAAAAGAAATCATCTCAAAAATTAATGAGATGATTTCTTTTTTATATTTTCGGTATTTGAATTTTTTGCCCAGCTGCAATATTATTATTACTAATATTATTAGCTTCTTTTATTTTTTCTACACCATTTTGAGCATTCGCTTCTCCATATGCTTTAGAGGCGATAACAAATAATGAATCACCTGATTTGATCACATAATCTTGACCTGCTACAGGAGTTGTACTTACTACACCTGAAGATTCACTCTTTTCAGTATTAGTATCAGTATTATTATTATTATTTGTTGACTCTTTTTTAGAAGTAGTTCCTTCTGTTACTTTAGAATTACTAGCCTTAGGTATATTATTATTACTTTCAGCTTTAGTTTCTTCTGGAACTTTAGCCGTTTGTTGTTCTGTAGTTTGAACTACCTTATCTTTAGATTTTCCACCAAGTGAATTTCCTACGGTTGTTACCCCTACAAGAATAAGTGGTGCTAATATTATAAATAAAACAACTAGAACTGTATTCTTTATAGTATTATTTTTCATAATATTACCCCTTATATTATTTTACTTCTTCGAAATAATCGTGGTAATAACCACCAACTTTACCGCTGTTATCTACTACAAATACATATTCTTCTGTTTCATTTACTACTTCATATTCTTTTCCTACAGTAAGCATATTACTTACAGTAAATTTTTCAGCATCTGTATGTTTTACAATAACTTTTTTTGACATTGTCCTACCTCCTTACTCTATCATTTTTATTTTATTACAATATAACTATTTTTTCAATTGTTTTTTACCAGCTATTAATGAAACCATCATAAATACCACAAGTGAGATTAATAATGATATCACAACAGGTTCAATAAATTTAATTACATAAACTGTTTTTATTAGTATATAACTAAGTAGACCTACTACTATCGAACTTAATGCTCCATATTTTTCAGCTTTTTTCCAGTATAATCCTAATAATATAGGCCATAAGAATGTCGCTTCTAATCCACCAAATGCAAATAGATTTACATTAACTATTAGACTAGGTGGTCTCATACTTAATAACATTATAAGTAAAATTACTAAAATATTTACCCCATAAACAAATATAGGAACTTTTTTACCAGTAATTTTTTCTTTTATAGACTTGTTATTAAATAATAAATCCTTTATCAAGGCCGATGATATTAATAAGAATTGAGCATTTACTGTTGTTATTATAGCTGCCATAGGTGCTGCAAGTACTAACGCAGCAAGATACCATGGAAGTACTTTTAATGTAATTATTGGGATTACTGAATCATAGTCTTTTATGTCTGGGAAAACTCCTCTAGCCATAACTCCAATTAGATGAACTCCAAACATTACGATAAATATTACTATTGATCCAACGATAATAGATTGTTTTAAACTTCTTTTATTCTTATATAACATTGAATTGATAGCAATCTGCGGGATACCTATAACCCCAACTCCAACTAATACCCAAAACGAACTAACATAACTAGGTGTTAAACTTCCATTAGCTCCAAAAGGAGTTAATATCTTTTCATTAATATTAACCAAGTTCGCTGTAATCTGATCAATTCCTCCACCATAATTAATTACTGCAAATAGTAGAATTATTGTAGAAAATATCATTATTAAACCTTGAATCATATCGGTAATTAAAATATTCTTTAATCCACCGAATACTACACAAAATATAATAATTACTGAGATTAGAACTATACCGGTTTTATATTCAATCCCCATAAATGCTGCTAATAATTTTGCTCCTCCAACCCATTGGGCACTCATCGCAGCAATTAGAAATACTATCATAGCTAAAGTAGAAATAAACGCAACTAATTTTGAATTATATCTATTTCTTAAATAATCGCTTATAGTTATCGCATTAATTTTTTGTGCAGCATTTTTAAATTTTTTCGCCAAGACTAATAGTACAAAATAGCCAGTTACAACTTGGATTACAGCTAGAAGAACCCAACCATAACCAAGTTTATACGCTACTCCTGGACCACCTAAAAACGTTGAAGCTGATCCGTATGTTGACATTAATGTTATCGCAAGTACTATTCCACTTACTTTTCTATCTGCTAAATAGTACTTTTCGAAAAAACCACCATGTTGTTCTGCTTTACTCATACGGTTCATCATTAGCGGTAATAAAATTATCGCTAAAAATATTATTGCAAATAAAATTAGTATTTTGTAATCTAATGTATTCGTCATTATTTTTCCTCCTCTTTTATTTCATCATTAAGTAAAAGATTTGTACAAATAATAACTACTAGTATTATTAAAATACTTACTACTATCGAACTGTAAAAAAACCATTCTGGTAATCCTAAAATATACTTATAAGATTTCACATTGTTTACATCAAATCTGACATATGCGAAATAATACCATAGAGCAAAATGAATTATTGCAATAATGATTGCAACTATACCCTCTTTATTTTTTAATCTATTCATTTGTTTTTCCTAAAACCCTCATTATTAATTCATAAATATTTACATAATAAACTTTCATAAAGTCTACTACTAAACTTCCAAGTAATAATCCTGCAATAACATCACTTAAAAAGTGTGCACCTAAAACCATTCTTGAAATTGGTATTGCAATTATTGCAAAAGTAGCAATTACTTTTAAAATTTCTTTTTTATTTATTACAAAGAGTAATGCTAAGAAAAATAATGCTACAAAAGTAGAATGTCCACTTGGGAAACTAAAACCATCATGGATCTCAGGAAGAGGTCTAACCCTTTGGATGCTATATTTTAATGCAGATAAGAAGAATCCACCTAATCCAGCACTAAAGAAAATAAACACAGCTTTTTTCAGTTCTTTTATCCATACTAGAAATACTGATAAAAGAACCATTATTAATAATAATAGTTTATCATTAAAAACTAATGAGATTATTTTCGCTAATGTTGCCAATGATTTAACTTCAATTAAATCAGCGATAATTCTATCTATATCGTTATTCGGGAATTTAATTGCTACAAATGCTAAAAGAATCAAAATCAGAAGTTTCAAGTAAAAAGTAATTTTTAATCTGTTCATACTATTTTTCACCTCCTATTTTTTCAATTATTTTATTATAAAATTCACTTACGTCATTAATAACACGTTTTTCCTTTTTATACTCTTTCATTGAATTTTTATAATCATCAAGTTTATCATAAAAATCAAAGATTTGATCAACAGGTAAATTGGTAAAATCTTCTTCAGCAACAACTTTTGCGAAACCATTTTTTTCAAAGAATTTCGCATTTTCTATTTGATCTCCTCTACTCTGATTAGTTCCAAGTGGCACTAAGATTGGAGGTAAATCTAAAGCTAAAAATTCATACAAGGCATTAGCTCCAGCTCTCGAAACTGCAAAATCTGTAATTTTCAGTACATCAAATAGTTCTTTAGCTAAAAATTCATATTGCTTATAACCTTCTTTTTCAACACTATCATTTAATAATCCTTTACCTACAAGGTGAACTATCTGATACTTTTTAGTAAGGTCATCAATATTATTCCAAATATAATCATTTAGAACTTTCGATCCTAATGATCCACCCATAACAAGCATCACAGGTTTTTCTGATGTAAATCCAGTTAGTTCATAAGCTAGATTAGCATCACCAGTATAAATATCATCTCTTACAATAGCACCTATTAGGCTAGCCTTCCCTTTGGGTAAGAACTTTTGTGTATCTTCGAATGTTGTAAATATATGATTACAGAACTTTATGTTTATTTTGTTTGCAAGTCCTGGAGTAAGATCCGACTCATGTAATACGACTGGGATTTTAAGTAATCTAGCTGCAATACAAACTGGAACACTCACAAATCCACCTTTTGAAAATACAAAATTTGGTTTCTCTTTTTTTAAAACTAATAAAGAATCTACTATTCCTTTTAGTACTTTAAATGGATCAATAAAATTCTCCCATGAAAAATATCTTCGTAACTTTCCTGAACTTATTTTATAATACTTTACCTCTGGAATTTTACCAATCATCTCATTTTCTATACCAGTTTTGCTACCGATATACGAGATTTCATATCCATTTTTTTTGAATTCTGGAATTAAGGCAACATTAACAGATACATGACCTGCTGAACCCCCTCCAGTAAACAGGATTTTTTTCACCTTTATCCTCTCTCTTTCGTCTTTTTTTCTAAGCGTTCTTCAACATGTTTAGGTACAAATTTCGACAAATCTGCACCAAAACCTGAAACACCTTTTACAATACTAGAACTAATAAATGAATATTGTTTATTAGCCATCATATAAAATGTTTCAATATTTTCGTCTAACGCCTTATTCATAAACGTTAACTGCATCTCATACTCAAAATCAGATACCGCCCTTAATCCTCTAACAATGACATTTGAGCCTACCTGCTTTGCATAATTTACTAATAATCCTGAGAATGAATCAACCTTAACGTTTGGAATTTCTTTAATTGTTTCATTTATCATCTCCACTCTCTCATCAAGTGAAAATAAATATTTCTTGTCAGGATTTACCAAAATAGCTACTATTACTTCATCAAATAATTTAGCACTTCTGTTTATTATATCAATATGCCCATAGGTAATAGGATCAAAACTACCAGGTACAATCGCTATTTTTCTTTTCATTTTATTTCTCCATATATTCAAAAATTACTATGTCTGTAATTCCATACTGTTTTTCTTTTATTACTTCGATATTTTCATTTATAATGGTGATTTCTTCTGTATTACTCTTCTCACAGACAATTAAAGCACCATCATGACATAATTGATTATCAAAAATATTTTTCAATGCATCATCTATTAATCCTTTATCATATGGTGGATCAAGAAAAATCAAATCAAATTTTTCTTCCTTCTTCCCGAAAATCTTCAAAGCACGTTTGAAATCATTTCTATATAAAGAATAATCATCATTACTAATTCTACATTTTTCAATATTACTTTTAATAACCTTAATCGCATTATTACTACCGTCAATGAAAGTAGCATGTTTAGCACCACGACTTAAAGCCTCAATTCCTAAACCACCAGTTCCACCGAAAAGATCTAGTACTTTACAATCATAGCAATCTATCATATTAAATAAATTTTCTTTTATTTTATCTGTCGTTGGCCTTGTATTCATACCGTCAACAGCATTTAATTTTATAGATCTATATTTTCCTGCTATAACTCTCATGTTTCCTCACAATAAATATATAATATATTACTTATTAATGATTTCTTTAAAATAAGGGAGAATATGGCTTTCGCCTCCCCCTTATTATAATATTATTGTTTTGTTTGTAAATTACTATCTAAATGCTCAAAACATAAATGTAAATTTGACATTTCTGATAATTCTACTTTTTTTACGAATTTCTTCTTCTTAAGGTCTGCTACAATACTTTCTATTCTAGTTTCATCCACATAAATGCATGCATACCTACCTCTTTTAGAATAAGAAATAAAGTTCCCATATTTTTCTAATTTATTTAAGTCTTTAAAACTTTTAAAATAGACATAGATTCCACGTCTTTCTTTTTCAAATAACTCCATAAGTTTCTCCTAGAAATGAGCTGCTGCGTCTACGCGACCTTTCTCATCAATTTTAATTACTTTAACTTTAAGAGTGTCTCCAACTTTTACAACATCTTCAACTTTATTTACTCTTTCTTCAGCTAATTTAGAAATATGTACTAAAGCATCTACTCCTGGGAATAATTCAACGAATGCACCAAATTTTTCAATACGTTTAACTTCAGCAAGATAGATTTCACCAACTTCTGCTTCACGTGTGATGTTTTCGATAATTTCGATAGCTTTATTAATTCCTTCGATTTCAGGTGAAGAGATAAATACATCTCCATTTTGTTCGATATCAATTTTAACACCAGTTTTTTCAATGATTTCATTGATAACTTTACCCCCTGAACCAATAACATCTTTAATTTTTTCAGGTTTAATTTTAATGATTTTAATTTTCGGTGCAAATGTAGAAACTTCTTGGCGAGGTTCAGAGATAATACTGTTCATATGCTCTAAAATTTGTAATCTACCAACACGTGCTTGTTCTAATGATTCTTTTAAGATTTGTTCACTTAAACCATCAATTTTAATATCCATTTGAAGAGCTGTAATACCTTCAGATGTACCTGCAACTTTGAAGTCCATATCCCCAAGGTGATCTTCCATACCTTGAATATCAGTTAAAATAGTATAGTGTTCATCTTTTTTAACTAATCCCATTGCAATACCAGCTACTTGAGCTTTAATTGGAACTCCTGCTGCCATAAGAGCCATTGATCCAGAACAAATTGTAGCTTGTGAACTTGATCCATTAGATTCTAAAATTTCTGATACAATACGGATTGTATATGGGAAATCTTCTTTAGATGGGATTACTTGTGCTAATGCACGCTCACCTAATGCACCGTGACCAATTTCACGACGTCCTGGCGCACGACTAAATCCAACTTCACCAACTGAGAATGCTGGGAAATTATAGTGTAACATAAATCTTTTGTTTTCTTCTTGAGTTAAATCATCAATGATTTGTTCATCTGATAAGTTACCTAATGTTACAACACCTAAAGACTGAGTTTGTCCACGAGTGAATAGTGCAGATCCATGCGTTCTTGGTAATACATCAACTCTTGAAGCTAATGGTCTAATTTCTGTTAAAGCACGTCCATCTGGTCTGATTTTATCTTCAGTGATTTCACGACGAACTTCATCTTTTACAATTTTATCTAGTGATAATTTTGCTTCTTTTACAATATCAAGTTCATCTTCATCAGTTGCTTTTTCTTCAAATACTTCAAGAACTTTTTCTTTAACAGCTGAAATAGCTTCATCACGTTCTTGTTTGTCTTTAATAGCAATAGCTTCTTTCATTTGAGATAATGCCATTGAAAGAACTTCGTTATAGATTGTTTCATCAATAACTTTTAATTCAACAGCCATTTTTTCTTGACCAATTTCATCAACAATTTGTTGTTGGAATGAAATTAAGCGTTTGATTTCTTCGTGTCCGAACATAATTGCATTTAACATAATTTCTTCAGACACTTCTTTTGCACCTGCTTCAACCATGTTAATAGCATCAATTGTTCCAGCAACTTTTAAGTCAACTGTAGAACGTTCCATTTGTTCAACTGTTGGGTTAATTACGTATTCTCCATCAACATATCCTACAGTAACACCAGCAATTGGTCCTTTGAATGGAATATTTGATACTGATAATGATAGTGAGCTTCCTAGCATTGCTGCCATTACCGGATCACAATCATATTCAACTGATAATACAGTTGAAATAACTTGTACTTCATTTCTGAATCCATCTTCGAATAATGGTCTAATCGGTCTATCGATAAGACGAGCAGCTAGAGTAGCTTCAGTTCCTGGACGTCCTTCTCTACGTAAGAATCCTCCTGGTATTTTCCCTACTGCGTACATTTTTTCTTCATAGTTAACTGTTAGCGGGAAGAAATCTACATCTTTTGCTTCTTTTGAAGCAACTGCAGTTGTTAATACAACAGTATCTCCATATTTTACTACTACTGCTGCATTAGCTTGGCGAGCCATTTCACCTAATTCAACTGTTAATGTTTTTCCAGCCCATTGCGTTGTATAAACTTTTTTATCTTGAAACATGTTTATTTCCTTTCAATATTTTTCTTAAACTTTATATAAATCGACTACCTTATTATATCACGAATACTAGCATTTACAAAGAAAAAAACGAAAACATAGTAGAAATAACATTGATTTCTCTACATTTTCGTTTATAATTTTTATCCTAATTGTATTTGATATAATTTATATAAAACTAATATTATTAATAACATAATAATAAATAGAATTATAAGTATTTTTTGTTTATTAGACATGATTACATATGACCTTGAATTTCTTTTTCAAGAATGTTTCTTGTGTGCTCACAAACACGAGTAAAGTGTTGAATTAAGTCCATATAAACTACTCCAGCTGGGATTTCACAATCCCCATCTTTCATACGTTGAGTATGTTTTTTACGGGCAGCTTTCTCAAGTGCATATATGTTTTCACATGCCGCTAACGCAGCTCCAGCTAAAGCTATATTGTTTTCTTCTAATGATTTAATAGTTTTTAAAATTATATCATTACAAAGATCAAACATCTCTTGTACTTCTTCTTTTGCACCATCAGAGAATTTCAATTTTTTTCTAATTTGATAATCTACTGATAAAACAATATCTCTAGCGTGGTCACCGATTCTTTCAACATCACGAGTTCCATCTAATAATGTTGAAGCAATTAGACCTTCTTTAGGACTTAATTTTTCCCTAAATAATAAAGTTAGGTAATCAGTCATTTGTTCATCAAAATTATTTATCGCATCTTCGTAAGTTTCACCTTTTTCTCGTAGTTGCTCTTCACGATTCATGAAGTACTCTACAGAGTTGCGTAAACTTTTCTTAGATAATATTAACATTTCTACAAATTCTTTTTGAACTTGACCTAAAGCTACTGCTGGCGCACTTGTAATAAGTGATTTGTCAAGGTATTGTGTACTGTATTTGATTTGTTCATCTTCTCCCGGAATAAGTTTCGTTACTACGACAACTAATAAACTAATAAATGGGAATTGTAATATTGTATTTAGTATGTTAAATGTACCATGTGCTGATGCAATTGTCATCTTAGGTTCTAGACCTAACGTAGTTTCTAAATACTGAATAAATGCTCCGTAAGGAACTAAAGCAATTAAACAGATTATAGTACCGATAACATTAAACAATACGTGTGATGCAGCAACACGTTTTGCTGCAATATTACTTCCTATCATCGCTAATGCTGCAGTCGTAATCGCTGTTCCGATATTATCCCCGAATAACACAGGTAGAGCACCTGTTAAACTTAAAGCTCCATCTGCGTATAAGTTTTGTAAAATAGCTATAGTTGCTGCAGAAGATTGAATTAATACTGTTAAGAATGTACCTACTCCTACCCCAACTACTGCACTATCATTAATATGCTCTAATACATTTTGGAACCAAGACATATCTTTCATAGGCCCCATAGCTGTAGCCATCATTTTAAGTGCATAAAAAATTCCACCAAAACCAAATATTACACGACCTATATTATTTACTAATTTAGCACGAGTAAAGAATAAAAACGCTGCTCCTAAGAAAATTAAAGGAAGTGCATATTTAGAAATATTAAACCCGATAATGAACGATGTTAATGTAGTTCCGATATTAGAACCCATAACAATAGCAATTGCTTGTTTCGTTTTTAATAATCCTGCTCCTACTAAACTGATAGTAATTACGATAGTTCCTGTACTTGATTGAATAAGTATCGTAACAATAATCCCGGCTAAGACAGCCATAAGTGGTTTAGATGTGTATTTATCTAAAACATATCGCATTTTCTCCCCGGCTATTAATTGAAGTCCGTCCCCCATGTACTTAATACTGAATAGGAATAATCCCAGACCTCCTAAAAAAGAAAATAAAATTTCTTGCCAAAGTGCTGACACTTTTTTGTCCTCCTAGTATATGTTGCGTGTATCTTTAAACACACAAATAAATTTTACCATATAAATTTTAAAAGTACAACAAAAATCTAAAACTAGAAATATTAAAATATTATTACAAATTCTTACATTAATTACATAAAATTTGTTAATAACACATTAATATTTTTCAAAAATAAAAAAGGTATCTACAAATTTGTAAATACCTTTTTCGTGCTTATTAAGCTTGTGGATAAACAGAAACTTTTTTACGGCTACGTCCGTATCTTTCGAAACGCACAACTCCGTCAACTAGTGAGAATAATGTATCATCTCCACCTTTTCCTACGTTAGTTCCTGGCCAAATTTTTGTCCCACGTTGTCTGTATAAGATAGAACCTGCAGTTACGTACTGACCGTCAGCTCTTTTAGCACCTAAACGTTTTGATTCAGAGTCACGTCCGTTTTTAGTAGAACCTACCCCTTTTTTAGATGCGAAGAATTGTAAATTTAATTGTAACATCATGTCAATTTCACCTCTCTTACTTCAATAGTTATATAATCTGAATAATTTTCTTCAATTGTTTTTAATGCAACTAACATTGCATTTAGTAGAAGTTGTTCTTTATCAGTAGATTTTAACGATCTATATGTTAAATGTCCAGTTACATCCTCATTAGCTGAAATGTCAAATTGAACATCTTCATCTAGTGCATCTACTGCATTTATTAAACCGAATACTACAGCAGAAGCACCTGCACAAACTATATCAGAACCATGTTCTGCATAATCAGCATGTCCATCAACTGTTACTTGTTTAATAACTTCAACTTCTTTTATGATTTCCACCTTAATCATGATTAAGCGTTAATTTTTTCAACTACTAATTTAGTGAAAGGTTGACGATGACCTAATTTACGGTGATTGTTCTTTTTAGGTTTGTATTTAAATACTGTGATTTTTTTACCTTTACCTTGAGCAACTACTTTAGCTGTTACTGTCGCACCAGCTACTAAAGGAGCACCAACTTTTGTTGTTTCTCCACCTACTAATACTACTTCGTCAAAAGTAACTGTAGAATCAACTTCAGCTGCTAATTTCTCAACTAAGATTGTTTGTCCTTCTTCAACACGTAGTTGTTTCCCACCTGTTTTAATTACTGCGTACATATCTGCACCTCCTTAAATATTTTTTACTAAGACTCGCCATATAAGGTGGATTTCTCTCTTGTTTACCTTATACGTGCGGTTGTAGTAGCTATTTTAGGAGCTACACAACAATTCAATTCTAACACATATATACCCTAACGTCAACTATATTGATAACTTTTCTTACTTTTTTTTCAAAAAAACTAGGTCAGTAAACTATATTTCTAAAGTTCACTGACCTCGTTTAATTATTTACGTTTTTTCTTGTTAGAAACTAATGTAACTTTTTCCGGATCAAACGTTTGTTTCTTTTGCTTTTCTGGTTTATATGGTGGATATAATGCATGTCCTAGGTATGTTTGGAAAATCATGAATATCCCCCCCACGATATAATACACGGCAACTGCTCCAGCTACGATGAATGAGAACCCTGTAATCATTATCGGTGATAACCATTGCATCATTTGCATTTGACTTTGCATTTGCTCTTGACCTGGTTGAGTTGGTGTCGGCATTAGACTCATTTGTAATTTTGTTTGGATAGCATATACAGCAAACGCGATTAATGGTAATGTATATGAACGAGTACCAAGACTGAATACTCCAAGGAATGTAGAATCAATAATTCCAGCAGAGTATAATGGATTAGATAACGTATAGAACAATCCAGTTAAGAATGGAAGTGGAATAAGCATTGGTAAACATCCACCTAAACTTAATGGCATTGCATCATATTTTTTCATGATAGCCATTTGTTCTCTTTGTAATTCCATAAGTTCACTACGAGCTTGCATTTTCTCTTCATTAGAAATTGCTCTAGCTTCTTTTTCTTTAGCAGCTTTTTGCTTCTTCTGAACTACTTCTAATTCTGGACGAGCTAATTCTTGTCCTTTTCTCGCTTTATTTTGTACTTTATAGTTGTTTAACATAAACGGAAGTACTAGTAATCTAATAATTAATGTAATAATTACAATTGACCAACCCCAACTTCCAGTATATTCGTGAATTTTCGCTAAGAATATATCCATCGGTTTTACAAACGTTTCATAAAATGTTCCAGATCTATCATATGCTGAACATCCCGATAGTGTAACTACTCCAAGCAAACCTAATAAAATTGCTGATAGTTTTTTCAATTTCATTCTCCTTAAATTTTTTATTTCTAATTTGTAATTTTAGTAAATTGTTACTAATATTATACCTAGTAAATTATATCAAAATAAAAAGAGTGAGTCAAACTATTGTTTAACTAAACTCCATTAAATTTAATAAAGTTTAAGAATAATATTTTTTATAACGTTCAAAATAAATTGACAGTATAACTCATTAGTTGTATAATATTGGTAAGAAAGGGATGATTATTATCAAAAATATACAATATATTACAGATATCGAGAAACTAAAGATTATTTCTGATCCTTTAAGAATCAGTATTCTTACAACACTCGGTACGGAAAAAAAAAAACTCAAGACAACTTGCAAAACTTTTAAAAATTAATAGAACTAAAATACACTATCATCTTAATATTCTAGAGGAAAATAATTTTATCGAAGTAGTAGATACAGATTCAATAAATGGAATAGTCCAAAAATATTATCTACCAACAGCACAAGCATTCGTACCTTCACCTAGTATCTTTAACGACTTATTTAACAATACTTCAGTTAATTTTAATGTAAATAAAGAAGATGTGAAAGATTTCTGGAATGAAATTAAAATACTAGAAAAAAAATTCTCCTCAAAAAATAAAAATAGTGTTAGTATTAGTATTATTTCTACAGCTCGCTAAGAGCTGTAAAAAAATGTATTAACGGTCAAATATTTTTTATCGTTAAAATTTTCACAAAGGATGTGTACTCAATGTTTAAAAATAAAAACTTTTCAATTTTACTATTCGGTAGATTAATCACTAACTTTGGCGATAGCATATATTCAATAGCTGCTTTAACTTTAATCTACTCTTTAACTAAATCTACTTTTTATAGTGGTATTACCTTGTTTTTAATCTCATTTACCGCTATATTACAAATATTTATTTCGCCAATAATTAGCAAATTTAATGTGAAGTATTTTCTAATTATTTCACAGTTACTTCAAGCGATAATATTACTAGTTATTACCTATCTAATCTTCATTGATAAACTACATATTACTATACTAATAATTTTTATCGTTTGTATTAGTTTCATTAATCAAATAGTTTATCCTATTCAACTTAGTTTACTTCCAAAAATAGTTAAACAACAAGAGTTAGTTAAAGCAAATTCATTATTTTCCATAGCTTATCAAGGGAGTGACGCTCTCTTTAATTCAATAGGTGGATTTATTATTACAGTTTTTGGAACAATATTTGCTTTCATCATAAATAGTTTTACTTTTTTTGTTAATAGTATATTATTTATTTTTCTATCAGACGACTTATCTAAAAATGAAAAAACTACTAATTCCACACAAGAAAACTATCTTTCAAAATTAAGTAATGGTATAAAAATCTGGAATGCCCCTCTATTAAAACCATTGTTAATTGGAATAATAATAATTAATTTTTCTACCAGCTCTTTACTAACGGTACTTCCTGAGTATTCAGAAACTAGCTATTTTTATGGAATTTTACTTAGTGCCTCTGGACTTGGTATCTTAATAGGAGCCTTTCTTTCTAACAAGAAAATATTACAAAACATAAAGTTAGGTACATTATATATTACATTTGCATTTGGTGTCGCTGTTTCTTGGGGAGCACTTAGCATTCTTAACAATAATTCCATTACAAACAAAATAATCAATTTTTTACTATTTCTAATTGGTTGGATTCTTATAGGGATTTTGAATACATATTCTCAAACAATGATTCAATGCATTGTAAATAAAGATAAATTAGATGTTGCTATGTCTACCATGATTGGCTTATCAATAGCTTTTAGTCCTCTAGGCGCTCTAGTAGCTGGAATATTAAGTATAAAATTCAATACTAAGATTATTATAGTTTTTACTTCGTTGTTAATTTTAAGTATATTTCTATTTTGGTTATTCAATAATAATATTAGGAAATTACCTAGTTTTTCTAATTTAACAGAGAAAGATAATATTCTATAATCCCATCTATAACGAAGTCCTATTATTTATTAGACTATGTTTCAAAACAAAAAATAGCTAGTAACTTGTTTTAAAAGTTACTAGCTATTTTGTTAAATACTATTTTTTATCTTCTTTTGGTAAAAATGCATTTAATAGCACACCGCTGATAGCCGCAAGTGCCATTGCTGGAAGTTCGAAGTTAATGCTTTCGAATTTAAGCATTGCTCCTCCTACTCCTAAAACGATGATTACTGATGAAATTACTAAGTTTCTGTTAATACTTAAGTCTACTTTTTCATCTACTAACATTCTAAGTCCACTTGAAGCGATAATACCGAATAGTAAAATCGATACACCACCCATAACTGGTGATGGAATCGTAGAAATTAGAGCTGAGAACTTACCTACAAAACTTAAGATAAGTGCGAATACCGCTGCTCCTCCTAACACGAATACAGAGAAGATACGTGTAATAGCAAGAACCCCAATGTTTTCACCGTATGTTGTACTTGGCGGCCCACCTAAAAGTGATGCAAACATCATCGCTGTTCCATCTGCTAAAATTGAACGGTGTAATCCTGGATCTTTTAGGAAGTTTCTTCCTACTACTTCAGATAATACCATTTGGTGACCGATGTGTTCGTTAATAGTTACTATCGCGATAGGTACCATTGCTAATGCTGCTACATTCCAATGTGGTGTATATGTCACAAAAGGAATTGTGAACTTCGGTAAACTAAACCAAGGGGCATCGATAACTGGTTGGAAATCTACTAATCCTGCGAATACTGCTACGATGTAACCAAAAACAATTCCTAATAATACAGGAATTTGTTTAGCAAATCCTCTTAAAGCTACGCAACAGAAAATAGTTGCTGCTAATGTGATAAGAGCTACTAAGAAGTATTTCAAATCATAAACTTTAGCTCCATCTACTGTTTTATACATCGCCATGTTAATTGCTGTAGGAGCAATTCCAAGTCCAATAACAATGATAATAGGTCCAACTACTACCGGTGGTAAAAGTTTAAGCAACCAATTTACACCAAATTTGTAAATTAACATTGCTACAACTCCATAAACTAAGCTGGCTAAAAATGCACCAAGCATTGCTGTTTCAACATTGTGTGTTGTTGATAATACAATAATAGGATTAATAAAGGCAAATGAAGATCCTAAGTATGCAGGAATTTTACCTCTAGTTATTAATAAATACGTAAGTGTTCCAATACCTGATGTTGTTAAAGCTGTACTTGCTGGTAATCCTGTTAAAATTGGTACTAACACAGTCGCTCCAAACATTGCGAATAAGTGTTGTAAGCTTAACGTTACCCATAGAGCTAAGTTAGGCTTTTCATGAACATCAAGAATTGGTTTTACTCTTGTTTTTTCTGCCATTCTTTTTCTCCTTTTTTTATATTCAAACTTTCATAATTATATCACATGAATAGTCAATTTGAAAGTGTTTTTTTTTATTTTTTTCGAGAAGAAATTTAAAATAATTAATAATATTTTATTATTGGAAAAAAGTTTCCTCTGTTCTTTAGTTTATATTAATTTTTATTATCTAAATTCTAAAATTATATAATGATTTTTTTCTACTACAATATATAAAAACGCAAGATTAAATCTATTAACCTTGCGTTTTATAATTATTTAACTTCTACATCAAGTATTACAACTTCTTCAACTGGTTTATCTTGTGCTCCAGTTTTTACGGCTGCAATTTTTTCTAAAGTTCTCGCACCTGCAATAAGTTGTCCAAACACTGTGTGACGGTGATCTAAGTGAGGAGTTCCTCCTAGTTTAGCATAACCTTCAACAGCCTCTTTTGGCCATCCACCTTGTTCAAGCGCTTGTAAAGTTCTAGCATCTACATGAGAATTTTGAACTATAAAGAATTGACTTCCATTTGTGTTTGGTCCAGCATTCGCCATACTTAACGCACCATAGAAGTGGAAATAATCCATTGAGAATTCATCTTCGAAACTACGTCCCCAAATTGATTCTCCTCCCATACCTGTTCCAGTTGGATCTCCACCTTGAATCATAAAGTCTTTAATTACACGGTGGAAAATAATACCTTTATAGTATCCATTTTTAGCATGAGTTAAAAAGTTCTCTACTGCTTTTGGAATATCTTTTTCAAATAATTTGAAAGTCATATCTCCATGAGTAGTTTTAATTTTCACTCTAACTTGACCTTTTTTTACATTTTTTGTTAATTGAGTTAACATTATATCTCTCCTTATTATAAGAAGGGATGAACTTCCACCCCTTCTCTTTTTATTTTACTATGCGTTTTTCTCGATTAATCTTTCGTTAATTTCTCTTAAGATATTTTCTTTAAATTCAGCAAAGCTTTCTTCTTTTTGATCGTGTGAACCAAATGTTCTTACGTTAACATTTCTGTTTTCAACTTCTTTATCTCCAATTACTAAAGTATATGGAATTTTTTTGCTTGCTGCTTCACGGATTTTATATCCTAATTTTTCGTCTCTATCATCGATAGCTACTTTAACACCAGCTTTTTTAAGTTCTTGCATGATTTCTTTAGAATAGTCATAGTGGTAATCGTTGTTTACTGGAATAATACGTACTTGGTTTGGTGATAACCATGTTGGTAAGTCCCCTTTGTACTCTTCTAATAAGAAGGCAACCATTCTTTCCATTGTTGATACAATACCACGGTGGATAACTACTGGACGGTGAGCTTTTCCATCTTCACCAATGTATTCTAGTTCGAATCTTTCTGGTAATAAGAAGTCTAATTGAATTGTAGATAATGTTTCTTGTTTTCCGATTGCTGTTTCTACTTGAACGTCAAGTTTTGGTCCGTAGAATGCTGCTTCTCCTTCAGCTTCAACATAGTCTAAACCTAATTCATCGGCAGTTTCTTTTAACATTTGTTGAGCATTGTTCCACATTGCATCATCGTCGAAATATTTTTCAGTGTTTTCTGGATCTCTGTAAGATAGACGGTAACTGAAGTTTTTAATACCTAAATCTTTGTATGCTTCTTCGATAAGTCCTACTGTAAGTTTGAATTCATCTTTAAGTTGGTCTGGGCGTACGAAGATATGAGCATCATTTAGAGTCATACCACGAACACGTTGTAATCCGCTTACTGCTCCACTTGCTTCATAACGGTGCATCATTCCAAGTTCGGCGATACGAATTGGAAGTTCACGGTATGAGTGACGTTCATTTTTATAAACCATCATGTGGTGAGGACAGTTCATTGGACGAAGTACCATTGTTTCGTGGTCCATCTCCATTGGTGGGAACATATCTTCTTGATAGTGGTCCCAGTGTCCACTTGTAATATATAAATCTTTAGATCCCATAATCGGAGTATAAACGTGGTCATATCCTAATTCAACTTCTTTGTCAACGATATATCTTTCGATTGTACGACGGATAGTAGCACCATTTGGTAACCATAATGGTAATCCAGCACCAACTTTTTGACTTGTTGTGAAGATTCCTAGTTCTTTACCTAGTTTTCTGTGATCACGTTCACGTGCTTCTTGTAATCTCACTAAGTGTTGCTCCATATGATCTTTAGTGAAGTAAGCTGTTCCGTAAATACGTTGTAACATTTTATTATCACTATTACCTCTCCAGTATGCACCAGCTATAGATAATAATTTAAATTCTTTAATTTTTGAAGTTGCACTTACATGTCCTCCACGACAAAGGTCAGTAAATTCACCTTGTGTGTAAACTGTAATTACTTCATCAGCTGGAAGATCATTAATTAATTCTACTTTATATGGATCTTCTTTGAAAATTTCTAAAGCTTCTTCTTTACTTACTTCACGACCTTCAATTGCGTAATTTTCGCTAATAATTTTCTTAACTTCTTTTTCGATTGCTTTGAAGTCTTCTTCTGAAACTTTGTATTCAGCATCAAAGTCATAGTAGAATCCACCATCGATAGCTGGACCAACTCCGAAGTGCACATCTTTACCGTATAATCTTCTTAAAGCTTGCGCTAATACGTGAGCTGATGAGTGACGTAGTACGTATAAACTATCTTTATCTTCATCATCTGCTACGATAAGTTTTAAATGACCATCTTTTGTTATTGGTTTGTTAACTTCGATGTAATCCTCATCTAATTTTGCAGAAATAACTTTTTTCTTAAGACTAACACTGATGCTTTCCGCAATTTCTAAAGGTGTTTTATTATCATATTCTCTTACATTTCCATCTGGAAAAACTAATTTAGCCATATTAAGGTCTCCTTCTTTTTTATATACTTAGTCTAACTTACTTAGAAATTAAAAAAGCCCCTTCTCTAGCCGAAACTAAAGAAGGGACGAATCTTTTCGTGGTACCACCCAAATTCGAAGTAATTTTACTTCCTCTTTGTGAATATAGCTCACTAACTATGTTAATACTATTAGTTAGGTAGTAACATATATTGCTTATAGGTATTTTCAGCACCATACCCTCTCTTAAATAAGTTAAATATATATCTTGTCCTAAGTATACGTTGATTTATTTCATTAATGTAATTCTAGCACAAAGATATATGAATTTCAAGGGGAAACTCATATATCTTTTTCATTTTATTTATTTTTTTTCCAATAACTTCTTATACCACTAAAAGTAAAAATTAATATTAGCAACATAAAAATATAATTTTTTACACTGAAATATTTCGCAGCTTCTGTTTTTACTACCTCTAGTTTCTTATCTATGTTATTAGATTTTTTAACTTCTAAGTTATTTTTTTCGAATGTAGTTATATCAGTTTCACTAACTTTAGTATTTTTTAAAGCTATATAATAAAGATATTTTGCATCCTTTAATGCTGAAATATCAGTCACCGCTGTATCAGATATATCTACACTAGAAATATTTGGTACATCTTTTAACGCATCTATATTTCTCAGACCTATATTTTCGTTCAGCATCAATCGATATAAATACTTTTTATCTTTCAACGCATCTATATTTTCAATATTGTTTTTATACAATAGTAATTCTTCTAAGCTTGATAAATCTTTAAGTGCTGTAATATCACTAATACTATTTCTATCTAAATACAATACTCTTAATGATTTTAATTCAGTTAATGGCGTTATATCCTTAATAGCATTTTCTTCAGCAACTAAGCTCTCAAGTTTTGTAGCATTTTTTATAAATGAAATATTGTCTAAACCTATACCAGAAATATTTAGACTCCTTAGATTTTCAAGTTTCAAATTATTTGGAATATAATCTTTTAAAATACTATTCATCGAAATATCTAATGATTCTACTTTTAAATCATTTAGAAAATCTAAGTTATTCATTAGATTTTTTCTAAGCACTAATTGTCTTAATTTAGTTAATTTCGCTAAACTCTTTGGATCTTTTATTTTATTATTTGTTAGATTTAAATCTTCCAATTCTACTAGTTTTTCTAAAGGTGTAATATCTTCAATAAAGTTATTTGATAGATTTAAATTTTTCAAATTAACAGCATATTCTAAACCTTTTAGAGAAAAAATATTTTTCCAGGGTAATGATAGACTTGTAAATTGTTCCATCATTCCTATCGTTACTTCTTCACCTTTATAGTCTTTATTAATATGAAACTTATAATATTCTAGTAACGCTTCTTTAAGATTAAGATCATCGAAATCTATTTTTTGACTATTTTCAATTTCTGTAAATTTCTTTTCTCCAAAGGGTACATAAACATCATTAGCTTTTATCGTTGGAGTAGATACAGCTAGTCCCAATAATGTTATGACAAAAGCTTTATATATTACCTTTTTCATCTTTGTCCTCTTTATTTTTTTTATACTCAGTTATTTTATTTTGCACAATTATTAATCCATATGCAGCAAGTGGAATTAAAAATACGAAATACGGGAATACATATCTGCTTTTCGCTTCCCAAATCATATGAAATAATGTTCCACCAATAAATGCAACCGGGATTATCGTTAGTATTTCTTTTTTCTTTTTATAGACATTCACTGCAAAAACCACAGAAAATACATACACAAATACTTGAAATACCTTCATAATAAATGAAATTACATCATGAGTTCCATCAAAGTAAATTTGTTTTATAAAAAAGTCTTTTACTTTCTCCAACTTAGTTTCATTATCAAAGTTTCTTTGAGGTGCTGTGACCAATAAACTTTGGAATGTTGGTTCTATAAATTGATTTTCATACTTTCTTTGATAAAAATCTACAGCATATCTAGGATTTTTCTTAAATACCTCTACTCTTTGTTTTATAGAATCTTTTGAAATATCAGTTATACGTTTTGCATCATAATCTTCTTCTGGCATTATGTCATAATTGAATCTATTCCACCAACCTGCTTCACGATCTCCTTCTTGCATCCCCATCGCTATCCATGTAATTTTCGGAACACCCTCAGCGATTGTCTTTTGACTCTTAACTTCATAATAATTATAAATTAGACTCTTAGAAGCACTCATTAAAAATAGACAGCTAACTATAAAAGCAATAACTTTTTTATCTCTAACTCTAATAAGATAAATTATGGCTGCTGAGAATATTGCCAGCATATGTATTAAGTTATTACCTATAAATAGAATTGCAATATTAATGCTTAAAGCACTTATTACCAACGTATACCATTTTTTACACTTAATATACTTTATAAAATAATAATAAGCGACTAATGTTAAAAACATACCTGGCAGCAATCCGTAGACAAATGCAACATAAAATACTAACGGGAAACATAGTCCACTAAGAATTATAACTAAATAGTTTGTATCTTCATCATCAAACATTATATTAGATATTTTATATAACATAAAAATTATATAACTTATCGAAAAACTTTGCATTATATATAAAATAAATGTTGCTCTACCAAATAATGACAGTATTATTTGGAAAAGAAATACTGTTGTAATTTGGTGTGAATATATATATAAATAGTTATTTCCTTTATCAAGACCACTATAGTTCTCTCTTATGAAATTATTAGCTTGATCTATTACATTAAATGGATCAAATTGCACATAATCACGTCTCAATATCGCAAATAATATACTAATAATAAATGTATAAATCATTACAACTAAAACTAATCTTTGAACACTTATTATTTTTTTCAAATATCTTGCTAATATTAAGATAACTATACTAAATATTATAAGAAATATAATATTTAGTATAGCACTATCATTTTCATAATATAAAGTTTCTTGATAATCTTTCGGAAATATCGCTGTTTTTGTTAACACTAATAGTGAATTCATCCCCATAAGCATCATAAAAATCACAGCTATGACTTTTACTAAAAAGTTAGAAAATTTATTTAATATTTCCTTATTCATTGCCAATTATTCCTCTTCGTTTTTTTCTTCGTTTAAGAATTGTTCAACAATGAATCTTGGGCGACCTTTTGTTTCTAAGTAAATTTTACCTACATATTCACCTACAATACCTAATGAAATCATAATCATTCCACCGATGAACCACATCGATATCATTAAGCTTGACCACCCCGGTCTTGCAAATCCTGCAAAGTAACTATATAAAGTGTAGAAGAATACTATCGCAGCAATAAATATCATCAATGCTCCACCTATAGTAATAAATCTAATTAATTTTACAGATAAAGAAGTAATTCCTTCAAAAGCAAATGCTAACATCTTAGATAATGGATATTTACTTTCTCCAGCAAATCTTTCTGCACGTTCGTATGTTACAATATCACTTGGATATCCTATCATAGGAACAATACCACGTAGGAATAAGTTTACTTCTTTAAATTGAGCTAATCCTTCTAATGCACGTTTACTCATTAAACGATAGTCTGCATGGTTGAATACTGTATTAGCTCCTAGTTTTTCCATTACTTTATAGAATGCCTCTGCTGTGAAACGTTTAAAGAATGTATCTGTAGTTCTTGCTGAACGAACACCGTAAACTACATCAGCACCTTCAAGATATTTTTTCATCATTTCATCCATAGCGTTAATATCATCTTGTAAATCAGCATCCATTGAAATACTTACATCACAGTGATCCTTAACAGTCATAAGTCCTGCTAATAAAGCATTTTGGTGACCTCTATTTCTACTTAAGTTAATACCACTGAATAATGGATTTTTTTTATGAAGTTCTTCTATCATCTTCCATGTTTTATCTTTTGAACCATCGTTCACTAAAACAACACGGCTATCTTTTGAAATTAAATCTTCTTCTATCATAGAATTCATTTTAACTTCTAATCTTTTTGCAGTTTCGTTTAATACCTCTTCTTCATTGTAACAAGGTATAACTACGTATAACTTTTTCATTACAAATCTCCTATTTTATTTTTTACTTATTGCTTTATTAAGTCTATTTAATAAAGCTTTATTCTCTTTTGTCTCTTCAATCGGTAGTATAAAAATCTCTTCTACCTCTTCTTCATCAAACTCCCTTAGAATATTATATAAATTTTTATTAGATTGTTCAACACTTTTCTCATTATCCGCTAAATATTTTACAGAAACATTTAAAAAGTCAACTTCTGATTCCATTTCTTTATATGTAATAAAGCCAGTTTTTTTATCTCTTTCTTTTAAAATACTTATTAATTTCTCAAATGAATCATTAAACAACACTAATTCCGCTTCTGGAGAATAATGTCTATATTTCATTCCAGGGGCGATAGGAGTCTCATTTTTTGTTAGTATTTCTTCATTATATTTTACACTACCTTCTCCTAGTACACCTTCTATATCTTCTTTTGTAATTTCTCCAGGACGTGCAATAACAAGAGGATATCTCGTACAATCAATAACTGTACTTTCCAAACCAATATCAGATTGCTCATCTTCGATTATTACATCAATTTTCCCATTCAAATCATGGTAAACATGTTCAAATTTTGTTGGAGATGGTTTACCACTTGTATTAGCACTTGGTGCTGCTAATAAAACTTCAGTTTCCTTTAATATTTCTCGAGCAGTAATATTAGAAGGCATCCTAACAGCTAATGTATTTAATCCTGCAGTAACCTTTTTAGAAACGCCATTGTTATCTTTAGCATTTAAAATTAACGTCATAGGTCCTGGCCAAAAATTATTTATTAGTTTTTTTACATTTTCATCGTTATAATCGACTATGCTATCCAATTGGTTCATTTCATAAAAATGAACAATTAATGGATTGTCACTAGGGCGTCCTTTAGCTTCATATATTTTACTTACCGCTTCATCGTCCATAGCATTAGCACTAAGTCCATATACCGTTTCTGTTGGAATAGCTACTAACTTCCCATCTTTATAATATGTAGTTAATTTACTATATATTTCTTCTTTATTTTCACTTTTAGAAATATTAATTATTTCTGTTTCCATCCTATCTCCTTTCTTTGATTTAACACTACAATATTATTAATATTGTAATGACTATTATTAATATATAACTTAAATAATCTAGATTACTATATTTCAATACTTTATACTTACTTCTTATTCCAGTTGTGGAATACCCTCTTACTTCCATTGCAGTAGCAAGTTCATCAGCTCTTTTTAGAGTAGCTATAAATAAGGGGATTAATATTGGAATAAACTTTCTTACTTTCTGCGCTAGATTTCCCTCATTAAAATCTGAACCACGAGAAACCTGTGCATTTATTATTCTATTAGTTTCTTCTAATATAGTTGGAATAAATCTTAGTGAAATTGATAATACTAATGCAAAAGTTGAAATTGGAATTCCTACTTTCTGTAAAAATCCAAGACTCTTTTCTATAGCATTAGTTATCTCAGTTGGTGAAGTAGTAGCCATAAAAACCACCATTATCATAACAACTAAAATAAACCTAACAGTTATCAATGCTATTCCAAAAAGTGCTCCACTATAAATCTTCCAGCCCAACACCTCTAACAATACTTCACCTTTTTTATTAAAAACAAGATGAATAAAAGAAGTAAATATTATCAATACACTAATTGCTTTCACACTATTTATTAAAAATGCTAGACTTGTTTTCGATAATATCACTATCATTATCAACATTAAAAACAAGATAGAAAACTCTAGAACATTATAAGCAATAAAGACATCTACTAAGTACAAAATTACAAAAAATATTTTCGCTCTAGGATCTAGATTATGAATAATTGTATTCAATGGAATATATTTACTTATTAATGAATTATTCATTTACACTACTTCCTATCTTATTTTTTAAAGCACCTATTAAATCTTCGTATTTCCTAGGAAATACATCTAGCTTAATATTATTTTCTTGCAGCTTATTATAAAATTTTAGTAATTCTGGTTGTTCCAGTGAATTTTCTTTAAGAAGCTGTTTATCTTCAAAAAGTTCCTCTACTGTTCCTTCAAAATTAATTCTTCCATTTTTCAAAACAAAAACTTTATCTGCATATTCTAATACATAGTTCATATTATGAGATATAAGAATTATTGTCATATTAAGTTCGTCTTTAAGTTTTTTAACCATGGTCATGATTTCTTCACGACTCTTATAATCTAAAGCTACTGTTGGCTCATCTAATATCAATACTTTTGGTTCTAGAGCAAGTACTCCACATAGAGCGACTTTTCTCATCTCTCCACCAGAAAGTTCAAATGGTGATTTATCTAAGTAACTCTCATCTAATCCGACTAACTTTATTAATTCTTTAGCTTTAGAAATGGCTCTTTCTTCTGATATACCGTAGTTTAATGGTGCAAAGATAATATCTTTTAATACACTTGTTTCAAATAATTGTTGCTCAGAAAATTGGAATAATACGGCAACATCTTGTCTTAATACTTTTAATTTTTTGGCCAGTTCACGCTTTTCTTTTTTACTTTTCGGATTAGTAATTAGTACATTATTTACCAATACTTCTCCTTGTGTAGGTAATAATAAACCATTAATATGCTCTATAAGAGTAGATTTACCACTCCCAGTCTTACCTATTATAACTGTATAACTTCCTTTTTCTACGTTCAAGTTAATATCTTTCAATACTTCTCTTGCATAAGGGGTTTTATAATTATAAGTATAGCTTACATTTTTTAAACTAATTTGCATATTTTTTTCACTACACTCTCCTCATCTTCTTCTATTTCAAATATATCTTGATTTAGGTAATTATTTATATCTTTTTTTACTCTTTCTACAAAAGGAACTTCTAAACTATATTTTTCGAGTATTGTCGTATCAGAATATAATGTAGTATAGTCTCCATGATAAACTATTTCTCCACCTTCTAATATAACAATATCATCCGAATAAATACTCTCTTCTGCATCATGAGTAATTGATATTATAGTTATTCCTTTTTCTCTATTAATTTTTTTTATATACCCTAAAATGGACTTTCTTGCCTTTGGATCAAGCATACTCGTAGCCTCATCCAATATTAAAATCTCAGGCTTTAAAGCTAGTGAAGATGCTATTGCAACCCGTTGTTTTTGCCCACCTGACAGTGATGACGGCTCATATTTTCTGTAGTCACTCATATCTACAATCTCTAAAACCTCATCTATTATTTTATCCATATCTTCTTGTGGTATATTCCTGTTTTCAAGCCCAAAAGCAATGTCTTCTTCTACAGTAGAACCTACAAATTGGTTGTCAGGATTTTGAAATACTATAGCTATTTTATTTTTTATATCATCATAAATTTCTTTACTGTATTCTTCATTATTAAATAGAACCTTCCCAGAAGTTGCTAGATTCTGACCGTAAATCAACTTCATTAACGTTGATTTTCCACTTCCATTTTTTCCTAAGACACTTAGCCAATGCCCTTCTTTTATTTCTAAATTTATATTTGATAATGCAGTCTTTTTAGAACTAGAATACTGAAAAAAAACATCTTCAAATTTTATCATTTTATTACCTAATTTTCTATAGAATATCTTTTTATTATACCAAATATCACGATTTTTCTCAATCTAAACAAGAATTCATCCTTAAATATATTAATATAAATTATTTATTACAATAACTCTGTAAACTATTTTTAATAAACTCATTTACCTTATCATCATCATATACTACCTCTTTTAGGTATAATCCTGCAGCATCTGCCTTAGGACCAGCAAATTGACGTTCTTTTTTATCTAATATTTCTTTTATATAGTCCGCTTCATATTTACCAGCAGCTACATTTTGTATAGTTCCAATAATTATCCTAACCATATTATATAAGAAACCATTCCCTGTAATTTCAAAGTTTACAATGTTAGGGTTAATCGGATCTTTTTCCATAGTTAAACTATATATCGTCCTAACCTTATCCTCAACACTAGAGTTTTTCGAACAAAATGATGAAAAGTCGTGTTCTCCTATAAAATACTTCAGTGCCTCTTGAGCCTTTTCAAAATTAAAATCAAAACTATGTTTACCTACATAATTTAATAAAAATGGATCAACTTCTCTTCCGATGTATAATTTATAATAATATGTTTTTTGTGTACTATTATATCTAACATGGAAATCCTCTGAAACTGTCGTTGCTCCCACTATTCTAATATCTTTTGGAATAGTAGCATTTAAAGCCTTAACCCAGGCAACATCTGGAATATTTAAATCAGTATCAAAATGTAATACCTGCCCATAGGCATGAACACCACTGTCCGTTCTTCCACTCATATAAAGTCGCACATCTTTTTTATTAATTTTCTTTAAACTCTTCTCAATTTCTTCTTGAATTGTATTATTATTTGGTTGTATTTGAAATCCATGGTAATTGCTACCATCATATCTACAAAGTAAAGCTATTCTCACTTTTATCTCCTACATCTTTTATTTTTAATATTTTTTTGCCTCTTCTTCTATCATCCAAAAATGAATACCTCCGGTTGAATCATACCATCGATCTTCATTGAAATTTCCTGCATAAACCCACTCTCCAAGTTTATAACAAAAGTCCTCAGCAACAGTTGACCATGCTTCGTCATAAAAAATAGTACCTTCAAAATTTTTTATTTCTAATACCTTAGCCTTATCACATCTGCAACAGTTTCTAGTTGAAGATACTCTTTTTGAATCACTTGGTATCAAAAGCTTTATAATTCTATTATTAAGTCCTTTTTTATAAGCAATAAACGCTCCTTGTTCAGGACAATATAATTTAAAATACTCCGTTTTATTATCAAAAATAATATTTTTTAAATTTGCACCTTCTAAAACAGCTGCATATAACTTGGCACCCTTAATATTGGCATTTTGTAAATTCACCCTTCTCATCGATGCTTTTTTTAGATTCGAATTAACAAAAAGAGCATTTTTCATATTACAATCATCTAGAAGACAATTTTCTAGATTACTATCTGTAAAATCTACATTACTAAAATCTACATTGATAAAATTTGAAGAAGAAAAATCTAATCTCGATAAATTAAACCCTTTTAAATTCATATCTTCAAAAATCAAGTCATTAAAATTCTTTTCCCCGTGTTTTAATCGTTCACTAAATTCCTCATACGAAATTTTTTTCATATATTAACACCTCTATATGATATTATAGCATATACAGTGACTTTCTATAAATTTTATCTGAATAAAATATTTTAAAAAAATACCGATTCAAAAATTAGATTCTCTTCTAACTTTTAAGTCGGTATCTAAATATTTATAATTATCTAAAATATAATTTTATATTGAGTCTAAATAACTCATTATATCTTCACATATATTGTAACTAGCCTTGGGTAAATAATTCCCCCTCATATTGGACTTCATTTTTTCAATGTTATCTTTCGATAATAATTGTTCTACATATTTCAGTACTTCCTCTTGATTTTTAGCAATTTTGGCCATATTATGTTTCTTGAAGTATCTAGCATTCTCCATCTCCTGACCTGGTACTGGATTAAAAAGAATTAATAGAATATTACTCGCTAACGCTTCAGATATAGTTACTCCCCCAGCCTTTGTTATAAGTACACTAGAAGATTTCATCCACTCACACATATTCTCTGTATATCCAAAAATCTTAACATCTTTATCTCTACTGTATTTATAATCTAACTCGTTTTTCAACTTCTTATTTTTACCACAAATTACTACTACTTGAACATCGTTACTTTTCTTTTTCAATTGCTCGATAAGCATTGCAAAGTCAGTAGATACCCCGAAAGCTCCGGCAGATAATAAAACTGTATTTTTTGTAGTACTTAGACCGTTATCTTTTAACCAACTATCAACATCAAGAATATCATCAAATTTTTCTGCAATCGGTATACCAAATTTTTTAATCTTGTTTTTTTCTACCCCTAATTTCAACAACTCTTTTTCAGTATCATTAGTCGCAACGTAGTATCGAAACGCTCCTTTTGTTAGCCAACTTTTATGAAAATGATAATCTGTTATTATATTTACTATTGGTATCTTTTTATTTTTTAACAGAGATAATGCTGGTGTCGGAAATGTAGATATAATAATGTCTGGTTTAACTTCTTTCATTAATCTTTTTAAATACTCATAACTAAAATACCTGTAGACAGAGATATCACTTTGATTCCTACCAGCATAATATAAATAGCCATAGATATCTCTAAAATACGAAAAGCTATATAGATACAACTTTTTCAAAACAGGCGTTAAATTCGGATGTGCCTGTAAAAATAAATCAGACTCTATTACTGTCACTTTATCACCATAGTACTTTTCAAATATTTCTCTAACGTTTTTTGAAACTTGCAGATGCCCGTTCCCAAATGAGCCTGTTATCAATAAGATTCTCTTCATACTGTTTCACCTTACTTCCTACTATAATAAATTAGATTGTAAATTAGAACTATTGCACTCCCTAAAGATACCCCCGCTATCGTATCAGTTGGATAATGAACTCCTAAATAAATTCTAGAGCTTACTATAAATAAAATTCCAACTGTAGCTACAAGAATTGGAGTATATGTAGTTTTCTTCATCAATTTTATAGATATTAAAGCTATCGATAAATATAATATTGTGGCTGAAGTTGAATGTCCACTAGGAAAACTTAAACTATTCAACTCTACTAATCGATGAATATTTGGACGTGGACGATTAAATATTGTTTTAATAAAATCCATCACTATACCGCATGTTCCCATTGTAAGAGTTAAAAATAAAGCCTCTCTTTTAAACTTCCTTGCGAATAATATTATAACTATCATAACTGTTATTATTGCACTTTGTTTCATATCTGCTATATTGGTCATATTTAAATATATACTAGTAAGTACTGAATTCTCTAATCCTTGAATAAAATTAATAATTGCATTATCTAAAGGTTTTAAGAAACTATTATACCCACTAGCCATTAAGATAAATATTCCAATAAAAAATATAACTAAGTTCACCTGTTTTCTTTTTGTCATTTGATCTCCTATGAAATTACTTACTTTATAATTCCTATAATAATACCATAATTTAATACATATAGATAGTAAAATAAAATTCTCTCTTTCTCTTAAACTCTATAAAATTCATTTCGAATTTCCACGTGACCACAATCCACTAATAACGTTCTCCTCAAAATTTTAAAATTAATGTGTTTCCGTTAACTATTTCAACATTAATATTATGCTATAATTTATTACTCTTTTTCTATAACTCTATCAAATTTGACTACATTTAATTTTTAAAAATCCACCCTAATTCCCCTTAGATATTACTTGAAATTTCGCATTTTATCATTTATAATTATTAGGTTAACGAAATAAATATAAACAGGAGAATTTATGTCGAAGGAACCTATGTCGAAAATTAAAAAAATTATAATATTATTATCTTCTCTATTTTTAATATCCATAGCTGCTCTTTATTATTTAAATAAAAAGCATATTGTAAATTTAAATAATATAATATCTTATTGGCATGCTAATAAAACAGATAATACAAACGAACAAGCTAATGCTGAACAAAATGATAATAAAGACGAAGCAAAAGAACCAGAGAAAAAAGTTAAATCTTTAGAAGAAAAACAAGCTACGATGGCTGCTGATGCGGCAACTATAAAATCACTAGGTTTAAATTTTGATTATGTAAATATGACTCTACCTGAAGTTGTCCAAGCTTACCTAAAAGCAAATGGAATTAAAAATTCTCAAGTAGCTTTCTCATATAAAAACTTAAACACTGGGGAACTAATAGAAATGAATGAGACTCAACCAATGACTGCTGGTTCAACTTACAAACTTCCACTTAATATGATAATTGTCGATGATTTTGATAAATATAATTTATCAATGACCAAACGATATGATATAACTAAAACAGAGTATGAATATATCGGAGAGCACGATGCATATGTTAGAGCTTTTAATGGGGCTATGACTATTCCAGAAATGCAACAGTATTCATTAGTTTATTCAGAAAATACTCCAGCATATGCTCTTGGTGACCGCTTAGGCGGTATGAGTGAAGTATATAAAATGTATAATAGATACGGAGAGTCTAAAGGAGAACTAAAAACTTTCAGTACTGATAACAAAACTACAACTAATTATTACATCCAAGTTCTTCAACATCTATGGGATGGTAAAGAAAAATATAAGGATCTTCGTCGATATATTGGAGAATCATTCCCAGGTGAATACTATAAACGATATTTACCAAATCTCCAAATTGAACAAAAACCAGGTTATGTTAATGATGCACTAAACGTTGATGCAATAGTTTATGAAAAAACACCTTATATTATTGCTCTATATACGGCTGGTTTAGGTGGAACAACTCCTGCTACCCAAGAAATTAATCTTGTTGGTTTAAACCAAATTGGACAACTTTCATATGTTATAAACGAATGGCACCGTGTTAATATGAATATGTAATCAAATAATATTTAATGCTAATTAATTATCTAGAATTGGCCAGAAATAAAAATTTCTGAGCCAATTCTTTTTATTTATACTTTGACAAATTCTATTTTTTAATTTATAATATTTGTAAAGTTATAACTTTACAAATATTATAAACGGAGGTAGTTATGTTTTGCAATAATAGATTAAAATCTTTGCGTACTAAAAGAAAAGTTTCTCAAACTGCAGTAGCTGAATATCTTGGTGTTACTCGTGCTGCCTACAATAGTTGGGAAAAAGGTAAATATGTTCCTAATAAGAAAAATTTAGAAGAACTAGCTCTTTATTTCAATGTAGAAACTACCTATTTTGAATCAGAATACGAAATAGTTAATAAATATCTACAGTTAAACGATATAAATCAAAAGAAACTTTTGACTATAGCGAATAAACTATATATTTCTCAATTACATAAATATCAAGTTCACGCAAAATTATCAGCTGGACTAGGAAATTTCTACTATGAAAACTATGATTTCGATACAGTTTATTTTGATAAAGATATCCCTTATGATATAGCTTCATGGATTGATGGGGATTCTATGGAACCTAAATACCATAGCGGAAATGTCGCCCTAATTAAGAAAACTGGGTATGATTTTGACGGATTAGTTTACGCTGTAGTCTACAATGAAGAAACATACATAAAAAAAGTTTATTTGGAGGGCAATATTGTTCGCTTAGTTTCTATCAACGATAGTTATAAAGACATAATGGCTCCTATAGAAGAAGTACATATTGTAGGAATAGTCACAGATTCGTTCAAACCAATAACAGAGGTGTAAATCCATGGGAATAATTGACTACACATTAGAACCTCATTCTGACATAGCGTTTATAGACATGAAATCTTTTTACGCTAGTGTCGAATGTGTAGAACGTGGACTTAATCCGCTAACTACCTCACTTTGTGTAATGAGTAGAAGTGATAATTCTAATGGTCTAATCTTAGCCAGCTCTCCTATATTTAAAGAAGTTTTCGGAAAAAATAATGTTGGAAGAAGTTACGATCTGCCTTTTGATATCAATACACGACGTTTTTCGTTTTATAATGCAAAAAGACAAGGGCTTAAAATAACTCCAGAATATATTAAACACATTGAATCTTGGGCTAAGAAAACATTAATAGTCCCCCCAAGAATGACTCTATATATTGAGAAAAATATACAAATACTCAACGTACTAAAAAATTATGTTCCAGACGAAGATATCCATCCCTACTCGATTGATGAAGGTTTTATCGATTTAACTCAGTCCCTTAATTACTTCATAAAAGATTCTACTAAAACAAGAAAAGAAAAATTGGACATAATTTGTGCGAAAATCCAACATGATATATGGAAAAAAACAGGAGTATACTCAACTGTGGGCATGAGCAATTCTAATCCACTTCTAGCAAAACTTGCTTTAGATAATGAAGCTAAGAAAACTCCTACTATGCGAGCAAATTGGTCATACGAAGATGTTGAAACAAAAGTGTGGAGTATACCAACTCTTACTGATTTTTGGGGTATAGGAAAAAGAACAGAAAAAAGATTAAATAAATTAAAAATAGATTCTGTTAAAGATTTAGCAAATGCTAATCCTGATATACTAAAAAAAGAATTTGGAATTATCGGAGTTCAGCTATGGTTCCACGCAAATGGTATAGATGAAAGTAAGCCCTCAAAACCTTATAAGCCAAAATCAAAAGGTTTAGGTAACTCCCAAGTCCTTCCTAAAGACTATAAAATAAAATCACAAATAGAATTAGTTTTATCTGAAATGGCTGAACAAGTCGCCATAAGACTAAGAAGAATTAAGAAGAACGCAAAATCCGTACATATTCATATTAGTTACAGTAGAATTGAAAATAAAAAATCTATTAACGCATCTAAAAAGATTAATCCTACTCAAAGCACAAAGCAACTAACCGATTATGTTTTAGAACTCTTTAGAAGTAAATATGATGGTGGTGCTGTACGTTCTATCGCAGTTAGATACGATAACTTAGTAGATGATAATCTTACAATATACTCTCTATTCGATGATATTGAAGCTATTGAAAAACAAAGAAAAATAGATAAAACATTAGATAGCATACGTGATAAATATGGATTTCTCTCTGTACAAAACGGAAGTATGTTGATGGAAGGTTCACGTGTTAAAGAAAGAAGTAAATTAGTAGGAGGACATGCCGGTGGCATGGATGGAATAATATGATAAACAGAAATTATCTCCCTTATAAATCCGCAAGAGAATATGCTGATCGTGGTATGGCAAAATGGATGGGATTTTTCATCTCAGAGCATACTACCGCAATCAATACACAAGGTGACACCATAGACTTTTCCAATAATATGGATAAAGATGAAAAAAGATTGTTACTAAATCAGCTATATTTCTTTAAAGGACTAGCATATTTATATATCCTCAATCAACGTGAACCATATCTAGGGAAAGTTGTTGATTGTGGCAAAGATACTATTTATTTTTCTACTAAACAAAACATATTACAAGTTTCAATTAATGATATTCTAAAAGTTTCACTAGCAGAGGAATTAGACTATGAATAAACTTAATCAACACGAAGTACAATTCGATTATTTTAGCAGTAACTATGATCAATTTGAAAAAGATTTCTATAAATATTCCGCATTAAATATTCCTCTAACATTTTTAACAGATGATATTTTAAGTTTAATGGTAAATAACAATAGCAATTTTTTCAGATTAACCGCTAATAAATCAAAAGATAAAAGAGACCACTACTTCTTTTTTAAAGTTCAAACTCCTTTAGAAAACAAGATGGTGAGAATCTTTCAATATACTGGACATAAATTTATAAACCAAAAATAAACTCGAAACTAGGATAAGCTCCTAATTCGAGTTTATTTTCTATATCTAAGTGTGATAATTTCTTAGATTTTATTGATTTTGTTTCCTTCTAATTGCTATTGCAGCCCCTAAAGCTAATAACGCAAAAGTAACAGTTTGTCCTGTTTCTAAACCAGTTTTCGGTAGTTGTTCATTTTCTTTTGTATTATTTTCTTTTGTATCACTATTAGTTTTATTACTATTCGTTTTATTACTATTATCAGACTCTTCTTTTTTGTTCTCAGGCTTATATTCAGCTTTTACCGATGTCACTATTTGAACACGACTTTCTAAATCCTTAGCACCTACTCTGATTCTCTCTAGAATAGTAAATTTACTAAAATGATTTATTTTAAATTGTATAAATCCTTCACTAAAACTACTTTCAACTTTTTCTAGTTCATTATTTTCCGCAATATGATATACTTCTAGTTCTGCATCATCATTTTTTACAACAGACATTTTAACTGTACGTTCTGCATCACTATCTAGCTTTTTCCCATCTTTTTCAAAATGAATTTCAAATACTTCCACAACTTTATATTCACTACCTAATTTTTCGATAATAGTTTTATTTAGATTTTCATCATTAATTGATCCTACAAAAACATTATCAGCTTTTATTTTATCTTTATCAAATAATACAGCTACATCACGTCCTGAAAGTTTCGCTGATAAAACATTGTTTTCTACCTTAGCAGTATTTGTTGGAGTTTCTTGTTTTTTATCATTAGTTACTTCTTGTTTACTTGGAATCACTTTTGAAGTTTCTTTGCTAGGAACTTCTTTCTTGTCTCCAGGAAGAGCTTGCTCTTTAGGAGTTTCTTTTTTATCTTCTTTTACTTCGTTTTTTTCTTTCTTATTCTCAGAAACTTTGTTTTCTTTTGGAGTTTCCTTCTTATCAGTCTCTTTAGTCACTTCTTTATTTTCTTTTTTTTCACCAGTAACTTTTTCTTCTTTAGGGCTATCTTTTTTGCCTTCTTTTTCAACTGAAGGTTCATTCTTTAAAGTATTTTCTAAAATAGATTTCACTTTTTTAAGATTTTCATTATTAGGATTAACTGCTAACAATTCTTTAACTTTAACTAACCAGACAGTTTTTATTTCCTGTTCTTTCTTTTTATCAACTTTAATACCAGCTAATAGATAATTTACAAATTCTTTTTCATCAATTGAATTCCAATCAACCTTATCTTCTAAAATAGATTCAACTAATTTCTCTTCTTTGTGAACTTTTACCACTGGAGCCGGTGTAGTTACCACAGGTTCTGTAGTTTTTGAAGTTTTTTCAAGAGAAATTTCTTCTGTTTTAGATTTAACTGAAATAGTTTTATCTGTTACACCTACACTATGATGTTCTATAATTTTTCCTTCCTGTTTACAATCTTCGCACACAGTAAGTGCATTAGGTTCTGTAGGCCTTGGAGCCGAATCAGCTTTAGTTTTTATTTTTTCTGTTTTTTCTAAAACAGGTTTGTTTACATGTTCTAAATTAACATCGTGAGTAACTTCAGAATTTACAACAATATTATTTACATCTTCGTGCGCATAAGCTGTTCCAAAAGATCCTGCAGTAATACCTATTAATACACTAGCAATACCTACTGAAACCTTTCTTATCGAATATTTTCTCTTACTAAACATAATTTTCTCCTTATCAAATTGTTTAAAAATTACAATTCACTCATTATACTATCTTTATAATTATATTATATCTATTAAAATTGAGCAAGTATGAACCTATTTTAATAACTTATAATATTAAAATACCAGAATCAAAAGCTTAGTATTCTACTTTACTCTTTTGATTCTGGTACATAATAATAATATCTATAATTTTCAAATCCTATATTATCTAATTTGATGTTTATTCATTTTCTCTTGGAAAATATTTGTAATAACTTTACGTAGCTCTTCTTTTTCTTTTTCTGGCCATTCACCTTCTTGTTGAGCCGCTGCATAAAGTTCTGGATACTCAACAGAAATTCTCTTTACTGTACGTGTGTTAGCATGTTTTCTTACGAAAAATGGAATCTTCTTCATTAATTCTTCAGGAACTAATGAAAGTATTCTATCAGCAGTTTCTCTATCACTAATTACTGAAAAAGTAAGACCTTTCTTTATCTGTTTTTGTTCCTGTTCTGTAAAATCTTCTAACTTCATTCTTGTTCTCCTAAATATGTATATCTCTTAATTAAAGATTATATACTAAGAGTTAGGAAACAACAAATATATTCTACTGATAGAGATTATCAGTATTATAATGTTATCTACTAATAACTACCTAAATTTTAAAAATAATGATTTCTTATATGAAATTATATAATCTGAACAGTAAATTTTTTTGACTTACCGTTTAATAAATGGCTATTTTATAGCGTTTTATTTGATTATTTGAGTTAGACAGACTAGGATTTAGATTTTAACTCTTATGGAAAATAACAAGGGCTATTCTCCTAAAGTATGTTCTATACCATTATAGTTTAATGCAAAGTGTAGCTATATAGTCGTTTCCATAACGTGATAGTCTATGTCTTTTGTCACACGATTCATAAAAATCTATCATAGCAAGACCATTTTTAAGTTGTCCTCTAATCTGAGTTTCTAAGGTATGGCTAAATTCATATCCATATTCTGGGTTTATAGTTATCTTGCCTTCCTCTTCAAGCTCTCTCGAATTAAAAGGTATTGAGAATTTTAAAAGTAATTCTTCATCGGGTTTGTCCCATACAATGTCAACATCATACATGTATATCCAAGGATTCATAAATCCAACCATTAACAATCCACCCTTTTTCAATACTCGAGAGGCTTCTTTATATATATTTTCTAAATCTTCTACATATACATTTGAAACTGGATTAAAAATAATATCAAATGTTTCATTTTCAAATGGAAATGGTTTTGTCATATCGCTTTGAACTGTGTTGATATTTAAGCCTTCTCTTTTAGCAACCATTTCATCTCTTTGCAATTGTGATTTAGAAAAATCCATTATAGTTACATCATAACCTTTTACAGCAAAAACTGGGCCTTGCTGACCACCACCACAAGCTAAACCTAATATCTTTTTCCCGTTTGCTTTTTCAAACCATTCTTTTGGAACTTTTTTCCCAACAGTTAATGCAACAGAAATTGGATTATTTCTAGCTTCTTCTAATTGTTCGTGTGTCAACGGCTCGGTATAGTCATTTTTTACATTATTCCATCTATCTTCATTTAACTTTATATAACTATTCATCTTATAATCTCCTCGTAATTTTTCAAATGTGAGCTATCGTTAAAAAATATCCGATATATTTTTATTTGCGGTACTCCTCTAATTTGAATCCATATTCATTTAGAAGTTGTTTTGAATAAATTTTTTCATTTTTTGAATTTCTAACTTCTTTCCAAAGGATAGCTGCAACTTTTAACTTGTTAGAATAATTATTGCTAAATTCATCTGCACAAAAATCTTTTAGAAATTGATTCCACTGACAAGTCGAATTATCATACTTTGCATAATCTGACTCTCCATAATATATTTTTATCATATCTTGAATTGTAAATTCTTTATTGTTATCACTTTTTACTTTTCTCCAAGCCGTTGCCATATCAGCATTGAATTTAAACGGGCTAACTCCTGTTACAGCTGAAAAATAATCTCTAAATTTTTGGTTAAAAGAAAAACCACATTCTAGCAATGGTGTATTTAAAGATATTACTTCGGCATGTTTTTTGTTTACTTTTCTTGTAGACTTTTCTATTCTATTTCCCTTGAAATATTGTTCAATAATATAGTTCAATTCTTTCTTTGTACATCTATACTCTAGTCCAAGAGACTTACATATTTGTGAAAGTTCCTCTCGATACCAATAGTACTTGTTAAATTCCTCAAATGATTCTATATCTTTAAAACTAGGTCTAATTTCTATCACACATTCACCTCCGAAACTTCAATTATATATTTCCCTCTTAATCAACTTAATTTATTTTATTATACAATACTCCTTAGATTTCGTAAATTAAAATAAAGACTTACTCCAAGTTACCAATATCCTTTAACGATAACCTTAGAATAAGCCTTTATTTTCTACACTTCATTTATTCACTAGTTACAACTTTTGACATTAATACTACACACTCATCGATTCACTGTTACCTCATCACTAACGCTCTGCGATAACTATCTCATAAAGTATTCGTAATTAATGGCTTCAGCCTACACCCTTGTCATTAAAACGACTGCTTCAACATAGCTCGGTTCTCCAACGAGTAACGCATTTCATATCCACTGTACACAGGAATGGTAGAACGCCTATTTTCACCTTAAAATGGGTATGTCAAAACGATACCAATAATGCCCCCTGAAAAGGGGTGGTTTTCTCTTCGGGTATAACCCTTTGTTACTAACACGCACCTCAAGGCGCTGGCTTTCACATTCGTTCAAGCCCTATTG
>NZ_JAQMFS010000095.1 GCF_028308085.1 Gemella haemolysans
CAGCTTTCGCTGCAGTTTTTTCTTCGTCTGTTAAATCTGTACGTGCATCGATTGCGTCGTTCTTAGCTTTAAGTGCATCGTCTATCGCCTTCTTAACTGCTGGCTTAGCTTGTGCCGTTGGATTTACATTGTTTACTTCTGTTGTTCCGTTAGCTTTAGCTTGTTCCACCGCTGCGTTTGTTGTCGCATTGTCGATTGCTTGTTTTGCTGCATCTGCTTTTGCTTTCGCGTCTGATTTTGCTGCAGTTTTCTCTTCATCTGTTAAGTCTGTACGAGCGTCAATCTCATCGTTTTTAGCTTTTAATACTTCATCGATTGCTTTCTTAGCTTCTGGTTTCGCTATTGCTGTTGGATTTACTGAATCTATCTTTGTTGTTCCTGCAGTCTTAGCCTGTTCCACTTCTGCATTTGTTGTTGCATTATCGATTGCTTCTTTCGCTGCATCTGCTTTTTTCTTAGCTTCCACCTTAGCTGAAGATTTCTCTTCATCTGTTAAATCTGTGCGAGCATCAATCTCGTCATTCTTAATTTTCAGTGCTTCGTCTATTGCTTTCTTAGCTTCTGGTTTCTTAACCGCTAGCGGATTTACTGAATCTACCTTTGTTGTTCCTGCAGTCTTAGCTTGTTCCACTTCTGCGTTTGTTGTCGCATTGTCGATTGCTTCTTTCGCTGCATCGGCTTTTGCCTTAGCTTCTGCTTTGACTTTCACTTTTTCTTCTGCTGTTAAGTCATCATTCGCATCGATTGCATCTTCTTTTGCTTTTAACGCATCATCTATTGCCTGTTTAGCTGCTGGTTTCTTAGCTGCTTCTGGACTAAACGAATTAACATCACTTAAACCTGAAACGCTATTTACATCAACTTTAATATCAGTATCTGCTGCATCTATTGCTTCTTTTGCTTGATTAGCTTTGTTTTCTGCTTCAGCTTTTGTTACAGTTTTCTCTTCAGTTGTTAAATCATCTCGAGCATCAATTTCTTCTATTTTTTTCTCTAGAGCTGCATCAATTGCTTTTTTAGCCTCTGATTTCTTAACTGGTTCTGGACTAAATGAATTTACATCACTTAAACCAGATACACTATTTACATCAACCTTAATATCTGTATCAGCTTCATCTATTGCTTGCTTAGCTGCATCTGCTTTTGCTTTTGCTTCTTCCTTAGCTGCTAATTTTTCTTCTGCTGTTAAGTCATTATTCGCATCAATTTCTGCTTCTTTTGCCTTAAGGGCTTCATCAACTGCTTTCTTAGCCTCTGGTTTCTTAACCGCTACTGGATTCAATGAGTTTACATCTGCTACCCCAGTAGTTTTTGCATTTTCAACATCAGCATTTGTTGTCGCTTTATCAACTGCTTGTTTTGCTGCATCGGCTTTTGCTTTTGCTTCCTCTTTAGCTGCTATTTTTTCCTCAGCAGTAAGATCATCTCGAGCATCGATTTCTGCTTCTTTGGCTTTAAGCGCATCTTCTACTGCTTTCTTAGCTGCTGGTTTTACTACTGGTGTTGGGTTTACATTGTTTACTTCTGTTGTTCCGTTGGCCTTAGCTTGTTCCACTGTTGCGTTTGTTGTTGCATTGTCGATTGCTTGTTTTGCTGCATCTGCCTTGTCTTGCGCTTCTTGCTTAGCTGCTGCTTTCTCTTCAGCTGTTAAGTCGTTGTTGGCATCAATCGCATCATTCTTAGCTTTAAGCGCATCGTCTATCGCTTTCTTAGCTGCTGGTTTCGCTACTGGTGTTGGATTTACATTGTTTACTTCTGTTGTTCCGTTAGCTTTAGCTTGAGTTACTGCATCATTTGTTGTCGCGTTATCGATCGCTTGTTTTGCTGCATCT
>NZ_JAQMFS010000096.1 GCF_028308085.1 Gemella haemolysans
TCAGGCTGTTGACAAATAGGTCAACAGCCTGTTTTTTAACTGAAATAAAATCCTTAAAATGGTATAATATAAGTATACAAAGGAGGTTTTAGTATGTTTAATAAAGTAGAAAATATCAAAGATGAAATAATACTAATGACATTATCAGAAATAGTACCTAAAGATCATTTTTTAAGAAAAGTAGATAAAGCTATTGATTTTAAATTTATTTATGATTTGACAGAAGAATACTATAGCCACACATCAGGTAGAAATTGTTTAGACCCTGTAGTATTATTCAAATTAGT
>NZ_JAQMFS010000097.1 GCF_028308085.1 Gemella haemolysans
CCAGATGGAACAGTAGACGAAGTAACCGTTCCAATCACAGTAAAAGAACAAAAAGATACGTTTAACCCAACTGCGAAACAGCCAGGACAAACCGCTAAACACGGCAGTGATCCAAGCGTAGAAGGAAGTATCAACACAGAAGGCTTACCAAAAGGAACAACGTACACATGGGTAGAAAAACCAGATACGAATACAACACCAGGAAGCAAACCAGGAAAAGTATTAATCACATACCCAGATAATAGTACGGAAGAAGTGCCAGTAACGGTTGAAGTAACACCACAAAAAGATGATTATGATCCAAAACCAAAAGCACAAACGGTCGACAATGGAACAGTACCAAACGCAGAAGATAGTGTCGCTAAGACAGGCTTACCAGAAGGTACAAGAGTTACATGGAAAGAAACACCAGTAGTGAACACACCAGGAAGTCATCCAACAGTAGCGTTAGTGACATATCCAGACGGAACAGTAGATGAAGTGACAGTCCCAATTACGGTAAAAGAACAAAAAGATACGTTTAACCCAACTGCGAAACAGCCAGGACAAACCGCAAAACACGGAAGTGACCCAAGCGCAGAAGGAAGTATCGACACAGAAGGCTTACCAAAAGGAACAACGTACACATGGGTAGAAAAACCAGATACAAGTACAACACCAGGAAACAAACCAGGAAAAGTATTAATCACATACCCAGACAACAGTACAGAAGAAGTGACAGTAACGGTAGAAGTAACACCACAAAAAGACGATTACAATCCACAACCAAAACCACAAACAGTGGATAACGGTACAGCACCAAACGCAGAAGACAGTGTAGACAAAACAGGCTTACCAGAAGGTACAAC
>NZ_JAQMFS010000098.1 GCF_028308085.1 Gemella haemolysans
TGCTATGCTCGCATACACTAAAATCTTGACGAAAGGAGTAGCAAGTTGTCAGCTTACGAAATTGTACAGACGATTATTGGAATAAATCTATTGATTGTTTCAGTAGTTAGTGCATGTATTGTAGCATTAAAAAAAGACAATAAAAAATAACCATCTTTATGCTTTGGCAGGCTAGATGGTTATAAAATACCTAAACTAGAGCCACCGTCTTTAAAACGGCTCTCTCTTTTATGACTATATTTTAACATAGATGAAGTAGAAAAGCAAAAATTTTGAAATATTGATCTTTCTATAATTTTTCAAATTGTTTGCATATCAAATACCCTTATTCTAGAATTTTTCACCCATTAAAAATATTCCATACAAAAAAGCTAGGAAAAATTCCTAGCTTAACGTTCACATTTGAAATATAGGTAGTGAATCACCTTCCTTTATACTACTATATTTCTACTAGAAAATCAATTTTTTATATTTCGTTTTAGACCTTTTACTTCTTTAATACTCCCCTACAACCTTATATTTTCTCAGTATATATTTTAATTGTTCACCTGTAACATCTTCGTATTTATAATCTATATTTTCAACTGCTAGATAATTCAATACTTTTCTAATACTAACATATCCTTTTTTAGCCACTACGATATGATCTAGCATTTCTATACCAACTATTTCACCAACTTCCATTAGATTTATCGTCGTTTTAATATCTTCTATAGAAGGTGTTGCATCTCCACTTGGGTGATTATGCACACAGACAATGCTTGAAGCACTATTTTTTATCGCTAGTTTAAATACTTCCCTTGGATGCACCACCGACATAGATAAGCTACCTTTGAATACTTCTCTTTTTTCGATTATTTTACCTTTCGTATCAATATCTAATACTACGAAGACTTCTTGTGTTAAATTCTCTAAAGATGATTTTAGATAATTGGCTATTGACTGTGGGCTATCACACTTCACATCTAGGACATTCGTCGCATATATTCTTCTTGCAAATTCTATGTTAGCAAGAATATGTATCGCCTTTTCCTGACCTATCCCCTTATGTTTCATAAGTTCTGTTAAAGTTGTATCTCTTAACTTCGTAATACCACCCATATCTTTTAGAATCATGTCGGAAAGCTCAATTACATTTTGATTTTTTGTCCCTGTTCTTAATAATATTGCTAGAATCTCTTTATCACTGAGAGCTAAAGCCCCTAATTTTTTAAATTTCTCCCTCGGACGATCTTCCTCATTAAACTCTTTAATAGTATATGCTACCATAATAATCCCTCCCTTATTAATATTATTGTTAAATAACTAAGCGCTATGAATGGTACTAGTGGTAGTTTCGTTTTTCTTTTAACTTTTTTCAAAATAATTAACCAAATGGCGAAGAATCCTGCATATAAAAATGTGAAAATTAACAAATACACTCCTTCAAATAAGTTTAAATTTAAAGCTAATACACAAAAAACTTTTATATCGCCATAACCTAAACCACCTCTTGTAAAAATATATAGTATATGAAAGATAATAATAAGATAAATAAAATCTAAAAAATTGAATAAATAATAGTGTATATATATAGAAGAAAAATTTAATATAATTAGAAGATAAAACAACTCATCATTAACTTCAAATGATTTTATATCTTCTATTCCTAAAAAAATGAGAATAATAAATATACTAACTTCAAGATAACTAATAAAAACAAAATGATTTTGGAAAATAATAAATAATACTATAGTAATAAAAGTAAAAATTTCGTATAAAAATACATCTAATGGAATTTTTTGATTACAGTAACTACATCGTCCTTTTTTATATAAATAGCTAAAAATGGGAATTAAGTCCATACCCCTTAATTCTTTCTGACAACTAGAACAACAACTTCGTCTAAATAGGAACTCTCTCTTATTCTCACTATCTACTAAACACTTAATGGCACTAGCAAAAATTAGACTTAATATGATAATAAAAATATAACTTTCCATAAGTATCTCCCCCTACTGTATAACCCTTCAATTATATTCTATCACAATTATATATACAGAACTACATTTATCATTGTTGTATATATAATCACCTAATAATATTTTCTCATTTTTCCTATACAAAGAATTAACTTATATTACAATAGGATTTTATTTCTATTCAAATTATTTTCAATATATTTTAAACTTTTTTCATCTTATACTAATAATAAACTAATATCATGATGATATCTATTTTCAAAAGAATTTACATTTTTTCATTTTTGTAGTATAATATTGTTTATAGTTTTCCGAAGGCAAGATTTCTGCCTTAAGGAAAGTAGTTTTATATTCTTATTCTACACTATTATTTTTAGAGAAGGTGATTAAATGATTTTTAAAAATTTTTTAAGAAAGAGTCAAGAAGAGTTAGAAGCAGCAAATCAGCTCTCTCTTCAAGAAATAAATAACACAGTTGATGTTCCTAAAGAGGGTAGTTTTTTAAAAAAGGTTCTAGCATATAGTGGGCCTGGAGCTTTAGTAGCTGTTGGTTACATGGATCCTGGTAACTGGATTACCTCTATCGCTGGTGGGGCTCAATATGCATATAGTTTACTATTCGTGATACTTATATCGAATCTTATCGCGATGTTACTTCAATCAATGTCTGTAAGATTAGGGATTGTAACAGGTATGGACCTAGCTCAAGCAACTAGAAAACATACTGGTAAGAAACTAGGTGTTGTCCTTTGGATTATTACCGAACTAGCTATTATGGCTACTGATATTGCAGAAATTATCGGAAGTGCCGTAGCTTTAAAATTGTTATTCGGTATTCCATTACTATTAGGAGTTATAATAACTATCTTCGATGTATTTTTACTATTATTATTAGCGCATTTTGGATTTAGAAAAATTGAGGCAATTGTGGCTGCACTTATTTTTACAATTCTTATAATATTCTTCTATGAAGTTTTATTATCTAATCCTAATACCGGAGAATTAATTAAAGGATTTATTCCAAACAAAGAAGTAATTAGTAATAAAGGCGCATTATTTATCGCCCTTGGTATCGTAGGTGCAACAGTTATGCCACATAATTTATACCTACATTCTTCTATTGTTCAAGCAAGACGATACGATAGAAAAGATAATAAAGTTAAAAGAGAAGCAATTCGATTTTCTACAATAGATTCTAATATTCAACTTACTATTGCATTCGTAGTAAACTGTCTACTATTAGTTCTTGGGGCAGCATTATTCCATGGTCATGGTGACAGCCTTGGACGTTTTACAGATTTATACAATGCTTTACAAGATAGTAATATTGTTGGATCTATTGCTTCGCCACTTCTTAGTATATTATTCGCAGTTGCTCTTTTAGCATCTGGACAAAATTCTACTATTACTGGTACATTATCAGGGCAAATAGTTATGGAAGGTTTCATCCATTTAAGGCTTCCTATGTGGCTTAGAAGAATGTTAACACGTGTAATTGCAGTATTACCTGTTGTTATCTGTTTAATAATTTTCGGAGATAGCGAACAAGCAATAGAAAGCTTACTAATTTATACACAAGTATTCTTAAGTATTGCTCTTCCAATATCAATTATCCCACTAACACTTTATACATCAAATAAAAAACTTATGGGAGAATTTGTTATTAAACCATGGATGAAGATTCTTGCATGGATCTGTACAGTAATATTAATAATCTTAAATTTCTGGTTGATAATATCAACATTCATATAAACTAATCGGACTGATTTTTGTCAGTCCGTTTTTTTATTTTCCATTATATAGATTAAATTCACACTTTCTTTACTTTAAATAAACAAAAAAACAGCTCTTACGAACTGCTTTTTTATTTATTTAATGAAATTATTTAACAGGTAATACTGCTCCATTCCATTTTTCTTTAATGAATTTTTGAGTATCTTCAGATTTTAAAGCTGCAACAAGTTTTTTAACAACAAGTTTGTCTTTATCACCTTCACGAACAACGACGATGTTAGCATATGGGTTATCATCTGTAGCTTTTTCTACTAAAACTGGTTCAGTTGCTGCATTTAATCCTGCGTCAACAGCAAAGTTAGCGTTGATTGAAACTAGGTCACCTTCACCATTTTGGTAGAATTTAACCATTAATGCTGGATCATTTTCGTAGCTAAATTGTAATTTTTTAGGGTTTTCAGCGATATCATCAAAAGTAGCTGTTACTGGATCTACACCATCTTTAACTTTTACTAATCCTTCAGAAGCTAGTAATTTAATTACGCGTCCCCATTCAGATTTGTTGTTACTTACTAATACTTTAGCACCTTCTTTAAGGTCTTTAACGTTTTTAACTTTTTTAGAGTATAATCCGATTGGCTCTAAGTGAATTGCACCAGCATCTTCAATTTTGTATCCATTTTCTTTAATAGCATTTTTTAAGAATGGTACGTGTTGGAAGTAGTTAATATCGATATCTTTATCGTTTAACGTTTTGTTTGGTACGTAGTAGTCTTGGTATGTAACGATGTCTAATTTGATTCCTTCTTTTTCAAGTTGAGGAGCAACGTGCTCTAATAATACAGCGTGAGGTACGTTAGTAGCTCCAACTTTTACTGTTACAGGTTTACTAGGATCTAGTTTATCAACATCGATACCTTTTTTCTCAGTTTTTGATGCGCTTGAGCATCCAATTAATACGATTCCAAGTATAAAACTTGTTACTAAAAATAATAATTTCTTCATTATATAATTTTCTCCTTTTGATTTTTTTATTATTAATATTTAGGTTTTGTGAATTTTATGTAAAAAAAATCACCCTTACTCTCCTAAGAGAATAAGGGCGAAAACTAATTTCACGGTACCACCTTACTTTTTCGTAAACTACGAACTTTACCACTACATCGTCTATGCATCTAGAATATATCCGAGATAGTGTGCGTTTGTAACGTAACGCCTACGAAAAAAGCTTGTGTTTTAAAACTCACTTTTTTTACCATTCAAACCATTTTCCTCTATCCTCTGCATTGTGTGCTTTCACCCATCCACACTCTCTGTAAAAGTTCCTATAAAGTACTTATTTGAATATTGGTAATTTTTAACTTGACTCTATGTTATCATTCAGAACTAAAAATGTCAACACTTTTTTTAAAAAAGTTTTTTGAAAATTCATGAATATTTACTTTTTCATTTACATAATAAACAATTTTTAATTAAGGTTATTAGTTTTCAACCATTTCTCTATTGCTTCTACAGTTTTGTCTCTAAATTTCGGAGCTTCATACATATGATCTGAACCTTGTAATATTGTTAATGTAGCGTCTTTATATTTTTTTGCTGTTGCTTTTGCTATATTTGGATGTACCATTTTATCTTCACTTCCAGTTATTACTAATACAGGCTCAGTTACTATTTCAAAATCAATATATGCACCTTTTTGCTTATCTAAAAAAGGTAATGCCATTTGGAAGTACGTAAATCCAGATTCTGGAACTAATTTAGAAAATTCTCTTTCCTTATCCGCTTCATCTTGATTATTCATACAATAATCATAGAAGGCATGTTTATAAGGTGGCATAGATTTTTTCCAGAACCCCCAACGTAGAAAATGTTTATAGAAACAAATTACCATACTTGGGTAAAAAGCGAAAATTCCTGCCGCTGGTGCAGTCCCCATTAAAATAAGCCCCTTAGTCTTTGTCTTCATAGCAACTTTCTGTGCAAGAAGCCCTCCTAACGAGTGCCCCAATACAATCGGAGCTTCATCTAGCGTTTCTATTAGATCTACAATATCATCAGCAAATTCATCTAAACTAACATCTGCTACCTTTTTTTCGACTTCTTCATAAGGTAAATCATGATATCTTAATGTTGGAGTATATACATTTAAACCTAATTTTTGCAGGTCATCTGCGAATTCTCCCCACACAGTTCCATCACACCATGTACCATGTATCAATACTATATTCGTCATAAAAATTCCTCCTATCAATATTTAGTATTCTTTTTTTCACACTAATTATATAACTTATCAATTTATTTATCAATTGATAATGTAAAAAGAGCAGAATAAAAAACCGGTAAAAATTTTTTCTTCTACTCTTAGTACCATCACTTAAAAAGTATCAAGCGATGATTTTCCTTTGGAGGGCTAATTTTAAAATTGTTCGTTCATTTCACGAACTGTTTTTTCAATATTATCTGAATATGAAATTGCTGAAATAATAGATACACCATCGACATTTGTTTTCATAACATCTTTAATATGTTGTGTCTGAATACCACCGATTGCTACTAATGGCATCTGAGGCAATAATTTTCTCATTAATTCTAGTCCTTCATATCCTATTGCACCACCTGCATCATCTTTTGATTGTGTGACATATACAGGTCCTACACCAACATAATCTACATATTCAACTTTTGATTGTTTAAGTTCTTCTTCATTTCCTATAGAAAGACCGATTATTTTATTTGGCATCAATTTTCTAATTTCATCAACACCAAGGTCATCTTGTCCTACATGAACCCCATCAGCATCAATTTCTAATGCCAACTCTATATCATCATTTACGATAAACGGTACATTGTATTTTTTACATAAATCCTGGATTTTTACTGCTAATTCCAGTTTTTCTTTACCTTCTAAAGCACCTTTACCTTTTTCTCGAAATTGAAATAAAGTTATACCACCTTTTAAAGCATCTTCAACAACTGTATATAAATCCTTACCTAAGCAAGTAGTCGTTCCACAAATAAAATATAATTTTAATAGTTCTTTATTAAACATCTTATTTCACCTTTTTAAATGTTTCTATATCTTTATCAGTAACTTCATATAACGTATTAATAAATTCAACTTTAAATGTTCCTGGTAGATGTCCATTAGGACGCTTTTCTGCCATTTCCCCGGCAATATTATATGCTAACATTGCTGTTTCTAATGATTTCAATTCTTGTCCTTTTTCTAGTCCTATAAAGCTCGCTAATACTGCTCCTAATAAGCACCCTGTTCCAATAACTTTCGGCATCATTGCACTTCCGTTATGGATAGTTACTACCTCACCGTTAACAGCAATAGCATCAACTTCTCCAGTCACTATTATAGGAATATTAAATTTCTCATTTGCTGCTAAGGCAATTTCATCAATATTATCTACCCCTGCACTGTCTACTCCCTTAGAAGCTACATTTATTCCAACTAAAGAAGCAATCTCTCCAGCATTTCCTCTTATAGCTGCTAGTTTGTAATTGTTTATTAAATCATCTGATACTTTTTTTCTATATGCTCCGGCTCCACATGCTACAGGGTCTAATACTGCAGGAACATTATACTTCTCAGCAATTTTCAATGCTTCTTGGTATAATTTCCAAGTTTCATCAGTTAATGTACCTATATTTATTAATAATCCTCCAGCATATTTTAATAAATCTTCTAAATCTTTTGGATATTCACTCATCGCTGGTGATGCTCCCAGTGCTACTAATCCATTTGCTGTGAAATTTTTTACTACATCATTAGTAATGCAGATCACTAATGGTGCTTTCTCTTTTAATAATTTTAAACTTGTCATATTTATAAATCCCCTTTAAATGCTATATGATTCACAGGTCCATTTCCATGGCCTATCTCTGGTGTATATTTTATCGCTGCGGTAATAAATTTTTTCCCGATATCTACAGCTTCAACTATACTTTTTCCCTTTGCTAATTCAGCGGTAATAACAGCTGAAAATGTACATCCTGTTCCATGTGTATGATTAGTTTTAAATCTTTCACTAGTCCATACTTTCTTAGTTCCATCATTTAAGAATAAATAATCTTTCGCTTCACCTGTTAAATGTCCACCTTTTATAACTACAGACTTACATCCAACTTCATCGATAATAAACTTCCCTGCACGATTAACATCATCTTCAGTTACTATTTTAAAATCGACTATTTCTTCTGCTTCAGGTACATTCGGTGTAATAATAGTGGCTAGTGGTAGTATCTCTTCTTTTAAATGTTTTCTAGCAACATCATCTATCAATTTATCCCCACTTGTCGCAACCATTACTGGATCAACAACATAAGGAACATCTTTTGGTAAATACTTCTTAATCAGCTTCATCATGTCAGCATTTGCAATCATTCCAGTTTTTATACTATTAGGTGTTATATCATCAAAGACACTTTTTAATTGAGCTTCTAGTATTTCTAAGTCTAGGTTTCTAATCATTTGAACACCTAGAGTGTTTTGTGCAACAACACTAGTAACTACAGCCATCCCATACACTTCACGAGCCTGGAAACTTTTCAGGTCAGCCATAATTCCAGCCCCACCAGTTGGATCCGTTCCTGCAATAGTTAAAGCAATATTAAGTTTACTCATATCCTACACCTCAAATCCCCAATTTTCTTGCGTATAAGCCATATTAAAGAAGCGTCGTTCATGTTCACAACTTTCTAAAAAGTTTTTAATTAATCGTTGTTTTCCTTCCTCACTCATAAATTCTGCTTCACGATTAATTATTTTATGATACTCAGAAAGTACTTCGTCAACTAAACCATCAGCATAAAACTCTACCCAGAATTTTAATGGATGATCTTCAGCTAAATTATGATTAGCTAAAATTTTTCTTGCAACCATTTGATAAATCCATGGACATGGTGCCATAGCACTTAACGCTTCTGCCATACCAAAAGCAAATACATTATAATACATATGTTTTATATAATGATCTGCAGATGGATACCACTCTCCACCTTTTATTATTTCTTGATAGTCTCTCCCTACATAATCTGCTAAATTTTTATGTGCAGCAATTTCTTCATTCAATACAAAATTAATTTGATCTAAGAAAAAGTTTTTCTCAACTTTATCATTACTTTTCGCTAAAAGCATTGCATAGATGTCGCTGAAATTTTCTAAATATAGAGCATCAGCTTTTAAATAATGTTCCACAGCTTCCTTAGATAAATCAGCACGAATCAAACCTTGAATAAAGCCATCATTATATATCTTGTCAACAATCGGCAATGCCTTCTCTTCCATAATTTCAGTAATAAGTTTCATAGGTATATCCCCCTAGTATTATATATATTTAGTATAAAATATCACCACTTTAGGAAAAGAAAAAATCCCCTACTAACGCAGGAGATTTATGTAAATTTATGTACTTATAGTATATTTTACTCTTTTAAAAAATAAACCTATTTCATATCATTTCACATTTCCTCCGCTAGTATTATCTAGATCAGGTCAAAGGGTCTAACTATGTTATCTCAGCCAAAAGGCTCCCCCAGTGGTTATATTTCATTAACTTTTTAAATCGTAACACATAAAATTACAAATGTCAATAAATTGGTTTAAGGGCTTACAATACTCTATTTGCATTATTTCGCATTCTAAATCAAAATATTTTATAATAATATCTTTTTATATCTCAAACTTAACATCTTTATTTTTATGGCGAAAGTGTGAACGAATAATGAAGTTTTATTGTAAAATTCGACTATTTTAGGTTGTAAATGAAATTAGTTATCACTTTTTTCTTTATTAATTAACCTCTTTGTATTATAATAGTAATAATAATTTTCACAATCACAAAATATAATTTTTAAGGAGAAATTTCTATAATTATGAAAAATACAACATTATTAAAAGTTCTTTCTGCTTCTGCAATTTTCACTGCAATCGCAGCTATAGAATCCTATGACCATAATGCATTCGCTACAGAAGTTACAGCAACTGCTAATAATACTCAAAGCGATGTAGAAACAAAAACAGTACCACAAGACGTTAAGAACTTACCAGATGGTACATACGAATTAAAAAAAGTAGGCGATGTAAAAGCTCTGAACTTCTCGCAAGAAGATAAAGAATCAATGGCTGCTGCTGGATTAGATACTGAAAAAACAAAGCTAGTCGTTAAAAATGGACAATACTCTGTTAATGTCTCTTTTAAACCAATTGAAAAAATAGGCTTTAAGGGATATTTAGGAGATTTAAAATATTATGACGGTGATAAAACTCATGCTAATCGTTCAGAAATAAAAGATAGTGAATTTAAAGATACAACTATCGTTGAAAATTATTCAGAAAATGAAAAAGATGCATCTATAGATACTTTCAAAAAAAAATTCCCTGGACGTACAGTTTATCCTAAAACTTTATCTTATAATGTAGATAAAAATAAAATCGATGCTAACAATAAACTAGAAACATTCACTCAAGTATTCGTACCGGTTATGGAGTCTATATTCCCAGGGGCAGGTACTCAACGTATGATTCTAAATTACGATCTAAGTTCTTTAGCTACAAAAACTATAACTGTACCTAAAGTAGATACAGAAAAACTAGCTAAAGAAAAAGCTGAAAAAGAACGTATTGAAGCTGAAAGATTAGCTAAAGAAAAGGCTGAAAAAGAACGTATCGAAAGAGAAAGACTAGCTAAAGAAAAAACTGAAAAAGAACGTATTGAAGCTGAAAGACTGGCTAAAGAAAAAGCTGAAAAAGAACGTATTGAAAGAGAAAGATTAGCTAAAGAAAAAGCTGAAAAAGAACGTATTGAAGCTGAAAGACTAGCTAAAGAAAAAGCTGAAAAAGAACGTATCGAAAGAGAAAGACTAGCTAAAGAAAAAGCTGAAAAAGAACGTATCGAAGCTGAAAGACTAGCTAAAGAAAAAGCCGAAAAAGAACGTATTGAAGCTGAAAGACTAGCTAAAGAAAAAGCTGAAAAAGAACGCCTTGAGAAAGAAAAACCAATCGTTACTGCTAAAGGTGAAGCGGCAATACTAAAAGTAACTGAGTTTGACTTAGAAGGATATATTAAAAATCACCAAGGTCCTATTACTGCTAAAGGCGAAGCAGCAATCTTAGATAAACCTGAATTTGATTTAGAAGAATATATTAGAAGTCAAAAAGGATCTGTAGGTGAAGTTCCTTCAAATGCTAAAGTTCCTTATAATTCTAAAGAAGAATTCACTAACAAAAACAAAGAAAATGCTGACTTTAAAGATTCTACAGATGTAAAAGATTCACAAGATAAAAAAGAAACTACTTCTACTCCTAAACCACTTATTAACGATATATTTGGTCAATCTGAGGTTAAAGATACTTTTGTAGCTACTCCAGTAAGCAATAAAGAAAATACTAAAAACACTTTAGATATTAAAAAATCATTAGCAAACACTGGTACAACAGCGGCAACTACAGGTTTCTTCGGATTAATTACATTACTTACTGCTTTTGTATTACGTAGAAAAGTTAATAAATAATAATCATTATCAAAATGAGTTTGGAATTTCTCCAAGCTCATTTCTTTTTAAATTGTGTCAGAATTGTGACTTATCTTTGAATCTTTAAAGAAAAAAACGTCTATTTTTGACGTTAAATGATACTAATTATCATTTTTTTCTTTATTTTTTAGTGCTTTTGTATTATAATAGTGATAACGATTTAATATCTAAATAATGATTTAATATCTAATAATATATAAAATAAAGGAGAAAATTCCTAATATGAAAAATACAACATTATTAAAAGTTTTGTCAGCAACTGCTATCTTTTCTGCTGTTGCAGCAATTGAAGCATATGATCAAGACAATTTTGCATTCGCTGCAGATGAGACACCTGTAGTAACAAACGCTACAACGGCTCCTGCTACGAATTCATCAAACACTGTAAAACCTACTGGAACACCAGCTACTCCAGCTGCAAGCTCTACTACAGCACCTGCTACTACTCCAGCTACAGCAACACCTGCACCTGTAACACCTAAAGCTGAAGAACCAGCTACTGTAGCTCAAGATGTTAAAGCTTTAAAAGATGGAGAATATAAGATTACTGCTGAAGCCTTAAAATTCCATGAAGAAGGTAACCCTTCTATGGCCGCAGCTGCAATCGACAATGAAAAAACAAAATTAATTGTAAAAAATGGAGAATACTCTGTAAATGTTTCATTTAAACCTATCACATTTGGTGGATTTACAGGTTACTTAGGAGACTTAAAATACTATGATGGAGATAAGACTCACGCAAATCGTAAAGAAATTAAAGATCATGAGTTTAAAGACTCAACTATAGTTGAAAATTATGGTACTAATGAGACTGACAACTTCATTGAGGCTTATAAGAAAAAATTCCCTAATCGTACTGTTTACCCTAAAACTGTTAATTACCATGTAGATAAAAATAAAATCGATTCAAATAATAAACTAGAAACATATACTGAAGTGTTTGTTCCTGTTATGGCTTCAATTAATCCAGCTTTCGGAACTCAAAAAATGACTTTAAAATTTGATTTATCATCTTTAGCTAGAAAAAAAGTAACAGCTGACAACTATGAAGCTGCAACTTATGAAAATCCTAACAAAGACGTTGAATACAAAGGAACTATTAAAAAAGACTTCCCTATTCACGTTCAAGGACATTTAAGAAATGCTAACAACAATGATGAAGAATCGTTATACGGTTCTGCATTAGATAGTTATGTTAAAGTTGAAAAAGTTGGAGACAAATATAAATATACTCTAAGATTCAAAAAAGGTCTTGCGGATGTAGGTGGAGAATTCTACCCATTCGAATTACACAAAGTAGCATACCAAGGTAAAGATATTCCATTAACTACTTTAGCATCAAACGGTAACTCTTCAGTAAAAGAAGGATCAATCACTACTGATAAACTGCTAGAAAAAATTCAATTAGATGGTACTGCTCCTTATCCTAACGGTGCTTTAATGTCACACTTCGTTACATTAAAATTATACTATGAAACAGCTACTGACTATAAAGAACGACCTGTAAAATTGGAAGATGTAGTTGCACCTGCTAAACCTAAACCGGTTAAACCTACACCAACAAAACCAAAAGAAGAACCTAAACCAGCTACACCAACAGCTGCTGATCATACTGTTGATGCTGATAAAGTTCCTAATACTTTCCCTACTACAGTAAAAGCTGAATTAAATGGTAGAACAACTGGTACTGCTTCAATCTATGAAAACTCATTTGTTAAAGATGTAAAAGTAGAAAAAGTTGGAGATAAATATCAATATACTATCCAAGTTAAAGAAGGAAAATCTACTAACTTCTTATTACGTAATAAACCTTTCACAGTTTCTAAACTTACATACAAAGGAAATGAAGTTAACTTTACTGAAGTTGATGCAGCTACTAAACTAAAAGAAGGTAAAATCTTAACTGATTCTCTTCTAGACAAAATCCAAGTAGATACTGTATTCAATGTTCAAACAAAAGGTGGAGCTAAACCTAGATATGAAGAAAGATCTGCTGAGAGTACAATATCATTAGATTTCCCTAAAGTGGAAAAACCTAAAGAAGTTACACCAGCCAAACCTTCAGTACCTGATCACGAAGTTGACGCTGATAAAGTTCCTACTACATTCCCTGCTACTCTTAAAGGTGAATTAAATGGTAGAACAACTAATTCAAGTTCAATCTACGAAGATGCGTTCGTTAAAGATGTAAAAGTAGAAAAAGTTGGAGATAAATACCAATATACTATTCAAGTTAAAGAAGGAAAATCTTCTACTTACTTACTACGTAATAAACCATTTACAGTTTCTAAACTTACATATAAAGGAAATGAAGTTAACTTTACTGAAGTTGATGCAGCAACTAAACTAAAAGAAGGTAAGATCTTAACTGATTCTCTTCTAGATAAAATCCAAGTTGATACTGTAATTAGCGTCCAAACTAAAGGTGGAGCTAAACCTAGATTTGAAGAACGTGCTGCTGAAAGTACAATAGCTTTAGACTTCTCTACTGTAGAAAAAGCTAAAGAAGAAGCTGCTAATAATCTAGTGCCAGCCAAAATTAATAATGCTCATATTGCTAATAAACCTTCAATGGCAAACGATGCATTAGTACCTGAAAAAACTCGTGTAGAGAAAGTAAATGATGCTTATCATTACTATCTAACATTCAAAGACTTACGTTTTGGAGCTCAAATAGGAACTGTAGATACTTTATCAGTTGGTAATACTGCCGCTGAAAGAACTGACCTTGGTGGTGAAGGACATGAAAAAGTATTCCACTTCACAAGTCCAGACAAACTAACAGAAAAAACTATTACATTCTCTGTATTAGTAGATGGAAAACCTTTAAGAGGACATTCAAATGTTGCAGCAACGCTTAAATTTAACTGGGATGCTGCTACTCCATTAACAGCTAATCAAGTAACTTCATTACACAATGATGAGACTACTAAAGCTCAAGCTGAAAAAGAAAGACTTGAAAGAGAAAAAGCTGAAGCTGATCGTCTTGAAAAAGAAAGATTAGATAAAGAAGCTGCTGCTGCTAAAGCTCAAGCTGAAAAAGAAAAATTAGAAAGAGAAAAAGCTGAAGCTGATCGTCTTGAAAAAGAAAGATTAGACAAAGAAGCTGCTGCTAAAGCTCAAGCTGAAAAAGAAAAACTTGAAAAAGAAAAA
>NZ_JAQMFS010000099.1 GCF_028308085.1 Gemella haemolysans
GGTAATAGCCCCCAAAATTTGGACAAATTTTGGAGGGCTATTTATTATGAAATTAACAGATGAAAATAGGATAGAGATATATAGACTTAAGAAAGGAGGATACACATACAAGGAACTATCTAAAAAATTTGAAATTGATCCTAGTAATATGAAGTACATGGTCAAATTGGCTGATTTACATGGTGAAACAGTGCTGATTAAGGGGAAAAATAATTACTATCCACCAGAATTGAAATTAGATATAATCAATGAGGTTTTAATATTAGGACATTCTATAAAATCTACTTCATTAAAGTACGCATTACCAAATCCTACTCTACTTAGTAATTGGATTTCAAAATTTAAAGAAAACGGGTATAATATACTAGAGAAACCGAGAGGAAGAACTAGTAAAATGAAAAATAATAATAAAAAGATAGAAAAAAATGAATTATCAAAAGTAGAACAATTAGAGAAGGAACTTGAGTACCTACGTGCGGAAAATGCAGTTTTAAAAAAGTTGAGGGAGATAAGGTTAAAACAATCTCAAACGAAGAAAAAACAAAAATAGTAGAAGAATTAAAGGAAACACATAGATTAAACATACTATTAAAGATTTTAGGCTTATCTCGTTCATCATATTATTATACAAAAAATAAAGAAGATAAAGATAAAAAAAATAAAAATATAGAAGAAGCTATTCTATTAATTCAGGAAAAGAACAAGTACAGATACGGTTATAGAAGAATAACATTAGAACTTAAAAATATGGGATTTATAGTAAATCATAAAAAAGTTTTAAGATTAACGAGAAAACTTGGTGTATTATCATTCGTAAGACCTACTAAAAAATACAACTCATATAAAGGAGAAATTGGAAAAATCGCAGATAATATAATAGCTAGAGATTTCTTCGCCTCAGAACCATTAAAAAAATGTTATACAGATGTAACTCAATTCAAGATTGGAGAGGATAGAGTTTATTTAGCACCTATAATTGATGGATATAATGCGGAGATAATAGCTTATAATATTTCATTCTCACCTAACATGGAACAACAGTATGAAATGTTATCGCAACTTCAAGATAATAGATATGATGGCATGATAATACATAGTGATCAAGGTTGGCAATATCAACATATTACATATAGACAAATTCTTAAAGCAAAAGGAATTAAACAATCAATGTCTAGAAAAGGAACATCGGCAGATAATGCATTTATGGAATCTTTCTTTGGAGTTTTAAAATCTGAGATGTATTATGGATTCGAAAATACTTTCAAGAATAAATATGAACTAAAAGAAGCTATTATAGATTATATAAAATATTATAATGAGGAAAGAATAAAGTTGAACTTAGGTGGATTAAGTCCCGTAAACTATAGAAAAATTAATAGAAACAAATATAAATAAAAAGAGACTTTCATTCCCTTTTACAGTTTAGATTTCTCTTCTATATTAGTCAAGGACAAGGGCTACGCCTTTTAAAAATCCTTGACTAAATAGTTCGAAAAATCTAAAATAACTGTAAGGAATGAAAGTCACTAAAAGTAATAAAATTTACTGACTTTAAAGTTTAAAATACTAAACAAAAATAACTGAATATTTTGTCCAACTTTTTGGGTGCAGTACC
>NZ_JAQMFS010000100.1 GCF_028308085.1 Gemella haemolysans
ATCAAAAACGAAATGGATGTCACCTGTACAATACAGGATAACATCCACATGTTTAAACTAAATATATATGTGTCCAGAATTTTGGGTACACATCAAACAAGATTTTGTAGAGTCACCCCCGCACAGTTTATTAGATATCTAAAAAGCTTTTTTAAAGCGACTTTAGATATCAATAAAACTGCGTCTATGAGGTATAATAAACACTTTTTAAAAATTTAGGACTTTTAGGTCATCTTCCACCATCAATCTGTCAAAATTTTATTTTAATTTTTTTACTTCGATTTGTGGCAATAATTCTTCTATTAACTCTTTACTTCCTACTCCTACTGAGAATGATGTTGCACCACCTGCAGCTGATGCATAACGTAGAGCCTCTTGGTAATCTTTTGTTTCGTTGTATTTCGCAACAAACATCGCAAGCATACTGTCTCCTGCCGCAACAGTAGACACTATCTTACCTTTAGCTACGTTAACTTCGAATACTTCCTTATTTTCTGTTAGTAGTAATGCTCCGTCTGCTCCACGTGAAACAAGTACGTTTTTCGCACCGCGATCTTGTAATTTTTCAGCGTATTGTAGTATTTCTTCGATACTATTTAAAGTTACACCGAACATTTCTCCAAGTTCGAATTCATTCGGTTTAACTACGAATGGTTTGTACTCTAGTGTGTCTAACACTAAGTCTTTATTACTATCTACTACTAATGTAGCACCTGATTCCGATACTTTCTTCGCAATAGCCTTAAAGTCATTTACACCCATTCCAGCGATAACATTACCAGATAAGAATACTACATCTTCCTCAGTCAGTACTTCTAATTTCGTAAAAAAGTCGCTAACGTTATCTAGGTTTACACTGCTACTTTGACCGTTAATTTCAGTCTCAGTTTCTGTAGTTAATTTCATGTTGATTCTAGTAGCTCCACTCGTTTCTACAAAATCGTGTTTTACACCTAGATTATCTAGTTCTGATTTAATAAAATATCCTGTGAATCCAGCAACAAACCCCCACGCTTTACTATCAACACCAACGTTGTTAAGTAAGATTGAGATATTAATTCCTTTTCCACCTACTACGTACTTCGCTTCTTGTGTTCTATTTAGTTTTCCAAGCGCGAAATTTTCCGCCGTTGTCAGCATATCAACAGCCGGATTTAAAGTAATTGTATAATACACTTTTAGTCCTCCTTTATACTTTTTACTTCTATTATATTTTTAAATTTCTTATATTCTTCTGGAACTTCATACGATACTATAATTATGTCATCTAGTTCGGCAAATTTTTGGAACTTTCTATGACCGAATTTCGATTTATCAGCGAGAATATATTTCTTCTTACTACCTTGTATCGCTGTTGTTTTTATAAAAGCTTCATTTTCTTCTGCGGTCGTCACACCAAAACTTTCATCTATTCCGTTACAGCCGACAAAACACATGTCAAAACTATATTTCTTTAGTTGTTCAACGGCTGAATATCCTATCACCGCCTGTGTAGAATGTTTCAGTGTTCCACCTAATATAATAGTATGTATTTTATTATTAATAAGCTTCGGTAAATGATATGTTGAATTAGTCACTACAGTTATCCTTCTATCTCGAAGGTGTTCAATCATTTCGTACGTCGATGTCCCTGCATCTAGATAAATCGTCTGTCCTGACTGAACAACATTATCACAAAGGTACTTCGCTACCGCTCTTTTCTCCTGCAGATACTCTTCACGTTTCGCTTCAACACTTTCTTCACTACCACGTGCCGCCGAGCGTTTCATCGCACCACCGTGAGTTCTATATAATAAATTTTTATCTTCTAGGTTTGTAAGATCGCGTCTTATCGTTGCTTCCGAAACATTACAATATTCCATCAACTCCTTTAGGTTTAGCGAACCTTTCTCATCTAACAAATCTAAAATTTTATTCCATCTTTCATTTACCAATTTCTCTTCTCTCCTAACTCCCATGATTATTATATCTAATATAATATAGCTATTCAATCAAAATCAAGCAAAAACACTCATAAATAATCAAAATAAACGATTAAAATGAGTGTTTTTATTTTTATATTTGATTGTTTTTCTAAATGATGAGCGATTTTCTGTTTTCAGAGTAATTTCTAAAAAGTTTTCATAAAACATAATCCGACATAGTTCAAATCGATTTTTGAAATTATCACCGAGGATTTTCCCCTGTGCAATGATGAGCGATTTAATATTATTATTCCGCTCAATCGATAATTAACTTTCAAAATTTCTGCAATTGAATTTTACTACTCGTGAGTATTATACTTTAGAGTAGTAAAATTATCAAAAAATGAAATAACCTTAGTTACGACTCTGAAGGTAGCTATATAATTAGAATCCCATAAAATACAAAAAGAGGTTCAAGTACTTCTACCTGAGCCTCTTAATTCTGATCTATTAGATAATTTTTTTATCTTCTTTTTTTGAATACAGCTTCGTCTTCTGCTTTATTCAGCTTTTGAAGTCTTCTGCTTCTAGCTCCACCTGCAACTTCTACTTTTACTTCTTGAGTCTCTTCTACTTGTGGTGCTTCTTCTACTACTGGAGCAACTTCCACTTGTGGCGTTACTTCTACTACTGGAGTAGTTTCTACTTGTGATGCTTCTTCTACATTTTGTTGCTCAACTACAACCTCTTCTTGTTTTACTTCTGGAGCTTGTTGAGTTTGTTGTTCTTGTACTCCAGCCGCATTAAAACCCTGATTTGGTTCTCCTTGCGGTACATTTGGATTTACATTTTGTTGTGGTTGACCCTGGAATCCTGGGTTTTGGTTCCCGTGCGGCGCATTTGGATTAAATCCTTGTTGTCCTTGTGGGTTAAACCCTTGTTGTGGTCGACCTTGGAATCCTGGATTTTGGTGTCCGTGTGGTACATTTGGATTAAATCCTTGTTGTCCTTGTGGGTTAAATCCTTGTTGTGGTTGACCTTGGAATCCTGGGTTAGGACGACCTTGCGGTGCATTTGGATTGAATCCTTGTTGTCCTTGTGGGTTAAATCCTTGTTGTGGTTGACCTTGGAATCCTGGGTTAGGACGGCCTTGCGGTGCATTTGGATTAAATCCTTGTTGCCCTTGTGGGTTAAATCCTTGATTCATTCCATTGTTAAAGTTCAGTTGATTTGGAATTGGATTTCCAAATTGATCATATTGAACTGGTTGCCCAAATGGATTTCCAAATTGACTATAATATTGTTGAGCTTGTGCTGTTTGTCTTAAGAAAAATTTAGCAAATTCACTATTAGAATTCGTTTCTACTGCATTAGATGGTAATGACATTAATACAAATAAGAAAACAATACAGTACACTGGAGTCAATAAATACACTGTGAAATAAGATAAAATATAATATAAAGCTATTAAAATAACAATTCCCCATGTAGCAAATCCTACGTCACGTAGTCTTCTTGAAAAACTTGCAGTTAGAGGTAAAATTAAAATAAGTCCAGCTATTAGTATAAATATACCGAACGCTAATCCTGTTTGAAAAGTAGAAACTCCATCACTAAATGCACTTCCACCTAATAAGTATCCAAAATCATTTGTTGATCTTCTTCCAATACCAGAAAATGAAGATAATACACCTTGGAACACTAAAACTGTTAATAAGATAAATCCTCCTAAAATACTTCCTACAGGGAACCAGTGACCTGTCACAGATGAATACCCTGTGAAGTCCACAAATCCTTTAAAGAAGTCTTTAAAAGAAGAACCATAAGTTACATGCTTATATCTTTGGTCTATCATAAAAACCCTCCTATAAAATAATTAAATAAATATATAACTATAATATAATAAACATTAATCATAGTCAATTGAAACATGGTTAAAGTATGTAAATTTTACTCTATTTTTCTTCTTTTTAAATTTTAAATTACAATTAATATTAAATTAATACATCCATTTGTATTATCACTTTTGAAAATAAAATAAATTACACTAAATATAACACTTATCTAAAAACTAAAATTTCATTTTAATTTATCTTATAACATCTTGATTACACCCTCTAAACACTACCACATACACTAAACTCATAATCAATTGTACATAAAAAAACAACTCAGGCTCTAAATTACCTAAGTTGTTCCTTTAATATTATATTTTTGCTCTTTGTAAAACTTCTCTTGCTTCTTCTACAGTTTCTTCTATAATGTTTTTAACTGGTCGAAGTTCACTCACTAATCCTGCGATTTGCCCTGCCATGACAGAACCATTTTCGACATCTCCGTCATAAACCGCTCTTCTTAGCGAACCTAGAGTTAATTCTTCCAACTCCATAAGCGTTGAAGATTTTCCTTCTAATTCATGATACCTTTTCGTAAGTTCGTTTTTAATACCACGAACAGGAGCTCCGAATTTTTCTCCTGTTAGTGTAGTCGATGTATCAACCGCTTCTAAGATCATGTTTTTATACTCTGTAGAGATCGGACATTCTTCAGAAGCTAAAAATACTGTTCCCATCTGAACTCCACTTGCTCCTAGACAATATGCAGCAGCCATACCTCGACCATCCGCGATTCCTCCAGCTGCTATAACGGGTATTTTCACCGCAGCAGTTACCTGTGGTAACAACGCCATTGTAGTACTAGTTCCTACGTGTCCTCCTGCTTCCATCCCTTCTACAACAACCGCATCACAACCTAATTCTTCCATTTTCACTGCAGCTTTTACAGAAGGAATTACTGGAATTACTTTTATCCCTGCCTCTTTTAAGCGTGGCATGTATTTTCTCGGAGTACCTGCACCTGTTGTAACGATTTTTACACCTTCTTCTATTACAACATCTATTATTTCATCAATATTGTGCATCATAAGCATAAGGTTAACACCGAAAGGTTTATCTGTAAGTTTTTTACATTGTTGAATTTCTTTACGAAGTTCTTCTGGACTTACTCCTCCTGAAGCTAAAATACCTAACGCCCCCGCATTCGATACCGCTGAAACAAGTTCATATCTAGCTATTTGAGCCATAGCGCCTTGAAACACCGGATACTTTATCCCTAATAATTTTGTAATTGTCATAATTGTTCTCCTCTTTGATATTATTTTTTTATTATCACTTAAACCTTCTTTAGTCTACTACTAAAAGATAAATCTAGCTACAAAGTAACAAACTACCATTAAAATAATAGACGATAAGAAACATGCCGTAAATACTCTCACACCACGTTCTTTAATAACTTTAAAGTTAACACTCATTCCTAAAGCAGCCATCGCCATACCTAAGAATACATACGCTGCATCTACGAAAAATGGAGCTAATGGTTTTAAGAAAGTAACATAACTTCCTAAAATACTCATAAAGATAAAACCTAGAATAAAGTACGGCATCGGAACTTTTCCTTTTGTTTCATCTTGAGTTTTTTTGTTAACTACAATCAATACACCCGCTACTACTATAAGCATAAGAACACGTGATAATTTAGTAAGAATCGCAGCATCAAGCGCCACTTGTCCACCTGCTCCTCCTGCCGCAACTGCATGAGCTATTTCATGAAGACTTCCTCCTGTAAATACTCCGTAGTTGTATGCATCAAGCCCCAGGTATGGTTGTAAAGTTACTTCTATTAAAGTAAATACTGTACCTAGTATCGCAACAACCGCAACCGCAAGTACGCTATTATCTGTTTTCGCTCGAAGTTGACCACTTACCCCCATGACTGCCGCAGCACCACAGATACCACAACCACATGAAGAAAGTAACGCAAGTTCATGATCCACCTTGAAAGCTCGACACATAAAGTAGGTTAAAGTTATCATAAATAAAACAATAAAGAACGCTACAATCAACGTCTTTTTACCTTCTGATAGAAGTCTATCCAACGCTAACTTAAACCCTAATAAAATTATTCCAAGTCGTAAGAATTTATTACTTATAAATGGAATATCCGCCTTAACCTGCTCTTTTAATCCTTTTGACGCTTGCAATGCCATACCGATAACAAGCGCAATCACCAAATGTCCAAATAATTTTAGCGCAGGCACTTGAGCAAGATATTTCGCTACTAACGAAATAACCAACATTATACCTAAGGTATAATAAAAATTAACACTCTTGAATCTTTCCATACGAGATTTCCCCTTTTGTATATTTATCTAAATAAAAACTATTTATAATTTAATTATACTATCTACATTACCTCTATTCAATACTTCACAGGATAAAATAAATATATATTAGATTCTAAAAAAAGACGCAACTCCGAGAGTTACGCCTTCTTAATTCAATCTGTTATTTTTTATTTACTACCCTAGCAATACGAATAAGTAGTGAGCTATAACTCCCGCTGCAAGACCACCTATTGTATGTGATACAATTGCTTTTGAAGATAATTTACGTACTCCAAGAGCATCCATCATACCGATGTGAGTACTTAAGTATCCACTCCAACACATACCCATCGCTGTGAATACCGCAACGTCATTTGCTCCAATTAATCCATTCTTCAAGAATTCTGGAACTAATGAGATTGCTCCTCCTACTGCTCCTAATGCTGTAATCGGGAAGGCAATTGCTTCTGCAGAATGGAATCCAAATAGTGGTTCTAGGATGAATGTTAGTTTCTCTCCTAACCAAGGTAAGAATCCAACACCTTCATATGCCGCACCTGTATATCCTCCGGCTGGCATTTTGAATGTTAACATCATTACGAAAGTACATACTATAAGTACACCCGGAATGATTGCTAGACCCATTTCAACCCCTGTTTTACCACCTTCTAAAACAGTATCTAGAACTCGTTGGAACATATTTCCATCACGTACTATTCTTACTTTATCTGGTCTATCATCACCTCCAGCTAATTCAATTGCTGGCTCATCCGCTTCATCACCATAGTATTTTTTTGTTTGTCTTAACATTAAACGAACACTTATAATACTACCTAGGATTGCTCCAACATTACCGATGATTGCTGCTTTAATAAATCCTTCTCCTTGCCCCATCATAAACATCGTTACGATAAGCCCCATACCAAAAGCTGTCCCTAAGTTACACAGGGCTGGTACTTGATATTTTTTAAAGAAAGAGGTAAATCTTTTATCTTTCGCAAATGGAATAATAGCTGGGTTATCTGATAGATATGTAGCTACCGCACCTGTAACACTCGCTCCAGGCATTCCCCAAAGTGGTTTCATAAGAGGTGCAAAAATCTTATTGATTAGTGCAATCGCACCGAACTCTGATAACAGCGCACTAATAGCACCTGCGATAACCGCCATTGCCATAATGAAAAATACTGTGTTAAGCAGTAAATCATGGGCTGTTGCCATCATCGTTTTAAACATAAGCGGTGTTCCCATTTTTCTAGCCATTAAACCAAATATTAGGAAGAATATAGCTAAGAAAACAAATGTCTCTAAGCTTATTGCTTTTTTAACCACTACATTTTTCTTACTTTTCTTTTTCTTGGTTGTATCTCCGTCCATAAAAATCATCCTTTCTGATTTTATTTTTAAATATTTATCCTTAAGTTTACATATTTCATACTGTACTAATACAACTTATATAAATATTATATCATAGATTCTTTACCCTTGCAACTATTTCAACAATTCCGAAACTATTTAAACTAAATTACTATTATAAAAATTTCAGAATAAAATAAATACACTTCAATTTAACCTTTTTACAACAGCGTTCGCAGAACATGTCTCCCCTAAATAATTTCTTAAAAAATAAAATTAATTATATTTATATTTTACCATTTACCATTCTTCAGTACTAGTACAGTTGTATTTTGGTGTTATATTTGTATTATTATCATATAAAAATCTAGTATTTTTATACTAAAATTGTTATCAAAATATAAAATTAATGCACTTTACATACTGTTTTTCGAGTTTGATTAATTGCTTTAAACTTGGTTTTTTGATAGAATTAAGATGTAACTAAAAAATATATAGGAGAAAATAATTTCATGCGATTGAAAAATGAAAATAATAATAAAATTTTAAAGTTTTCAATTAGAAAATTATCTCTTGGTGCAGCACCGGTCGTTATCGGGGCTTTATTTTTTGGAAGTCATGCACCAAGTGAAGCACTTGCCAACGAAAACAACACAAGTGTTAAATATACTTATCTAGCTGAAAATGAATTGACCGAAGCTGAGAAAACTTTAATTAAAAGAAGTATTCCGAATGATGTAAAAAACAACGAAACATACTACATGGTTTATAAAAAAGAAGCACAAACTTCCACTAAACCTACAGAATTAAAATCATTACCAAATACTGGACAAAGTTCACTTCCTGTAGCAGGACTTGGAATCGGTACCGCAGTATTAGTGGTTCTTTTAATGTCGAAAAAACACAGAAACAAAGTTCTTAGCGTTGTGTTAATCGGGGCTATGGGACAAAGTATCGTTATGCCTTACCAATCATTCGCCTTCGAAAACAAAGAATTAGTGCAATACAACACACAAACAACAGTTGCTGATTCTACAGATCTTGCGAGCGGTGTAATCAGCATCGATGGCTATCGCTATGTTGGATACTTTACTCTTAGCGATTTAGGCACTTTACCTCAAGCTGAACAAAAAGTTCTTCCAAAACCAACACAAACGGCAGTTGAACCAACACAACCTACTCCTGCTCCTGCAGTAGATCATAAAACAACTACTGATGAAGGACCTAAAGCACCAGTTGAAAATAAACCTGAACTTAAATCAACTACTGAAGTTGTTCCTTTCGAGACAATCGAACAACCTGATGCTACTCTACCAAAAGGGCAAACTAAAGTTGTTCAAGAAGGAGTTAACGGTGAGCAAATCGTATTTAGCGAAGTAACTACTGCCGATGGTAAACAATCTAGTAAAGTTATCAAAACTTCAATTACAAAACAACCTATAAACAAGGTTATCGCCATTGGAACTAAGGAAGAAGCCACTCCTCAACCTAAAACTCCAAAACCTGAGGAAACTAAACCTACTCCTCAGCCTGAAACTCCAAAACCTGAGGAAATTAAACCTACACCTCAGCCTGAAACTCCAAAACCTGAGGAAATTAAACCTACTCCTCAACCGGAAACTCCAAAACCTGAGGAAACTAAACCTACTCCTCAACCGGAAACTCCAAAACCTGTGGAGATAAAACCTACACCTCAGCCTGAAACTCCAAAACCTGTGGAGACAAAACCAGAAGAAAAAGTAGATAAAGCTGCACTAAAAGCTCAAATCGATAGAGCTATTGCTCTTATTCCTGCTGATTACTCTGCAGCAAGCTATAACGCTCTTAAACCAATTTTAGCAGCTGCGCAAAATGTCTACGCTTCAGATTCTGTAAAACAACCTGAAGTAGATAGTGAGACAGCTAAACTAAAAGCTGCTATTGACGCTCTTAATGTTGACAAAACGGACTTAAATAACACTATCGCCGATGCTAAATCAAAAACTAAAGAGCACTACAGCGATGCATCCTGGGCAAATCTACAAACTGTATTAGCTGAAGCTGAAAAAGTTACAAACAATCCAGCCGCAAAACAAAGTGAAGTTGATCACATTAATGAAAAACTTAAAGCTGCTATCGCAGGATTAAATACAGATAAGACTGAACTTGAAAAACAACTAGCAGATGCTAACTCTAAAACCGCTTCAGATTTCAGTCCTGAAACTTGGGCTGCATTAGAAGAAGCTAAAAAAGCAGCTCAAGCTATAGAAGATAACGCAGCTGCTACTCAAGCTCAAATCGATGAAACAGCTAAAAAACTAAAAGAAGCTATAGCTGCCTTAAATGTTGATAAAACAAAATTACAAGAACAAATAAAAGATGCAAAAACTAAACAAGAAGCTGACTACAGCCCTGAAACTTGGAATAAATTCAAAAACACCGAACTAAAAGCTAAAGAAATCAACGACCAAACTACTCCACTTCCTAAACAAAGTGAAATAGATGCAGCTACTAAAGCTCTTCAAGACGCTATTAAAGCTCTTGCCGTGGATAAAACTGCATTACAAAGCGCTATTAACTCAGCTAACAACAAACGTAAAGAAGAATACACTACTCAAACATGGAAAGCTTTAGAAGAAGCCCTTGCAGCAGCAAACCCTGTAAATGCAGATGAAGCTACTACTCAAAGCAAAGTGAATGCAGCTACTGAAAAATTAGAACAAGCTATCAAAAACTTAGTTCCATTAACTGAGAAACCAATACTAAAATTTGTAAATACTGACAAGAAAGTATTAGATAAAGAAGTAGTTGCTAAGTATTCTCTAGAAAATCCAACTAAGACAAAAATTAAATCAATCACAGCTACTCTGAAAAAAGATGGAGCAGTTGTTAAAACTATTGATTTATCAGAAAACAACTTAGATGCATTATTAGATAATCTAAAATACTTCCAAAAATATACTCTATCTACTACTATGGTTTACGATAGAGGTAACGGTGAAGAAACTGAAACTTTAGAAGATCAACCAATTCAATTAGATCTTAAAAAAGTTGAAATTAAAAACATTAAAGAAACAAGCTTAATAAGTGTTGATCCTGAAGGTAACGAAACTGATAGCAGTTTCTTATCATCTGTTCCAGGTGATGTAACTCCATATTACTTAAAAGTTACAACTCACGACAATAAAGTAACAAGACTTTCTGTTGATAAGATTGAAGAAGTTACTGTAGAAGGCAAAACTCTATACAAAGTTACTGCAACAGCACCTGATTTAGTCCAACGTAACGGTGAAAATAAACTTAGCGAGACATATACTCACTACTTCGCTAAACCAAAAGCTCATGAAGGCGATGTATACTATGACTTCAATGAACTTGTTAAAGCTATGCAAACTAATCCCACTGGTACATTTAAACTTGGTAGCGATATGAATGCAGCGAACGTTAACCCAGCTGGAAAATCATATGTAACTAGCTTATTCAAAGGTACATTAACAAGTACAGATGGCAACAAATTCGCAATTCACAATATTTCTAGACCTCTATTCTCTAATATCGAGGGTGGTACAGTTAAAAACTTACTACTTGAAAATGTTAATATTAATATGCCTGAAACTGACAAAGTTGCTCCATTAGCTAATACTGTTAAGAAAGCAACTATCGAAAACATTAAAGTAACTGGTAATGTAACTGGTGCTAATGATGTAACTGGTATGGTTAACAAAATGGATGAAGCAGACATGACTAACGTTGCATTCATCGGTAAAATCCATATCCAAGGTAATAAAAACTGGTGGGCTGGTGGACTTGTAAGTGAAAGCTGGAGAAGTAACACAGACAATTCTTATGTTGAAGCTGATATTACAGGTAATAAAGCTAAAGTCGGTGGACTTGTTGCCAAATTAAACCACGGTGGAGATCCTAATGATGTTGGTAAACGTGGTCGCCTGAAAAACTCTGTTGCCAAAGGAACAATCGATCTTAAAGAACCAGTAGAAACGGGTGGACTACTTCACTCTAACTGGTCATGGGGACTTGTTGAAAACAACGTAACTATGATGAAAGTTAAAAACGGTGGAGAAATCCTTTACGGTTCAAAAGATATTCAAGAAGATGATTATTTCGGTGCTAACTGGGTTAAAAACGATAACGTTACAGTTAACGATGTGAGTGAAGGTGCAAAATCTTATCCACGTTCTAACAAATGGAAAGGTGTTTCTCAAGAAGAAGCTAATGCGAAAATCGCTAAGATGGGAATTACCGCTCATGAATTCACAAGCACAAAAACTGTCGAAGACAAACTTAATAACATTGTAAATAAAGATGATCAATACAAAAACATCGATGACTACGATGCATCTCGCGAACTTGCTTATCGCAACATCGAAAAACTTCAACCATTCTACAATAAAGAGTGGATCGTTAACCAAGGTAACAAGATTCCAGCTGGATCAAACTTACTAACTAAAAAAGTATTATCTGTTACTGCGATGAAAGATAATGAATTCGTAACTGAACTTGGCGATGCCAACCGCATTATCGTTCACTACGCTGATAAGACAAAAGAAATCTTTAACATCTCACCTAAAGAATCTCAAGTGAAACAAGTTAAAGAATACAGCATCGCTGAACTTGGAGAAATAGTTTACACTCCTAACATCGTTGATAAAGAGCGTAGCGATTTAATCAGTGCTATCGAAAGTAAATTAAGTCCAGTAGAATTACAATCTGATCCTGTTTATCAACTCTTAGGAAGAACAGGTGGTAACAAAGTAAATGCAATTAAGGATCTTTACTTAGAAGAAAGCTTCAAGTACGTTAAAGATAACCTTAATAAATTCGTTACTAAGTTAGTTCAAAATGAAGACCATCAACTAAATACTGATGAAGCTGCTAAACGTGCATTAATTAAGAAAATTGATGACAATAAAGCTGCTGTTCTTCTTGGATTATCTTACCTAAACCGTTATTACGGAGTTAAATTCGATGACTTTAACATTAAAGAGTTAATGTTATTCAAACCTGATTTCTACGGTAAGAATGTTAATGTGTTAGACTTCTTGATTAAGATTGGTTCTAAAGAAAGTAACATTAAAGGTGATAGAACTTTAGAAGCTTATCGCGAAGCTATCGGTGGAGTTATCGGTATAGGCGAGTTAAACAGTTTCTTAGACTATAATATGCGTCTATTAACAAGTGATACAGACTTAAACGATTGGTTCATAAAAGCTACTAAAGATAATGTATATATCGTTGAACCAAAAACAACAACTCCTGAATTTGCTGATAAGAAACACAGAGCATACGAAGGATTAAATAATGATGTTCACGGTAAGATGATTCTTCCTCTATTAAACTTAAAAGATGCCCACATGTTCTTAATCTCAACATATAACACTATGGCTTACAGTTCATTTGAAAAATATGGTAAGAATACTGCAGCAGAACGTGAAGCATTCAAGAAAGAAATCGATAAAGTAGCAAAAGGTCAACAAAATTATCTAGACTTCTGGTCTCGTCTATCATTAGATAAAGTTCGTAATCAACTGCTTAAGAGCAACAACATGGTACCAACACCAGTACTAGATAACCAAAATTACAAGGGAATCAGCACAGATAAATATGGACACACTAATAGTGGTAAAGACGTAGCACCTATCCGTGAATTATACGGACCAACAGGACGTTATCATGCAACTGACTGGCGTATGGGAGCTGTAGCTCGTATTTACGGTAACCCTTATAAAGATGACTCTGTATTCTTCATGGTTACTGATATGATTAGTGATTTCGGTATCTCAGCCTTCACTCACGAAACAACTCACGTAAATGACCGTATGGTATACTTAGGTGGTTCTAGACACCGTGAAGGAACTGACTTAGAGGCATTCGCACAAGGTATGTTACAATCACCTGCTGAATCAAGTCCAAACGGTGACTTTAAAGCATTAGGATTAAATATGGCATACGAACGTCCAAACGACGGAAACCAATGGTATAACACAAATCCAAACGACCTTACTTCTCGCGCTGAAATCGATAATTACATGAAAGGTTTCAACGACACATTAATGCTTCTTGATTACCTTGAAGGAGAAGCCGTAATTGATAAACACAGTAAAGAACTAAATAACGCTTGGTTCAAGAAAGTAGCTAAAAAATTACGTGGAGCTAATACTAAGAACCAATACGATGAGGTTAGAGATCTTAACGAAGAAGAAAAAGGATATGAGTTAAACTCTGTTAATGACTTAGTAGACAAAAACTTCATGACTAAACACGGTCCAGGTAATGCTATCTATGATCCAACTGGATTTGGAACTGCCTACGTGACTGTACCTATTACTGCTGGTATCTACGGAGGTAACACAAGTGAAGGTGCTCCTGGATCTATGTCATTCAAACATAACACATTCAGAATGTGGGGTTACTATGGATATGAAAAAGGATTCTTAAACTACGCTTCAAATATGTTAAAAGCTGAATCTAAAAAAGCTGGTAATGCTACATTAGGTGATGACTTCATCATCAAGAAAGTTTCTGATAACAAATTCAGTACTTTAGAAGAATGGAAAAAAGAATACTTCAGAGAAGTTGTTGAGAAAGCTAAAGCAGGATTTAACCCTGTTACAATCGATGGTACTACTTATAGTAGTTATGACGATTTAAAACAAGCATTCTCTGCTGCCGTTGATAAAGATAAAGCGACTCTTAAAAATGGATCAGTTAAATTTGATAATACTGTATCACTTAAAGAGAAATTATTCAAAAAACTTCTTCAACAAACAAACAGCTTTAAAACTTCTATCTTCAAATAATAATTCAAACAACAAAAACCTAGGTTTAGAAATTTCTAAATCTAGGTTTTTTGATGTTTTTAGAATGTTTTTTGTAAAGTAAGATGTATGTTGGAATTACGTAAACCTCATAACTTAAGATAAAAAAATTCAGGACCGAAAACTTAGCCCTGAATTATATTTTTTTATATTATAGCTACTTCTTTTTTATATTGTTCTTTGATATTTTCATCAAGAACATCATCACTGATAATTGCTGTAAGATCTTTTAGTTGAAAAAATGTGTAAAATGCATGTGTTGAAAACTTGCTGTGGTCTGCAAGGACATAACGCTCAGTCGCATTATTAAGAATCGTTTCATTACAACGTCCTTCTTCTTCATCAGAGATAGTAACCTTCTCTAAATCTATACCATTCACCCCAACAAACGCCTTATTTACACTTATTTTACTAAGTGCATCTTGTGTAAAATATCCAATAAACCCTTTTGTTTTTTGACGGTATCTTCCTCCGATAAAAATAAGATCACAAGACGGATTGTCTTTAAACTGTTCGAATACTGTTAATGAATTCGTCACAATATTAATATCTCTATCTTGAAGATACTCCGCTAAGTAACTCGTAGTACTACCTGGTCCTATAAAAATAGTCTCATTATCTTTTATAAGCTCTGATACTTTTCTGGCGATTTGTTTTTTCTCTTCAACATTTACAGATATTTTCTTGTTGTAATTATCCTCTTGATAGAAATTTTTCGGTTTTAATTTTGCTCCACCATGTATTCTAGTAAGGTGCCCATAATCTTCTAACTCTTGCAAATCACGGCGAATCGTCATCTCAGTAACTTTCATATCATTCGCTAAATTACTAACACGTACCAAATGTTTGTTTTTCAATTCATTTAAGATATAACTATGTCTGTCTATTTTTAACATTTTTTCTCCACTCTAAAATAATAAATTTAACATTTATATTTTAACACTTTTTTCGAAAATATAAAACAGAAAACATAAAAGAACTATCAAAACGAACGTTAAATCTAACATAAAACAAAAAAACTAGCTGCTTTTAGACTATATTAGCCCTCAAGCAACTAGTTCTTATTCATTATTTTTCTTTATCTTCTTTTTCTTTAACCACTTTTGGTTGTTCTGTTGCTGCGACAACTCGCATATTTAGAAGTCTATCGTATAGCATTATCGACTCTTTGCGCTTAAGCACATATGTTTCATATAACCAAAATAGCGCTGAAACTGGTACTGCAGCCCAACCGATTGTAACTTTAACTAGGAATTCTCTAATTAAATATCTAGAAAATTCGATTTTCTTGTTATCTGTAGGCACTATTCTCACTTTAAGAAGTTTTTTTCCTATAGTTTGACCTTGCCATTTATGCGGTAGGTATCCATATAAAAGAATTGCGAAAATAACTATTGAAAGTGTCATATATAATGCATTTCTTTCGTTTTCCGCTCCACCTTGTGCACGTAAGTTCACAGTAGTATATTGGAAAATAATCGCTATTGGTAAGTAAATACCTAAGTCAATCAAATACGCAATTAAACGTCTTATAGGCGAAGCTTCTTCACCGTGTACATCTAATAATGGTTCAGCTGTTGGTGCTGAAATATCATTTAAAGTTGGTTTTATATTTCTATCATTATAGCTATATGAACTATTTTTTTTAATTTTCTTAACCATAGTTCACCTAGGCTTCTAAGTCAACGTTGTGGTATACTTGTTGAACATCTTCACAATCGTCAAGCATTTCTAACATTCTTTCGAATTTAGCTTTATCTTCTTCGCTTAATGTTACTTCGTTTTGAGGAATCATTGAAATTTCAGCAACTTCAAATTCTTCGATTCCAGCTACTTTAAGAGCTTCTTGGATTTCGTGGAAGTTTTCTGGTTCACCATATACTAATGTTAACTCATCTTCTTCAAGAATATCACGAGCATCAATATCAGCTTCCATAAGAATTTCTAATAATTCATCTGCACTCTTACCTTCAACACCGATAACTGCAGTGTTGTCGAACATGTAGTTAACAGAACCAGTAACACCTAAGTTACCTCCGTTTTTACCTAATGCTGTACGCACTTCAGCAGCTGTACGGTTAACGTTGTTTGTAAGTGTATCGATAATAACCATAGTTCCACTTACACCGAAACCTTCATAACGTAATTCATCGTAGTTTTCTTCACTTCCACCTTTTGCTTTTTCAATAGCACGGTCAATAATGTTTTTAGGAACACGGTAAGTTTTCGCTCTTTCTAATACTACTTTTAGATTTCTGTTGCTTTCTGGATCTGGTTCTCCACTTTTTGCCGCTTGGTAAATTTCACGTCCAAACTTAGCATAAATCTTACTAGTGTTAGCGTCTTTTGCCGCTTTTTTTTCTTTAATATTATTCCATTTACGACCCATAGTCTTTTAATCTCTCTTTCTTTTTATAAATATTTTCCATTTTAGTAAAACTTCCTCGCTACAATATAGCCAGAAAGTTATTACATACCACTCTATATTACTATATTTAACTTATTTTTTCAAGCACTGACTAAGCTTTTTCACCTATCTTCTTATTAATTTACTTTGGGAATTTACCATCTTCTTATTAACTCATTTTCTAAAATTTAATTTCTAATACGTACTACCTAATATCTATTTCAAAAGGTTATATCGAGACTCATATTTACCGAAACAAAAAAGATTCGAAGTATAAGGAAACCCTCATACTTCGAATCTATTGTATAACCAAAGTTATTATTTGTAATCTGGTAATTTGTTAAATTCAGCTTCATCAACGTTTGTTAATTTAACGATCCAAGATTCTTTTGGATCAGCTGAGTTTAATACAGTTGGCTCTTCTTCAGCTTTTTTGTTGTATTCTACTACATCACCAGCTAATGGTGCGTTAACGTCTAATACAGTTTTTGATGCTTCTAAACGTAAAATAACATCATCTTTTGCTAATTTTTCATTTTTTGAAAATTCTACGAATCCTACAGTACCAACGTCATCTTGTAATTCAGCTGTTGGTCCAACAATATAAACTCCTTCGTTTTTTTCAATCCATAAAGCTTTTGCTAATTTTTTCATTTTACAACCTCTTTCTTTATTTTATAATTTTTTCTAAGTATCGCTGACCTTATTTCATCATCGATTTTTACTCGAAAGATACATTATACATTTTATAAAATTTAAAATCAACTAAAATATAAAAAAAGTGATATTGATTTTCAATTAGTTTAATATATTAAACCATTCTCTTAACTCAATATCAAATCTACAAATTCTTGTGCTTCTACTTTTCCAAAATAATGAGCTAAATCTATACTTTCTAATACTTCTAGCAAGTCTTCTTCTTTTACCCTTACTCCGATTAGTTTCTCCTCGACATCACCGACATTACCTTTTCCGAAAAAATCACCATAAATCTTAGCTTTTATAATTCGTCCTGCTTCTACTTCCAGATTAAACTCAACAGTTCCTACCCCTAGTCGTGCATCTCTATTATAGTTATAACGTGGTGATTTCCCGTAGTTCCAGTCCCAGTTTTGATATTTCTTAGCGAGTAATTCGTCAATCGCTTGCCAATCGTCTTTTGTCAGTTCATAGCGTTTTATATCTTCAAGATTTTCACACCCAAACAAGCGACATAAGTATAAGTCTTTGAACTCTACTACAGATAAATTTCTATATTCTTCATCTAAATATTCTCTAAGACCTGTAACTCTACTTCTTACCGAATCTATACCTTTCGACTCAATTTTCTTACGATTAGGTGTTAGTACATTGACCATAGCTTCATAGTTAACATCTAAAAGCAGAGTGTATCCTCCATAAATCTTACCATTAACAAGAGTCATCGCAGCTCCACTTACTTTCTTCCCATCAACAACAAGGTCGTTTCGTCCTGTTTGTTCTACCTTACTCACACCAAGATCATATAATATATTTACCGCAGGTTCATAGAATTTTTTGAAGTTACCATAAACATTACTATCACCATTCATAATAAGGCAAATATTCACAGCTCCTTCATCCAAAAACACTGTTCCCCCTCCTGTATCACGTCTAACAAGAGTGATTCCGTGAGCTTTCATGTACTCATGGTTAATCTCTTTTTCGGCATTTTGGAAAAGACCAATCTGTACCTTTGGTTTGCAACAATAAGGAAATATTATATCCTCGTCCAAATTCAACTTATTAAGCACATGAACCTGTATCGCTAAAGCTACTGCCCCATCGTAAATATATTGTCCATTTCTTATCGGCTCTATTAAATACATAAGCACTCCTCATTTTTTCATACTACAACATAAACAGCTACTATTATTCAAGTTCAACTTATAATAGTAGCCGCTTCGCCTTAATAGTCTGCTATTAATATAATTAATCCTCTCTATAAATCATAACAGACTTCTTAATAATTTTCTTCTAATTTTCTAAATTCATCTCTCGTATGTTGTGGCAAACTCTTACCATAGTCCATCATAAGCACAATGTCTTTAAATGCAGCTTTCGGAATCGCTAGTCTTTCGATATCTTCCACACCTACATCCAGATTAATGTCTTCTTCACGATTTTCTTGGAATTTAGCTACAAAGTCCGGTTCAGCAACAAAAACACTAGATAAACCTACCATCTCAGCGTGCATAATAGCTTCACGGCTTTTTTCTATACTATTAATTCCACCAGTCGCCATCAAAGGAACACGCCCTGCAAGATGTTCATGAACTACTTCATTTATCAAACGACCTTCATTAGGTCCTTCAGCACGAACTTTATTTTGATAAATATTTTGCCCCCAACTCGCTATCGCAATGTAAGACAACGGCACTCTTTCTAGTATCCAATCTGTAAGTTGATTGAATTCTTCAACAGTATAACCAATTATCGCACCACGTGTTTCTTCCGGGGTTGCTCTATATCCTAGAATAAAATCCTCAGGTGCTTCATCTTTTATAACTTCATACACCACTTCAAAAACTTCGAGTATAAATCTAGCTCTATTTTCTAATGAATCTACACCATATTCATCATGGCGTTTATTCGATACCGTTGAGAAAAACGTCTGTAGCATTAGCTTTTGTGCGGTTGATATTTCTATCCCTGCAAAGCCTGCGCGTATCGCTCTTCTCGTAGCATCTTTGTATTTTTGTTTAATCTCATCTATCATCTCATGAGACAGCTCTTCTACCTCATGTTCAAAGGGAAGGTGCAACTTCAACTTACTTGGACCATAAACCTTATGATTTACCCCGTAGTAATTGGCACCTGCTCCTGAATAAGTCAGTTGCAAAATAGCCTTTGCTCCTGCATCTTGCATAGCGTCCGACATCTTAGTAAGCCCTGGTATACAGCTATCATCATGTGCGCCGAAGCCAAACTCGAACAATTGCCCATCAACATCGACATAAGCCGCCCCTGTTACCTGTAATGGGGCTGACTTAGCTCGTCTTAACGCATAATCTAAGTCTTCTTTTGTGATAATTCCATCTTTTGTAGAAGAATTAGTCGTCATCGGCGACAGCACAAACCTATTTTCTAACTGAACACCATTTGCTAGTTTTATGGGAGTTAATAATTTTTCCATAAACTCACACCTCTTTTACATAGTTTGTAAAACTAGCTTAAGATTAAGTCTACTAATTCTTTCGCTTCTACGTTTCCGAAATAGAATGCTAAATCAATACTTCCTAATGCTTCAAGTAAGTCTTCTTCTTTTACCCTTACTCCGATAAGTTTTTCTTCTACATCGCGTACGTTACCTTTACCGAAGAAGTCTCCGTAGATTTTCGCTTTTGTAATGCGTCCTTCTTCAACTTCTAAACTGAAATCAACTGTTCCGATTGCAAGGTGAGCATCACGGTTGTAGTTATAACGTGGTGATTTTCCGTAGTTCCAATCCCAGTTACGGTATTTTTCATCTGCTAATTTCTCAATTGCAGCCCAGTCTTCATCAGTAAGTTCATATCTTTTCGCATCTTTGATGTCTTCGATTCCCATTAATCCACAGATGATTAAGTTTTTGAATTCATCGATTGTTACGTTTTGGTATTCAGGTTTTAATAGTTCACGCATACCCATTACACGCGCTCTTACCGATTCTATACCTTTTGATTCAATTTTTTTACGGTTTGGTGTTAAGGCATTAACCATCGCTTCATAGTTTACATCTAAAAGTAATGAATATCCTCCGTAGATTTTACCACGTACTAATGTCATCGCAGCTCCACTTACTTTTTTACCACGAGCAGTTAAGTCATTACGCCCTCTTTGTTCTACTTCTGTAGCTCCTAAGCTGTGAAGTACATCTACTGCTGGTTGATAGAATTTTTTGTAGTTTCCGTACACATCAGTATCCCCAGGCATTAAGAAACATACGTTAACAGCACCGTTATCAACGTACACAGCTCCACCACCTGTATCACGACGAACTAGGATAATATCTTTTTCTTTCATATATTCATGGTTTACCTCAGTTTCAGCATTTTGGAATAATCCGATTTCTACTTTTGGTTCACAGTAATATGGGAAGATTACAGTTTCATCGATATCGATGTTGTTAAGTACGTAAACTTGCATCGCCATTACTAGCGCTCCATCTGGTAAATATTTTCCGTTTCTAATTGGTTCTATTAAATACATAATTTATTCTCCTTTATTTATTAATTTTTTTAAATGTATTTTTTAGCTAATATAATTTTATTTAAAGAGTAGTTTGTAACTTTTCTCAGCAATTTTTCTTCAACAACTCTTCAACATCTAGCGTTAACTCTTTACTATTCTGGTTAAACCATAACACCCTTGAAGCTATTCTTTCAGGGAATTGGTATTTCTTCTGATTCATAGTAATCATCAACGCTTTTTGATTTTTATCTAACTCTCTATAAAATGGATATTTTATAAACTGAGGTGTCGTAAATCCTACTCCTATTTCTATAAATAATGTTTTCTTATCACGATTTTTTTCTAAAAATTCATTGTACTTATCTAGATGTTCGAAAAAGATTGAATCTTCTACCATTCCCTTTTCAGCGTTACGTTTATTAACTTCAAGTGGCGCACCACATTCCGGACATAATGGAATAGACCTGTAGTCAACTTCCATATTTTCTTGCTCAACAGCTAATCTACGCATTAAAGCTTCATCTTGATATGTCTTCGCATGGCAATGTTTACTGCACTGCATAAGCCCATACTTCCCTTGAATATGGAAGACCTTATCCATATCGTAACCAGCAACATCGAAGGCATTATCCGCATTTGTCGTAATAATGTGATAATTTTTATCCTTTAGAATGTTTTTTAAGGCTGAGTAACTCGCTCCGACAGGTTGATCAAAGTAATTTAATAAGACAAAACGACTTTGAAATGCCCAATATTCTTGTGAACTAGGAAAATCAAATAGACTCGCCTGTAACATATCTAAAAACTTATATTTTTCCACAAAGTCTTTGAAATTACTCGTAAATCTCTCTCCTATGTAGGTGAATCCATCCGCAGCTGACATTCCTGCTCCTATTCCTATGACTATCGCCTCAGCTTCTTCTATTAACTGCGCTAATTTTTCGGCATTGTTTTCTTCTAACTCTATCGCCTTCCAAGTCATTAATTTTTCCCCTCTTTTTCCATTAGCTCTTTTGCTAAAATCTCAATAATATTTTTTCTTCTTTCTATAGTTGGTACTAAAGGTATACACATAAGTTCTTTTAACTCTAATTCTGTTGCTAAATCTCTAAGTTTTTCTACTACAACATCCTTTGTACCCCAAACTAAACGTGTTCTATTCTTTTCTACTTTTTCTTTATCAATTTCAGCAATTTCATACTCTTTTGCTGTATTTATACTAGGGAATCTATCAAATTCTGTAAATTCTTTCTTACCAAGAAGCCATACATCTAAACAACGTACTAAGTTTTTTGCCTCTTGCTCATCTTCCCCTATCGCAATAAACACGGCAACCACGTCTTGTGGTGTTTTTTGTTGTTCAAGCATCTTTGTACGATAAGTTTGTAAACATCTTTTTGCTGTTTCTATATAGTCTACAGCTTGATTAAAGAATAGACCATATACATAGTTTTGACCTAACTCTGCAGCTAGATTCGCACTTTTCTCACTAGTTGATAGTAGCCACATTGGACAAACCTTTGCTTCTGGTGGTTGCACTAATATTTCATTTCCCGTAAGAAGCTCCAGCAATTTCGTACAACTTTCATTGTATTCATCTCGTGTTATCGGTGTAGTATCCATCAGTTTTTGAACTACTTTAGTTCCAGGATTATTACCTATCCCTAGATTCACCCTATTTGGATACAAAGCACTAAGAAGTTTTATCCATTCGCTAATTTTATATGGTGTATAATGAGGAATCATTATTCCACCTGAACCTATTTGTATTTTTTCTGTATTTTGCAAAAGGTGCAACATAAGTAGTTCTGGGCTACTGCTCGCAAGCGCTGGTACTTGATGATGTTCAGCCATCCAAAAACGACTATAACCTAGTTTTTCAGCTAAACGAGCTAATTCTGTACTCTCTTCTATAGCTTCTAATGCAGTTTTCCCTTCATCCACAATAGCATAATCTAAAATACTAAGTTTCATAGTATTATCCTCTTATATTTTATCTTATTTTATATAACTTCAAATATCTATTTTCTTCTTTTTAGTATTTTATTTCACACTCTTCAATTTATTTTTACCTTTTTATATACTTAATAATCTGATATAATAAATTATAAGAAAACCTTTTCTGAAATTACGAACTTATTATATCATATTTTCAGCAAAAGTACACATACCTAGCACCACTACTTTAAATTTTTTATAAAAAAATTATGGTAACTTAATCTACTGAATCTACCTTTAATTTACATAATTTTAGATAATATCAGCAGTTTATTTTCTATATTATTTTTTATTGTTGTACATTTTCTGGTATAGTTGTATGTTATTTACATTACTTAAAGAGGTATTTTTTATGGAATCAAAATTATTAACACCTGTTAAATTGGCTAATGGAATAGAACTTGAGAATCGCTTTGTCCTTTCTCCGATGACTACAAACTCATCTACCGCAGAGGGCTTCATTACAGAAGAAGATCTTCTTTACGCTAAAAGACGAAAAAATACAGCCCCCTTACAAATTACCGGTGCAGCCTATATAAATCTTGAAGGACAACTTTTTGAATATGGTTTTAGCGTTCATGATGATGCATGTATTCCAGGTTTAACAAAAATGGCGAAAGCTATGCAGTCTGGTGGAGCAAAAGCTATCTTACAACTCACTCACGCAGGCCGTTTCGCTAATCACTATGTTACTACTAACAAATGTGCAGTTGGTCCTAGTTATATGAAACTAAACTCACCTGTAGAACACATCGTTCATCCTCTGTCTATAGAAGATATACAAAAAATAAAAGAAGATTATAAACGTGCAGCAAGTCGTGCTATCGCAGCTGGTTTTGATGGTATCGAAATATCTAGTGCTCAACGTCTTTTACTACAAACATTCTTTTCTACCTTCTCAAACGAACGCCACGATGAATACGGAGTAGATACACTAGAAAATCGCTCACGTTTTATCCTTGAAGTTTTTGAAGAAGTTTACGAAGTAATAAAAAAAGAAGCTCCGGCAGATTTTATCTTCGGTTATCGTGCAACCCCTGAAGAAACTCGTGGTGAAGAAGTTGGTTATACTGTAGAAGAATTTAATCAACTTACCGACTGGTTATTAGAAAGAGTTCCACTATCATACATGGCAATCGCAAGCTGGGGACAAAATATTTATCTAAATACAGTACGAGCAGAAGGCCCACATCATGGAAGACTTATTAACGAAGTAGTCTATGAACACTTAAATGGAAGAATACCATTAATCGCATCAGGTGGTATCAACACTGTAGAAAAATGCGAAGCTGCAATTTTACATGCTGATATGATTGGTTTATCTTCTCCTTTTGTCGCAGAGCCAGATTTTGTTGAAAAACTAAAATCAAATCATATGGAAGATATAAATCTAAATGTTGGAGTTGAAGATATAGATCGCTTAGCTATTCCAAAAGCTGCATTTAAAGACATCGTTCTTATGATGGATTACGGACGTTCACTCCCGCAACACACTAGGGATGAATTTAGAAAATTAGAAGAAAATTATTAAATTATATAAGTTAGAAGAATCTCAGAGATTAAGATTTTAAAACTCTTGTTTTGGGGTTCTTTTTTTTTATTAACATCACTATGTGTTGTAATAATTCTGTAGTCTTCTATATAATTTCACTAAAATACATAAGTTTTCTAGTATTCTTTTTTTATTACTTTTTACAAAAATACTATTTAAACGTTAAAAATTAAAGATTATCATTTACATAACCTTTGTAACATAAATTTAATATTTTAATTTTTTAAATAATTATCTATCTTTATTAAGTATTATATTTATATTTTTATCAATATAATCAGTAGTTTAAACTACTGTAATAATACGTTTATATTTTGTCTTCCATTTATATATGTTTATTTCTCTATATAATTATATTTGTTTTGTAATTCTTAGTTTTCTTGTTTACTATACAATTATAAAATTGCATAAGTTTCCAAAACTCTTGTTTTAACGTTTTCCTTTTAGTATAATAAGAATTACCAATACACTAATTGTCTCATTATGTCTTTTTTTAGGTGAAATCAAACATTTTGAGAACATAGTCATTATTATTTTTTAGAAAAAGGGGAATTATTTTTATGATAACAAAAAGAAAATATTCATTACGTAAATTTAAGGTTGGTGTAGCCTCTGTTCTTGTTGGTATCGGTGTTGCGACTACTGGAGCTGCTGTAGCTCACGCTGCTGAAACAGATACAGTAGCTACTGTACCTGCCGATGGAAGTACAAACACGACACAACCTGCTGGAGAAACAGGAACTACAAACACAGCTGCTGAAACTCCTAAATCAGAAGTTACAAGTCCAGAAATTAAACAAGCTGAAGCTGACGCTAAAGCTAAAGAAGCTAAAGTTACTGAAGCTCAAGCAAAAGTAGACACAACTACTACTGCAGCTAACGAAGCAGTTACTAAATTAGAAGCTGAGAAAAAAGAAGCTGCTGACGCTGAAACTGCAAAAACTGAAGCTGAAAAAGCTAAAAAAACTGCAGATGATGAATTAGCTGCTGCTAAAGAAAAAGCTGCTGAAGCTGACGCTAAAGCTAAAGAAGAAGCTAAAAAAGAAGAAGACGCTAAAAAAGAAGAAGCAGATTCTAAAGACGCTTTATCAAAAGCTTTAGATCAATTAGAAAAAGATATCGATGCTGATACTAAGATTACAAATAAAGAAGAAGCTAAAAAAGCATTAGGTAAAGAAGATATTTTAGCTGCCGTTGAATCTGGTGATTTAAAAGCTAGTGATGTTCTTACTGAATTAGCAGATGATAACGAAAAAGCTGAAGCTAATAAAGAAACTGAGAAAAAATTAAGAAATAAAGACCAAGCTAATGGAGCTAACGTTGCAGCAACTCCAGCTGAAGAAGCTAAAACTAAAGATCAACTTCCAAAAGATATTAAAGCTGGAATTGATAAAGCTGAAAAAGAAGATGCTGCTCGTCCTGCATCAGAAAAACTTCAAGATAAAGCTGATGATTTAGGTGACGAAATCGATGCTCTTAAAAAAGATACTGAAGCATTAAAAGCTGAAGAAGATAAAAAAGCTGAAACTCTTAAAAAACAAGAAGATACATTAAAAGAAGCTAAAGAAGCTCTTCAATCTGCTAAAGATAATGGATTTGGTGAAGATATCACAGCACCACTAGAAAAAGCTGTAACTGCGATTACAAAAGAACGCGATGCTGCTCAAAATGCTTTCGATAAAGCTGCTTCAGATACTCAAACTTACGCAGAAGAACTAAATAAACTTACTGACGAGTACAACAAAACTTTAGAAGAAGTGAAAGCCGCTAAAGAAAAAGAAGCTAACGAACCAGCTAAACCAAAAGAAGAAGAACCAGCTAAACCAGCTGAAAAAACAGAAGCTGAAAAAGCTGCTGAAGCTAAGGCTGAAGCTGATAAAAAAGTTGCTGAATTAGAGAAAAAAGTTGCTGAAGAAGCTAAAAAAGTTGAAGAAGCTACAGCTAAAGCTGAAAAAGAAGCTGCTGACGTAACTGCTGCTCAAACTAAAAAAGATGAAGCTGATAAAGCTAAAGCTGATGCAGAAACTGAATTAGCTAAAGCTAAAGAAGAAGCTGAAAAAGCAAAAGCTAAAGTTGAAGAACTTAAAAAAGAAGAAAAAGATAACTTAGAAGCTCTTAAAGCTGCTTTAGAACAACTTGAAAAAGATGCAGAAGCTGAAATTAACAAAAATGCTAAAATCACTGACAAAGCTAAAGCTATCGAAGAAGCTAAAGCTGCAATTGGTAAAGACGCTTTACTAAAAGCTATCCAAGATGGTGTTATCACTGCTACACAAGCTGCTAAAGAATTAGAAGATCAAAATACGACTGCTGAAGCTACTAAAGATCAAGATCCTCAAGCAGACGAAATCGGTGCTACAAAACAAGAAGGTAAACCTTTATCTGAGCTTCCAGCTGCTGATAAAGAAAAATTAGATGCTGCTTATAACAAAGAAGCTTCTAAACCAATCGTTAAAAAACTTCAAGATATCGCTGATGATATAGCTGAAAAAATCGAAAAATTAACTAAAGTAGCTGATAAAGACAAAGCTGATGCTACTGAAAAAGCTAAAGCAGTAGAAGAAAAAACTGCTGCATTAGATAAACAAAAAGAAACTTTAGACAAAGCTAAAGCAGCGTTTGAAACAGCTAAGAAAAACAAAGCTGATCAAGCTATTCAAGATGGATTACAAGATGCTGTAACTAAATTAGAAGCAGCTGTTGCTTCTGCTAAAACTGCTGCTGACGAAGCTCAAGCTAAATTTGACGAAGTTAACGAAGTAGTAAAAGCTTATAAAGATGAAATTGATAAACTAACTGACGATTACAACGCAACTTTAGGTTATATCGAAAACTTAAAAGAAGTTCCTAAAGGTGAAGAATCTAAAGACTTCAGTGGTGGAGTAAGTGATGAAGAAGCACCTACTGATGATGCTAAACAACCTGATGAAGTTCCAACTGTTCCTAATGCTCCTGAATTCAATGGTGGGGTAAATCCTGCTGATGCTCCAACAGCTGAAGAAAAACCTGAATTCAATGGTGGGGTTAACGCTGTTGAAGCTGCTGTTAATGAAGTTCCTGAATACACTGGTGGTGTAAATGATGATAACGCTCCTTCTGAACCAAACAAACCTGAATTCAACGGTGGCGTAAATGATACAACACCTCCTACTGAACCTAACAAACCTGAAGGAGACGCTCCAAAACCAACTAAACCTGAAGCTTCAAATGGTGATGCACTTGTACAACCTGCACTACCTGAGTTCGGTACAAACAACCCTGAAATCAAAAAAGTCTTAGATGAAATTGCTAAAGTAAAAGAACAAATCAAAGACGGTGAAGAAAACGGTGCTGAAGATTATTACCTTGGAGGATTAAAATCTCGTTTAGAAGATTTAGAAGAAGCTTTCAATATCTTATCTCAAAATCTTCCAGCTGTTAATGACGTTCCAGAATATACAGGACCTACAACTTTAGAAACTCAACCAAACACTCAACCTCAGCCAATTCCTAATAACGATCAAAGCGGAGCTGGACAACAAGGTGGTGGAGCTGCTGGTGAAGTAGTAGATCCTAGTCAAAACCTTGGATCAGTTACTGGAGCTGCAGCTGCCCAAAACATAGATTTTGGTCAAACACCTGCTGTTACTCAATTATCTACAAAACCTGAAGAAGCTAAACCTGCAAAAGCTAAATCTGAAGAATTAGCAAGCACTGGTATGAATTCTTCTAGCACTACTGCATTAGGATTAAGCTTAATCGGGCTTATCGGACTTGCTGTAAGACGTAAACTTTCTAAATAGTCAATTAGTGTATAAAAAACTTTAAAGAGTATGGATTTTCCATACTCTTTTTCTTTTGGTAAAAATAATAAAATGGATCCCACTCGATAAAATTGATTTCTCCGAAATCATAATTTTCGAATCTCTTCCGCTTCCTTTTTCTTTCGTTAAATATAAAAAATAGCATAATAGTTATTTACTACTACGCTATTTTTTATATCAAACCCCTTATTGTCTAATCTTTCTTAGTTCTTGTAAGTCTTGCTACAAAACCAGTTAATAACAACATTAACATTCCTAAAACTATAGTTTCTGTTTGTTCCATTCCTGTATTCGGTAACTTAGAGTTTTCTTTTTTATGAACTTCTGGTGTTGGTTTAATTTCACCTTTGTGCACCTCTGGTACTTTTGGTTTTTCCGAAACTTCTTTCTTAGGAACTTCTGGTACTCGTGGCTGTTCTATTTTTGGTACATTCGGTTTTTTAGGAGTTTCTTTTGGAACTTCCGGTGTTTTTGGTTTCTCTTTTGGAACTTCTGGAGTCTTAGGTGTTTCTTTTGGTTTCTCTGGCACTTTTGGTTTTTCCACTTTTTTATAAACAACCTTAGTATCCTTAGCTAAATCTTTTGGTACAACACTTTTTACTGTTGGTGTATAGCCTTTTAACTCTGGTACTGGTGTTTCCATTGCTTTTGTCGGATCTTTTAAGTCATTTAGATAGTCTGGCGTTGGGGCTTTCTCTATTAGATTACCTTTTTCATCTACAGGTACTATTTTTCCTAAATGTTTATACGTTACTGTATCTGTTACTTCTGGTTTTTCTGGTGTAACTTCTTTTCCGCCTGCTTGTTTTTTATCTGCGAAATATTTTTCCACTACTGGGACATCTACACTACTATATGCATGTGTTTTTTCTTTCCAAGTAGTTTCTTTTGTTTCATCATTATATTCACCTAAAAATTTGTAACCATCTTGGATGTTTGTTTTTGGTTCTTTTCCTTCTGCTCCAACAAATTCCACTACTTGTTTTGTTGCTTTTTCTACATCATTTATATATTTTTCTACATCAAAAACAAGATTGTGCCCTGGAGCAAATTTATCAGCTTCAATGTTTATATTAGGGTCTACAGCTAATTTTCCATCTACTTCTTGAAGTTTAATTTTTATTCCAACTTCTTCTGATACGTAAGGTTTTTCCAAAAACTTTTGAACTACTATTTCTCTAGTTTCTACTCTATCTAATCCTTTATTTACAAATCTATAACCTTTTGGTAATTCTGGTAATGTTGTTAATCCAGCCCTTGTAGGATCGTTATTATCATTTTCGTAAATTTTTTCTGCAACTATTTCTTTAGTTTTTACATCACGGTATTTTATTTCACCTAATTCTACTAAATCTATATCAACTTCTTTTTCTACTTCATCCGGTGTCGCGGCGACTTTTGGAGCTTCTTTTTCTAATGCAAAGTACCCTGGAGTTACTGGTGTTGGAACTCTTGAAAGATCTCCTTTATCTACCACCGCATTATTTTTATCTACTACTTTATCAACGCCATCTGGATTTCCACCCTCAGGTACGCCTGATACTATTGGTGGTACACTTTCATTATTGGCATATACTCTATCATCTGAGTTTGCACCAGCTAAAATAAATAAACCTATTATGACTGATACAACACCTACACTATACTTTCTTATTAAAAATTTATTATTTGTCTTCATTTATTTCCCCCCCTATAAGTTACACCTATCGTGTAACTACTTTCATAGTTTTAGTATACACCTAGTAAAAATAATTGTCAATTTAATGTTCAAAAATAATTATACTTCCACCTTTATCTCCTCTTTGTTTAAATAGTTAACTAACCTCAAAGAGATTAACAGTTTATTTATGTAAACAATATTTTTTTATTAATATATATTGTAAACTTAATATATCTCTTATTATCAAAAACAATAAAAAATCAGGCTCTTCATAAGTAATGTAATTCTATTTTACATTTTCTTACTCTAAGTCTGATTTTTATTATTGAATTCTTGTTAATCTTTTTACTTTAGTTTGTACTACATTTAACGGTACCGCTTCTTTCGTTATAACACTAGTGTCTAATCCGAACCATTTCTCTGGAGTTACCGTTATTTTTTTCAGTTTTAATCTTAATCCCATAATGAAGTTATCAAATGATGATAAACCATTACTATTACCTAGTACTTCTTCTATCAGTACAAATCTAAAGTCTCCGACCGTCTCAGCTTTTCCTCTTAAGTTGTACTTAGTAGGTTGTAGTTCTAATTCTTTATTCATCAACAAATCATCTATTACTTGATGCATGAACATATTTACCCTTTGGTGTTCTCTAAACCCTAAGTTAAAAGTGATTTTAAGTATTTTCTTATCACTAAATTTTGTAACCTTATACTCTCGTTTATAAGGTTTATCTATAACGTTAATATGTACGAAAAAGTAGACATTCGCTCTTTTCGGTTGTTTGTTTAATATAGAATACAATACTGCATAATCTACATCTTCTTCTCTTTTCGCACCTGTTAAATATACTAAGTTTGTTGCATATTTTGGTACACTTTTATCCATACTTAACTGAAGTAATTGTTTCGTATAATTTTTCACAGTTAAATATTGACTTTCTCTCTCTTTTATCTCTGTTCCTCTATACCAAATAAACATAATTATAAATATTAGTAATGCTATGAATACTGTAATGTACCCACCATTTACAAATTTTAAACTATTCGCATATAAGAAGAATAATTCTTCTATTCCGAAAAATATTAAGAAGATTACAGCAAAGAGTTTTTTACTTTTTACTTTATACAAGTAAATACTTAATAATAATGTAGTCACAAACATTGTTATACTAATACTTAAACCATACGCTGCTTCCATATTACTACTTGTTCTAAAGAATATTACTACACAGCTACTGCAGATAAAGAGTATTATATTAACCGCAGATACATAAACCTGTCCTTTTAATTCTGTTGGATATTTTATTATTAATTTTGGGAATAGGTTTAATTTTATCGCCTCTGAAATTAATGTGAAAGACCCTGTTATTAAACTTTGACTCGCTATTATCGCAGCTAATGTTGCTAGTATTACTTGAAATACTACAAAACTTTCTGGAACTATCGCAAAGAATGGATTTTTTTCTGAACTGTAATTTGTCGATAATAAATATGCTGCTTGACCGAAATAATTCGCAAGTAAGCATACTTTAACCACAAACCAAGCCATTCTAACATTTTTTCTTCCACAGTGACCTAAGTCCACATATAAATCCTCAGCCCCTGATACACATAAAAATACCGCCCCTAATAAGACGAATACTCCTGGATATGTAATTAATAGATTAAGCGCATATTTTGGATTGATAGCTTTTAATATTTCTGGTCTAGTACCTATTGATTTTACACCCCAGAAAAATAAAGATAAAAACCATAAACTCATTATAGGACCAAATAGCGATCCTATCTTTTTCGTTCCAAATCTTTGAAATGAAAAGATAAAGATAAAAATTATCAACACTAAAATTATTACATCATTTGTGTTTATAGCTGGAATTATATCATGCAATCCCTCAACTGCCGATGTCACTGTAATTGCTGGTGTTATTATTCCATCCGCAAGAAGTGTAGCTCCGCCTATCATCGCTAAGAGAACAACTCCTCGTTTAGTTCTATTTTTTATTAAAGCAAATAATGAGAATACTCCACCTTCACCATTGTTATCAGCCTTTAATGCGATTAATACATATTTTGTCGTCGTTTGTAAAGTCATTACCCAAAATATTAAACTAACGAATCCTAATACGAGATTTTCACTCATCATAGCGTCACTACTACGGACGAATGATTTCATAACATAAAGCACGGAGGTTCCTATATCCCCAAATATTATTCCAATAGTTATTATTACACCAAGAAAAGTCAATCTTGATTTATCCATTTTTATACCCTCTTATAAAATAATTGAAATTATATCACTTCTATAAAATAAGTAATATAATTCTCACATACTATTATATTCCTCTTACGAAGAAAGTCAATAGTAAGTATCTTATATAATTTATTTTAATGAAATGTCGAAATCATGTATACACTACCTTTTTCCTCTTTCATATCAATATAACACCTTAAATTATTTAATTTAAACAACACCCACTCATTATCCTATAAAAAATATCAAAAATACCTTTAAATTAATTTTGAAAACTTTTACTTTAACACTTTACAAACCTATTTAAAAAGTGTTAAAATTAAGTTAACAAAATTTAACACATTAAATTTAAAAGATAGATTTTTATGTATAAAGGGGTGCTATTATGTTAATAAAAAGTAAAAAAGTTTGGTCAAGCGGACAATTTCTTCCTCTTATTTTAGAAATAGAAGATAAAAAAATAACTGCCGTTTATGACTATGATGCATTCGATAAAGTAGATTATGATTTTGGAACTAACCGTATTTTGCCTGGATTTATAGATGTTCATACACATGGTGCGTACGGTTATGATACTAATGATGTTAATGAAGATGGACTACGTAATTGGACAAAAAATATCGTTTCTGAAGGTGTAACATCATTCTTACCTACTACAATTACACAAACTGAAGAAGTTCTTCTAAAAGCTGTCGCTAATGTTGCGAAAGTATACGAAGAAGGTTATGAAGGAGCTGAAATCTTAGGTATTCACTTCGAAGGTCCTTATCTTGATGTAGAAAAACGTGGGGCTCAACCGTTAAGTTGTATTCAAACACCGAGTGTTGAACAATTTAAAAAATTCCAAGCAGCTAGTAAAAACTTAATTAAACTTATCACTATCGCTTGTGAAAAAGATGTTGATTATAAACTTACTAAATATTTAGTAAGCCAAGGTATTCGTGTAAGTTTAGGTCACTCAGCTTGTAACTATAAAGAAAGTTATCTTGCATTTGCTAATGGTGCATCATCTCAAACTCACGTTTATAACGGTATGGTTGGTTTCCATCACCGCGATGGTGGCCAAGTAGGGTTTGCTCTACGCGCTCGCGATGCATATGGAGAGATTATTTGCGACGGTATTCACTCTACTACAGATGCACTTAACACATACTTCACAGCAAAAGGGCGTGACCATGGAATTATGATTACAGACTCACTTTGTGCAAAAGGTTGTGGTCGTGGTTCTTACATCTTCGGAGGAGAAAATATGGAAATATATGAAGATGGTAGTGCTCACCGTGACGATGGTCGTCTGGCAGGTTCTACACTTAGAGTTATCGATGGTCTACGCGTCTTAATAGAAGATGCTTTAGTTCCTGTAGATGCAGCAATTAACTCTTGTACAAAAAACCCTGCTGAAATGTTAGGTTTTGCCGATCGTAAAGGTAAAATTAAAGTGGGTTACGACGCTGACCTTGTTGTTATCAGTCCTGAATACGAAGTACTAACAACATTTGCACGTGGTAAAGAAGTTTATAAAAAAGAAGATTAATAAATAAGGAGTAATAATATGAAATACTTAGTTTTTAATTCTAAAAAAGAAGCTTCACAAGAAGCATATAAAATTATTAAAAGTTTAATAGATGACAATTCAACATTAGGGCTTGCAACCGGATCAACTCCAACAGATTTATACGAAGAGATGATCGCTGATTATAAAGCTGGCAACTTCAGCTATAAAAATATTAAATCTTATAACTTAGATGAGTATGTTGGAATTAGTTATGATCACCCTGAAAGTTATCATAAATTCATGGACACTAATTTATTCGATCATGTTGATATAAATAAAGAAAATACACACGTTCCTGATGCTAGTGCTGAAGACTTAGAAAAAGCTCTTAAATCATATCAAGAAGAGCTTAATAACATACAAATCGATGTTCAAATCCTTGGTGTTGGATCTAATGGACACATTGGTTTTAATGAACCTGGAACTTCATTTGAAGCTGGAGTGCACGTTGTCGATTTAAAACAAGAAACAATCGAAGCAAACTCTAGATTCTTTAATAACGATATTAACCTAGTACCAAAACAAGCTGTAACAATGGGAATTAAAGATATTATGCGCGCAAAACATATTATCTTATTAGCATTTGGAAAAGCAAAACAACAAGCGATAAAAAGTTTAATAGAAGGTGAAGAAATAACTGAAAATATTCCTTGTACTGTTCTAAAAAATCACCCTAGTGTTTATATACTAGTAGATAAAGAAGCAGACTTTAAATAATTAATAAAGTGGGAGTGACTTTCGACTAACCCTTCATATTTAGTCGAATCCTCCCACTAAAATAAATATATCGATGTAAGCGTTTGATTTTAAATTTTAAAATGGGGAGGTACAAAATAATGAGTACACAACTACAATGGACAAATATAGCTACCGTAGCAGCTCAAAAAGGATACGAAAATAATATAGGTACAGCAGGATTAGTTAAAGGAGTTAGCGGAAATAAATTGATTTTTGGTGGCGGTGCTAACTTTCCGGGTGGACTTCCTGTAGATGGAGGAGTCAAAGTAAATCATAAAGATGTATATCTATATGAGGAAACATCTGACGAAGTAACATTATTAGATCAAATTCAATTCGACTATCCTTTAGCATATGGACCAAGCGCAGTATATAACGATACTTTATACTATATTGCAAATAAATCTGAAACATCATCAGAAATTTTAGCATTCACTATTGTTGATAATAAATTAAAAGTTGAAGTAGTCGACACTCTTCCACTTACTGTAGAAAATGTTATCGCAAAAGTTCACGACAATAAACTATACTTCGGTATCGGATCTATCAACGGATCTAATAACAATGAACTTTATGCATATGATTTAGCAACTAAAAAATTTGAAGTATTCTCAGAATTTCCTGGGAAATTACGTAATCAAGCTGTAAGCTACGTATACAATAATGAACTTTATGTATATGGTGGTGGTGCTAGTGAAACTTATAACGATGGATATAAAGTTAACTTAGAAACAAAAGAATGGACTCAACTAGCTGATGTAGTAATCGATAATGAAGAAGTATCTCTATTAGGTGCTGATTGGGCGCCATTAAACGACCATGAACTTCTAGTAATAGGTGGTTTCAATAAAGATGTTTGGAAAGATGCAGTATTTAACTTAACGACATTACAAGGTGAAGATCACGCAAAATACCGTGATGCATACTTCAGACGTCCTGTAAGTGACTATAAATGGAATAAAAAAGAATTAGTATACAACTTAAAAGAAAATCGTTGGTATCAATTAGGAGAAATTCCTTTTGAGGCACCTTGTGGACATGCCCTGTTAGCTACAGATAATAACGTATATTCTATTATGGGTGAGATTAAACCAGCAGAAAGAAAACCATATATTCATAGAACTAAAAAATAATAATAACTAAAGATACCCTATATTTTAAATAGGGTATCTTTAATAATTTGTAAAATCACTCATATTTGAATTCTTTATTAATAAAATAAAAAAAAAGAACCTTCCAAAAGGAAAGCTCTCACTGTTGCCTGGCAACGTTCTAGTCTCACAGGGCGTAAGCCCAACTACATTCGACGCTAAAGAGCTTAACTTCTGTGTTCGGTATGGGTACA
>NZ_JAQMFS010000101.1 GCF_028308085.1 Gemella haemolysans
ATCAAAAACGAAATGGATGTCACCTGTACAATACAGGATAACATCCACATGTTTAAACTAAATATATATGTGTCCAGAATTTTGGGTACACATCAGAAATCACGATTCTTGAGTCACTCCCTTTTTTATTTAATTAATAACAAAATAATAAACATCATGTTATAATAAAATAATAAACAGTAAAATGGAAAATAAATAGGAGAGAAAATGAACGTTAGAGAAAACTTTGAAACTATAACAAAAGAAATAGCTGAAACTTGTGAAAAAGTTGGTAGAAATGCTGATAAAGTGAAATTAATAGCTGTAACTAAGTATGTTACAGATACTAGAGTTGAAGAAGCGATAGAAGCGGGAATTACAGATTTTGCTGAAAATCGTCCTCAAAATTATGTTGAGAGAAAAAGTAAATATTCTAGTAAGACTTGGCATTTAATAGGAAGCTTGCAAACTAGAAAAGTACGTGATGTTATAAACGAGGTAGATTTTTTTCATGCTCTAGACAGAGATAGCTTAGCTAAGGAAATCGAAAAACGTGCGGAAAAAGAAGTTAATTGTTTCGTACAGGTTAATGTTTCTGGTGAAGAAAGTAAACATGGATTAACAGCGGAAGAAACAGTAGAGTTTATAAAATCATTAGAACAATATTCGAAAATTAAAGTTGTAGGTCTAATGACAATGGCGCCTTTTGTTGATGATGAAGATGTGTTGCGTAATTGTTTTAGAAAATTAAGACAAGTACGTGATGAAGTAAAAGCACTTAAATTACCATATGCACCGTGTGAATTTTTATCTATGGGTATGAGTAATGATTACAAAATCGCGATTGAAGAAGGTGCGACTCATATAAGAGTTGGTACAGCTTTAGTTGGTAACGAGCTAAAATAATAAGAAATAAAGGAGGGGGAGTATGAAAAGAGTAATAAATATAGGTGATTTAGTCGTTATGATTAAGTACAGAAGAAAAATGAAAAACATTTATTTAAAAGTCGAAAAAAACGCTGAGGTTGTAGTAAGTGCCCCTCCAAGAACACCTAATTATATTATAAAGAAATTGATTCAAGAAAATATTGATGAAATCAAATTAAGAAGAAACAATATATTAATGAATGGCTATACTGTGAAACAGTTTGTAACTGGTGAAAAACATATTATTTTTGGAAAAGAATTTGTTTTAGAAGTAAGATTAGGGAATAAAAATGTAGTAATATTATCCGATGATAAAATCATTTTAGTTATAAAGGATAAAGATAAAGATAGGGGACAAATAGTTACGAGTTATCTTAGAAAAGTTCTTTATAACAAAGCTTTAGAGTTTATTAATAAATACGAAAAAATCATGGGTGTCCATGCTGAACAACTAAGAATTAAAAAGATGAAAACCCGCTGGGGAACTTGTAATATTGAAGCGAAAAGAATTTGGATAAACTATGAACTTATAAAATATCCGATTGAATGTTTAGAACATATAGTTGTTCATGAGCTTACTCATTTACTAGAAACAAATCACACACCTAGATTTTATGCATTGTTAGGAAAATATTATCCAAACTTTAGAGAAAATGATAAATTGATAAAAGAATTCAGTAAAAAAATAGTAGGTAGATAATAAAAAAGCAAGAAGTATTACAATTTTTTTGTAATTTAGTATTAAATTATCTGTAGTTTGAAAATTTTTTGAAAGTATGGAAATTACTTTTGAAAACAATAATTTAGATGTGTAATTATTGACTTTTTATGCTATTTACTATATAATTAATCAAGAGTTTTTAGTATTTTTATACTAACATTTTTGATGATACTTAAAAGTATTTTTGGAGGAAAAATAAATGTCACAAATTTTAAATAAAGAAGATGGAAAAGTAGTTATCGCTTTTTCAGCAACAAAAGAAGAATTTGCGAAAGGATTAGATCAAGCATTCAAACGTGCAGTTAAACGTGTTAACGCACCTGGATTCAGAAAAGGTAAATTACCAAGAGCCGTATTCAACAAAATGTACGGTGAAGAAGCATTATACCAAGATGCAGTTGATTATGTATTACCAAGAGCTTACACTAAAGCTATCGACGAATTAGAAGTTTCACCATTAGCTATGCCTGATATCGATGTTAAAGAAATCAGCAAAGAAGAAGGTGTTAAATTCGAAGCAGTTGTTACTGTTAAACCAAACGTTGAATTAGGTGAATACAAAAACCTTGGATTAGAAAAAGACTCAGTAGAAGTAACTGATGCTGATGTAGAAGAAAGATTAGATAGCTTATTAAGCCGTCAAGCTGAATGGCAAATCAAAGAAGGAGAATCTAAAAAAGGTGATATCGTAGTTATCGATTTTAAAGGATTCATCGGAGATGAAGCTTTCGAAGGTGGAGAAGCTAAAGGTTACGAATTAGAATTAGGATCAGGTTCATTCATCCCTGGATTCGAAGAACAGTTAGAAGGAAAAGTTGCACCAGTTGACACAGAAGTTAACGTAACATTCCCAGAAAACTACCAAGTAGCTGACTTAGCTGGTAAAGAAGCTAAATTCGAAGTTACAGTTCACGACGTAAAAGAAAAAGTTTTACCAGAATTAACTGACGAATTCGTTAAAGAATTCACTAAAGAAGCAGCTTCAACAGTAGCTGAATACAAAGAAAAATTAAAAGAAGAAATTAAATTAGAAAAAGAAAACTTAGCAGAAAAATCTTATTCTGATAAAGTAATTTCTACAGCTGTAGAAAATGCAAAACTTTCTGTACCAGAAAAATTAGTAGAACAAGAAGTTGATTCTATGTTTGAACAGTTCACTGGAAACTTATCTCGTCAAGGATTATCATTTGATTTATACCAACAATTCACTGGAAAAGGTGAAGCTGAACTTAAAGCTGAAATGAAATCTGATGCAGAAAACAAAATCAAAACTTCATTCGTATTAGGTGAAATCGCTGAAGTAGAAAAAGTTGAAGTAACAGATGCTGACATCGATGCAGAAGTTAAAGAACTTGCTACTATGTACAACATGACTGAAGAAGGAATTAAACAACGTATTAGTGTTGAAGACTTACGTGGTGAGTTAGTAATCCAAAAAACTGTTGATTTCTTAAAAGCTAACAACTAATTTTAGCAAATCATCCTTAAGCATATAGAGTGTCTAACATTCTATATGCTTTTTTTAGTAATAATAAGGTGGTGAATTTATTTGAACGAATATATTAAAAGACTAGAGCAAGAATTTTCTCTAATAAAGAGTGGATTCAAGGAAGAAGAGAAAAGAGCCTTAGCTGATTATAAAAATAATGATAGAGATTATAATAAGAAGTTAGCTTTCTTATCCTATGAGTCAAAAGTATATCAAGTTAGAATGTATGGTGTATTTCTTTTCGGATATTTATCAGATGATAGTGATATCCTAACTTTTATGCGAGATAAAGTATCTAAAGATGATAATTGGAGAGTACAAGAGGTTCTTGCGAAAGCATTTGATGAATATTGTAAAAATAAAGGTTGTGAAAATTCAATCCCTGTAGTTGATGACTGGCTAAGTTCAGATAATCCAAATACTAGAAGGGCAGTCACAGAAGGATTACGAATATGGACTAGTAGACCATATTTTAAAGAAAATCCACAAGAAGCAATAAAAAGAATAGCTCCATTAAAAGAAGACGCTAGTGAATATGTAAGAAAATCAGTAGGAAATGCACTGAGAGATATTAGTAGAAAATTTCCAGAATTAATAAAAGAAGAATTAAAAACTTGGAATTTAGAAACAAAAGAAATAAAACAAGTCTACAAATTAGCGAGTAGGTTTGTTGTGGAGAGAAAGATTTTAGAATAAGGTTTATTGTGTTTTATAAGTTTTTGCAGTATAATGGAACTAATGAGAGATGTCTATCCTCCTCCCCCGTTTTTATTTTTTTGGAGGGGGGTCGACATCTCTTTTTTATTTTATGTATATGCACTCCTACGTGTCTTTTTTCATGTACACTTTATGTGTTATAATAGTAAGGATAATATAAGAAATTAGGAGATGAAAATGGGAAATAGTGTAAAAGAAAATTATGAAACAATACAACGTGCAGAGTTACATAGAAAAATCTGGGCGATTGCGGATGATGTACGAGGTGCAGTAGATGGCTGGGATTTCAAGCAGTATATATTAGGTATACTATTCTATAGATTCATCTCAGAAAATATGAGAGATTATTTTAATAAAGCTGAGCGTGAAGCAGGGGATGTAGATTTTAATTATGCTGATATAAGTGATGAAGAGGCGTTAAAAGATTTTAAACCTGGGATTGTTGAAGAAAAAGGATTTTTCATCTTACCAAGTCAACTTTTTGAAAATGTTGTAAAGAATATTAATCCAAAGATGGAATTAAATGCAAAATTAAAAGAGATTTTCGACAGTATTGAAGGAAGTGCCATAGGAACTGATTCTGAAGAAGATTTTAAAGGGTTATTTAGAGATGTCGATGTAACAAGTGATCGTCTAGGTGAAACGGTAACAGAAAAAAATGCAAAGTTAACTAGTATTTTAGTGGGTATTAGTGAACTTAATTTTGGTAATTTTGAGGATAATCATATCGATGCTTTCGGAGATGCTTATGAATATTTAATTTCTAACTATGCATCTAATGCAGGGAAATCTGGTGGAGAGTTCTTCACTCCTCAAACAGTGTCAAGACTGCTAGCAAAATTAGTAGTAGATGGGAAAGATAAAATTAATAAAGTTTATGATCCAACATGTGGGAGTGGTTCGTTACTATTACAGATGAGAAAGTTCGAGGGTGTAGAGATAGAAGAAGGTTATTATGGTCAAGAAATAAATTTAACGAACTACAACTTAGCTCGTATGAATATGTTCTTGCACAATGTTAACTACAATGATTTTTCTATTAAACGTGGTGATACATTATTAAATCCTCAGCATGGAGAAGAGAGGCCATTTGATGCTATAGTATCAAACCCACCGTATTCTATAAAATGGATAGGTGATGCGGATCCAACATTAATTAACGATGAACGTTTCGCACCTGCTGGTAAACTAGCTCCTAAATCATATGCGGACTATGCGTTTATTATGCATTCACTTAGCTATTTATCAAGTAAAGGGCGTGCAGCTATAGTATGTTTCCCAGGAATTTTCTACAGAAAAGGTGCTGAAGGAACTATTAGAAAATATTTAGTAGATAATAACTTTGTAGATTGTGTTATTCAACTTCCTGATAATCTATTCTTTGGAACGTCGATTGCTACTTGTGTATTAGTATTAGCGAAAAATAAAACAGAGAACAAAACTTTATTCATAGATGCATCTAAAGAATTCAAAAAAGAAACAAACAATAATATATTAGAAGAAAAAAATATAGATAACATTATTGAAGAGTTTAGAAATAGAGCAGATGTTGAATATTTCTCATGTTATGTAGATAATAGTGAAATAGAAGAAAATGACTATAATCTATCAGTATCAACATATGTTGAAAAAGAAGACACTAGAGAAAAAATTGATATTAAAGTATTAAATAAAGAAATTGCTGAAACTGTGAAGAAAATTGATGAATTACGTGCATCTATAGATGAGATAGTTAGGGAGCTAGAAGTCGATGAATAACAAAATAATTATTTATAATACTGAAGATGGAAAGTCAAAAATAAATCTTAAGTTAGAAGATGGTACAGTTTGGCTTAATCAATTACAAATAGCAGAACTCTTTCAAACAACGAAACAGAATATAAGTAAGCACATAAAAGCTATATTTGAAGATGGTGAACTAGAAGAAAAAGTGGTTGTAAACTATCAGTTGACAACCACTAAACATGGTGCAATAGAAGGGAAAGTTCAAAGTAGAGAAGTAGCTTTTTATAACCTTGATATGATTCTCGCTGTTGGTTATCGCGTGCGTTCTCCACGTGGAGTGCAATTTAGAAAATATGCATCTACAGTTTTAAAAGAATACCTAATTAAAGGTTTCGCTATGGATGATGATCGTCTTAAAAACTTTGGTGGTGGAAACTACTTCAAAGAACTTTTAGATCGTATTCGTGATATTCGTTCTAGTGAGAAAGTATTTTATCGTCAAGTATTAGACTTATTCGCAACTTCAATTGATTATGATGGAAATAGTGAAGAAGCGAAGAAATTCTTTGCTACTGTTCAAAATAAAATGCATTATGCAATCCATCACAAAACAGCTAGTGAATTAATATTTGATAGAGTAGATGGTGATAAAGAATTTATGGGACTAACTACCTTTAAAGGAGAATTACCAACATTAACAGAAGCTAAAACAGCTAAAAACTATTTAAGCGAAAAAGAATTACGTAGTTTAAATCAACTTGTATCTGGATATTTAGACTTTGCAGAAAGACAAGCAGAACGAGAAGTAGCTATGACAATGGCAGATTGGATAAAACATGTAGATAACATACTACGAGCAACAGGCGAAGATGTATTAGAAAATGCAGGTAGTATATCACGAAAACAAATGGAAAAAAAGGTGGAAGAAGAATATAAAAAGTATTCAGAGAACACTTTAACACCAGTAGAACAAGATTACTTAGAAGAAATCAAAAACATAGAAAAAATAGCAAAGAAAGGAGGAAAATAGATGACGAACATATTAGAATTACTTAAGAATGAAAAAGTAGAATGGAAGAAGTTAGGGGAAGTGTCATTAGTGGGGACAGGGAAATCTAATACTAATGAACAAGTAGAAAACGGATTATATCCATTTTATGTACGCTCTAAATTTGTAAAAAGAATAAATAAGTATGAATTTGATGAAGAAGCCATAATTATTCCTGGAGAAGGTGGTATTGGTGAAATTTTTCATTATGTGAAAGGAAAGTATGCATTACATCAAAGAGCATATAGAATAAAATTACAAGATGATATTGTTGCTAAGTATGTATATTATTATATGAAAACAAAATTCAAGGAATTTATTGTAAAAAATATGGTCGGTTCAACTGTAACGTCAATTAGAAAGCCTATGATAGAAAATTTTGAAATCCCAATCCCATCAATAGAAATTCAAGAAAAAATAGTAGAAATACTTGATAAATTTACAAGTTATGTTATGGAACTTCAGTCGGAACTTCAGTCACGTACTAAACAATATACTTATTACAGAGATAAGTTATTAAGCGAAGAATATTTAACAAAAGTGACTAAGGAAATGGAAGGGGATAGAAAAGTAAAAACACTTCGATTAAAGGAGGTTTGCGAATTTAAACGAGGTAAAAGACTTGTAAAAAGTGAATTACAAGAAGATGGAGAATTTCCAGTATATCAAAATAGTATAATTCCTTTGGGGTATTATCATGAAAAGAATTTTGAGAGAGATAATACATTTATTATTTCTGCAGGTGCTGCAGGAGAGATAGTATATAGTGATAGAGAATTTTGGGCAGCAGATGATGTGTATGTTTTAAAAACAAAGGAAAATATTACTAGCAAATATCTATATTATTTATTACTTAGTAAACAATATATTATTAAATCTAAAGTTAGAAAAGCTAGTATTCCTAGGTTATCAAAAGATGATATAGAAAAGATATTAGTAGATATTCCACCTCTTTCACTTCAAAATAAAATAGTGAAGGTCTTGGATAAATTCCAAGTATTGCTTGCAGACACAAAAGGATTGTTGCCTGAAGAAATAGAACAACGACAAAAACAATATGAATATTATCGTGAAAAACTCTTGACATTTGACGTGGAATGTAGTAGCACGCACGCACGTCGATAATATCTAATAACTACTATAATATATTACAAGAAGCTGCTAATATAGTTGAAGTAGATATAGAAGATAAGATAGAGTTGAAAAAATTATTAAATATAACAAAAAAAGTAGATAATATTAATTGGAAAGTAACGGATAAAGAGTTACGTTATATAGATTTATCTTCAGTTAATACAGGGAATAAAAGAATTGAAGCTACAGAATTAATAACAAAAGCTAATGCACCAAGTAGAGCTAAACAGATTGTAAAGTCCAAGGATATTATATTTGGAACTACAAGACCAATGCAAGAACGTTTGGCGTTAATCCCGGATTATTTAGATAATCAGGTTTGTAGTACAGGATATTGTGTTCTAAGAAGCGATAAAGAAATTGTTAAAGAAAAATGGATATATTATAATTTGTTAAAAACAGATTTCTATAAGTATGTTGAACTAAATCAAAAAGGAGCAAGCTATCCAGCTATATCAGATAGTGAAATTAAAAATTATAAAATACCTATCCCCCCTCTGCACGTTCAACAACATGTGGTATCAATTCTTGATAAGTTTGATACTTTAGTGAATGATATTAAGGAGGGATTACCGAAGGAAATAGAGCAACGTCAGAAGCAATATGAATATTGGAGAGAGTGTTTGTTAAACTTTCCAAGATAACAGGTTATTATGAAAAATTTGAAATATAAATAAAAAAGGAAAAGGAGTGAGAGTATGTCAGAAGAAAAATTCAGGTATAAGACTTCGCCAATCGCGGAGATGCAAGGTGGAATAGTCTTAGCGAGGTTTGAAAAGCCTGAACGTAGAGTAGAAGAATATCAAACTGAATCACAACTTGAAGAAAACATGATTAATAATCTAGTTTCTCAAGGATATGAAAGACTTGATGTTAGAAGTATGGATGATTTATATATTAATCTTCGAGTGCAAATTGAGAAGTTAAATGATATTAAATTTAGTGATAGTGAATGGAAAAGATTTCTACTAGAGTATTTAGATGCTCCTAATGATGGAATAATCGAAAAGACTCGTAAGATTCAGGAAAATCATATTTATGATTTTATATTTGATGACGGTAGACTGAAAAATATTAAAATAATAGATAAGAAAAATATTCACAACAACCACCTACAGGTAGTTAATCAAGTGACTGTCGCTAAAAATAGATATGATGTTAGTATTTTAGTAAATGGATTACCTCTTGTTCATATTGAATTAAAAAAACGTGGGGTAAATATTAGAGAAGCCTTTAATCAGATTCAAAGGTATGAAGATGAAAGTTTTAACTTAGACAATTCGCTTTATAAGTTTGTGCAAATTTTTGTAATCTCAAACGGGACATATACAAGGTATTTTGCTAATACGACTGAACGTGATAAGAGTAATTATGAGTTCACTTGTGAATGGGCTGATGCGAAGAATAGAGTTATCGCAGATTTAGAAGATTTTACAGCGACTTTCTTTGAGAAGAGAACTATTTTAGAAATTTTAACGAAATATTGTATTTTTAATTCAAGAAATGTCCTTTTAATTATGCGTCCTTATCAAATCGCTGCGACTGAGAGACTATTATGGAGAATTAATTCTAGTTTTGAAAATAAAAAAGCTGGAAGTGTAGAAGCTGGTGGATTTATCTGGCATACTACTGGATCTGGTAAGACTTTAACATCATTCAAGTCAGCAAGATTGGCTACTGAGTTGGATTATATTGATAAAGTATTCTTCGTAGTTGATAGAAAAGACTTAGACTATCAAACTATGCGTGAATACCAAAAATTCCAAAAAGATAGTGTTAATGGAAGTAAGGATACTAAAGAATTAAAAATTAGTATTGAAAAACAAGATAATAAAATAGTTGTTACAACAATTCAAAAATTAAATGAGTTTGTTAAAAGTAATAAAGGGCATGACATTTATAACAAGCATTGCGTATTAATTTATGATGAGTGTCACAGGTCTCAATTTGGTTTAGCTCAAAAGAATATTCAAAGTTCATTTAAACATTATTATCAATTTGGTTTTACAGGAACTCCGATTTTTGTAGAAAATTCATTGGATGGAAAAACAACTTCTGATGTGTTCGGTGCACAATTGCATAGTTATGTAATTACCGATGCGATTAGAGATGGGAAAGTACTTAAATTCAAGATTGACTACAACAGTATTAATCCGAAGTTCAAGAGTTCTGAAGAAGAAACAGATGATGAGAACCTAAAATCTCTTGAGAATAAAATGTTCTTACATCCAGAACGTATTTCAGAAATTACTAATTACATTCTTGAAAAGTTTGATTCTAAAACTTATCGTAATACGCAATATACGGTAAAAGATAAACGTATTAATGGGTTTAATGCGATGTTTGCGGTGCAAAGTGTAGATGCGGCGAAGATGTATTATGAAGAGTTTAAAAAACAACAGGCAAACTTGCCTGAAGATAAAAAACTAAAAGTCGCAACAATATTTAGTTATGCTCCAAATGAAGAGAGAGCTTCAGGAGAGATTGAAGAAGAGAGTATGTCGTCATCAGCTATGTCAACTACTGCAAAACAATTTTTAACTAATGTAGTTGATGATTATAATTCATTCTTCCAAACTAACTTCACTATAGATGGTAACGGGTTTGAGAATTATTATAAAGATTTATCAAGTAGAGTAAGAAACAAAGAGGTAGATTTACTAATTGTTGTTGGTATGTTCTTAACTGGATTTGATGCTCCAACTATGAATACATTATTCGTTGATAAAAACTTAAGATATCATGGACTTATTCAGGCATTTTCTAGAACAAATAGGATTCTAAATAAGATGAAAGCCTTCGGTAATATCGTTTGTTTTAAAAACTTGGAAAAAGCTACTAAAGATGCGATTAAGCTATTTGGTGATGAAAATAGTATAAATGTAATTATCGAGCGTAGTTATGATGATTACATTAACGGCTTCACGGATGAAGATACAGGGGTTGTATTTAAAGGGTATAAGGAACTATGTGAAGAAATTGTAGAAAAATTCCCAGACCCAACAGAAATCAAGTTAGAAAAAGATAAAAAAGAATTTGTTAAGTTATTTGGTGAAATCTTGAAGAGAGAAAATATCTTGAGAAACTATGATGAGTTTAGTAGTTTCGAGAAGATAATTTCTGAGAGATTGAAACAGGATATGAAGAGTACGTATATTAAGATAAAGGAAGAGTTAATAAATTCTGGTGGAAGAGACAAAGGAAAAGGCGGAGAAAACGAGGAGAAAATTGATTTCTCAGATGTTGAATTCCATATTGATCTTCTGAAGACTGAAGAGGTAAATCTTGATTATATCTTAGCATTAATCCTTGAAAAAGCTAAAGAACAAGGTACGAATAATGAAACACTAAAAGAAGAAATAAGAAGATTAATTCGTTCTTCACTTGGAACAAGAGCCAAAGAAGAATTGATTATTGAATTTATCAATCGTACAGACTTAACTAAGTTTGATAAAAATGAAGATATACTAGAAGCCTTTTATGAATATGCTAAGATTGAGAAAGAACAAAAGATAAATGAACTTATCTCTGAAGAAAATCTAAAAGAAAAATCTAAGAAATTTATAGAAAAATCAATTAGTAGAGGATATGTTGCACAAGGTGGAACAGAATTAGATGATGCTCTGCAAGGAGTAGCACGTCGTGGAGGAGCCAGAGAAGCTAAGAAGCAATCGGTTCTTTCTAAATTGAAAAATATCGTTAAGGTGTTTGTGGGGATATAATAAAAATTATCTAGTTTTATTTCAAATATAGTGATTAACATATATCTAAATTAGATAAAATTTTTGATTTAAATATAGATTTGTGTTAAAATGAATTTATAAAGAGAGAGCCGTTTGCACTGACTTTACTAATAATTTCTTAACTCACTACGTTCGTAGAAATTATAGTAGTCGTAGTATAAATTATTCGTAATA
>NZ_JAQMFS010000102.1 GCF_028308085.1 Gemella haemolysans
GACGCAGCAAAAACAGCTATCGACAATGTAACAACAAATGATGCAGTAACTCAAGCTAAGACAGATGGAGCAACGTCAGTAGACTCAGTAAATCCAACAGCACAAGCAAAGCCAGCAGCGAAGAAAGCAATAGATGATGTACTAAAAGCTAAAAACGATGCGATCGATGCGAACAACGACTTAACAGCGGAAGAGAAAACTGCAGCGAAAGCTGATGCGAAAGCAAAAGCAGATGCAGCAAAACAAGCGATCGATAACGCGACAACAAATGATGTAGTAACTCAAGCTAAAGCTAACGGAACAACAGAAGTAAACAATGTAAATCCAACACCAGTGGCGAAACCAGCGGCTAAGAAAGTGATAGACGATGCCCTAAAAGCTAAGAACGATGCGATCGATGCGAACAACGACTTAACAGCGGAAGAGAAAGCAAAAGCTAAGCAAGAAGCGCAAGACAAGGCAGCTGCAGCAAAACAAGCTATCAACAACGCGACAACAAACGCGGGAGTAGAGCAAGCTAAGGCTAATGGAACAACAGAAGTGAACAATGTAAATCCAACACCAGAAGCGAAGCCAGCAGCTAAGAAGGCGATAGACGATGCACTTAAAGCTAAGAACGACGCAATCGATGCACGTACAGATTTAACAGACGAAGAAAAAACTGCAGCGAAAGCTG
>NZ_JAQMFS010000103.1 GCF_028308085.1 Gemella haemolysans
GAGCTTTAGCAGCAGCTTCTTTGTCTAATCTTTCTTTTTCAAGACGATCAGCTTCAGCTTTTTGAGCTTTTTCTTTTTCAAGTTTTTCTTTTTCAAGTTTTTCTTTTTCAGCTTGAGCTTTAGCGGCAGCTTCTTTGTCTAATCTTTCTTTTTCAAGACGATCAGCTTCAGCTTTTTGAGCTTTTTCTTTTTCAAGTCTTTCTTTTTCAGCTTGAGCTTTAGCAGCAGCTTCTTTGTCTAATCTTTCTTTTTCAAGACGATC
>NZ_JAQMFS010000104.1 GCF_028308085.1 Gemella haemolysans
CGCGATCATGTGAAACTATAATAAATGCTCCATGCCAATTTTTTAAATCCTGTTCTAATTTTTCTATATAGTTATTATCTAAGTTAGTTGTTGGTTCATCTGCTAATAGCAGTTCTGGATTTTTATCAAGCGCTTGCCGAATATAGTTTCGTGTTACTTCACCACCACTTTTAGTTGATTCTATGAGCTTCAATTGGGGAATAAGTTCACAATGTGAAAATTGTTTTACAATACCTTCTTCAGGCACAATTTTTTTATATAATATGTGAAGTAACGTTGTTTTTCCATTTCCATTTTTGCCAACTAAACCAATACGATCATTCTGATAAATCTTTAGATGATTTATGTT
>NZ_JAQMFS010000105.1 GCF_028308085.1 Gemella haemolysans
ACATTATACTCGTCACTAAGTTTATTTACATTGACTTTTACATTTACTGTATCCTTTGAACCATCTTTATACGTTACTTCTACTACTCCGTCTTTTTCACCCGGTGTGTTTGTATCTGGTTTTGTTTTCCAAGCGTAACTTGTTCCTTCTGGTAAGTTCGTTTTATCTACACTTGTTGCTGCATCTGGAGTTGCTCCATAACTCACTGTTTGTTTTTCTTGATTTGGAACTGCATTGTATTTCGTAGTCATTGACTTCACAGTAATTGTTACTTGTGTACTCGTTTCATTCCCTGCGTTATCTACTACTGTTATCGTTACATTATGAGGCTCTACATCTGTTCCTTCTGATAAACTAGGTACTGATGTTATTCCTGCTTTGAACTGAATCGTCTTAGTTGCTTCATTATATTCTAAGAAATCTGGTAAGCCTGTTACTGTTGTAGATTTAACTCCACTTCCTCCAGCGTTATCCTCACTCGTTACATCAATATTTGGATTTTCTCCTTCTACTGCGATTAAATCCCAATTTTGTCCATTACTTGGTGTTTGAATCGTCGGAGCTGTAACATCTTTAACTTTTAACGGAATTATTACTTCTTTCGTTGTTCCATCTTTGAAGGTTACAACTGCACTAATAGTTTGATCTCCATAGTTAGCTGTACTGATTGGTGATTTAGGTACTACTGTTGAAATCTTATCAGTTCCAGTCACGTTTCCTTCTTTCGATGTCGCTGTTACTTTTGCTTTTAGGTCATCGTTTGTTACTGGTGTGTTTTGATTTACTTCGATTTCAGTAGCTGTAACATTATACTCGTCACTAAGTTTATTTACATTGACTTTTACATTTACT
>NZ_JAQMFS010000106.1 GCF_028308085.1 Gemella haemolysans
TCTGTACTGAAATCAAGGTATTATTGGGAATCCCAGCTTAAATCATAGATGCCGTAAGGGATTTTATTCTTTATTTAAAACTTTGCAACAGAACCGGATTTTGAGTCTAATATTATTAGTTTTAAATCTCAGAAATATTGATTTTATAAGCTTTTTTTCCATAATATTTTTTAAAACTTAGTATCACTTCCAAAGTTTAGATACTTTTTAGTAACTATAAAATGCTAGAAAGTATACTCCTTATTAAAAAGAGTTTTGGACTAGTTTTGTGCAATTTTATTACCCATATCCGTAATAAGAGAGGCTAAATTAATTGCCTTTAATGATTGTAGAAATTGGTTGTGAATATCATTAGACACATAACCAGCTAGCAAAATATGCTCAGCCATGTCATATTGCTTAATCAAGAGAATCTTATCATGTTTTTCATTAAATAAAATCGCACTAATTGCTGTATTAAAGACTGGAAAACGAAAACTCGCACATTGTGAACAATAAGGAATATCTCCCTCATCTTTTAAAAATTTTTTCTCCAAAGGATGCCCACATTCGGGACAACAAGTCATTGTTTTGTCAAATATAGAAACCTCTTTTTTAAAGTTCTTAAAAGTAATTTTACCAGTAAAATCGAGACCACGCAAGACATTGAAATAAATCAAGACTTTTTTTAAAATTTATCTTATGATATACTAAACTTATCAGCTATTGGTTCTGAAAAAGTGTCTGCCACAGTTTTACTACAAATTCTCATGACTTGTGCCAAGATTTATAAAAAACGGATAGCTATAATAGCTCTTAGAGCAAAAACATGACATATAGGAGGTTAAAGACATGTCATACTTTTATCTTTTTATCGCCATTGTAGGAGAGATATTGGGAACTAACCTTTTGAAATTATCAGACGGTTTTACAAAGCCTATTCCAACCGTTTCTGCCCTACTTAGCTATGGCGTTTGTTTCTATTTCCTCTCACTAGCAATGCAAAAAATTCCTTTAGGAATAGCTTATGCAACATGGTCAGCTGTCGGTTTAGTTTTGACAGCCTCTATCGCAGTAATGATTTTCAAAGAAACACTAAATGTTTATAGCATTATCGGTTTAATTTTGATTATCATTGGTGTTGTCATGGTTAACTTATTAGGAAATGCAGGACATTAATAAAACCGGCTCTATACTATTTGTAGTGGGTAAATCCCCTATGGATATTATGGAGCCTATTTTGTTGTAGAAAAAAAGTTCCATAAGAACTATAATGAAAAGCTAGAATTCTGTCAATATTTTGGACACATTTTGGGAGGGAATTTTGAAGACTAGCGTCCTCCTAATTTTCCCAATAAGTTTTAACTTCTTCAAAAATCTTATTCAAAAGTTCTGCATCTTTTTCTGACAACTGATTTTTTTCTATAACTCTATCTTTTAGTTCTGTTGCCTTTATTTTATTTCTTGCCACCGAAACTGCTATTGAATGTTTCAAAATATCAAACTCATCCTTTGAAAAGTTTGCAATATTGGTAAGATCTAATTGTTCTAGAGGTAAACTACTGATAATTGAATAAGGTTTTTGTCCCAGCAAATAATCTGTAGTAGTCCCAAAGATATTTGCGGTTCTGTTGCAAAGTTTTAAATCTACTATCAAATAAGGTAGAATAATAGAAAAAGATAGCAGGAGGAATGACGATGAATCATTTTAAAGGAAAG
>NZ_JAQMFS010000107.1 GCF_028308085.1 Gemella haemolysans
AAACAACGGAACATGGGAAAAAGAAGGAAACATCAAAGGACCAAAAGGAGACAAAGGAGCTCAAGGTGTTCAAGGTGAACGTGGACAAGATGGAGTGCAAGGACCACGTGGACCACAAGGTGAAGTAGGACCACAAGGACCAAAAGGAGAAGACGGAAAAACTCCAGAAGTAACTGTAAAACCAGGTAAAGATGGTAACAGCTCTGATATCACATTCACTGTACCAGGAAAAGATTCTGTAACAGTAAATGTGAAAAATGGAGAAAATGGTTTAAACGGAAAAACTCCAAAAGTTGAGTTATTACGTGTTGAAGGACAAAATGGTAATCCATCACATACAATCGTTACATTCTATACTGATGAGAATGGTGATGGAAGATATACTCCAGGAACTGATGAACTTCTAGGATCAGAAATGATTAAAGATGGGGCAAAAGGAGCAGATGGACGTGATGGTAAATCACTAGTAGCTGTTAAGACTGGAACTGAAACAAAAGTTTATCAAGAAGACCCAGCTAACCCAGGACAACCATTAAACCCTGAAAAAACATTAGCAGTTATAAAAGATGGTCTAAATGGAGTATCACCAACAGTAACAGCTGTTCGTAAAGAAGATGGAAATAAAGGTGTAGAAATCACAATAGATAATCATGACGGTTCACAACCAACTAAAGTTCTTATCAATGATGGAGCTAAAGGTGAAGCAGGACAAGATGGAAACACACCTACTGTTACAACTCAACGTGGAGCAGATGGACGTAGCACGATTGTTACGTTTACTACACCAGGTAAAGATCCAGTATCATTCGTTGTTAAAGATGGTAAAGATGGACGTACACCACATATTGACTTAAATGCATTAGTGGATGCAGTGAGAAGAGGTGCAGGATTAGCTGTTAATCCACAACCTTCTGGAACATCAAGAAGTGCAAGAAGAGCGAGAAGTGTAGGGGATAACCCAGATGAGGGAACTCCATCAGCTCAACCAGTAGCTACAGACACAGCAGGTTCGCAACCAACTACTACAGATTCAACAGCTACACAACCAGAAACTACAGATTCACAACCAGTAGAGGGTACTCGTATTACAGCATACTATGATAATAATGGTAACGGTAAATACGATCCAGGTGTGGATGAATTAATTGGTACAAGTGATATCTTGAATGGTACAAATGGACGTAATGGTACAGATGGTGCAAACGGTGCGGCAGGTCATGATGGTCATGACGGACGTAATGGTGCTGAATTACTAAGTGGAGTTACTGCGCCAACTGCTAAAGATGGTAAAGATGGAGATACATTTATCGATGCTAATACAGGAGACGTTTATAAGAAAAATAACGGAACTTGGGATAAGATCGGTAACATCCGTGGACCTCAAGGAACTACTGGTGAAAAAGGTGAAAAAGGTGACAACGGTAAAGACGGACGTGCACCAAAAATTAAAGTAGAAGATATTACTTCACCTTCAAGATCTAGAAGAGCTACAGATGCAACTTCAACTCCAACTCGTAATGGTATCCGAGTTACAGTTTATGACGATGTTAATGACAACGGAGTATACGATGAAGGTATCGATAAAGTATTAAGTAGTAAAGATATTTATAATGGTATCGATGGACGTGATGGCTCAGCTCCAACTATTAATACAAAAGATAATGGAGATGGCACACACACTATCACAGTTCGAAATCCTGATGGTTCTGAATCAACTACAGTTGTAAAAGATGGTAAAAATGGAGAAAATGCTACTATTACAACTACAGAAAATCCAGACGGTAGCCATACAATTACAGTAACAAATCCAGGTGGACAACCTAAAGATATCGTTGTTAAAAACGGTAAAGATGGTAAGACTCCAAAAGTTGAAGTAACTGATAACAATGATGGGACTCACACAGTTAAAGTTACAGATGGAGATGGTAATGTTACTAATGCTATCATCAAAGATGGTAAAGACGGTAAAGCTGCTACAGCAACAACTACTAAAAATCCAGATGGAAGCCACACAGTAACAATCACAAACCCAGATGGAACTAAGAATGAATTTGTTGTTAAAAATGGTCGTGACGGAGTAGATGGACGTACTCCAACAGCATCTGTTCGTGATAATGGAGATGGAAGTCACACTATCGTTATTACAAACCCAGAAGGTGTTACAACTGAAACAACAGTACGTGATGGAAAATCACCAAAAGTAACAATAACTGACGAACAAAATGGAACTCACAAAATTACAGTTCTAAATGGTGATGGAACAACTACTGAAACAATCATTAAAGATGGAAAATCACCAGTAGCAACAGTAAGAGATAACCAAGATGGTACATACACTATCCGTGTAGAAAATGGAAATGGAACAGTTTCTGAAATAACAGTACGCGATGGTAAATCACCAACAGCTAAAGTAGTAGACAATGGAGATGGAACTCACACAGTTACAATCGTTAACTCTGATGGAACTACTACAACTACAACAGTACGTGATGGAAAATCACCAAAACTTGAAGTGATCGATAACAACAATGGTTCACATACTATTAAAGTTACAGGAGCAGACGGCAAAGAAACTAATACTACAATCTTTGACGGTAAATCACCAAAAGCTAATATTGTTGATAACGGAGATGGCACACACACATTAACAATCGTAGATTCTGATGGACGTGAATACAAATCTATCATTAAAGATGGAAAAGACGGAAAAGATGGAGTATCACCAACTGTAACAGTTAAAAATAATAATGATGGAACTCACACAGTTACAATTACTAACCCAGACGGAAGTAAAACTGATATGGTTATTAAAGACGGAAAAGATGGTAAATCACCAAAAGTTTCTGTTGAAGATAACGGAGATGGAAGTCACACAATAACAATCATCAATTCTGACGGTTCTGTTACGAAAACAGTTGTTAAAGACGGAAAAGATGGACGTGACGGAAAAGATGGTAAAGATGGTAAAGATGGTAAAGACGGAAACTGTGGATGTAATGACAAACCAGTTCCTCCAGTAAATAATAATCCAGCTGGACCAACATTTGCAATGCCAGAACCACCAGTTCATGAATTACCAGAATTCAAAGGTGGAGTGCCAGGAATGCCAGAAGTACACGAAAAACCTGAATTTAATGGTGGAGTACCAGGAATTCCTGAGGTTACTGAAGTACCAGAATTAAAAGTACCAGAAGTACCAGTGCAACCAACTCCTGAAGTTCCAACTCAACCAACACCACAAGTACCAGCACAACCAACACCAGAAGTACAAGTTCAACCAGTACCGGAAAAACCAGTAACTCCAGAAAATGGAACTGTGCCTCCAGTAACAGAAATGGTATCAGCAGTTAATGTAAATCAACCACAAGCTAACGCTCGTGTTGAAAGATTAGCTGAAACAGGTGAACAAGGTTATAATGCATCTATTTATCTAGGTGGAACTCTATTATTCACACTGTTCTTAGCAACAAGAAGAAAAGAAGACTAGAATTTTTTAAAGGATATTTCTAAAATAGATTTTAAAATATATGAATTAGAACTCAAGAGATAATTTCGTTTGAGTTCTTTTTTAATAATATCAGTAGTATAAAATTAGAACTTCAGGTCTTATAGTACGATAAATCTATTCTTGAATAATAGTATGTTAATGTTTTTATTTTCCTTTAAAAAAACTAAGAAATTTGATATAATAATAAAGATACCTATATAGTTAGAGTTGCTTTTAAGGGTATTATAAAAACGAAAAAGGAGTGTTAATTTGGATAATAACATTTCAGATTTATTGACAAAAGAAATTGCAAAAGCAATGTTAAATAGATTTTTCTTTAAAGAACCTAGTAATTTAAAAATATTTGCATATTCTGTAGGGTATATATTATTAATATTATTAGGAACACTACTAAATATTGAAATTGTTGCAGCATTTCTTTCTGTGTTTCCTCTTACATACGTACTTGGAGCTAAAGGATTGAAATTGTATCTTCCGTTGATTGCTTCAGGGGGGATAATATTAGCGCTGTTGGGATCCCCAGTTATGATGTTTTGGTTTGGAATTCACATGGTTGCTGCATATATAATATATAAAACTATAGATTTACGTTTATCAAAGCTATTTTTAGTGGTAGCAATAGCGACAGTATTATTTTTAGGAATAGCTATATATGTATTTTTATCTATAAGATTAGGTAATATAACTATAGATAGTAAACAGATTTTGGAGTTTATTAATAACTATGTAAATTCAATGGTAGAGATGAATCAAAATGTGGATAAAAGTTTAGTTTTAGAAAGTTTCTCAAGTATACAGAGAACATTTCCAGTAACTTTATATATAATGTTATTTGTATATAGTTTAATAATAGTAAAATATACACTTTCTTTATTAGCTAGAGAATATGTGATTATTCCAGCTTTTCCAAAATTTAGTCGTATAACATTAAGTCCAAAAAGTGGATATATCTACATTGGAGTTTCTTTAATCACATTATTATTTGAGATGGGATTAGATGAAAATAAATATAGTTTTTGGAATATATTATTCCAAAATATATCAGGTGTACTAGCATTAGCATTTATTCTAAATGGTTTATTTACAGCATATTTCTTTATCGAACAAAAAACTAAGAATAAGGTTACTATAGCAAAACCAATTACATTTGTTTTAATGTTAATCTTTAGTCCGATCTTTGAATTACTTGGATTTATAGATAGTATATTCAAATTAAGAGAAGGTTATATTATTATGAAGAAGGGGGAATAGATATGAATGGAAAAAGAAAATATGAATTGATAATTTCAACTATTTTTCTAATGGGAGCAATACTTTGCGGAATATTTGATATTTTTAGTTTAGTTATTTATTTATTAATAGGTCTTTTAATCTTCGTATTCTATATTCTTCAGAAGAAAAAATCTGTGGAACAGATGGAAAGGTATATTAGTAAATTAACCAATAGAATAAAAGATTCATCAGAAAAAGGAATTAATAAGTTTCCTATCGGTATAATCGTAATAGATGAAAATAAGAATATTGAATGGGCTAATAACTTTATCTATAAAAATATTAAAGTTGAAGAGATAAAAGGTCTAAATATCTTAGAACTTATGCCGGAAATTTCAGAGTTGTTTGATTTAGAAACTCCGGTAGATAATCAGTTTGAAATCTTTGGTAAATTTTATAAAGTGAATTATCAAAAAGATAGTGGTTATATTTACTTCTTTGATATTACAGAAAGTAAAGTTGTAATGCAAAGATTTAGAGATACAAGGCCTATTATTCTTAATCTAAGTCTTGATAATTATGAAGATGTTTATGATTCATTAGAAGATGAAGTAGCGAGTAGATTAGATGCTACTGTAGTTATTACTTTGACAGATTGGGCTAAGAAGAATAGTATTTATCTAAAAAGAATCGATGATGATAGATTTATTGGACTTTTAAATGTCAAAGATTTAAAGAAAATAGAAAAAGAGAAATTCCAAATTTTAGATACAATTAGAAATCTAAAAGAGGAGTTTGATGCACCAATTACTTTGAGTATAGGTGTAGGTATGGGAACTGACTTTTTACCAGAATTAGGAGAACTTGCGAAGAGTTCACTTGATTTAGCTTTAGGGCGTGGTGGAGACCAGGTTGCTATGAAAGATGTTGATGGTACGATTAGATTCTATGGTGGTAAAACAAACCCACAAGAAAAACGTACTAGAATTAAGGCGCGTGTTGTATCTAATGCGTTAGCTGATATTGTAAGTGATAGTGATAAAATAATCGTAATGGGGCATAAACGTCCTGACTTCGATGCTGTTGGAGCTTGTGTAGGTATTTATACATTTTCTAAAATAGTAGGTAAAGAATGTTACATTATTTTAAATGATAGTGACAGAGATGAAACAATTCAAAAAGTAATGTTTGAAATTGATAATTCGGATGAACAATTGTCAAAAGTGTTTGTCGATAGTGATGAAGCTTGGGAACTTATGACTCCTCAAACAACATTAATCGTTGTGGATACTTCTGACGCATCACGTGTTATTGATGCTGCGATACTATCTAAGGCTAATAGAAAAGTTATTATTGACCATCATAGACGTGGTGAGGATATAATTACTAATCCGCTGTTAACTTATATTGAACCTTATGCATCATCATCATCAGAGTTGATTGCAGAATTAATAGAGTATCAAACTAAGATAGAAAAAATCACTCCTATTGCAGCGACGATTATGCTTGGTGGAATAGTGGTAGATACTCAAAACTTCTCAATAAGAACTGGTTCTAGAACGTTTGATGCAGCTGCTTATTTACGAAGTAATGGAGCTGATCCAACGAGAGTAAAAACAATTCTAAAAGAGCCTTTTGAGAACTTTATGAATAGGGTAGAAATTATTAATAACTCTATCCAAAAAACACCAGAAATTATTATGGCAAAAGCCCCTGAAGATAAATATTATACTAATGTAATGCTTGCTCAAAGTGCAGACTTACTTCTAACTCTTAAAGGAATTGAATGTAGTTTTGCTATAGGATATTTAGAAGAAGGTAAAGTTGGAATTTCAGCAAGATCACTAGGTAATATAAATGTTCAATTAATTATGGAGGAGCTTGGTGGTGGAGGTCATCTTGCCAACGCAGCAACTCAAATAGAGGGAATTAATTTAGACGAAGCTTTAGACCGACTAAATGATGCCATCGATAAAATATTATCATAAAATAAAAACATAGATAAAAGGAGAAATTGTAATGAAAGTTATATTTTTAGAAGACGTTAAAGGAAAAGGTAAAAAAGGAGATGTTAAGGAAATTGCTGATGGATATGCAAAATTCTTAATAACAAATAAAAAAGCTGTAGCAGCAACAAATGCTAATATGGCAACACTTAAAGGTCAACAAAAACGTGTTGAAAAAGATAAACAAGAAGAATTAGTTCAAGCTAACTTACTTGCTAAACAATTAGAAGGTCTTGAAGTGACAATTAAAGTTAAATCTGGAGAAGGTGGAAGATTATTCGGATCAGTATCTTCTAAACAAATTGTTGAAGAACTTAAGAAACAACACGACCTTAAAGTTGATAAGAAAAAAATCGACTTACCACACGGTATCCAATCTTTAGGGTATACAAATGTTAAAATTAAACTACACAACCAAGTAGAAGGAACTATTAAAGTTCACGTGGTGGAGCAATAGTAAATAATTTGAAGGTGACAATATGAAATATCATATAGATTCTGTTGTAATGGCAGAACAATCGTTATTAGGGGCTCTGATGCAAGAGCCAGAGAAATTAATAGAAGTCAAAGCAACGGTTGATCCGGAAGACTTTTATGACGAACGAAATAAAGATATTTATAGTGCTATTTTACGTTTAGATGAAATGGGAATAATACCTGACACCACTACGATTTTTGAAGAAATAAATAATAGTGGGGCATTCAGAACAGTGGATGCCTCATTATATATAGTGGACTTGTATGATATTACTCCAAGTTCTCGTAATATTATGCACTATGCGAATTTAGTAAAAAGATACTCGATATATAGAGAAATCCGAGCAGCACTTTTAAGTAGTACTGAGGAAATGAACCAAGGTAATGCTGACATAGACTCTTTGACTGCTACATTATTTGATCAAGTTGAACGTGCAATGGAACGAGCGAAAACATCTCAGTTTAAAAATATGAAAGATGTTACCGATGAAGTTTTTAAAGAAATCTTAGCTCGTATGGCTGGAGAGGGTCAGAATGTAGCTGTACCTACAGGATATGGTGCATTAGATAAACTTGTAGGTTTTGGTAAAGGAGATTTAATTATCCTTGCAGCTCGTCCTGCGATGGGGAAAACAGCGTTTGCCCTTAATATTGCCCTTAATATCGCTGGGAAAAATCCTCGTTCAGAAGAAGAGAAGAGAACAGTTGCACTATTCTCTCTTGAGATGGGTGCAGACCAACTTGTCTCTAGGATGATTTGTAGTGAAGGAATGATAGATTCTGAAAAAATTAAAAGAGGTGATTTAGATAATGATGATCTAATGAAACTTGAAACAGCTGTTCATTTCTTAAATCAAAAAAATGTCTTTATTGAAGATAGTGCTTTTATCAAAGTAAATGAAGTAAAAGCAAAATGTAAGTTATTAAAAGCAGAACATGGTCTAGATCTTGTTGTTATTGATTATCTTCAACTTCTTCAAGGAAGTAAGAGAACTGATAATAGGCAACAAGAGGTATCTGAGATTTCTCGTAGCTTAAAACAAATGGCTAGGGAACTAGAATGTCCTGTTATCGCATTATCTCAGCTATCTCGTAGTGTTGAATCTAGACAAGATAAACGACCTATGATGAGTGACCTTAGGGAATCTGGAAGTATTGAGCAAGATGCTGATATAGTTTCATTCTTATACCGTGGAGACTATTATAGAAGTGAAGATGCCGATGAGAATGAAGTTCAAGAAACAAGTGATGTTTCAACTATTGAAGTAATTATTGCTAAAAATAGGCATGGACAAACAGGGACTGCAGAACTTGCATTTATGAAACGATATAATAAATTCGTATCGAAAACTTATGCTGAATAGGAGGGAAAGTAATGACGAATAGAGATACTAATTCTCAGAACAATGAATTAAATAATGATTTAAATGGTTATTATGATCAAAATGGAAATTATATTCCTTATGGTTATTATGACGAGAATGGGAACTATATATCAAACGGGTATTATGATCAAGATGGAAACTTTATTCCGAATGGTTATTATGATCCAAATGGAAACTACATTTCAAATGGTTATTACGACCCAAATGGCAATTTTATTCAAAATGATGGAAATAATCAAAATAATAATGAATTTACGCCTGCGGGTTACTACGATCAAAATGGATTTTTTATAGCAAATGGCTATTATGATCAAGACGGTAACTATGTAGAGAATAATCAATCTAATTTTAATCAAGATGTAAATGGTCAATATAATCAATTTACTAATGATAATCAGAATAATAATTTCCAAGGAAATGATAATTATTCTAATGTAAATCAAGAAAATACTGAGGAACAAAATAAGGAAACTAAAAAAGATAAATCTAAGAAAAAATCATCAAAACTTGGATTTATAGTTGCGTTTCTTTTAGTATGTGTTATTGCTGCGGGAGTTTATTATTTTAAATTCTACAAGAAAGATGATAAGGTAGTTCATCTGGATCAATATAAGGTTGAATTAGCAGCGTATGGTACTAACAGACAAGGTAAGGTAAATGTTGATATAGTAGAAATCCCAGAAGTGAAAGATGCAGATGATAACATCAAGAAATTCTTGAAAAAACCTGAGATTAAATATACTCCTACAGAAAACCTAGAAAACGGAAGTAAAGTAGATGTAGAGATAACGCTTAATAAAGATGAAGCTCAGAAAAAAGGATTGAAAGTCAGCGGAACGTTTAAACGTACTCTAACTGTTACAGGATTATCTGAAGAAAAAACTGAGAAAAAAGAAGAAGCTAAAACTACAAGTACAGCTTATTGGAATAAAAACAAAGGTGACAAACTTTATCAATTTGTGAAAAGTTGGGAAAAATCTTTAAACCAAAGTTATAAAGAGTATACACCGAGTAACCAAGTGAATTTCCATGGATTAAAACTTCCTACTGAGACAGAAATAGCAGGGGATGCACGTTTAGTTCTAGAAGGTGATAAACTGATTAGTATGAAATGGTCACCTGAAGGGAATTATAAAGACGTTTATAATATAGTTGCTGTATTTTCTGATATAGATAAACCAGTAAATTCTGTAGCGCATCTATACTATTTCACTATTTTAAATGGTGAACCTATCGTGTTAATAACTGAACAAAATCAAGGGAATTCTAAGAAGTATGTTTACTTCAGAAGAACTGCTAATGTAGACTTGCAAAAAGGTTTTGAAAATATAGTTAAGAGTTCATAATAATAGGCTAGGGACAGATAGCGAAAGTGGTATTTGTCTCTGGCTTTTTACAAAAATATTATAATAAAGTTTTGGAGGAAAAAATATGAATTTTAAAAATAAAAGGTTGATATCAACAGTAATTGTTGTTGTTTTAGTAGTGTTTTCGCTAATTAAAGGTACTATAACATCAAGTAATAGTAATAAAAAAGATGAGTCAGAGTTAAATGGTTATTTAACAGAGTTTTTACAAGAGCAAAGTATTACTAAATTAACCCTTAAAAAAGGAGATAGTAGCCAAGTAATTCAAAAGATTTCTATTGAAGGTGAAATTAATTCTGAAATGACGAATACATATTCACGAGGATCTGTATTAAATCAAATCAAAGAAGCTAAAAATAACCCTAATGTTAAAGCTATACTATTATCGGTAAACTCACCAGGTGGGGGAGTTTATGAAACTGCTGAATTATATAATGCTTTAAAAAATAGTGGTAAAGATGTTTATGTTTCAATGAAGAAAACAGCTGCTTCGGGTGGATATTATGTATCTACACCAGCTAAAAAAATCTTTGTGAATACTGAAACAACCACTGGTTCTTTAGGGGTAATCATGAGTTATGTATTTGCTCAAAAATTCTTAAATGATCATGGAATTAAACAAGAAACTGTTCGTTCAGGAGATCAAAAAGCAGTAGGTGGTTTAACTGAAGACTTACCAGAATCAACTAGAAAAATTTTACAAGAACAAAATAAAGAAGCATATGAGAGATTTGTAAAGGCTATAGCTGAAGGTAGACACTTAAGTGAAGATGAAGTTAAGAAACTTGCTGATGGAAGAACTTATACAGGTACACAAGCAGTAGCGAATAAATTAGCTGATAAAATTGGTACGGAAGATGAGCTTATTGATTTAATAAAAGAAGAAAAAGGATTATCTAATCCAACTGTAATTGAATTAAGAGCTGATAAAACTACAGAAAGTTTAATTTCTAGATTTGTTAAAGCTACAACAAAAAGTTTTATCTCTGAATTAAATAGTGAAGTAAATTCAAATAAAGTTGAACGTAGTTACTTAGGATAAGGAGGTTTTTATATGAATAATGAATTAAATAATAATACACCTTCATATGATCCTAATTTAAATGAAACTTCTGTAGAACTAGAAAATGATACGATACAAAATGAAGAATCTACTAGAGAACAGGAAGATCCTAAAGAAACAGAAGAAAGAGTAGATAAAAAGGAAAAAGATCTTTCGTTGCCAACAACAATAGAAGATTATATGAATCTTTCAAAAAATTTCTATGCAGGCTTTTGGACGAGATTTGTTGCGTATTTAATCGATATGATTGTTATTTATGCTATAGCTAGTTTATTGAATACTTTTAGTTTTGGACTTTTGAATAAGCAACTAGATTTCCCAATTTTAGGAGAAGAATCTCTGAGTTATGTTATCGTTATGTTCACTTATTTTATCTCGATGACTTACTTCTTTTCACAAACTTTAGGTAAAATGATTATGAAGATAAAAGTAGAAACTAATAAAGGTGATAAGTTAGGTCTTATGGATGTAGTTTACCGTGAGGTAGTTGGTAGACTATTAACTATATTTTTAGTGTATATCCCGTATCTAGCTGTTGCTTTTACTAATAAGAAAAAAGGACTTCATGACTTTATCGCTGACACTGTAGTAGTCAAAGAAGATTTTTCTAAACTTCGTCGTCAGATGAATGAAAAATTAGAAAGTAAAAATTAATATTGTAAAAAGCTGTAGGTTTTAATAAATCTATAGCTTTAAATTTCAAATTAAATCCTAGAAAATCAGCTGGGGTTGACAAAAAGGTCCTAAAATTTGGCAAAGTTCATATGAGAACTCATAGACGCAGTGGTTTATTGATATCTAAATGCGCTTTATAAAAGCTTTTTAGATATCTAATAAACTGTGCGGAGGTGACTCGACAAAATCGATTTCTACGAAATCACGACTTTTGAGTCACTCCCTATATCATAATGATAGCTGTTATTGATTATTTAAAATATTGTTGACAATAATTTTAGATGGGAGTATACTTAATTTATAACAAGGACTACAAATGTAGACAAGTAAAAATATTTAAAAGATAGGTGTGATTAATATATGGTAAAAAATGAAACATATTTAATTGAAGGGATGAGTTGTGCTTCTTGTGCGGCGCATATTGAAGATAGTTTAAAACAAGTTGATAATTTATCGGATGTCAATGTAAACCTTGCAACGAGTAAACTTACGCTTACTAGAGGAGAGGGAATAGATAGAACGGAAGTAGAAAATATTGTAGAAAAATTGGGGTATAAGCTTACTTATGTTTCTAGTATTGAAGAGCGAACATTTATATTAGAAGGAATGAGTTGTGCAACGTGCGCGAAAAATATAGAAGATACGATTTCATCTTTAGATGGAACAGAAAAAGCCATTGTAAATTTCGCTACTGAGAAGATGGTAGTAAAATTCGATAAAGAAAAATTAAGTGTAGCTGAGATTGAGAGAAAAGTAGAAGAAGCGGGCTATAAAGCAAGATTAGAAATAGATAATTCGGTAGATGACCAAGCTGAGAAAAAACAACAAGAAATAGATGGTATTTGGAAAAGATTTATTTATTCAGCTATATTTACAGTGCCTGTGTTGTATATAGCGATGGCTGAGATGGTAGGATTACCTATGTTGGAAAGTTTAAGTCCAATGGGAAATCCAAAGTTATTTTCAACTGTACAGTTTATTCTGGTGTTACCTGTTTTGTATTTTGGTAGAAAATTCTTTAGTGTAGGAATTAGAGCTATTCTTAGAAGAAAACCTAATATGGATTCTTTAGTAGCGTTAGGAGCAGGGGCAGCATCCTTATATAGTGTTTATTCAACCGTATTGGTATATTTAGGTGATGAACATGCAGCTATGAATTTGTATTATGAATCTGCAGCGGTAATCTTAACATTGATTACACTAGGTAAATACTTTGAAGGAGTATCGAAAAGTCGTACTACAAATGCTATTAGTAAGTTGGTCGGATTGGTACCAAAAACGGCTAATTTAATAAAAGATGGTGAAGAACATGTAGTAGCCGTAGATGAAATATCTACAGGTGATATACTACTTGTTCGTCCTGGTGAAAAAGTACCTCTTGATGGAGTCGTGATTGAAGGTCGTTCGACTATAGATGAATCAATGTTAACAGGGGAAAGTATCCCTGTAGAAAAAGATATTAATAGTAAAGTAGTAGGAGCAAGTATCAATAAAACAGGTGTTTTCAAAATGAAAGTTACCAAAGTTGGAAAAGATACTACTTTATCACAAATTATTAAACTTGTTGAAGATGCTCAAAATTCTAAAGCTCCGATTGCAAAACTTGCAGATAAAATTTCAGGAGTATTTGTTCCTATTGTTATTGTTTTAGCACTAATAGCTGGAATTTTATGGTACTTTGTTGGAGATGCATCTTGGAGTTTTTCTCTAAAAATTATTATCGCAGTGCTTGTTATTGCTTGTCCTTGTGCCTTAGGTTTAGCTACACCGACAGCTATAATGGTAGGTACAGGTAAGGGAGCTGAACACGGTATTTTAATAAAAAGTTCAGAAGCTTTGCAGTTAGCTAAAGAAGTTGATACTGTTGTTTTTGATAAAACTGGAACATTGACAGAAGGTAAAATTTCAGTAACTAATATAGTAACATTTAATAATTTATCTGAAGAAGTTCTATTGCAACTTGCAGCGAGTGTAGAATATCTTTCAGAACACCCGTTAGGTCTAGCTATAGTAGATGAAGCTAAAAATAGAAATTTGGAACTAGTAGAAGTTAAAGATTTTAGTTCGTTAACAGGATTAGGTATTTCATCAAAAGTTGATGGAAAGTCAGTACTTATCGGTAATAAGAAATTAATGGTGGAAAATAATATTTCTATAAAAGATTCAGTTGAAAAAGCAGAGAAATTTGCTTCAGAAGGAAAAACACCATTATTCATAGCTGTAGACTCTGAACTAGCTGGAATCATAGCTGTTGCCGATCAAATAAAAGCAAGTAGTTTAAAAACTGTTGAAAAATTACATAGCTTAGGGTTAGAGGTAGTTATGTTGACTGGTGACAATAAAAAAACTGCTGAGGTAATTGCAAATCAATTATCAATAGATAAAGTAGTGAGTGAAGTTCTACCAGAAGATAAAGCGAATGAAATCAAAAAACTCCAAGCTCAAGGTAAAAAGGTAGCAATGGTCGGTGATGGTATTAATGATGCACCAGCACTAGTACAAGCAGAAGTCGGAATAGCGGTAGGAACAGGAACGGATGTAGCAATCGATGCGGCAGATATAGTGTTGATGAAACCTGACTTAAATTCTGTTGTTAATGCTATAGTTTTAAGTAAAAAAACTATAACAAATATTAAAGAAAATCTATTTTGGGCATTCTTCTATAATGTTATAGGTATTCCTTTTGCGATGGGAGTATTCTATATATTCGGAGGACCGTTGTTAAATCCGATGTTGGCAGGAGCTGCAATGAGCTTTAGTTCTATATCTGTAGTATTAAATGCTTTAAGATTAAAAAGAGTAAAATTAAATTAATAAAAAGAAAGAAGGATTAATCATGAAAAATGAATATAGTATCGAAGGTGTAAAATGTGGTGGTTGTGTCGCTGCAGTTAAAGAAAAATTATCAAAATTAGATAATGTTGATAATATAGAAGTTAATATTCAAGAAAAAACTGTCGTAGTTGAAGGAGAAGTATCAAAAGAAGATCTCCAAGCTGCGTTAGAAGGTACAAATTATAAAATAGATTAGCAAAAAGTGGGATTGATTCGACAAATTTGATTTTTTTGACATCGTGATTTGGAGTCATTCCTAATAAAGAAACACCTTAGGATTAGTTTTAATCTAATTCTAAGGTGCTTTTTTATGTAAAGGAGTGTATCTGTATTTTTATTATTTATCGTATTCTAAATATCCGATTGCTATTGCTTTAGGTCCTGCGTGAGATCCAATTACAGGTGATACGATTTCTGTTTCTACTTCGATTTCTCCGAAAGTTTTTTTAATCGAAGATAATGCTTTTTCTAATAATTCATCATTTGTATAAAGAACAAATAAGCTCTTTGGATTTTTTTCTTTTATTTCTTCACACATTTTTGAAAGAACTTTATTCATTCCTCTATGTTTTCCACTTACTGAAAGTAGACCATCTTTAATAGTTATAATAGGAAGAATATTTAGTAGGTTTGACAAAACGAACTGAGCTTTCGTAAGTCTCCCACCTGCGTATAAATATTGCATAGTTTCTACTGTTACTAGAACATTGTGTTGCTGTGAAAGTTCTGCATATCTTTTTTCTATATTTTCAAATGTTAAACTTCCTTCTTCGAATTCTTTGATAATCTTCTCGATTGCTATTCCTACCATTCTTGCTATTTGAAGAGTATCTATTATTTTAATATCAATTCCATCAATAAGTTCTTTAGCTTGTACAAAAGAAGAGTATGTTCCTGATAATTTAGAGGAAACGCTGAAAGCGACGATACGCTCAACACCTTGTTGCTTTAATTCTTCATAGACACTTAGTATTTTACCTACAGCTGGTTGGCTTGTACTAGGTTTTTGTCCGTTATGTATCCTCTCATAAAATTCATCAGGAGTAATAGTTACGTTATCCTCAAAAATTTCATCGTCAAGACGAACCTCTACTGGGATAACTGTAATTGGATTGTTATTCGCAAAATTTTTATTAATTTGTAATGCTGAATCGCACACAAAAGCTGTTTTCATAAATTTTAACCTCATGTTTTATTTTATATTCAAAATTATTGTAGCTTTACTACGTTTTTATATAATACACTAAAAATAAAATTTTTTCAAATAAAAAGTGAAATAAAAAATTCACTTTTATATATAGATAATGTATCAAAAGTTGAATAAAATAACATGTTAAGGTTTTAATAGTATTGAAATTAATTTAGAAAGTTACATGCTTTATCTCTAATTATATTTATATTTGTTGATGGAGATATTTAACAACTATCAAAGAATGATAAAAAATACTACTAAACCTATAATAAAAATGAATACTTAAGCTAGATTAATTTATGTTATAATGATATTAATACAAATAGATAGAAATAGGAGGGATAAATATGATTTTAGAAAATATTTCAGGACCCCAGGATCTTAAAAAATTAACAATAGAAGAATTACATACTCTTGCTGATGAAACAAGAACGGTATTATTAGAAAAAATTAGTTCTCACGGAGGTCACAGTGGACCAAATTTAGGAATGGTAGAGATGACAGTTGCCTTACATCATGTATTTGATTCACCTGTGGATAAGATAATTTTTGATGTATCGCATCAAACTTATATTCATAAAATGCTAACAGGACGCCAAAAAGCATTTATAGATCCTAAACATTATGATGATGTTTCTGGATATACGAACCCAAAAGAAAGTGAGCATGATCTTTTTACTATTGGACATACCTCAACCTCATTATCGTTAGCAAGTGGGATTTTACATGCTAGAGATTTAAAGAATGAAAAAAGCAATGTTGTAGCGATTATTGGAGATGGCGCGCTATCTGGTGGAATGGCTTATGAAGGATTGAATACAATAGCTACACTTGGAACTAATGCAATAATTATTATAAATGATAATGATCAGTCGATTGCTAAAAATCCTAAAGGTGGTATATATACTGCATTAGAAAGTTTACGTGAAACTAAGGGGCAGGCGACAAACAATATTTTTAAAGCCTTAGGATATGACTATCATTATTTAGAAAATGGTAATAACTTAGAGGAGCTAATTTCACTGTTTAAAGAAGTAAAAGATATAGATCATCCAGTAGTATTACATATTTATACAGAAAAAGGGAAAGGTTTTGAACCTGCAGAACGAAATCATGAAAAATTCCATGCAGGAGGGCCGTTTAGCTTAGAGACAGGGGAGTATATTAAAAAAGGTGCTGTTATTTCAACGTATAATGGGATTACTTCTGAGTATTTAACTAAGAAATTAAAAGAAGATCCACTAGCTGTCGTTATCAATGCAGGGACGCCAGGGATAGTATTTAATAGAAAGTTAAGAGAGGAATTGGGTAGTCAATTTATAGATGTCGGTATTGCTGAAGAACAAGCGGTAACGATGACAACGGGACTAGCGAAAAATGGAGCAAAAGCAGTGTGGGCTGTATTATCAACATTTTTACAGAGAACATATGACCAACTTTCTCATGATATGGCATTAAACAATCAAGCAGGGGTAGTATTAGTATACAGTGCTTCTATAAATTCAATGAATGATGAAAGTCACTTGGGATTTTTTGATATTCCATTTATATCGCACATACCAAACTTCGTATACTTAGCTCCTGTTAATAAAGAAGAGCACTTAGCGATGTTAGAATGGGCAATTAACCAAAATGAACATCCAGTTGCTATACGTGTTCCTGTGGGGAGTGTTGTAGAAACTGGGAAAGAAGATAAAACAGATTATTCTATTTTAAATAAAAATAAAGTAGAAAAATTTGGAGAACAGGTTGCAATATTTGGAGCAGGTAATTTTTATAACTTAGCAGAGGAAGTTTCTGAACAATTGAAATTAGAACATAATATAGAGGCAACATTAGTAAATCCAAGATTTTTAACTGGTTTGGATAAAGAATTACTAAACTCTTTAAAAGAAAATCATAAATTGGTTGTAACGGTTGAAGATGGTATAGTAGAAGGTGGATACGGTCAAACTGTAGCAAGTTATTTAGGGAATACAGAATTGAAAGTGCAAAACTACGGAATAAGTAAAAAATTCTATGATAGATATAATGTAGAAGAATTAATGAAAGAAAATGGCTTAACTATAGAAAATATAGTTAAAAATATTATAGAGAGTTTGTAATGAAAGGAGCATCCCTAGATTTTAGGGATGTTTTTTTGATAATTAAACTTTGAAAAGTGGCTCGACAAAATCGATTTCTTCGAAATCATGATTTTTGAGTTAGTCCCTATTTTCTAGAGGATTAAAGCGTTTTTCTTTTTTAAAGAAAATAACTGTATTAATTATTTTAAATGATATTAGTATAATAAAAATAGGTGGTGAAGCAAATGGAGATTTTTAATTATGATAATAGAAGTTTGAGGTTACTGAACATCTTAGAGTCTAGTTTTTCAGTTCAAGATCAATATATATTGGATGTATTGAAGGTAAGTTCAAAAACTATTAGTAATGAGATAAAATCTTTAAATGAATTATTTGAAGATTGTGCATATATAGAGAATAAAAATTCAAACTATAATCTTTATATTACAAAGTTAGAAGAATATTTGAAAAGAAAAAGGTCTATTTATGAAGCAAATATAAATTTTGATTCTAGTAAAGTAAGGTTAGTCTATATTTTCAAAAGATTAGTTTCGTCTAGTGAGAGTACTTTGATAGATGACTTAGCTTTTGAAATGATAGTTAGTAGAACTACTTTAAATACAGATCTGAAAAAACTGAATGAAATAATAAACAGCTATAATCTTGTTATAAAGGGAAAACCAAACATAGGTATAAAAGTAGTTGGATTAGAAAAAGATATTCGAATTTTTATTTTGGAAAATATCTATAACTATGTATATAAAGAGGATATTTTCGATAAAGAAGATAATACGTTTTTTGATAAAGTATTTGAACAATACAAAATAGATAAGCAGGCAAAAGGAGAATTTTTCCGATATCTAACATTATCGTTAGATAGATTCGCTAATGGATTTTATCTAGAATTTGGTGAAAATCAGTACAAAGAATTATTAAGTAATTATGCACAACCTTTTATTAAAGAGATAAGTGATTACATAAAAACTAAATATAATATAAGCTTATCTGTTGATGAAATAAAATTTCTGGCAATTTGCTTTGCTACAATGAGAGTTCCTACAAAAATAAATAAAATAAGAGAAAAACTAAAATATACAGATGAGTACAAGAAACTTGTTCAAGAAATTCTAGAAGTAGTTGTTTATGAGTATGGACTTGAATTTGATACATCAGATATTATTGAAGAATTTATTTATCATATATACTTTTTAATGGAAAGATTGAGGTATGGAGTTAGATATAGCAATAATATGAAAGAAAAGATTAAAGAACAGTATCCTGTATCATATAAAATCGCTAAAACTGCTAGCAGAGTAATTAATAAAAAGTACGGTTATTCAGTTTCAGAGGATGAAATTAGTTATCTAGCAGTTTATTTTGAAACTTTATTGAATAAAATAAAACTTCAAACAGAAAATCTAAATATATTATTGATAACTAATTCTGGTCCCGCATATAACAAACTTATGATAAATGAGATAGAAAGTTTAATAGTAAACTCACAAGTATCGGCATACACCACTTTTGAAAAGGTTGATTATAGTAAGTATAATATTATAATTTCTACTGAAAATATAAAGTTTGATACAGAAACACCAGTTATTTATCAAAATGAAATTTTAGATAAAACATACTTGAAAAAAGAAATTAATTTTTTACAATATATAAATAAAATGAATTCTCCTAGTATTCGTGGAATGGAATCGGTTCTACTTAGTTCTATGAGAGAAAATACATTTTTCAAGTGTGATAATGGGAAAACATACTCTGAAAACATTGCTATTATGATAGCTGATTTGATAAATCAAGAATTAGTTGATAAAAGTTTTTTAGAAAGAATCAGAGAAAGAGAAAAAAAATCGTCTATGATTTTTGAGGAAAATGTAGCATTTCCACATACGATAAATAAACTGGGAGATGATTTAATAATTGCTCTAGGGGTAAGTGAAAATGGATTTAAAGATAATAAAGACTTGAAATTGATTTTTATGGCGTGTGTACCTGAAGGAGAAAACAATGGGTTGATTTTAGCTAAAACCTATGATGAATTAATCTCTATTATTAAGAACGAAAAATTAATTACAGACATATCTAAAATAGATAATTATGACTTATTAGTAAATTACTTTATAAAAAATACTAATTTATATAGATAGCAATTAGGAGGACATATGAATTTAATAGTTTTAGGAATACTCTTTATTTTGGCGTTTATTTTACAGTATGCTCTAACTTATGTTCAGTTAAATAGTTTCAAACGAAGCTATAGTAAACTTAGACGAATAGGTAGAGTAGTAATAGGAAGAAAAAAAGGTGCTGCACGTGCGGGAGCAATTGTTATGCTAGCTATAGACGATAATGATAAGGTTATCACTGGAGAAGCTATGCAAGGAGTAACAGTACTTGCTAGATTTAAAAAATTTGAATATTTCAATGGTCTTAAAGTAGGGACTATAAATAGAGAAGATTGTAAAGCGATAAAACTATCAGCATCTCTAACTAGTGCAGTGCTTGACGGAGTTGTTAATTATAAAACAATTTCTGCTGGTGGACAGGTTGAAATGGAGCCAAGTCCATTTGGGAAATTAGCAAAAAAATTAAAATTAAATTAAATATTATAAGGAGGACAATATGGATTATATTGTTAAATTAGCATCAGGCTTTACAGGTTTATTTGACGAAGGTGCAAAAGTATTCGTAAGTTGGGTTGGAGGAATCGTACCTAAAGTACTGTTACTTCTTGTATTTATGAATGCATTAGTTGCTTTTATTGGACCACACAGAGTAGAAAAATTTGCTAAAGTGTGTTCTAAAAATGTAATTTTAGCTTACGGAATTTTACCATTCGTTTCTGCATTTATGTTAGCAAACCCTATGGCATTATCAATGGGTAAATTTTTACCAGAACGTATGAAACCTAGTTATTATGCATCTGCATCATATCACTGTCATACAAACAGTGGGATATTTCCACACATTAACGTTGGTGAAATTTTCATCTACTTAGGTATTGCAAATGGAATTACTCAATTAGGATTAGACGTTACACCATTAGCAATTAGATACCTTCTTGTAGGGTTAGTAATGAACTTCTTTGCTGGATGGGTTACAGATTTCACAACAAAAATAGTTATGAAACAACAAAAAATTGAATTAAGTAATGAATTAAAAGCGTAGGATTAGGAGAAATAATTATGACATACGGAACAATTAAAATAGAAAAAGGTAGTGGTGGTTTCGGTGGACCTTTAGTAGTAACTCCAAAACCAGGAAAAGATAAAATTTTATATATCACAGGTGGTGGAGCTGAACCTGAAATCGTAGAAAAAATCGTAAAATTAACAGGTGCTACTGCGGTTAATGGATTTAAAACATCAGTACCAGACGAAGAAATTTTCTTAGCAATTATTGACTGTGGTGGAACATTACGTTGTGGTATTTATCCACAAAAAAGAATTCCAACAGTTAACATTATGCCTGTTGGACCAAGTGGACCACTTGCTAAATTTATTAAAGAAGATATTTATGTTTCAGCTGTAGGATTAGATCAAATCTCTTCAGCTGAAGGTAGCGAAGAAGTAGTAGTTGAGAAAACTCAAGAAGAACCAAAACGTGAATTTAAATATAGTGCAGATAAAAAAGTTTCACAAAGTTTAGCAGAAAATGCTAAATCATCTGTTATTCAAAAAATCGGTATGGGTGCTGGTAAAGTAGTTCATACATTATACCAAGCTGCAAGAGATGCAGTTCAATCAATGATTACAACAATTTTACCATTCATGGCATTTGTTGCGATGTTAATAGGGGTTATCCAAGGATCTGGATTTGGTAACTGGTTTGCTAAATTATTAACTCCTCTAGCAGGAAATATTTTTGGATTAGTAGCTTTAGGATTTGTATGTTCTATCCCATTATTATCTGCGTTACTTGGTCCTGGTGCAGTAATTGCACAAATTATCGGTACATTAATTGGGGTTGAAATCGGAAAAGGAACTATTCCTCCACAATTAGCATTACCTGCATTATTCGCAATCAACACACAATGTGCTTGTGACTTTATCCCAGTTGGTTTAGGTCTTGCAGAAGCTGAACCAGAAACAGTAGAAGTGGGGGTAGTGTCAGTACTTTACTCAAGATTTATTATTGGGGTACCAAGGGTTATCGTAGCTTGGTTAGCAAGCTTTGGAATGTACTAATTATATATATTTAATAGGAAGCGGTTATCGCTTCCTACATAAACGACAAAGTCGACCGTAAAAAATGAAATAAAAGATTAATAAAGGAAGAATGAGTATGATAATTTATGAAAATACAGTAAAAAGTAAAGGTAGTCTTGTAGGTGAATTTGGGGATGGTATGTTTATCCTTTTTGGAGATAATGCACCCGATATGTTAAAAGATTATTGCTATGGAGTTGATGTAGTACCTACTAATGAAACTATAGAAGTTGGTCAAACGTTAATGGTAGATGAAGAAGAATTTGAAATTCTTGGTGTTGGTGATGTAGCAGAGAAAAATTTAGTAGATTTAGGGCACTTAACAGTTCATTTTTCAGGAGATTTAGATAGTTTGCTTCCTGGTGCAATTGTGGTAGAAAACAAAAGTTGTCCTAAGATTGATATAAATACAAAAATTACAATAAAAAAATAATGTAAGGAGAAAAAATCATGAGTTGGTTAAATTTAGAAGGAAAAACAGTAGTAGTAACAGGTGGAGCATCAGGAATTGGTGCGGCGGTAGTTGATGAGTTCTTAAATCAAGGATGTAATGTTGTAGTAAGTGACCTTACAGAAAAAGAATCTGATAACGATAAATTGCTATATGTAAAATGTGATGTTACTAATAGAAGTAATGTTAAAGAAGTTGTGGCTAAAACTGTAGAAAAATTTGGAACAATTGATATTCTCGTAAATAATGCAGGAATTAATATTCCTCGTTTATTAGTGGATAAAAATGCCCCTGAAGGAAAATATGAGTTTAGTGATGAAGTATATGATAAGATTATGGATATTAATGTAAAAGGTTTATTCATTTTCTCTCAAGAAGTTGGGCGTATACTAGTTGCTAAAGGTAGTGGTGTAATAGTAAATATGTCTTCAGAATCTGGATTAGAAGGATCAGAAGGACAAAGTATTTATGCAGCAAGTAAAAATGCTGTAAACTCACTTACACGTTCTTGGGCAAAAGAACTAGGTAAATTAGGAGTTAGAGTAGTAGGTGTAGCTCCTGGTATATTGGAAGCTACAGGACTTAGAACATTAGCTTACGAAGAAGCCTTAGCTTATACTCGTGGTGTAACAGTAGAACAAATTCGTGCGGGGTATACAAGTACAAAAACTACCCCACTAGGAAGAGATGGGAAATTATCAGAAGTTGCGGATTTAGTTGCATATATAGCAAGTGATAGAGCAAGTTATGTTCATGGTGTTACGTATAATGTAGCAGGTGGAAAAACAAGAGGTTAATAGATGAAATAGGGGAGATTCCCCTATTTTTTGTAGTTTGTGATTTTTTATTATTTCTATTATAATGATTGTAAAGAACAAAAAGTGAGGTTGGTTAAATGGATATAAAAGCTGTGTTATTTGATATGGATGGACTAATGGTTGATACGGAAAGCTTAGCAACTGAAGCATTTATTCATAGTGCCAAAAAGCAAGGATATGATATGACAAAAGAAGAAACACTTTTGGTATTGGGATTTACTACGAAAAGTATTTATGAGTTTTGGGAGAATTATTTCAAAAATTCTGATGTTAGTGGAAAACAACTAGTAGATGATCATTATAAATATATAGAAAATATTTTATTTACTACAGGGCCAAGGAAAATGCCATATATCGAAGAGTTATTAAAATATTTGAAAGAAAGTAATTATAAAGTTGCCGTAGCTTCTTCATCAAATATGGATCATATAATTAACAATATGGAAAAAACAGAATTGAAGAAATATATAGATGAGTTTGCTAGTGGAGCTGAGGTTGAAAATGGTAAGCCAGCACCAGATGTATTCTTATTGGCTGCAGAACGTCTAGGAGTTAAACCAGAAAACTGTTTAGTTTTAGAAGATTCAAAATCTGGAGTAATAGCGGGGAGTTCTGCAGGAGCTAAAGTTATTATGGTTCCTGATATGTTTAGTCCAGATGAAGAGTGTAAAGGAAGAACTTATAGAATTGTTGGGAATCTAGGAGAGGTTATAAGTGTTTTAGAGGAGAAAAATAATGAAAATTTTAATAGATAGTGCAGATGTAGAAAAAATTAAAGAAATATCAAAATATAGAGAGATAACAGGGATAACGACTAATCCAACAATATTATCAAAAGTAGAAGGGGATATTAAAAATATTTTAAAAGAATTAAAGGAATTTACTTATGGCAAATATGAAATTCATATACAAACAACAGAAAGTGAAGTTGAAGGAATATTAAGTGAAGCAAGAGTACTACGAAAGTTTTTTGGAGAAACATTTTATATAAAAATTCCTGTAACAAAGGCTGGTTTAGAAGCTATTAAAATTTGTTCAAGAGAAGGGATTAAGGTCACTGCTACAGCAATTCTAAGTCCTATGCAAGCATTGGCAGCAGCTATGAATGGAGCAAGTTATGTAGCGCCGTATGTAAATAGAATGGAAAATGTCGGGCAAGACGCAACAGAAACAATTTCTGTAATAAGTGATTTATTAATAGATTATCCTACAGAGATTTTGGCTGCAAGTTTTAAAAATATAAAACAGATTCAAGAAGTCTTGCTTCAAGGAGCTGAAGCGGCAACTATATCTCCTGAATTAATAGAAACAAGCGTTTGGCATCCTTATACAGATAAGTCTGTTTTAGATTTTGGAATTGATTGGAAAAATAAATTTGGTGATAATAAAATTGTTGATATGATATAATAATTAATAAGAATAAAATATGTTTTGAATTGGAGATTAGTATGGATAACATAAATAATGTAGAAGAAATGACAGATAAACAGTTTATGGAGTATAAAGAAACTCTTCTAAAGTTAGTTTTAGAAAAACTAGAGAGTAGTGAGACCCTAGAAGAAGCTAAGAATAAAATAGAAAAGTTAATAAAATAATGTTTAAAATCAACTCAATGAATAACTAAAAATACTAAGTTATTGAGCTTAGCAGTGGAGTTATAATGATATTGAGTTGATTTTAATATAAGGAGAATAAAATGATTGGTCTTGTTTTTGATGTTGATGATACTCTATATGAACAGATAGTTCCATTTGAAAATGCGTTTAGGAGTTTGTTCGATATAGATATAGATATGGAGAAATTTTATCTTTTAAGTAGATATTATAGCGATGTGAAATTTGAAGCTTCTAGAAATGGTGAGATGACTATGGATGAGTATCATATTTATCGAATCCAAGAAGCGGCAAAAGATTTAGGTGTATACCTAACAGATGAACAGGCTCTTAGTATGCAAAAGGAATATAAGAAAAATCAACAAAAACTAAAAATGTCTGATACAACGATAAGTATTTTAGAACTAGCTAAAAAGAATAATGTGAAGTTAGGAGTAATAACTAATGGTCCTAGTGAGCATCAATGGGCGAAAGTAGATGCTTTAGGTGTTGAAAAATGGATTCCTAGAGAAAATATTATTGTTTCAGGTGATTTAGGAATAAACAAGCCTGATAAAAGAATTTTTGAAGTCATGCAGGAAAAGTTACAACTAGGAGTTGGATCTTTATATTACATTGGTGATTCTTTAGAAAATGATATAGTTGGAGCAAATAATGCAGGATGGGAATCGATTTGGATAAATCGTTATAATAAAGAATATCCGCCAGGTACTGAAATATATAAAGAAGTTCAAAAAAATTATGAATTGTTTGAAATTATTAAAGAAATAATTGAAAAATAAGACAAAAGTATTTTAGGATACAGTTTTTTATGGTAAAATTAATTATATATATTCAATAAAATATTTATTTTAGATATTGAATAATAATAGTCTTGTACACAGGAGGAAAAGATATGAAATTAGTATTTTTTAATTTAAGAGAAGATGAAAAGAGTGCTTTAGAAAGTTGGAGAAATGCTCATCCTGAAGTTGAAATTGACGTTTATACAGAAGAACTTTCATCTGCTAATAAACACTTATTAGAAGGGAAGCAAGGTGTAGTTTTAGCGCAAAACAAACCTTTTGAGAGTGATGTATATGAATATGCTCATGAACAAGGAATTAAAGTCTTTGCGACTCGTTCTGCAGGATTTGATATTTATGATTTAGAGTTAATGAATAAATATGGTATTAAAATGACAAACGTACCATCATATTCACCTAATGCAATTGCTGAGCATGTACTTACAACAGCACTTAGAATTAGTAGAAACACTAACAAAATCCAACGTAATTTAGAAAAACATAATTTCTCTTGGAATCCAGGGATTTTATCTCGTGAACTTAGAACTTTAACAGTAGGAGTTATCGGTACTGGAAGAATCGGGACTCAAGCTGCTAGATTATTTAATGGTTTAGGATCTAAGGTTTTAGGATATGATGTTTATCAAAATGAAGCGGCGAAAGAAGTTTTAACTTATGTTGATAATTTGGATGATTTAATTGCAAATTCTGATGTAATAACTATTCATATGCCAGCTATTAAAGAATACAACCACATGGTAAATGATGAGTTTATCTCTAAAATGAAAGATAACTCGATTTTATTAAATGCTGCTCGTGGTATGTTAGTTGATACTAAGGCTGTGTTACGTGGTTTAGATAGTGGAAAACTTCTTGGAGCAGGATTAGATGTATATGAAAATGAAAGCAAATATGTTCCTAAAAACTTTGAAGGAAAAGAATTCGATGATGAGTTATTACAAACTCTAATTGATCGCGATGATGTAATTTATACACCACATACAGCGTTTTATACAGAAACTGCAATTCAGAACCTTGTAGATGGTGGTCTAGAAGCAGCTGTAGATGTAATTTCTACTGGAACATCAGCGAATGCTGTAAATTAATTTAATAACTGATATTATAAAGACTTAGTTTTGTTAAATGCAAAATTAAGTCTTTTTGTGTTGTTAAATATATAAAGTTGCATTATAACTATAGAAGAGAGGGTGAGAGGTGATTATTTTGATAATACATCTTGAAAAAAATATTTTTAATGCGTTGAATATTTATTGTTATATTTCTTTATTTAAGAATTGTATTTATTTGTTATTTTGTTTAAAATATATATGGTTAATTCAATAAATACTTGAAAATAGATTATGCTTTTAAATGTTTCAATTTAATGACAATAACGTATTCTATATATGAAAGTATTGAATATCTAAAGGATTAGAGATATAATATAATGTATATTAATAATATCGTAAATATAAGAATAAAATGAAGGAGAAAAGAGATGTTATTTAATCGACAAGGGCTACAACAAAAAAATTGGCGAATGGTCAAAAAAGGAAAACACATACTTTTTGGTTGTTCGTTATTCTTTGTTGTTGGGGGAGTAAGTGTTAATGGCCCGCAAGTGACATATGCAAGTGAGATTAAAAGCTCAGAATTATCTGTTAAGCAAGATAATATAAGTAACAAAAATACGGCAGTTAGCACTTCGGGATTAAACAATGAGAAACAAACGAAAAGTTTAAACAACACAACATTAGAAAAAAATACTTTAAGCGAAAGCAAAGAGGAAATTATCCCGAAAAAGCAAGCTAATAAGGAAGAGCTAAAGAATTTAGTTGATAAGATTAAGAAAGCAGACATCAGTGGAAAAACTGAAAAATCTGTAAAAGAGCTTAATCTTGTTTTGTCACGTGCAGAAAAAGCACTAGATAATAAAGAAATAACTCAAGAAGAAATTGATAAAGAAGTAAAAGCTCTTAATGAAGTTTTTGAAAAATTAGAAGATAAACCTAGGGAAGATAAGAAATCAGAAATTAAAGAAAAAGATGATAAATCAAGTTCTGAGAAAGATACTAAAGAAAAACAACAAGTAAATAATACAGAAGATGTTGCTAGAAGACATAATGAAAAAATAACTAAAGCAACTAATATCGTGAAAGAAATTAATAGCTTAGCTAGTGAAATAAACTATGAATTTAGTGATTCAGAAAAAGAACTAGTTAACACTATTGAGAAACTTCCAACTACTGATAATAATAGCGAAGAAAGTATTCAAAAACTATTAAATGAAGCAATTTATCTTCGAAATAGAGTAGCTAATAGGGTTACTCGTGCTAATTCAGGAAGACGCGACCCACGAAATGGGAAAGTTATTGATAAAAATGGAGAGAGTCGGTTTAGAGGAGTAGTCTACACCCATAAAGAAAACAGAAGAAATGGTAATCTTATAGAAAATGGAAGTACAGCTGTTTACTACAATTCAGATGAAATTTGGAGTTTAATTGAAATAAAAGGTGAAAGAGTAGGAAATGAGAGAAAGTTCACTACATTTGTTCGTGGAAAAGTAGTAGAAGATGTAACACCGTATTATATAGTAACTGTTGGTTTTACGGGTAATTCTCCGATTAAAGGTTTAAAAATGCAAGTTGCCTATTGGGACAAGCAGGCAGGGAAGGCAAAAGGACGTGAAATAGAGCAGGGAAGAACTGAAATAAATAATCCTATAACTAATGCTGCTATTAGAGGGGTTGTAGGAGAAGGTGCAATAGTTCAACCTGGTAGATATGAAGTTCATATTGCATCTAATACAAGGGTAGCCCCAAATCAGTTAAAACCTTATACATTTACCTTTATTATTAAACCGCAAAGTGAGCGTAATACAGTAAAGGATTTATCACAGACATATGTAGACGATGTTCGTCATTTAACTGAAAATGAAAAAACAGCTTTAATTGAAAAATTTAAAACAGAACATCCCGATGTTATGAAACCTTCAGGCCATAAAAGTGACTTCGACCATGCCGAAGTTTCAGCGGATGGGACAACAATGACAATCCACTTTAAAGATGGATTTAATCCTAAAACTATTCAAACAAATGCGACAAATGATGTGGAGGCAAAACATTTAAGTTTAACAGCTTATTTTGGTGACAATAAAGAGCTATATACAAATCCAAGACAATTAGTACGTTCTAAAACTGGAAATGAAGTACCATCGACAGCTCAAGTAACTTATAAAACACCATTTAATTTGCAACAAGTTGGAACAAGAAACGTTGTAGTAACAACAACTTATGAAAATGGAGTAACAAAAGATATAACAACTCCTTATACAGTTTTAGACTTTATAGGAAAATAAGATAAGAAAATTAACCAGAATCAATCTGGTCAACTAGGAGATGCAAGAAATTATATTACTGTTTCGGATAATTCAGCACTTCCAAGTGAATTTACTGTTCGTTGGAAAGGTGGTTCATCGACTGTAGATACTTCTGCAGCAGGTGTACAATATAAAGAAATTGAAATTCTTCGTGGTAATCATTTGATGAAAACTGTAAGAATCCCGGTAGAAATAGTGGACAATATTAATCCAACTATCACAGCACCAGATTCAGTATTATTAACAAGATTAGAAGGATTGCCAAGTGAGATAAATATTTCTGCACAGGATAATAATAAAGGAGTAGGGCTTAAAGATGGAAACCCTATAACGGTTGAAAATCTGCCAAATCCGTTATTTTATAATCCAAAAACATCGAAAATAGAGATTAATGGAGTTATACCGAATAATTTCCAAAATGGTAAATCTAGTATTCAAGTAACTGTTAAAGCAGTGGATAGAAAAGGGAATACTGCGACTAAAAATATTATCTTTAATATTCAATCTCAAACGCAAAAATACACAGCAGTTGCTAATCCTAAAATACAAGAAGTAAGCCATGCTCAAACACCTGATCCAGGTACAAGTATAAGTACAACAGGTTTACCGGCTAATACTCAGTATAAATGGGAACGAAAACCTGATACAAATACTCCGGGGAATAAAGATGGAGTTGTGAAGGTTACTTATCCAGATGGCTCAACAGATATTGTAAATGTAACTGTAAAGGTGCGTAAGTTAAGTGATGAACATGAGCCAACAGGTACTAAAATAGTTAAAAATCAGAATGATTCAGTATCAAATAATGATTTGAAAGCTGCGGTAACAATCAATAACAATGGTAACAGTAAAGTGAAATCTGTTACTTCTCTCGGAAATATAAGTACGACAAATGCAGGTACACAAACTATAAATGCGACTGTAACTTATCTTGATGGTACGACAGATCCTGTAACGATTCCACTGGAAGTAAAAGATATTACAGCACCGACGATTCAAACACCAACAGACAGACAAAATTGGGATTTAATCGCATTAGACAGAACATTACCATCAATAAAATTAACATCTGAAGATAATACTGGTGGAACTGGAATTAAATCAACAACAGTAACTGGATTACCAGATTTCTTAGTTTATGACAATGCAACTAAGACAATTAAGTTTAAAAATGGTGTTCAAGAGGTAACGAAACTACCTGATGGACAAGATAGTAAAACGTATAATGTTAATATCCAAGTAACGGATAATTCGAATAATTCTAGTCGAAGACAAGTAACAATTACCGTTAAATCGATGACGACTAAATACAGTGCAACAGCTAACCCACAAAAACAAACTGTAAGTTATGGTCAAACACCGAACGCAGAAACTAGTATTAATAAAAATGGATTACCTACAGGGACAACATACACTTGGAGAACTATTCCTAACACAACTACTGGTCCTGGACAAAAGGCTGGAGTAGTAATTGTTACGTATCCAGATGGGTCTACAGATTTGGTTGATGTAACTGTGGATGTGCGCAAACTAAGTGACGAATATGAACCAACAGGTACTAAAATAGTCAAAAATCAAAATGCTACTGTAACAAATGATGATTTGAAAGCAGCTGTAATAATCAATAACAATGGTAATAGTAAAGTGAAATCTGTTACTCCTGTTGGAAATATCAGTACTACAAATGCAGGAACACAAACTATAAATGCGACTGTAACATACCTTGATGATACGACAGACTCTGTAACGATTCCGCTGGAAGTAAAAGACGTCATAGCTCCGACAATACAAACACCAACAGAAGGACAACTATGGGAAATAACATCGTTAGATAAAACATTACCTCCAATTAGAGTTGAAACTTCTGATAATTCTGGAGGAAGTGGAGTAAAAAGTATCGTTCCAATCAATTTACCAAGTTTCTTGAAATTTGACAAAGAAACAAATAGTATTGTTTTCCAAGATGGAGTTAGAGAGGTCCCAAAATTATCTGGAATTAATCGTACTACAAAAACTGTAACATTACGCGTGGAAGATAATGCTGGAAATAGTAGTGAAAGAACATTTCAAATAAGACAAATATCTATGGCTGAAAAATATAGTCCTCAAGCCAATGAAACTATTCAAGAAGTTAGTCATAGAGAAATACCTAATCCGAAAACAAGTATAAATACAGCGGAATTACCAGCTGGTATACAATATACATGGAAATCAACACCAGATACTAGTAAACCTGGAGATAAAACAGGTGTAGTGACAGTTACTTATCCGGATGATTCTATAGATGAAGTAAATGTGACTGTAAAAGTTCGTAAGTTGAGTGATGAATATGAACCAACAGCTACTAAAATAGTCAAAAATCAAAATGAATCAGTATCAAATGATGAACTAAAAGCAGCAGTGACAATTAGTAACAATGGTGCTAGTAAGGTGAAGTCTGTAACACCTGTAAATGAAATTAGTACTACAGAATTTGGTGATAAAACAATTAATGCAACTGTAACGTATCTTGATGATACAACAGATACGGTAACAATTCCATTAAAAGTCAAAGATGTGACTCCACCTACTATTCAAGCTCCAATAGAAAATACAAACTGGGAAATGACGGCATTAGATAAAACTTTACCAAATATGGAAGTAAGGGCAGAAGATAATGCGAATGGTAGTGGAATCAAATCGATTAGTGTAACAGGTTTACCTGATTACTTAGAGTATGATAGTGCAACTAATTCAATTAAATTTAAAGCTGGGAAACAAGAAGTAGAAAAACTATCAGAAAATACTCCAAGTAAAGAATTTAATTTGAATATTCGTGTGGAAGATATTGCAGGAAATGTAAGCGAAAGAACTGCAAAAATTGTAGTATCTTCAATAAGTACGAAGACAAATCCACAACCAGAAAATCAAACGGTAAACTATGGACAAATACCAAATCCAGAAGATAGTGTAAATAAACAAGGGTTACCAGATGGAACAACGGTGACATGGAAAACACCGCCGGTAGTTAATACACCAGGTTCAACAACTGGAGAAGTGGAAATTACATATCCAGATGGATCGAAAGATGTAATTACAGTAAATGTAACTGTAAGAAAAGTAAGCGAAGAATTTACAGCGACTGGAACACAAATCGAAGTAAATCAAAATGAAGAAGTAACATCTGATATGTTAAAAGGAGCAGTTAATGCGACTAATGCACAAGGTGAAAATGGTAATGCGAAAATCGCAAAAGTAGAGTCAAAATCACCAATTAATACAGTGGCATATGGTGATCAAACTATACAAGCAAAAGTAACATATATTGATGGTTCAGAACAAGATGTTACGATTCAATTGAAGGTAAAAGACGTAACAAAACCAACAATCCAAGCACCAACAAACGGACAAAATTGGGACTTAATCGCAGTAGAAGGAGAAAATCCAAATATTTCTGTAACGAGTGAGGATAACGCTGGAGGAAGTGGAGTTAAATCTACAACAGTAACAGGCTTACCAGATTTCTTAGAATATAATGAGGCAACTAAGACGATTCAGTTCAAAGCAGGAATAACATCAGTACCTAGTTTATCAGAAGGAACAGATGTAGAGCCTTATAATGTAACGATAACAGTAGTAGATAACGCAGGGAATGAAACAACAACAAATGTTACAATCACTGTGAAATCAATGACTACAAAATACGATGCAATTCCAAACTCAGAAAAACAAACAGTAAGTTACGGAGAAACTCCAGATGCAGCAACAAGTGTGAATACTTCAGGCTTACCAGAAGGAACAAGTTACGCTTGGAAGACAACGCCAAATACAAACACACCAGGTGAGAAAGACGGAGTAGTAGAAGTAACGTATAAAGATGGTTCAAAAGATACAGTAAATGTAAAAGTAACTGTGAAAGAACTAAGTTCAGAATATGAAGTAACTGGCTCATTAATCGAAGTAAATCAAAACATACCAGTAACAAACGATGACTTAAAAGCAAAAGTAACGGCTACATCAAAAGTAGGAAACGTGACTGGAACTGATAAGATTGCAAAAGTAGAAGCAAAAGCACAAGTAAGCACAGCTGCATACGGTGAAACAAATATCGAAGCGACAGTAACATTCAAAGACGGAACAACAAAAGACGTAACAATTCCATTGAAAGTTAAAGACGTAACAAAACCAACAATTCAAGCACCAACAAACGGACAAAATTGGGACTTAATCGCAGTAGAAGGACAAGATCCAAATATAGCCGTAACAAGCGAGGATAACGCAGGAGGAAGTGGAGTTAAGTCAACGACTGTGACAAATCTACCAGATTTCTTGGCATATGATGAAGCTACTAAGACAATTAAGTTTAAAACTGGAGTAACGCAAGTACCAAGCTTACCAGAAGGAACAGATGTACAGGCACACAATGTAACAATAACGGTAACAGATAACGCAGGAAACAAAACAAGTACGCAAGTAACAATCACTGTGAAATCAATGACTACAAAATATGATGCAGCTCCAAATTCAGAAAAACAAACAGTAAGTTATGGAGCAACTCCAGATGCAGCAACAAGTGTAGATAAAACGAACTTACCAGAAGGAACAAGTTACGCTTGGAAGACAACGCCGGATACAAACACACCAGGTGAGAAAGACGGAGTAGTAGAAGTAACGTATAAAGATGGTTCAAAGGATACAGTAAATGTAAAAGTCAATGTAAATAAACTTAGTGACGAGTATAATGT
>NZ_JAQMFS010000108.1 GCF_028308085.1 Gemella haemolysans
TCATACATCTCAACACATTTTACTTTAAACTCATAACTATAACGCATAAAAAATACCCCTTTCACTGGTTTGTCCAGTAAAAGGGGTACATATCATTCTTAAGAAACAAGATTTTGTCGAGTCACCCCCGCAAAGTTTATTAGATATCTAAAAAGCTTTTATAAAGCGAATTTAGATATCAATAAACCACTGCGTCAATGAGTTTTCATATACACTTTGTTAAATTTTAGGGATTTTTGTCAGTCCCATAACAAGTAGTCGGACGGATTCGCACCGCCATTTCTCTTTTCAGAGCGTATTCCTTCTTCAAACCACTGCCCTACTTGTTTCTTTTATTATATCAACTATCTTTCCATTATTCAAATTACTTAAGTTCATTAAAAGAAAATGACAAAAAATTTCCGAAGAAACTGAATTCCTCGGAAATTATGCTTCACGCTTATATTTTTCTGAATTTCTTATTAATATTATTCTTAATCCCAAGAAGAAATATATTACACAACTAATAAATAATATACCTAAACTAAAGATTAATAATAAGATGCTATACACTAAGAATAGAAATGCAACTACATTATGGTTTATACCTTTTTTCAAAATTGCAAATAATAATAGTAAAAATAAAACTATTAAAAGTGCGAAATATACCCAAGCAAGTTGTCCCATTACTTGGAAGATAAAATGCATATCCTTCGTAGAAACATTGGCACTATCTTGAGTAAGACGCGTTTGTTCACGAATTTGATCAACAATTTTGTTTCTTAAATACTCGTTTCCTACATATCCTCGAAATAGATTAATCATTCCACCTACAAATGCAATATATACAATATAAACTATACTAGAGATAAGTAATAATATCTTCTCTAATTTATCAAAATACATTAATTTTCACCTTTATTTTTGCAGTTAGCACAAGTTCCATAAAACGATAAAGAGTTATCTTGAACCTCAAAAGAATACTCTTTTTTCATATATTCAATAAGTTTATTGAATATTGGGTTAGATACTTTTTCGATGCTATTGCAGTTAGTACATATTAAATGATGATGAAGTTCGTCATCTACAGATTGTCTCAAATGATATTTAGAAACGCCATTGCTGAAAGATATTTTTTCTAATATTTTTAGTTCATAAAAAATATCTAGAGTTCTATAAACGGTAGCTATACCAATATCTGGTGTTTTTTCTTTAAGAATAAAATACAGTTCCTCTGCACTAAGATGTTTATCTTCATTTTCAACTAAAATCTCTACAATCTTTTCCCTTTGTGGAGTTAATTTGTATGAAGATTTTTGAATAATTTTAATTATTTCTTCATAAATACTCATATACTATTTCGCGCCTTTCCTATTTTTCAAGTAAGCTAATGCAAGCATCGTCTTACTGTCAGTTATAACATTATCATCTAAAAGCTTGAATGCTTCTTCAATTTTATATTTTCTTAAATTAATAAATTCATCGTCATCTGGATCAATTTCTCCAGCATATTCTAAATTATCAACATAGTAAATTGTGATTAACTCAGAGCTATAACCTAATGCTACGTGAACATCGCATAGTTTTTCCAGTCTTTCTTCTTCTACTACATATCCTGTTTCTTCACGTAATTCTCTAATAGCAGATAATTTTTTATTATCTTCACCTGGTTCTAGTTTCCCTGCAGGAATTTCTAAAGTTACTGCTTCTATAGCTTTTCTATATTGTTCAACAAGAACTACTTCATCATTTTTTGTTAAAGCTAATACTGCTACAGCACCCCTATGATTTATCAGCTCACGTTTTGAAGTTTCTCCATTAGGTAAAGTTACTGTATGTACTTCTACATCTAAAACTTTCCCCTTAAATATTTTTTCAACTTCAATAGTTTTTTCTTCTAAATTCATTTTCACAATCTCCTCTACATTTTTACAAACTATATTCTTCTAGATCATGTGCTATCTTTACATTACATTTATCACGTAATGATTCTATAGCCTCTTTTTCAATATTTCTATCATATCTAGCACTAATATGTGTTAGATACAGATTCTCAACCTTACTTTGTGGTATTATTTTTTCAATATCTAAAATGCTTAAATGATAGTTTTTTCTCGCATGGTGTGCATCTTCTTTAAGTAAATAAGTGCACTCTGAAATTATAACGTTACTGTTTTTAACAAACTCCCTCAAACCATCAAAGTACCTAGTATCCGGTATAATAGAAATTTCTTTTTCAGGTTTGTCTTCGGATAAAAATTCGCTTGAATTATACACTGTTCCGTTATATTCGAAAGTATCTGCTTCTTTAATTTCTTTGTAAAACGGACCTGGCATAATACCTAGCTCTTTCAATTTATTTGCATTCAAACTTCCTTTTTGTTTTTTGAATACAATTTTATATCCAAAACATTCAACATTATGTGTTAATGGATAACTAAAAACAGCTACATTTTTATTATCTATTATACACTGTTCACTAGAAATTTCAATATATTCTACCCTATAAGAAAGTGAACAATGTGTGAACAACAAATTGTTTTCTATGAAATCTTTAATACCAACTGGTCCATATATAGTAACATCAGAAGCCTTTGTGTCTAAAAGAAAACTTCTAGACGATAAGAATCCAATTAATCCAAGAACATGATCAGCATGAAGATGGCTAATAAATATTTTAGTTATTTTTGTTGGTTTAATATTTGTTCTTAAAATTTGATGCTGTGTCGCTTCACCACAATCAAACATCCAGCATTCTTTTAATTCTTGCATAAAATTAAAAACAAAACTCTGTGTATTTCTAAATTTTCCAGGAAGCCCTGCTCCTGTACCTAAAAATTGTACTTCCATCGTATTCCTCAATTCAATTCTCTAAAATAATAGTGGCCTAAAAAGAAATCCCATTTAAGCCACCTTATGTAATTTATAGTTTAACTACAAAAATCTGTGCATCTTGTAGGCATGTAATCACGTGTTCTACACCTGCTGGGATTTCTAATAGTTCAAATTCATTTACAGTTTCTACTTCTTCTTCAAAAGCTACTGTAATTTTCCCACTAATATTTAGTAATAAAATATTTTTATCATTACTATATGAGTCTGTTTGATTCCCTGTTTTAAGATTCATGTGCACTACTTGATATCTATCATTCTCTAAAACAATTCCACCTAACAATGCATTTTTATCTAATTTTATTTTTTTCATACTCTTATCTTCCTTTACGTTTGTATAACCCATCTTTTTCAATCATAATTAGTTTATTCTTGAATAATCTTCCTACCGCACGTTTAAAGCTTCCTTTACTCATTCCAAATACTGCTTTAATCTCTTCTGGATCAGATTTATCAGTAAATTCGCAATAACCGTTATTTTCGATATAGTCCATTATAGCTTGACCATCGCTATCCATTCTTTCGTGAGCACGTGGTAAGAATGAACCGTTGATTTCACCGTTATCTTTAACTCCTATAACACGCAGTGTCACTTTCTCACCAAGGCGTGGTTCTTTCTCACGTTCACTTTCATGAACGAAAACTTTGTAACCATCTTTTGTTAGTAAAAATGTTCCTACACGCATTAAACGATAAGGATAAGCTTCAATATCCTTGTTTTTCATACTCTTAGTAGCTTTTGAATATAATGATGCTACAATTGTTTCTGTCGCTAGACGAGCAAATAATTGTCCGCTGAAATCACGACGGAGTGTGATAAACAGCTCGTCCCCTTCTTTTGGCCAAACACTTCTTAACTTAGGTAAATCTTCTCCTAAAAGTGGGATTTCACGAGAGAACCCAATATCAAGCCCTACCCTATCTTCCTCAACTTTTACAACTTTACTAAATGCATAATCACCATAAGTTACTTCTGGTATATTTGGTGTAGCGAATAATTTCCCACTACGTGAAGGATATACGAACATTGAATACTCTTCTCCAATTTCGTAATCATCTAAACTTTCAACGTCAGATTCATTACAGCTTATTTCTTCTTCATTAGGACCTTTAAATACTAACGATGAACTCTTCTTCTCTACTAATTCTAGGAAATGAATCTCTCCTGTAATAAATTTAATATCTTCTTTTTCCATTAAGTACCTCTTTCTTTTATTTTTGTTAAATACTTTACAGTATTATTGTTGAGTATCTTCTCATAAAAAAAGGCTGATACCTAATATCAACCTTTAAATTAATCGGTAAAAGTAGTATCAGGGCGTACTTACTTAACCATATTTTTTATTTGTTTTAATTGATTTACTCTTATTTCCTTTGGAAGAAATCTTCTTATTTCATCTTCATTATACCCAACTTGTAATCTCTTATCATCAACAATGATAGGTCGTCTAAGCATTCCTGGATTATCTTGAATAACTTTATATAACTCTTGAATAGACATACTTTCGATATCCAAGTTTAATTTTTGGAACGTTTTTGATCTAAAGGAAATTATATCTTCTGTTCCGTGCTCTGTGATAGATAAAATATCTTTAATTTCATCTGTTGTTAGAGCTTCTGAAAAAATATTTCTTTCCACAAAGTCTATCTCATTTTCTATAAGCCAAGCTTTTGCTTTTCTACAAGAAGTACAACTAGGCGATGTAAACAACGTAACTACCACCAGCATTCACACTCCTTTATAAAAATAACATTAATATTTTTATAATTCTATATACTACTATATTATACTACATATATTATCGTTTTACAATATACTATTAGAAAAAATATTTTAATTTGTCAACTAAAAACACTTATTTTCTACATCTTTACAATCGACTATCCTTGTAAACACAAGGTTATTGTTGTACCCTTACATTTTTTATTTGATTAGTTAAATTAAATTATATAATAATAAACTCATAAAACACTTCTTTACATTATCTTACTATCATATTATACAATCTAAAACTAAAATATAAATAAAATCCATCAAAAATCTCTAATATTCATCAAAAATTATTATCTAGACCCCCTCCTTTATACCTCGAACTGAAATTGACAAAGTATTTTATGTGTGTTATCATAGACATATGCCAGCATGGCGGAATTGGCAGACGCACTGGACTCAAAATCCAGCGATGGCAACATCGTGCCGGTTCGACCCCGGCTGCTGGTATTAATATTTAAACAAAGGCACTAAGTATTTCTTAGTGTTTTTGTTTCGTTAAAGTTCACCTAAGAGAAATAATTTTAATTTTAAAATAACATTTTTTCTCTTGAATAATTTTTTTAAACCTGTTATAATGGTAAAACATTATTTTAGGAGGAAGCCATGAGTAATTCAATTTTCGATAAATTAAAACGTGCTGAACAAGGTGCCAAACTTAGTATTCTGTCATATTTATTGCTGACCGTTTTAAAACTTTGCGCTGGTCTATTTTTTAAATCTTCAGCCTTAGTTGCCGATGGTATTAACAACGCTACCGATGTAATTTCATCAGTTTGTGTTCTTATCGGTTTGAAAATCTCTAGAAAACCAGCAGATGAAGATCACCTTTATGGTCACTTTAGAGCCGAGCTTATATCTACATTAATAGCTTCATTTATTATGCTATATGCAGGGATCGAAGTAGTAATGTACGCGATAAAAAAAATCATCTCAGGAAAAATTGAACAACCTAACCTACTTTCTGCAGTTGTCGCTTTTATAGCGAGTGCTATTATGCTTGCAGTTTATTTCTATAATATTCGTCTAGCTAAAAAAATTGGAAGTAAATCTCTTAAAGCTGCGGCTCTTGATAATCTTAGCGATGCTTTTGTTTCTATCGGAACATTAATAGGAATCATCGCTACATATATCGGACTTCCAATAGCTGATTCAGTAGTCGCTATTATCGTAGGATTACTTATTATTTACACTGCTATTAGTATTTTCAAAGAATCTACACACGTTCTTACTGATGGCGTTGATACTGAAGTGATAGATAAGGTTAACGATATTGTAAATGATATTAAAGGTGTAACATCAATAGTAGATACGAAAGGTAGGACTCATGGCTTACTATACTTTATCGATATTACTGTTACTGTAGAACCATCATTAAATGTTAAACAAAGTCACGACATTACCGTGAAAATCGAAAAAGCATTATCTAAAGAATTCTATTATTGTGAAACTTTAGTACACTTAGAACCACATGGTATTGCTTGCCATTCATATTAAAATATTCTAAGGTGAAATTATACTTTTTTTAACTTAAGTTATTTCTAGTATAATTTCATCTTTTTTTGCTACACCGATGTTTGACAAAAACAAATACTAAAAGTATAATTATTGTACGTATAAAAGTATTTTCCACTATTAATTATCTTTTAATTAAATAGTATAAAATACTACTTAAATATAAAATTGGAGTTTTTAAATTTATGACGCACGCAAAAGCAATATTCTTCGGTGAACATGCAGTCGTTTATGGATACAAAGGAATTACTATTCCACTTCCACAAATGAATGTAGAAGTCACTTTAGAAAAAACAGATACAATTCAACAAAGAGATGAAATTCTTAGCTTTATCGCTGATTCATGTGGAATTGATAATAAAACAAAAATTAATATTACTAGTACCATCCCTGTAGGGCGTGGACTAGGTTCTTCCGCTGCGCTGAGTATCGCTATTGCACGTGCAAAAAAACTCCCAAATGTTAGAGAAATCGCTAATAAATGCGAAAAATTTATCCACGGGAATCCTAGCGGTATTGATGTAAATCAAGTGCTTAGTGATACTCCCCTTTTATTTTCAAAAAAAGACGGAGCTAGTGAGTTAAGTTTTAATTTAAATAGTTATTTACTGATTATCGATACTGGTGTTGTTGGAATCACTAAAGAAACTCTAAAACACATAGCTGATAATTATTTTAAATACGAGAAATATATTACTGAATTAGGTGAAATCACTGATTTAGTAATTGAACCGTTAAAAAATAAAAATATCGATCTTGTCGGACAATATATGTATAAAGCTCATAATTTACTACGAAAACTAGGAGTAAGTCATGCGAGCAATGATGAGGTTGTGGAAATTTGTAAAAACAATAATGCAATTGGTACCAAGCTAACTGGTGGTGGTGCTGGTGGTTGTTGTATTAGCCTTAGCAAAACAAAAGAAAATGCATTAGAAATTCAAAATGCATTAAAAGAGAAAGGATATTCATCATGGATAGTTACAGTTTAGGTTATGCTAATATTGCCTTAGTTAAATACTGGGGGAAAAAATCTAAAGATCCTGTCTTACCTTATAATCCTAATATTTCTTTAAGATTAGACAATCTTTTATCAAAAACAAAAATCGAAAAAAATAACAACAATGTTGATGAATTTTATATCAATGACGAAAAACAAAGCCAAGAAGAAGTTGATAAGATGATTAAATTCATCTCTAAATTTACACCTACTGAACGTGAAGCTATAACTATAAGAAGTTATAATACTGTGCCTACTGCTGCAGGACTTTCTTCAAGTTCTAGTGGTACTATGGCATTAGTTCTTGCTTGTAATGAATATTTCAAATTAAACAAAACTACTAAGGAATTAGTTGAAATAGCCAAAGAAGGTTCTGGTTCTTCATGCCGAAGCTTCTATAAACTTGCTGCTTGGCTTGAGGATGGAAGTGTTGAAGAGTTAGAATGCTCTCTAGACTTCGGAATGATGGTTCTTGTAGTTAATGAAGATAGAAAGAAAATTTCTAGTCGTGTAGCTATGGAGCGCTGTGTTCAAACATCGACAACATTCGATGCTTGGATAGAAAAAGCTAAAAACGATTTTGTATTAATGAAAGAAGCTCTAAAAGAAGCCGACTTCGAGAAAATTGGTGAGATTACAGAAAGTAACGCACTAGCTATGCATGGTACAACTTCTACATCTACTCCAAGTTTTTCGTTCTTAACTGAAGAAAGCTACATGGCTATGGATATCTTAAAAGAACTACGTTCTAAAGGTTATAGATGTTACTTCACTATGGATGCTGGCCCAAATGTGAAAGTACTATACTTAAGGGAAGATCAAGACAAATTATATGAGGAAATTTCAAAATTATGGAAGAAAAAAATAATTTTGTGCATGGAGTAGCATATGGTAAGCTCTATCTCGCTGGTGAATATGCGATTTTAGAAGATTACGCTTCAGCACTAATAACAAGTGTCCCTAAAAAAATTACAGTATTTGTAGAAGAAAGTGATAAAACTACTATCTTCGATACAATTAATAAAACTTCTGTTGGCCTTTTTGAAGAAAATAGTAACTTCACACTAGTTCAACAATTTATCCAATTTTTAACAGAATATACAAATAGTGATAAAACATTTTCTCTTACTATTTTCAATGAACTTCATAGTGATGATAAAAAATACGGTCTAGGTTCATCTGGCGCTGTTCTTGTCGCTATAGCTCGAGCAATACTATCATTCGAAAATATTACGTATAATGATCTAACTATTTTCAAATTGGTTGCCCTATTTAATATTAAACACAATCTAAGCGGATCTATGGGAGATGTTGCTGCGAGTATCAACGATGGGATTACCTTCTATCAAAAATTCAATGCCGAGTTCGTTAATAATATGATTCGCCAAAATAAATCTGTTAAAGAAATAATCAATACAAATTGGGATGGACTTCTTATTGAAAAAATACATCCTAAAGCTGATTTAAGCATCTTAGCACGATGGACTGGTGAAGCTGTTGATACGAAAGAGCACGTTAAACTTTGGAAACAACATAAAGATAATTACAAAGATGAATTTAAAGTTTTTGTAGAGACTTCTAATCACCTTGTAAAAACATTAAAAGATAATTTAGTAGAAACGGATGCATCAAATGCTCTTAATACGATAAATAAACTTAGAGAAAATCTATTATATTTAGAAAGTTTCTCTAAAATACCTATGGAAACTAATGCAATGAAAAATTATATTGACGCACATTCTGCTGGTAAACAGAGTGGTTCTGGTAGCGGTGATATTGTATTAGGATTTGAAAAAAATAACGATAAGTATCAACTACAACTGAACTTAGAAAAACTATAATATACTACGAAAGGATTAATTATGAGAAAAAAAGATCATATTAGATTAGCACTTGCTGATAAAACAAAAGTAACTAGCTTGGACTCATACGCAATTGATTACAATAGTATTCCACTTTTCGGATTAGATGATGTGGATACTTCTACATCAGTTTGTGGGGATCGTTGGGAATATCCATTCTTCATCAATGCTATAACTGCTGGTGGAGAAGATTGTAATAAAATTAATCAAGATTTTATGGAAGTTAGTGAAAAATGTGGAATTAAATTTTTCCCAGGATCATATTCTCCAGCTCTTAAGAGTAAAGAAGACGAAGAAGCTTATCCTAAAGGCTATTCAGTAAACTTAGGATTAGATAAAGATCCAAAACTTGTTTTAGAAGCAATTGAAAAATCACAAGCAAAATATATTCAACTTCATACTAATCCTCTTCAAGAAATCGTTATGCCTGAAGGTGATCATAACTTCGAAAGTTGGTACGCCAACCTAAAAGAAGTCAGCTCTAAATCTCCTATTCCTGTAATCTTAAAAGAAACAGGTTTTGGCATGAACGAAGCTACTATTAAACTAGCAATCGATTTAAATATTCCAGCCGTGGATATCAGCGGTATGGGGGGAACAAACTTCGCTAGAATCGAAAATGGACGAAGAACTGATAAATCAACATACCTAGAAGCAATTGGATACACTACAGCAGAAAGTCTAGAAATCGCCTACTCTTATAAAGATAAAATAGATATTATCGCAAGTGGTGGTATTCGTAATCCTCTAGATGTTGTAAAATGTCTAGCTTTAGGAGCTAAAGCAGTCGGTGTTTCTAAAATTTTCTTAGAAATCCTTGTAAATGAAGGAAAAGATGCCCTGATTCAAGAAATCGAAAAATGGAAAAAAGAAGTTAAGTTCTTGATGATACTTATGAATGCTAGAAATATAGCTGAATTAGATAAAAAAATAAGAAAAATAGAATTCTAAAAAAATAAGATTCCGTCCGTCTTGGATGGAATCTTATTTTTGTTTATGCTAGGGAAGACTCAAAAATTGGGATTTTGTCGAGTCACTCCACACAATTTATTAGATATCTAAAAAGCTTTTATAATACAAATTTAGATATCAATAAATCACTGAATCTATAAGCTCTCATATAAACTTTGTTACTTTTGGGATATCCCCTTCTACTTTTGAGCTTTTTCTAATGCTGATAGTCTTTTAATTGCTTTATTTAAATCATCTTGTAAATCATTAATTTTATTTTTATTCTTCTGATTTTCAGCAATTAAGTACCAACATGAAATTAGTAACATAATATTTAAACAAATTATTGCAAACATACTATTCTCCTAGTGATAATAATTAAAATAAGAATAACACAATTTCTTTCTTTTAACAAGAGCAGTCATACTCCATTATATAAAGATATAAAAAAACCTCATCTTTCGATGAGGTCCTTATTTTTTAAATAAATCTAAAAGAGGGAAAGTTTTTTAGATTTTATTAATAAATTGCGTGATAATTACCAATTATTAATATTTACGTTTTCTAGCCGCTTCAGATTTTTTCTTACGACGAACGCTTGGTTTTTCATAAAACTCACGTTTACGAACTTCTTGGATAGTTCCGTTTTTAGAAACAGCACGTTTGAAACGACGTAGTGCATCTTCTAGTGATTCATTTTTACGAACTACAGTTTTTGACATTGGATTTCCCTCCCTCCGATACTACAAAATCTTAATTTAATACTTAATTAAATGTTTAGAATGTAAAATAAATACAAACATTCAATCATTAAGACTGCTCTTTGAGCAATCTACTTACATATTGTATTATATTCTTACGTTCTTGTCAACCTTTAATAGCAATTTATTAACATATTTCTACGAAAATAACCTTTTCATTTATACATTAATGATGCTATTTTTCTAATAACCAATTTTTAAATTCTTCAATAAAATTAGCATAACCTTCTTTATTTTTATGACTAGGTACTTGAGCTAAAAATACTTGATTTGGCAATTTAGTTTGACCTTTTTTAGTTATTAAAATAATAGCTTTTTGTTGAGATGCATTTTTGAACATCTCATCTGGTAAAGTAATTACCGCATTTAAATTAATATCTTCTTCTAAGAACTTCTTGAAATTATCTTCAAGCTCAAGGACTTTTTTAGGTACTACTAATACTCCTACACCATTATCATTTAAATAATTAGATGCTTGCTCGATGAATAATAAGGCATTTAAGCTATATCCTTCAGCACTACAAAGTTTATAGTTTAAGCTATTATCCTCATCAGCATAATAGCCAAAAGGTACATCACTGATGATAACATCTTGTTTTTTGATATTTAAAGGTTTAAGTGCATCTTGATTAATGATCTCAACATTAGTTTCTAATAAATTGAAAATATTTTGTTGTAATCTAGCATAGTTATTATCAACATCTACAGAAGTTAATTCGTAGTCACCTTTTGATAAGGCAGCTAAGTTAATTAAGAAGTTTCCACTTCCACTAGCAAAATCAGCTACAGAAATTTTCTCATTATTGTATAAACACTCTAAAATATGAGATACGTACATAGTAATAACTTCTGGTGTAATGTCGTAACTTGGATTATTTAACTCTTTAAGAGCTTTTAATAGTAAAAACTGATAAACTTTCTTAATATCCTCTTTAGAGAAATTGTCGACAATATCAAAATACTCTTCATCATTCTCTAAAGTTAAGTAATTCACTAAAGAGTCAAAATACAACCCTTCACCTTTATTCTCTTCTACCTGTTTATCTATCTTAAAAAATAATTTTTCTAAATCTGACATGGTTCCTCCTTATTCATTTTCAATAATATTTTTTAATACTGGTTCTAATTTTGAAATTATTCCAGTTACTAACGCATTTCCCATCATAAAATATCTTCGACGCATAGGCATAGTGTTAGTCCAATTAGGCGGGAACATTTGTATCATCTCACACTCTACTTCTGTCAAAATTCGATATTTTTTATTAGTTTCATCAAATACTATGTGAGATGAACGATTAACAGTTCCCTCACTTGTTAGCATTGTTCTAGCAGGTTCTTTAATATTTTCAGGAAAACTCATTGCTCCTTCACTATAAATGTATTTATGCCCTGTTTTTGATTCACGCTCTATTCTTTTAGATCCTTTTAAATATTTCCATTTATCTAATTTATCTTCTTCTGCAAAGTATTTGCTTAAGTCTTCATCATTATATTTTTCTGCATTTTTTAATAACTTCTCTAGCGAATAAACTTCAGATTTTTTTGGAGTTACATCTCTGTGAATAATCTTTCCATCTATCATCATTCCAGTATCTAAAAACTTTCCATCTTTATAATTTTCTGTTACATCTAATGCATCAGAATAAGTATTAATATCTGTATTGAATAGAATATCTAATTCACTTTCCGTTGGAAAAACTTTCTCAAAAATACTGTTTTCTAGGTTTTGTTCATTTTTTATACTCTTAGAATACTTTGTATTTTTTTTAGAAGCAAAAATAAATACCCTTCTACGTTTCTGTGGCATTCCATAATCACCAGCATTTATTACTCTCCATTGTACATAGTATCCTAATTCATCAAACGTCTTTAGCATAATTGCAAAGTCACGCCCTCTTTGAGAGGCTGGAGATTTTAATAATCTATCTACATTCTCAAGAAGCACAAACGGAGTATTTTTTTCTACTAATACGTCTCTTATATCCCAAAAGAGTACACCTTTTTTCCCAGCTATTCCCTTTTCACCACTTAAAGAACGTGCAACTGAGTAGTCTTGACAAGGAAATCCTCCAACCAATAAGGTATGATTTGGAATTTTTTTCTTATCAACTAAATTAATATCTTCATTTGAACAGTCATCTTCTCCAAATCTTGTTGTGTAGCATTCAAAGGCGTGTTGTGTCTTTGTTGAAGGTTCAAATTGATTCGCCCAAACAAAATTCCATCCACCTTTTTCTATAGCTTTTCCACTTTTTTTATCAAATTCGCTTATTTGATTTAATCCAACTCTGAATCCACCAACTCCAGCGAATAATTCTACAACATCTAAATTCATGTTATTCTCCTTCAATTATATCCTGAATATTCTTTAAAACATACTTTTTATTTAACCAAAAACATTGTTTTGTCATCTTATTTCCATTTGGCAATTCATCCATATCACTCTCTGTACCATTACCGTATTTTATTCCATTTATTACATATGCCGATCTCTGCGCATGTGGTCTTAGATGGAATATTTGTGTTTCTTTTGACTTTAATAAGTTATTACTTATTCTATTATCTTTTATTTCAAATTCAATCCCATCAATAAATTGCGATTGATATCTTTCCCACTCGAGTTTTCCAATTCCTTCTAAATCTGATATTGGCATATTCCAAAATTTAGAACCTACTAGCTCATATTCTCCTGCCATATTTTCTTTAAATACAACAAATAGAAATCTTTTTTCATAAAAATAATTATATAGTTCTGAACTATCAAAGGTCTCTTGAACAAAATCTAAAATTTTAAATTTTGGAAATGACATACTCTCTCTAGGATTACCTTTTTTATCTATCCTTATTGTTTTTATTCCTATATTAGCTTTTTCAAATTCTTCAACATTATCAGTCTTAACACCAAGCATTCTTGATATCAAACTACTATTTGCTTGTTTAGAATTCTTATTGATTTCAAATTGACAATATAGTTCCTCTTCTGTTTTCCCTTTATATTCATTAATCTTGTTTAATACTACATTATCAAAAGTTTCTTCTTTCAATTCTGTATTTTTCAAAATAGAATCATATGTATTAATTTGTCCAACAACATAATTATTAATCACATATGACATGTATGATTGTTTTAATGAGTATGCTCTTCTTTTTGCAGGAATTTCACTATAATATTGCTTTTGCTCACTTTTCTTAGCTGTTGCTCCTTTGGTACATGCACCTAAATATTTTGTATCACCTTCAGATAGTTCATGTGCTCTACCTTGTTGAATTTTTGTAATAATTGTAGAATAATCCTCTTTAATAATTATTAAATCTTCTCTACAGTTCTCTGATAAAATAGAAAACAGTTTTACATACTCTATACTATACTCTGTTCTTAAAATATCTTTTTCTCTTAAATACAAAATTAACAACATTAATCTCATTTTTTCTAGTACATGAGATTTTTCAAACACTGGTTCAACAGGTCTATCATTAGGTATCATAGTAATAACTAATCTTTCTCCTGCCTTTAAACTACCATCTCTTTTTTTCTCTATTGGTGTTACCTTTAATTCTGTACCAGCTTCTAAAAAATCAGGATTAGAATCACTATTTGGTTTGTAGTAAAAATAATATTCTTCTAACAGATTTCCTAGACTACCTTTCCCTCTAGGATTATTAAAATATGCTATTTTTTCTTGAAGTTCATTCTTTTCTGAGTAACCAATACCACTTTCTCTTATCTCACTATTTGAATAATAGTCTTTTAGTACTTCAAAAAACTTTTTTCCTTCTAATTTTTTAGCATATTTCTCTATAGCCAATGGATTATGTTTATCATAAGGTAAATTCACAATAATACAGCTCCTAATCAAATAATAATTATTATACCATAATTTTTACAGCAATATGTCTATAATCATTTAATTTATCTATTTTTCTTTATCGAAAAAATCATTTAATAAATTTACATCATCATTCTCATAATATTCTTGATATAATTTATCCAAAACTAATTCATCTTTTATATTTTTTTCTATGTAAATCATAGCCTTAATATATTCTTTATAATTCGATTCTGCTATTCTTTCAATAACTTTTACTATTTCTAAATATCCCATAATAATTCTTCCTCTAATTTTGCTATATTAGATCCTATCATTTATTCATCCAAGTGTCAACAAAAAAACAATCCAGATAGGATTGCTATTTTTATCTTTTTTTTAATTCATTTACGCTTTTTCTTCATACATACTTCTATCAACATCAACTAGTATCCAATCTCTTGTGTCTGCTATTTGTCGTCCGTCTTCTATTAGCGTTGTATTGAAGTTAGGTGCAAAAGTTTGAACATTTTTTCCGCTCACTCTCAGCACATATCCTACCCAGTATCCATAAGTAGAATTCGGCGTGATGAAGTATTTATCTGTTGCGTATAATTGTAAGAAATTATCTTGAATATCTTGATCTTCGACTACTATTTCATTCGAAAAACTAAATAATACTTTTAATTTTGGAGCTAATTCTTCTTTACACCAAGTTGTGTCATCTGAAGTTATTCTTATTGTTAAATCAGAAATATCTGCTTCTTTTTCTTTGATTATTTCTAAACAATCGACGACATACTTAACCGCGTCATAGCCATATTTCTCTACTCTATCTCCATCTAAAAAATCCGTTCTTCTTATCGCTATTGTTATATTTTTATTGTCAAACTGATTAGATAGTTCTTCTGCTCTTTCTAAAAGATATTCCCTGCAGAATGAATCCAATACCTCTGCATAATAATCTTGTCCTGATATTTGATAATATCCGAATGGTTCTAGCTCACAACCTTGCGCTTTTCCAAATAACTCAGCTGTTTTCGGAAAGAAACTTTGTGCAAATTTAAAATAACCTGTTCTTAGTACATAACTTTCTTCTATACCAGCTAATCTATCTTTATGTGCTTGCATTAATACAAATAGTAGATTACCAAGTTGGAATCCTCTATCGTTATAATAAACTTTCATTCTAAATTTCCTTTCCTATATTTTTTGCTTCATGAAATATTTACCCAAAAATGTATCCTCGTTTGGATTTTCATAGAGATCTTTAATCTGTTTTCCTGTAAATACTTCTGTCTCAGATATACTAGTTTTTAATCCTTGTGATTTCTCCATATTTTCTACAAGAGTTTTAGCTAATGCAGCTATCGGAGTAACCTGAAAAACCTTATCGTCTGGATAAATATCTACTATATTTGGTAACTTTTCTAGTAGATTCTTTGGTAATTCATTATATCGTTCCCAAAGATTAGTATCCCCTATCCTTTTATAATAATTCATTAATTCAGGTGATTTTTGAATATAATCATCAGATAAGAAACTCCATTGCTTCGTAATAATATCACTAATAAAACCTTTATTTAAACTAGTTCCATATAAAGTATCTACCAAATAAACTGTGTGATTACTATGATGAACTAGGACACTATCTAGCACCTTTTTTTGAACTTTTCCATATAGTTTTTCCGCTTCATAAATAACTGATTGTGATGATATTAGAATAAATCTATTCGTCTTTATTTCTTTTATTATTCTACACAGCTCTTCTATGTCTTTGTCACTGTTATCAAGTTCTAAATTTGTTTTTAGCTTCCCTGAGGATGGAGCTGCACATATAGTAATGTCATATTCACTATGTAGGACGTCAGTTATATTTCTCCTAGTAAAAGTATTCACATGTAGATTATCTATTTTAAGTAACTGATTAAATATTTCCTCACCTACTGATCCTGTCTCACCTATTAAAGCAATGTTTTTCATTATTTCACATCACTTTCTATAATAGCTATCACTTCGTCATAAGATAGACTTCCCTTATCTTTTTCCGAAATTATCGGTGTTGTAGTCATATCCCAAGGTAAGTTAAGTTTTAGATCTAATGGAGTAATACCTAAGTATTTTTCATTTGGATTATAATATCCAGTTACAATATAATTCAATATTCCATTTTCTACTAAAGATTGTGCGCCGTTCGCAACACCTTCAGGAACGAATACTGCCATACCAGGTTTTACATCAAGAGACATTACCTTTTTATATGTATGAGATTCACGGCGCAAATCTACAAAACACATTCTAAATGTTCCCCACGCAACTGTCATTAATTTCGCCCATCCTTGGCAGTGCATACCCCTTAGAGTCCCTTTATTCGACACTGAAACATTGTTTTGCAGATCATTATTGAAGAACTCTTTTGGTACTCCAAATTTTATTAAATCATTTTTCTTCCAGTTTTCTAGAAAATATCCTCTATCATCATGGTGAAGTGGACTTGTCAAAACTAACAATCCATCAATACCATTGTATTCTTTACATAAATCCATTTCCTAAACCTCTTCTCTATATAAGTCTACTCTATATTATCATACTTCTTTTGTGCAAACAAGTTGAAGAAAATCTAATAAAAAGAAAGATCTATACAATCAAACTTAATCGAATTTCCTAGGAAATAAATAATTCATTTGATTATATAGACCTTATTTTTTACTTGGTTAAGTAAGTCAAAATACAAAAACTTCTGTTTTAATTTTCTTACTCAAATACCTTTATAAATCTTTTTTGAACTTTATCACAGGTATAACCGATATGTTCATAGAATTTATGTGCTTCTTCACGTTTCATGGCAGAATTTAACCTAATAAAGCTAATATTATTGTCTACAGCATAGTCTTCTAACTCATTCATAAGTTTTCTACCTATTCCCCTACCTTGAAAATCAGGATTAACAGCGAGTCCTAAAATATTTAATCCTAGATTACTATAGAAACTTTCATACATTTGAGCATGAACAAATCCTATAATCTTCCTTGTGTTTTCATCTTCATAACCGATAATAATATGTTGTTTCTTGTCATTAGTTAGTTTCTCTATTTGTCTTTTCACATTTTCAACATCTACATCATAACCTAATGCTGCTTTACAAATTTCTGCTACTTCTTGTACATCTTCTATATTTATTTCCCTAAACATATACTCACCTTCTGATTTTATCAAATATTATTTAACATGCAACTTACTGCAACTTAAATTCTATGTTTACTTCGCGACTTCTATTAAAGCTTGTTTAACTAAATCGAATTCTCTTGTTCGAAGTGTTCTCATATCAAGAATTAATTCATTGTCTTTAATACGTGTAATAATAGGTATTTCTACTTCTAATAGACGACGTTCTAGTTCTGTCGCACTTAGTCTTGGGTGTTCTAATTTTACCACAACACTTTCTAAGTAACTTGCTGGATAGCTTCCTCCACCGACTTCTGCCTTATCTTCAGCTATTGTAATCTTGAAGTCTAAGTCACCAAGTCTTGTTTTTAGTACGTCTGCTTTACCAAATAAGCGTTCTTTTGATAATGAAATCATGTGCAATGTCGGAATGTGTTCTAGTGCTTCTTTTTCATCTAGATATAGTTTTAATGTAGCTTCTAATGCAGCTAAAGTCATCTTATCTACACGTAACGTACGAGTAAGTTGGTTCTTTTTCATTTTTTCTATATATTCTTTTTTACCAACGATAATACCTGCTTGTGGTCCTCCCAGAAGTTTATCTCCACTGAAAGTTACTATATCAATACCACTATCAAGCACTTCTTTTACAGTTGGTTCGTAAGGTAATCCATATTTAGAAAAGTCTACGAACTGCCCGCTTCCTAAGTCGTTTATAGACACTAGTTCGTTCTCACGAGCAAGGTAAGATATCTCTTCATTAGATACTTCTTTAGTAAATCCTACAATCTTATAGTTACTAGTATGAACTTTTAACAATGCTCCTGTATTGTCATTAATCGCATTCTCATAATCTTTTAAATGTGTTTTATTCGTAGTACCTACTTCAATAGGAGTACCACCACTTAGTTTTATAATTTCAGGAATTCTGAATGCTCCACCAATTTCTACCAGCTCTCCACGAGAAACTACTATTTCCTTGTCTTTAACTAGTGTATTTAACGTTAACAGTACAGCCGCAGCATTGTTGTTAACTACAAGGACATCTTCTGCACCTGTTAATTTTTTGATAATATCAATAAGGTGGACATAACGACTTCCACGTTTTTTATTATCTATATCAAACTCAAGGTTAGAATAGTTAAATGCTACGCTCTCAATATTTTCTTTAATCTTCTGACTTAGTAAACTACGACCTAAGTTTGTGTGTAAAATTGTTCCAGTTGCATTAATTACTCTACGTAAAGAATTTCTATCTTCTTTTTTTACTATTTGTGTAACTTCTACTACAATTTTCTCTAAACTTGGAACTTCGAATAATTCTTCATTTAGTATTTCTTGTTTAATTCTATCAATATATTCTTTTATCGCTGATTTCACCGCTACTTCTGCATATTCATTTATTAGTGCTTTTACTTCATCTAATAATAAAATCTTATTTATTGCGGGAATTTGTGATAATAATTGTTTTGACATAATAATTCTCCTAAATTTCTTTTGCTAATGTTTTTATAGCATTAATAGCATAATCTACTTCTTCTTCTGTATTCATACTAGAAAAAGAAAATCTCACTATACCTTGTTCTTTTGTCCCTAGTACCTCATGCATTAGAGGTGCGCAATGTGCTCCAGGTCTAACAGCAATGTCATATTCTTCAGCAAGTACATCTGCTACATCTGAAGCTGAAATTCCTTTGAAGTTCAATGAAACTACTGCTGTACGTTCTTTTGTAAAATCTCCATAAAACTCTAAACAATCTAAATCTTTTAATTCGTTATAGAATTTGTTCGCAAAGTTCATCTGTTTTTTATAAAGATTTTCTATTCCTTGTCTATTTATATATTTTATTCCCTCATGCAAACCTAAGATACCTACAGTGTTAAGCGTACCCGCTTCTAAGCGCAGCGGATATTCTCCTGGATGTTTCTCATCGAAAGTTCTAACTCCACTTCCACCGACTTTAAATCTCTTAATTTCAGGTTCTTTAAGTCTTACACATAGTCCACCAATTCCTTGTGGTCCGTACAGACTTTTATGCCCTGTAAAACATAATACATCTATTCCTAATTCATCTATATTAATAGGTACTACTCCTGCTGTTTGCGAAGCATCCACAACTGAAATAATATTATGTTTTTTACAGATAGCAGCAACTTTTTCCAAGTCTACTATATTCCCTGTAACATTTGAACCATGCGTAATAGCGATCATTTTTGTATTAGGTTTGATAGCTTTTTCTAACTCCTCATAGTCGATTAATCCTGTTTTTCCAGCTCTAACAATCGTATAGTCACATCCTATTGTTTCATGAGCTAAATAAACTGGTCTTAATACTGAATTATGTTCCATTGAAGTCGTAATTACGTGATCTTCTTTTTCTAATAATCCTAATATTGCTATATTTAGACTTTCTGTAGAATTACTCGTAAATACTACTCTATCTTCATCTTTCAAACCGAAGAATTTTGCAATATCATTTCTTGCTTCAAACACTTCACGAAAAGCATTATTCGCTTCATAATAACTACCTCTTGACGCATTTGCATATTTCGCCGATGATAGTACTTCATAGACTTTGTCCGCCACTTCTTTAGGTTTTTTTAGCGACGTTGCTCCATAGTCGAAATAATAACTCATATCCCTTACCTTATCTAAGTCAGTTTTGTACGATGACTTAGCTCCCTTCTTTATTTATTTTTTCGCCAATACTCGATAATTTTCTACACGTCGAGTAATTCCTAGTTTATCGATATATTCCAAAATAGCCATAGAATATTTTCTACTAGAACCTGTCATATCCCTAAATTCAGCTAATCCCATTTGTTCATTTGCACTAAAGTGATCTTCTACTTTTTGAATAGCTTCTTTTAATACATTAGCATGTAATACTAAATCAGCATCTAATCTAACTATTGTATTGTCGATTAGAGATTCTAATATCTCAACTTTCGGTTTTTCTCCATTTGTTAAATCTTTAATAGTCGGTGGTGTAAACCCTCCTTCTAGTAAAGCCTTCTCTATTCTTTCTTTTTCAGCCAATTGTTTCTTATCATAATTAACTACAAAATCTTTTTCAGCTACTAAGTTACCTTCTAGTCGAATTTCGTTGTTCGCTATAAATAGATTAAGTAGCTCTAATGTTTCTTTTTGAGAAAGTTTAAACTTAGAAAGCACCTCAATTTTAGGAATACCAACTTTCAATTTGAATCTATTATGATACTCTACTAATAATTTTTTCAGTTTTTCTAATACTTCTTCATATTTTTTCTTATGAATATATCCTAACTTAGTCTCATAAACTATAGCTGTTTCTATTAGTTGTGCTATTGATTCCACTATCTCTTCTTCTGGAAGTTGTAAATCTTTTACGATACTATCTTTAGAAACTAAATAGTTATTATGTGATAGTATATAGTTAGCTATTAAATCTGATGTATTTCCTTCAAGCTGCACTTTAAGTTTTTCAAGAATTTCTTCATTAAATCTGCTATGTTTTTTTGGACTAGCATCAAGAATTACCCCTCCACCTATTGTAATCATTGGTGAATAAGTACGAATGATGAATTTATCATAGTTTTTAACCGCTATTTCATCTTCTAGTCTAAGTTGAGCAAAACTGCTCTCTCCTGCTTTTAATAAGTCTGTTCCAAGTGGTACAACCCTTGCCATGACTTCTTCAGTACCTATATATACACGCACTCTATCCCATAGTTCAAGATTAGCTCTCTCATCATTGATTAATTTAATCTCACTGTCTAGCATATAAGTCTTTGTTAATGAATCTGCAGTCGCTAGAGTGTCTCCACGTTTCACATCATCAAACTTGATATTCGCTAAGTTTATCGCTGTTCTTTGGCCTGCGTAGGCTTTTTCTACATCCTTTGCGTGGACTTGTATATTTCTTACTTTTGTTTTTATTCCTTTTGGATAAATAACAAGTTCATCCCCTACATTTACTACACCTTCCGTAAGAGTTCCTGTAACAACTGTTCCAAATCCTTTTACCTGGAATGAACGGTCGATATTAAGTCTAGCATTTTTCTCAATATTTTTCGCTTCGATATCTTCTGTTTTCTTATCAATTGTTTCTAACAGATTGTCTAAACCTTTTTTACTAATTGAGTCTACTTCTATAATTGGAGAATTTTCAAGGACTGTTCCAGCGATGAATTCTCGAATATCTTCTTTAACAAGTTCTCGATATTCTTCTTCAACTAAATCTATTTTTGTCATTACAATAATGTAGTTTTCAATTCCTAGTAAAGTTAAAATATCAACATGCTCTTTCGTCTGAGGCATTATACCTTCTCTTGAGTCAACTAGTAATAATACTAAGTTTATACCACTAACTCCAGCTAGCATATTTTTTATAAATTTTTCATGTCCTGGAACATCAACTACACCACATCTTTTTCCACTTGGTAGATCAAAATAAGCAAATCCAAGATTTATCGACATTCCTCTGTCTTTTTCTTCTTGAGTAGTATCTGTTTCAATACCACTTAGAGCTTTTATCAGGGTCGTCTTCCCGTGATCAATATGCCCTGCAGTACCAATAATTACATTGTTATTCATACAATTCACCTTTATACTTTATATTAAGAATAGAGATTATGAGAGAGAACTTTACAAAATAGATTTTAAACTTTCTCTATAATAACCTCTATCCAAAATTTTATTTTAATTTATAATCTTTTAATTCTGTTATTATTCTTTTGATTCCAGCTTTTCTAGAATAATACAAACCACGATATTCGATTTTTTCATCCTCTAACATTCTTACAACATTATCGAAATTATCCCAAGCTGTTTTTAGCATAAATCCACAACCTACACCTATAGATGGATGTGTTGGAATAAGTGATGCTCCCATTTCTCTTTCTAAACAAATGTTATCCGCCTTTATTGAATCGTGTGTACTATTAAAAACTACTAATCCTTCTTCTACCATGCTTCCTCCTATGGTTGAATTACTTTATTAGCTTTTCTCATGTCTTCTACGATGAAGTACATGTTAGTTGGATTTCCAACCGCTAAATCAATATTGTGGTAGTCAATACATGCGCCACAGCAAACTATCTCTACTCCACCTTCTTCTAGTGTTTTTAACTCTTCTAGTACATGGCTTCGAGTTTTATCTACTAAAATTCCACCATTATTGTAGAAAATAATTTTTTTAGGAAGAACTTCTTGTTCACCTAAAGCATAAAGATATGCTTTAATTAATCTTTTACCTAGTTCTTCACTACCATGTCCCATTTGATCTTTGTTAATCACAACGATATAGCTGTCATCCTTAACTACTGGTAAAGCTTCTAATTGTGGAGTATCTTCTCTTGTAATTTCAACTTTGAAGCCACCTTCAATATCAGAAACTTTAAACTCATAACTATTTTTATCAGCAAATTTTCTGAGACTTTCTACACTATCTTTAGTTTTTACTAATAAAGTTACTTTCGTATCTTCTTCTAGTGCACGTGTTGCTTGAGTTACAGGAACTACGCATTTATCGCATAATGTATCCACGACTACACCTTCGCTCACTTCTCCCTTAGAAATAGTAACAATATATTTATCTTTTGCTTCTTCTTTCACTGAGAAATTGAATCCTAATTGTTTAGCCATTTTTTCTAAGTTTTGAGTAGCTATAACATTGTCTACAATTGTTTCTACTACATCATTTTCTAGTAATAATTTTTTTGTTTGAATAACTGGCATCGGGCAAGCTAAGCCTTGTGCATCTAAAATTTCTTTTTTCATACTTATATTCTCCTATTGTCTTCTAATTTATTTTATAATAACTGCTTTTTCTTGTTTTTCTATAACTTTACCTACTATAGCACTCTTAACTTCAAGAGTGTTTAGTTTTTCTAATAATTCGTACGCTTCACTTTCTGGTAAACTTATTAAAAGTCCTCCAGATGTTTGTGGATCGTACATTATTTCTTCTAATGCAAAGTCTTTAATCTGATATTCTACATTTGGCTCAACAAATGTTCTATTAAGTTGACCACCTGCAGTAATAACAAATTCATTTGCACATTTATACGCTTCTTCAATATATGGAATATCTTTCGAATATACTTCTGCTGAATGTTTACCATCCAACATTTCTACAAGATGTCCTAAAAAACCGAATCCAGTAATATCTGTACAACTATTAACATTAAAATCTTTCATCATTTGAGCAGAATATTTATTAAGTGTTGTCATTTGTTTAACGCTTTGAGCAAATGCTTCTTCTGAACATTCTTTTACCATGTGAGCTGTATTAATAATACTCACTCCTAATGGTTTTGTTACGATTAATAAATCTCCTACTTTACAATTGTTATTTTGTAATATTTTATCAGGATGAACTATTCCTGTTACTGATAATCCGTATTTTGGTGTAGCATCGTGAATAGAGTGTCCTCCTGCAAGAACCCCTCCTGCTTCATGAACTTTTTCCGCTCCACCTTTTAATATTTGATGTAAAATTTCTAAGTCCATATTCTCTGGGAAAGCTACTATATTTAATGCTGAGATAACTTCTCCACCCATTGCATAAACGTCACTAAGCGCATTAGTCGCTGCAATTTGCCCATATAAATATGGATCATTTATCATTGTTGTAAAGAAATCTAATGTTTGAATAATCGCCTTATCTTCGGAAATTTTATAAACGGCTGCATCATCCGAAGATTCATACCCAACTATTAAATTTTTATCTTCTTTTTTTGGAAGGTCTTTTAGTATATCTGATAAGGCTCCCGGCCCTATTTTCGAGTTTCAACCTCCACAAACAATCATGTTCATTTTCTTCTCTGACATATTTACCTCCTATGCTACTACTTATCTATAATTATACTACTTCACACTAAAATTTAAAAGTATTATTTAGTTTTTTAATGTAAAATAGACAACTAACAGATAGTAATTTTCATCTGTTAATTGTCTATAATTTTATTTATTATTTTTTGAAACTCACGTGAACGTGGTCATAGTGGTTAGCAGTTACTCCACCACGGTTAGGCATTATGTTCCATGTATTTGCTGGTCCATAAATGTTTTGTTGTGGCATATAGAATCTTTGTTTCCAGATAACGTAATAAACTCCAAGTTCATCCATATGTTTAGTTAAGTACTCTGCAAGTTGGTCACCTTGTGCTGAGTTTACAGGAACCATGAAGTCTACAGCCATACCAGAGTTATGTCCATGACCAGTACCATCATCGTCACCCGCTCTAAATAGTGAGAAACTTGTTATTCCGAATTTCTTCGCTAAAGCTACTTTCATCTTTTTAGTATGAGGAGTTAATCCATTCATCGCAGGATCAGCCAATTCTGCAGCAGTTACTTCTGGTAATCCACCAGCTACTGTAGTTGTTTGTTTTGCTTCAGCTGCTTTTTTAGCTTCTGCTTCTTTCGCTGCTTTTGCTTTTGCCTCTGCTTCTTGTTTTGCTTTTAGCTCTGCAGCTTTCTTAGCTTCGGCTTCTTTTGCTTTCGCATCAGCCGCTGCTTTTGTTTCTGCTGCTTTCTTAGCTTCTGCTTCTTTTGCTTTCGCATCTGCAGCTGCCTTTGTTTCTGCTACTTTCTTAGCTTCTACTTCTTCTTTAGCTTTTTGCTCAGCAGTTACTTCTCTCTTCTCAGCAAGTTGATCTAAAGTTGTTTTATTTTCAGTATTTTTATCTACCGGTTTGGCTGCTTGTTCTTGAGAATCAGCAACTTCTACATCATAACTTACTACAGCGTTGAAAGTGTGATTCCCTATAGTTACAACAGATTTAACAGTTTCTCTTTTAACTGCAGTATGTGGTAATTTTCTAGTAGGTACGTCAGCATTTATGTCTATCTCATACTCTACTACTTCTCCCACTTTGATAGCTTCTTTTTTAACTACATATTCTTTTCTATCTTCTGTAGTTACTCGTGCAACTACATTAGAAACGTTTTTAGCTGTTGTAAGTTTCACATAGTAGTGTCCATTTTTTTCATAAACACTAGCTTTTACATCTTTTTTATTAACATTAACTGCCGCATTATTAACTTCATTAGCAACTGTAACTGCTCCAGATGCCCCAACTAATAACACTAACCCTGTTAATATTCTTCTAGTCAATTTCGTTTTACTCATTAAATTTCTCCTAAATTTATTGTTGTGTCAATTATATCTGATTTACATATTTTAATCAATAGAATTTCTGATTTGTAATATATTCTGATTTTCTTTACAATTTCGTTACAAACTTTTGTTTAATTACATTAGCTTTAGAATAAGTTTTCATAGAGTACAATTAATTACAATTGTAGATGAAGATGACAATAGTGTCTTCAAATTGTAATATAAAAAAAGCTAACTAACATCTAACTTTAGAAAATCTAATTGGGTTTTCTACAATTTTGATGTTAATTAGCTTAATATATTTAATTTACTATTTTATACTGGTTTACCACCTTTAAAAATAGTATTTGATCCATCTAAATATTTACCTGCTTTTGGAGTAGTTCCATTAAACGCTTCATTAGAGCTTTGGTGTTGTACAAGATATACTTGACCATTTTTTATTGTTACTCCTGCACCTACATCTTTAGCAGTTGCATCTAATAAGGTATTTCTGTGTCCGTATGGATATTTAGCTACTACATTTCCAATTTCTTTGAATAGAATATCAAATAATCTTTGTGCAACTTCTTCCGGTGTCCCTGTATCTCCAGTTATAGAAATATTAGCTAAAATATAATTTGCATACCCTGCTGCTTTTGCCGCATCTTTTTCATATTGTATTGTTCCATTTGGTCCGTGAATGTTTGCGTCAACTGCACGTGTTGGTACATCTGAACTTCTAAATTTAGAAGAAGAATTTAATGCTGCATTTTCTGATAACGCTGGCAATCCATTAATATTTCTTAATTTAGCAACTTTATCTAAGAATGCTTTTCTTATTTGTTCTTCTCTACTTCCTGCTGCTGGTGCTGCTGGAGTTTGTTGTTTCGGTTTTTCAGTTTCTGTTTTTGTAGCTGCTTTTTCTTCTTTAACTGCTTGTGCTTTTCTTTCCACAGCTTTAGTATCTTCTTTAGCTGGAGTTGCTACTGCACTTCTATCAGTTCCAGCAACTGGTTTTGTCGATTGTTTAACTAAATCAGCTGGTTTATCAGCTGGTTTTTCGTTATCTGAAGTGTTTGGTCTAGCAACTGTTGTCTCAGCCTTTTTTGGAGCTTCAGCTGATTTTGTATTTTCTGCAGGAGTAGTTGCTGCTGGTTGTTCTGATTTAGTTGCAGCTTCATTTCCTTTTGATTGATCATTAGTTGCTGAAGTTTCTGGCGTATCTTCTTTTTTAGGTTCGTTCACTGGTTTAGGAGTTTCTTTTTGTTTTGCTTTTACTTCATCAGTTGCAATTTCATAACGAACATTAATATTAAAAGTATGTGTTCCTACTTTATTAACTGCAGTATATCCTTCTCTTTTAACCTCTGTATTAGGTAATTTTCTTGTTGGAGCTTTTGCTGTCATATCTAATTCTACTACAACTTCTTCCCCAGCTTTAATAAGATCTTTTTTCAATACAAACTCCGATTTAGTTTCAGTTGTAATACGAGCAATAACATTTGCTACTTCTTTATCCGCTACTAGTTTTGCATAATAATGACCATTTAATTCATATACTTTTGCTTTTACGCTAGCTTTATTTACATCAACAGCTGCAGTTTTAACTTCAACTGCATTTGTTGGTAGTGATGTTATACCTGTTAATAATACTAATCCTGTTAAAACTTTACTCGTTAACTTTATTCCTTGTTTTTTCATTATATATTCTCCTCATTTCATCGAAATCGTTTTAATTCTTAATTTAATAGTTACTTCTCCTTAATTATAATCATTCTAAATTTTATTATCAATAGATTTTCTATTTTGTAATACAAAATACATTTTGTAACAATTTAGAAATATTTAAAAATGAAGAGAATAATTCATATTCTCGCAAACAATTTAATTACTTTATTTTTATTAGTTACTTTTAATTCCCATTTCTTTTTAAAAAAAGAAATATTGTTCATAAATACTTTAAAATAGACCTTTTATGTATTTTTTTAATCTTTTTACTTAAAACTAAATTTAAAGTATATTTAAGGTTCAAGACTTATAATGTATTCATAACTAGTAAATAGTTATAAACTTCATAAACTTTCCTTTTCTATAAGAGACCGAGACAAATGTGCTCGGTTTTTTTTGTTTATAAAGAAGGATAGAAGCTGATTTCATCAACTTCTATCCTTCTTTATTGTAATATATATCATCGTCTAATATCTTACTTTGTTTGATTATTAATTCAGATCCTTCTATTACTATTATATTTAATTTACCTCCATAAACACAGCCACCATCAATATTTATTCGATTATCCTTTATTTCATAATAAGGATTTTCTTTAACAGGACTGTGTCCATGAAATACTTTTTTATTATATTTCATCTCACTTGTTAAAAATGGTTCTCTTATCCAAACCATATCACGATGTATCTGATCCCAAAAGTTTTTATTAAAATCTACACCAGCATGCACAAAGTAATAATCTTCACTCTCATACCTTGTAGGCAGATTTTGCAACCATTTCCTTAGATTTTTTTTATCTCTAGCAAATTTTTGGAAGTATTCTCTTCGTGATTCCGTTGTTGCTTCTGGATAAAACGACTGTAATGTTGTTAGTCCATTATTCCTAAAATAGTGATTTTGTCTTTTTGAAGATGTATTGTCATACATTGCTTCTTTTATCGCTAAATTAAACATGTCTTCATGATTTCCCAATAAAACTACGTGTTGTTTGTGAGCTTTTTGTAAATTATAAAAATATTCCCAAACTAATTTAGTGTTTTTACCTCTATCACACATATCTCCTAAACAAATTAATTTATCTTCATTACTGTTGAATTCTACTTCATCAAGTAATTTCTTCATCGTATAAAAACATCCATGTATATCTGAAATTACTATTGTTCTCATAAAAACACCTACTTCTTCATTTAATTCTTATATCTATAATAATAGAAAATAACTATAATGTAAATAGTAGGGGCTGACCAAAAGATCTAAAACTTAACAAAGTTCATATGAGAACTCATAGACGCAGTGGTTTATTGATATCTAAATTCGCTTTGTGAAAGCTTTTTAGATATCTAATAAACTTTGCGGGGGTGACTCGACAAAATCGATTTTGATATGTACCCCTTTTACTGGACAAACCAGTGAAAGGGGTATTTTTTATGCGTTATAGTTATGAGTTTAAAGTAAAATGTGTTGAGATG
>NZ_JAQMFS010000109.1 GCF_028308085.1 Gemella haemolysans
GCCTGGCAACGTTCTAGTCTCACAGGGCGTAAGCCCAACTACATTCGACGCTAAAGAGCTTAACTTCTGTGTTCGGTATGGGTACAGGTGTGTCCTCTTCGCTATCGCCACCAGACGAAAACTTCATATACATATTATATCATCTTTTTTCTTTTTGTCAACAGTTACTTCTAAAGAACTTTCACTTGATTAAGTCCTCGACCTATTAGTATTAGTCAGCTGAACACGTTACCGTGCTTACACTCCTAACCTATTCTCCTTGTCGTCTTCAAGGGGTCTTAATATCCGTGGGAAATCTCATCTCGAGGGGGGCTTCATGCTTAGATGCTTTCAGCTCTTATCCCTTCCGTATTTAGCTACCCAGCTATGCCACTGGCGTGACAACTGGTACACCATTGATACGTCCATCCCGGTCCTCTCGTACTAAGGACAGCTCCTCTCAAATTTCCTACGCCCACGACGGATAGGGACCGAACTGTCTCACGACGTTCTGAACCCAGCTCGCGTACCGCTTTAATGGGCGAACAGCCCAACCCTTGGGACCGACTACAGCCCCAGGATGCGATGAGCCGACATCGAGGTGCCAAACCTCCCCGTCGATGTGGACTCTTGGGGGAGATAAGCCTGTTATCCCCAGGGTAGCTTTTATCCGTTGAGCGATGGCCCTTCCATGCGGAACCACCGGATCACTAAGTCCTGCTTTCGCACCTGCTCGACTTGTATGTCTCACAGTCAAGCTCCCTTGTGCCTTTACACTCTGCAAATGATTTCCAACCATTCTGAGGGAACCTTTGAACGCCTCCGTTACTCTTTGGGAGGCGACCGCCCCAGTCAAACTGCCCACCTGACACTGTCTCCCGGTTTTCTATGCCGAGGGTTAGAATTTCAATACAGCAAGGGTAGTATCCCAACAACGCCTCCTCATACACTGGCGTGCATGATTCATAGGCTCCTACCTATCCTGTACATACTGCATCAAAATTCAATATCAAGCTACAGTAAAGCTCCATGGGGTCTTTCCGTCCTGTCGCGGGTAACCTGCATCTTCACAGGTACTATGATTTCACCGAGTCCATCGTTGAGACAGTGCCCAAATCGTTACGCCTTTCGTGCGGGTCGGAACTTACCCGACAAGGAATTTCGCTACCTTAGGACCGTTATAGTTACGGCCGCCGTTTACTGGGGCTTCAATTCATACCTTCGCTTTCGCTAAGCACTCCTCTTAACCTTCCAGCACCGGGCAGGCGTCAGCCCCTATACTTCACCTTACGGTTTTGCAGAGACCTGTGTTTTTGTTAAACAGTCGCTTGGGCCTATTCACTGCGGCCTACTCTCGTAGGCACCCCTTCTCCCGAAGTTACGGGGTCATTTTGCCGAGTTCCTTAACGATGGTTCTCTCGCTCACCTTAGAATTCTCTTCCCAACTACCTGTGTCGGTTTGCGGTACGGGCACCTCTTATCTCGATAGCGGCTTTTCTTGAGAGTTTGGCTTCATTGACTTCGCTACTTTGTTTCGCTCCCCATCACACTTCAGTCTTACGAGCAGCGGATTTGCCTACTACTCAACCTTTGTGCTTAGACGTCCTATTCCATCAGGACGATCAATTAGCCTCCTCTGTCCCCACTTCTCTCAAACGATATTTGGTGGTACAGGAATTTCTACCTGTTGTCCATCGGCTTCACCATTCGGCTTCACCTTAGGTCCCGACTTACCCAGAGCGGACGAGCCTTCCTCTGGAAACCTTAGTCATTCGGTGGATAGGATTCTCACCTATCTTTCGCTACTCACACCGGCATTCTCACTTCTAACCTCTCCACCTCGCCTTACAGCTCGGCTTCTACGATGTTAGAACGCTCTCCTACCATATAACATTAGTTATATCCGCAGCTTCGGTTGTATGTTTAGCCCCGGTACATTTTCGGCGCGATGTCACTCGACCAGTGAGCTATTACGCACTCTTTAAATGGTGGCTGCTTCTAAGCCAACATCCTGGTTGTCTGTGCATCATCACATCCTTTTCCACTTAACATACAATTTGGGACCTTAGCTGGCGGTCTGGGCTGTTTCCCTTTCGACTACGAACCTTATCACCCGCAGTCTGACTCCCGTTGATATTTATCTGGCATTCGGAGTTTGTCTGAATTCGGTAACCCGGGATGGGCCCCTAGTCCAAACAGTGCTCTACCTCCAGTAAACTCACAACGAGGCTAGCCCTAAAGCTATTTCGGAGAGAACCAGCTATTTCCAAGTTCGATTGGAATTTCTCCGCTACCCACAGCTCATCCAAACACTTTTCAACGTGTCCTGGTTCGGTCCTCCATTCAGTGTTACCTAAACTTCAACCTGGCCATGGGTAGATCACTTGGTTTCGGGTCTACTCCATCATACTATTTCGCCCTATTAAGACTCGCTTTCGCTTCGGCTCCATGTCTTCCACTTAACCTCGCATGATAAAGTAACTCGCCGGTTCATTCTACAAAAGGCACGCCATCACCCACAAAGGGGCTCTGACTACTTGTAAGCACACGGTTTCAGGTTCTCTTTCACTCCCCTCCCGGGGTTCTTTTCACCTTTCCCTCACGGTACTGGTTCACTATCGGTCACTAGGTAGTATTTAGCCTTACCAGATGGTCCTGGTAGATTCCGACGGAATTCCTCGTGTTCCGCCGTACTCAGGTGCTCTCTCTCGCCAACTTAGCATTTCGTATACAGGACTTTTACCTTCTACGGTCTAACTTTCCAGCTAGTTCTACTATACTTCGTCATACAATTTGTTGAGAGTCCTACAACCCCAATATGCAAGCACATTGGTTTGGGCTTTTTCCTTTTCGCTCGCCGCTACTCAGGAAATCGATTTTTCTTTCTCTTCCTACAGGTACTTAGATGTTTCAGTTCCCTGCGTTACCTCGCTTTCGCGTACCGCCCTTTTAAAAGCGGTGGGTTCCCCCATTCGGATATCTACGGCTCTTTGCTTACTTACAGCTCCCCGTAGCATTTCGTCGTTTGTCACGTCCTTCATCGGCTCCTAGTGCCAAGGCATCCTCCGTGCGCCCTTTACTACTTAATCGTGTGTAGCTTTTACGCTTCGTTCTTTTCCTTGAACTCTTTGTGAATAAGTTTTTACAACTTACTTACTTTTTTCTCGGTTTTGTAAATCTGTTTTTAATTTATAGAAAATTATTTTTGATCTAATATATATATTCAGTTTTCATTGT
>NZ_JAQMFS010000010.1 GCF_028308085.1 Gemella haemolysans
AAAACGAAATGGATGTCACCTGTACAATACAGGATAACATCCACATGTTTAAACTAAATATATATGTGTCCAGAATTTTGGGTACACATCATTTCGAAGAAATCGATTTTGTCGAGTCACCCCCGCAAAATATCTAAAAAGCTTTCACAAAGCGAATTTAGATATCAATAAACCACTGCGTCTATGAGTTCTCATATGAACTTTGTTAAATTTTAGGTCTTTTGGATAAGCTTCTTCCTCTTCTACAAATATATCATAAACTCTGCAATTGTCATAAGAGCTCACTTTATACCCTGTTTCTTCTAGAAATTCTCTAACTAAAGTTTCCGTAAATCCCTCACTAGTTTTTTGACTACCTCCTGGTAAATCAAATCTATTCTTATACGGTCCCCTTGCCTTTTTTATACACAATACTTTATTTTCTTTTAAACACACACCATAGATACCTAAATAATCAATAACCATATTATCTCCTGAAATATAATAAAAATGATGCAAACCTTGTTTAAATCTGCATCATCTCTTGTTTATTATTCTAACTCTGCTAATTTTTGTTTTAGATAAGGTACTAACTCATCTTTAAGATCACTCTTAAGGGCAAAGTCAATTGTTGTCTTAACAAATCCAATTGTTTCACCTACATCGTAACGTTTACCTTGGAAATCATACGCATAAACATTTTCTTCTTCATTTAACATTTGGATAGCATCAGTTAATTGAACCTCTCCACCAACACCTACTTGTTTCTTAGCTAAGTGTTTAAAAATTCCTGGGTTAAGAACATATCTTCCCATAATCGCTTGGTTAGATGGCGCTGTTCCTGGAGCTGGTTTTTCTACAAATGTCTCAACTTCGTATAAATGACCATCTTGTCCTTTAGGTGCGATAACACCATATCTATGTGTCTGATCTTCTGGTACAGTTTGTACACCGATTACAGAACATCCTGTTTCTTCAGCTTTATCAATAAGTTGTTTAATTGCTGGATACTCTTCATTAATTACTACATCATCTCCAAGTAATACCGCAAACGGTTCATCTCCAATAAAGCTACGTGCTGTTAAAATCGCATCACCTAAACCTGCCATTTCTTTTTGACGTACATAGTGAATATTAGCAAGTTGCGTTGGGTACTTAACTTTTTCTAACATTGCTAACTTACCTTTGTTTTCTAACTCAACTTCTAATTCAACATTTCTATCAAAGTGGTCTTCAATAGCTCTTTTTTGTTTACCAGTTACAATAATTATATCTTCAATTCCAGCTTTTACCGCTTCTTCTACTATGTATTGAATAGTAGGAGTATCGATAATCGGAAGCATCTCCTTAGGTAATGCTTTAGTTGCAGGAAGGAAACGTGTACCATATCCTGCTGCTGGAATAATCGCTTTTCTAACTTTCTTCATGTATTCACCTATATTCTTTTCTTAAAATTTTACAAACTAATAATAACATATTTTTATTGTTTTGGCAAATTTTTCTTTATTTTTCAAACTATATACATAACATTTTTTATTTTAGCTTCTCTAGACATCTCTAATTTAAACATTGATATTATGTTAATTCAAAATATACAAAACTAAAATAACGTTACCTTTCGAACATTTTACGAACAATCATTAATTAAGACTTGGAATAAACTACTCTATTCCAAGTCCTAATTATTTTATCGTGTATTCAAGGCTTGCACCACTACACTTGTTGTATTTTCTTTACCATTTCTATAATAGGTCACTTTAATAGTATCTCCTATTTTTGATTTTTCAAATAAATATTTTCTAACTGCAGCAACATCTTTGACATCTTCACCATTCAATTTCGTGATAATATCATATTTTTCTATCCCTGCTTGTGCAGCTGGAGTACCATTTTCAACGTATCGAACTACTACCCCTTGCTTACCTTCAAAGTTTAATTGTGATTTCAATGTATCACTATCAACTGTATTTACAGATACTAATTGAACACCTAAAGCTGGACGAATTACTTTACCAGATTGTTCCAGCTGCTCAGTAATTAATTTCACCTCATTAGACGGTATTCCAAATCCTATACCTTCAGCACTTACGTTCGATGTTGCTTTTGCTATTTTTGATTCATTAATTCCGATAAGTTTACCTTCATTATTAATTAATGCTCCACCTGAGTTACCTGGGTTAATAGCGGCATCAGTCTGAATTACCGTTTGATTCCAGTCATTTTTACCATCACCATCAACATCCATAGGAATTTGTCTATTTACAGCAGATACTATACCTTTTGTAACAGTGTTAGATAAGTTAACATCAAGAGGAGATCCGATAGCAAAAGCTGTTTCTCCTACTGCGATTTTATCACTATCAGCAAAATCCATTGTAGTTGTCACATTATCACCACTGATTTTCAATACAGCTAAATCTGTCCATACATCAGTTCCAACAACTTCTGCATTAACATTAGTTCCATCACTTAAAATTACCGATAGTTTTTTAGCTCCATTTACCACGTGATTGTTAGTTACAACATAAGCAGTATTACCAGATTTTTTGTAAATAACCCCACTTCCGCTAGATGCTGGTTTTAATTCACTAGAATTACTAGAATCACTAGAGTCACTTCCAGATCTTCTTGAATTTCCTCCTAGAATTGACTCAAGATTATTGCTAGAGTTACTTTGATAGTTTACGATTGAAACTACAGCATCTTTAGCTTTAGAAATTGCATTTACCGTAATTTGTTGATTATCTTTATCTTCTTTCGTAGTAGTTACCGAAGAATTCAATGCTTTTCCAGTTCCCATCACAGCTTGCGCTCCAAATACACTAGTAGCTCCAAGCGCAAATGCTGCAAAGACAGTTAAGAATAATTTTCCATAATTGTTCTTTTGCGGTGCAGCTACCTGCTCATTATTCATTCCCTGTAAATTTTCAAAATCATTATATTGAGAATTATCAACATTATCATAATTTTGATAACCTTGATAATTATTCTGTTCGTTATAATTTTCCTGATTATTTAAATCTTGTAAATTTTTATTATTTTGGTTGTTATTTCTGTTTTCCATAAAAATCCTCCTTTTTAATTTTTATCTTTCGTTGTGTTTCACAACCTATTAAAAAAATCTTTAATCTACATTTTCTATAGTTTTATCATACCAACATCAACTTAAACAAAGTTTAAAGAAAACTTTAAATATAATTAATATTTTTTTACACCTACTATCCTCTCTCCGACTTATAAACAAATCCCTAATATTACTAAAATTCATAAATAAAACAATTCATAATTACTATGCAATATAGATTCCAGACGGTAAAATGTAAATAAAGAATAAAACATCTCACATAGTTCCTTGTTTATAATTTATCTTAATGTTATAATTCTATATATAAATTATATGAAAAAAATAAGAAGGATGCAACATTTGTTGCTTGGAAAGAGAGATATATGAAAACTAAAAGATACATTACATTAGCTAGCATACTTGCTCTAATCTTCACATTCCTATACACATTTAATATAAACTTTGACCTCAATAAACAGTTAAATCTTGCTAATTTAGCAATTACTTTGATTGTTTTAATTTTATGGGTATTATCAGGATATATATTATTAACTAAAGATATTTTCACAATCACAGAAAAAGAACGAAATGGAATCACCTTAATCTTGGTATTATTAGCGATTATATTCTTCTACTATAATCCATTCCCGAATCCAGAAAGCTTTTTTATCACTATACCTAGAATTATATATTTTATACTAACAATAATAATATTTTTCCTACTTATTATTGCTTTTTGGAAAGAAAATCTTACACCTCTAATATCAGCTATCTTTACTCCATTTAGTGTTCAAAGCTACTTGGTAAATATTAAAGGAATCACACAATATACAAGCTACACTCTTTACGTAATAATTTTCTTTATAGCTATAGCTTACACATTAAATTACTTTAGAGGAAAATAAAATTAGAGTTGCAAATTTAGTGCACAAAATAAATTCATTAAATACAAAACAAAAATCTTCAAACATACAAGTTAAATTATGTTTGAAGATTATTTTTTATACTAATACTATATATTTTTTACAAATATCCGCAAAGAAACTTTGGACATCACCTGCTTTTAACATAGCTTCTTGTTCTTCATCTACAATATAGTTCTCACTAGCTTCCATAACTGCAAGAAGTCGTTTGAATGTATCAGCGAACAATGCTTCGTCCTCATTTAATAAATAATTAAAGTTCTGCTCAGCAAAAAATGGAACAAACACCTCTCTAAAGGCACCTTGACGTATTCTACCAATAAGTTTTTCTCCACTAGCAGTAACGAATAAATCACCTTGCTTTTCTACAAATTCCTTCGCTTTTATATGACTGGAAAAAATTTGGAATCCTTCCGCCTCTTTATACTCTCTAAAAACTGGAATTTTTAATCCTTGTTCTTCATAAAGAGTTTTATCTATTATTACGAAAACCTCTTCTAAATCCCAAAATTCTTTCGCTATATAATAAAATGCTACACGCCATCTACTATCACTTTTCGGTAATCTCTTAAATGTAGCTATTTGTTCAACTAATTTAATATCTTTTTCCAATATTGTTTCCTCTATTCTATATGAATTTAATCTATTTGAATTATTGTTCCGATACGTTTTGGAGTAGCGTTGTCTAATCTATATGAAAAGAATTTATCATTATCTCTAACCGTACAGAAATCAATAATTTTAATGTTATCTTCTAGTATACCACATTTTCTCAACAATTCTTTATTCAATTGCCATAAATCTAAATAATATTTACCATCATTTTCTTTATAATAATTCGGCACTTCTAAAGCAGCGAATTTCTCTATAAGATCATAAGAAACTTCATAGTTATCAACACTAACTGACGGCCCTATAATGGTCTTAATGTCTTCTACCTTACAATTATATTTACCTGTCATGATATTTACCATTTCTCCGGCAATATTTCCATATGTTCCTCGCCATCCTGCATGAGCTAAAGCAGCAACACTTTGCTTTTTATCATAGAAAACAACAGGTACACAGTCAGCTGTGAAAATCAATAATGGTGTCGCAGCTAAATTAGTAATTAAGCCATCAGCTTCCCTCCCGTTCTCATTAAGATCAGAATACGATTCAATAATACGCACATCTGCTCCATGAACTTGTGTATTAAAGACTATATTATTATGATTAAATCCATATTCATCAGAGAATCTTTTCATATCCTCACTATTTTTCGCATCAACCTTTCTATTAGTGAATGCAATTTTTATATTATCATCATTAACTAAATATCCATCAACTATCTCTATCATAACAACCTCCTAAATTAACGCTAATATTATTATACACAAAATATAAGTCTATGTCCCATTTCTCTACTCTATAAAACTATTACTTTTGTGTCCTTAATTCAAAATTCAACTAAAAAATAGGAATCTGAAAAATATCCATCTTTCAGACTCCTACTCAACATTTATCTTATTCTTCTACTAAATCTAAGTAAACTTTTTTACTAAATGTTGTTGAATTTAGCACAGTACGGATTGCATTAATTACTGTACCTTTTTTCCCTATTATGCGCCCACAATCTTCTGGGTGCACTGTTAAAATGTAATGTTCACGAGCATTTTTAACAAATTTTTCAATTTTAATTTCATCTTTATGCTCAACAATTTCACTAACAATACTATAAATTAATTCTTCCATGTGTCTCTCCTTATTTAGCTACAATATTAACTAATCTTCCAGGAACAACAATTACTTTCATAACTTGTTTTCCTTCGATTAATTCTTTTACTTCTTCATTAGCTAGAACGATTTGCTCTAATTCAGCCGGTGTTAAGTCTTTCTTAACATCTAATTTAGCCTTAACTTTACCCATAAGTTGAACTACGATTTCTACAGTGTCACTTACAAGTTTGCTCTCATCGAATGTTGGCCATGGTACATATGAAATTGACTCAGTATTACCGTAGATTTCCCACATCTCTTCAGCAAGGTGAGGTGCAAATGGTGCAAGAAGTTGGATAAATCCTAACGCATATTTACGAGGAATGTATTCAGCTTTGTAACAATCATTTACAAATACCATAAGTTGAGAAATAGCTGTATTAAATCCAAGAATTTCGATATCTTCAGATACTTTCTTAACAGTGTAGTTATAGCTTACTTCTAATTCTGCATTATCTTTATCTTGAACTTTATCATTTACTTTTCCAGTTTCTTCATCTACGAATAGACGATATACTCTATCTAAGAAACGACGTGATCCGTCAAGCCCATTTTCACTCCATGCGATAGACGCATCTAATGGCCCCATGAACATTTCATAAACACGTAATGTATCAGCACCGTGAGATACGATAATATCATCAGGGTTAACTACATTACCCTTAGATTTAGACATTTTTTCCGGACGACCATCTTTACCTTCAGCAAGAATCATACCTTGATTGAATAGTTTTTGGAATGGTTCACGACTTGGTACTAAACCTAAATCGTAAAGCACTTTATGCCAGAAACGAGCATATAATAAGTGAAGAACTGCGTGTTCTGCTCCACCGATATATACATCTACAGGTAACCAGTATTTTAATTTCTCTGGATCAGCAAACATTTCATCATTGTGTGGGTCAATATAACGTAAGTAATACCAACAAGAACCAGCCCATTGAGGCATTGTGTTAGTTTCACGTTTACCTTTTTTACCAGTCTCAGGGTCTACTACATTTAACCACTCTTCGATATTAGCAAGTGGAGATTCCCCTGTTCCTGAAGGTTTAATGTTATCAGTTTCTGGAAGTAATAGTGGAAGTTCACTATCCGGTACTGTAGTCATAGTACCATCTTCCCAGTGGATGATTGGAATTGGTTCTCCCCAGTAACGTTGTCTTGAGAATAACCAGTCACGTAGTTTGTAAGTAACTTTACTACGTCCAACATTATTTTCTTCTAAGAATTCAATAACTTTTGCGATAGCTTCTTCGTTATTTAATCCGTTGATAAAATCAGAGTTGATGTGTTTACCATCACCGTAGAATGGCACAACAACTTCTCCATTATCTTCGATAACAGCTTTGATTGGTAGGTTAAACTTAGTCGCAAACTCATAATCACGCTCATCGTGTGCAGGAACAGCCATTACAGCCCCAGTTCCATAGCTTGCTAGAACGTAGTCCGCAATCCAAAGTTCTACTTTTTCACCATTTACAGGATTAATCGCATAAGCTCCTGTGAATACTCCTGTTTTATCTTTGTTAAGGTCTGTTCTTTCAAGGTCAGACTTACGTTTAACGATGTCAAGGTACTCCTCAACAGCCGCTCTTTGTCCTTCTGTAACGATTTCTTCTACAAGTTTGTGTTCAGGTGCAAGTACACAGTAAGACACACCGAATACAGTGTCAGCACGTGTAGTGAATACTGTGAATACTTTATCAGTTCCTTCAATTTTGAAATCAATCTCAGCACCTACAGATTTACCGATCCAGTTACGTTGCATAGCTTTAAGACTTTCTGGCCAATCAAGAATATCTAAATCAGCAAGAAGTTTTTCAGCGTAATCAGTAATTTTCAGTACCCATTGACGCATAGGACGACGCTCTACAGGGTGTCCTCCACGCTCAGATTTACCATCGATAACCTCTTCGTTAGAAAGAACTGTTCCTAATGCTGGACACCAGTTTACAGGTACTTCATCAACATAAGCAAGTCCTTTTTCATAAAGTTTTTTGAAAATCCATTGAGTCCATTTGTAATACTTAGGATCTGTTGTATTTACTTCTCGATCCCAGTCATAAGAAAATCCTAATTCTTTAATTTGGCGACGGAACGTATCGATATTTGTTTTTGTAAAATCTCTTGGGTCATGACCAGTATCTAATGCATATTGCTCAGCTGGCAATCCGAATGCATCCCATCCCATTGGATGAAGCACATTATACCCATTTGCTCTTTTATATCTACTTAAGATATCAGTAGCCGTATACCCTTCTGGGTGACCTACGTGAAGTCCAGCTCCTGATGGATAAGGGAACATATCTAATGCATAAAATTTCTCTTTTGTATGATCGTCTAATGTTTTGAATGTTTTATTTTCATCCCAATATTTTTGCCATTTTTTTTCTACAACTCTGTGGTTATATACCATAATTTAAGCACACTCCTTCGCTTTCAAGTTCTCTAAGTTATAGTATACCAATTTTAAAGACTTTTAGCAACAACTGAAAAGATTTAATATGAATTTATTGATATAACTTAATACATAAAAATGAGGATACCTCATAAAAATGATTTTACAAATCAAAATTTTTGAGATATCCTCGTTATAATTATTTACACTTTATTAAATAATAATATTAGATTTATTTGTAGTATTCTACGATTCCATCTACAATTCCATCAGCTAGTTTTTCTTGATATTCATTAGTTTTAATTTTGTTTACTTCCTCTTGATTGTAAATAAATCCTAACTCAACTAAAATTGACGGAATAGATGTTTCACGAAGCACCGCAAATGATGCACGTTTCACGCCTCTATCATATGCTCCAGTTTTGTAAAGTAGATTTTGTTGAATTTTATTAGCTAATTTTCTACTTTTCTCTATTCTGTCAGGGTTGTTGTGATTTTCTTTATTTATCGCAGGAGTATACCCAGCTTCAGGTTTATAATAGTAAGTTTCTATACCATAAGCCGTTCCTCTTCCTCCAGCATTAAAATGAATACTTAAAAACATGTCCGCATTAGATTTATTTGCTTGATCTGCACGACTTACTAATCCTACATCTTTATCTGTGTTTCTACTTGTTAATACTGTATAACCTAAAGAAGCAAGTCTACTACTTACTTTATTATATACACTAAGAGTTAAATCTTTTTCTTTAACACCATTTTCAAATGCTCCTGAGTCACTTCCACCATGTCCTGGATCTAAGAAGATAGCACGTCTAGTATTTTTATCTCTTGATGCATCTTTTACCCATGCTCCATTTGCTCCAACATAATAACGACCATTATCTACCCAGCTGTTTGTTGCCATTTTCCCATCGGCTCCTAACCAGTAGTTTCCTGCCCATTTGTTTCTCGCTAATGTCCCATCTGCGTTGTAGTAATACCAAACGTTAGAATCTTTTACCCAACCTTGTTTCTTCTCTTCTGGATGTTTAGCACCTTTTACCCATGCTCCATCAGTTCCTACATAATAACGATTGTTATCTACCCAGCTGTTTGTCGCCATTCTTCCATCGGCTCCCAGCCAGTAGTTTCCTGCCCATTTATTTCTTGCCAATGTTCCGTCTGTGTTGTAATAGTACCATGTGTTCGCTTCTTTTACCCAACCTTGTTTCTTCTCTTCTGGGTGTTTTGCATCTTTTACCCATGCTCCATCATTTCCTACATAGTAACGATTATTGTCTACCCAGCTGTTTGTTGCCATTCTTCCATCAGCTCCTAGCCAATAGTTTCCTGCCCATTTATTTCGCGCTATCGTTCCATCTGTGTTGTAGTAGTACCATGTGTTCGCTTCTTTTACCCAACCTTGTTTCTCCTCTTCTGGGTGTCTAGCATTTTTTACCCATGCTCCGTTTGCTCCTACGTAGTAGCGATTATTGTCTACCCAGGCATTCGTCATCATTTTTCCATCTGCACCTAACCAGTAGTTTCCTACCCATTTATTTACTACTAAACTACCATTATTGTAGTAATACCATGCACTACCTGCTTTTGTCCATCCTTGTTTTGTTGTAGTTGCTATTATTTGGTTTTGAGCTCCTTTTACCCACGCTCCATTTGCTCCTACACAATAACGACCATTATCTACCCAAGCATTCGTTACCATTTTCCCATCGGCATCTAACCAATAACTTCCTACCCAAGCATTTCTTACTAGCGTACCGTTTTGATTATAAAATGACCAAGAATTCCCGCTTTTCACCCAACCTTGCGCTGCTTGTACGTCATTACTAGATACAGTATTAACTATGATTGGCGTAGCTAATACTGTTAATAAACTTAATCCTAATTTAATGTGATTTTTTCTCATAAATTATTCCTCCTAATTCCTTTCTAAAAATAAATACATTCTTTTTAATTGTATTATATTTTCAAACTATTTTCAAAGAAACATAGTAAATGTAATAGTTTTTTAATATTACTCTCATATTTATTGACACTTACTTCTACTTCTTATAAAATTAATATATAAAATTATAGGAAGGACTCGCCTATGCGAGAGATTTACACTATGACTAAGAAAATACTTGTTACAGGTGGAGCTGGATTTATCGGGTCTCATACTTGTATAGAATTATTAAATAATGGAAATGAAGTAGTTGTCGTTGATAACTTATATAACGCAAATAAAAAAAGCTTAGAAGTTGTAGAAAGAGTAACTGGTAAAAAAGTAACTTTCTATGAAGTTGATATTCGTGATGAAGATAAATTAAACGAAGTATTCGAAAAAGAAGGAGATATTTTTGGAGTTATTCACTTCGCTGGTTTAAAAGCAGTTGGTGAATCTTGCCAATTACCTTTAAAATACTATGATAACAACGTTGCTGGAACTACAACTTTATGTCGCGTTATGGAGAAACATAACTGCAAAAATATTATCTTCAGTTCATCAGCTACAGTATACGGAGATCCTCATGCATTACCAATTAAAGAAGATTTCCCATTATCTGTAACTAACCCATACGGACGTACTAAACTAATCTTAGAAGAAATCTTAGGGGATGTTTATGCAGCAGACAATGAGTGGAACGTAGTACTACTTCGTTACTTCAACCCTATCGGAGCACATGAGTGTGGAGATATCGGAGAAGATCCAACAGGAATTCCAAACAACCTACTTCCATACGTTATGCAAGTAGCAGTAGGGAAATTAGAAAAAGTTAATGTCTTCGGTAACGACTTCGATACACACGATGGAACTGGTGTTCGAGATTATATTCACGTAGTAGACCTAGCTCGTGGTCACGTAGCAGCCCTTAAAAAATTAGAAAAAGGTAGCGGACTATCTAAATATAACCTAGGAACAGGAATTGGATATTCTGTACTAGATATTATTAAGAGTGCATCAGCTGCTGTTGGACGCGACTTACCTTACGTTATTGCGCCACGTCGTGCTGGAGATATCGCTGCATGTTATGCTGATGCTACAAAAGCAAAAGAAGAACTTGGATGGGAAGCAGAGTACGATGTAAAACGTATGTGTGAAGACTCTTGGAGATGGCAAAGTAAACATCCAAATGGATTCGCTGAATAATATAATTTAATAAACAAATTAACATAAAAAACGAGTATCTAAATATTACTTAGACACTCGTTTCTTTTATTTAGATATCACCATAAATGGTCCTCCCACAGAATTATCTTCTGGTGCCATACTACGTTGACTCCAAATTTCATCGATACTATACCATTTATTAGTTTTTTCTTGATTATCTGGATCTATTGCATGAACTTTTCCATTTTGATACCCACTTAAAATAATTGCATGTGTACCATTTCCTTTTACAAAAAGTCCATGACCAACAGAACCAAATACAATATTCCCACTTTTTAACGCCACTTTTAAATCATCCTTGGAGTTAATCACACGATAATTACATCCCCAGTGTTCTATTGCAGCAGCTGCTCCATCACTAGAAGTTCCCACAAACATAGTATTCATTTCTGTAGATGTATTATAAATATAATCAGCAACCTGAACTGGTGTAACTTCTTCTTTCAATACTGATAAAACCATAGATAAGGATGTAGGAACACAGCCTGATATTTTCATATTAGAAATACCATATCTCTTAGATCCCCACCTAGCATCCGCTTGATAATATTGAGGGAATTTCACAGGTTTTACAGATTCTTTACCTGTAGCATTATTCATTATACTATCTTCTGAAGTAAAGGATTCCACTTTATCACTTTGTTCTTTTAACAGATCCGCTTTAACATCATTAAAACTTGCTAATAATAAACTACCTACAAGAATCATACTTATTCTCTTTTTCATAAACCTGTCACCTCCTATATTTCAGCTAAATTTATTTATAATTATACTATTTTTAACTAACAAAAACAAATAGGAGTACCTCAAAATCGATAATTTTATAAAGTCAATCTATTCAAAGCACTCCTAGGTATTTTTTCAAAAAATATCAACAAGAATTTTCTACTTATTAGTATATTCTTTCTTCCAACTAAATCCTTTTATTAACCCTACTAAAGTTCCCCATCCATAGCTAAAATGAACTAAAAATAGTAAAAATGGAATTAATAATAAAGTTGCATTAAACTTGTTATTAATTATAGTCATAATTGTAACAAGAACTGTAAATAATGCATAAGAAACCCCAAGCAGTATTGCGAATACCTTCGTTAAAGGTAACATCAATAAACTAAAGATTATACCTAAAACAAAGACAAACGGTACAAAATGGAAAATTGAGAAAGCCTTAGGGTATACATGACTTACTTTACCAATCCAGTATCCATTAGAATATTTTTGTTTCAACATTCTCTTTACAGTAGGTCTAGTATATTGATAAGACAATATGTCATTGCTATAACGGATTTTATAACCATTTTTTCTAATTCTATAATGTAATTCATTATCTTCTACACGACCAACTTGTTCATCTAATAAACCTATCTTATCAAAAATCTCTTTTCGATACATTCCTTGAAATACAGAGCTTACATATTTTTTAGAAGTTTCTTTTCGATAATTAGCTATACCACTACCAAACATATTTTCTTCAACTAACAACAACGTTTTACTTAAAGCATCCTCATTTTCAATAATATTAGGTCGTGGTCCACCACAAACATCTTCCCCACTTTCTATAACTTTAACATTATTTTCTATAAAATTCTCCGTTATATGTGAATGACAATCTACCTTAAGGATACATTCTCCCTTTGCAGCTCGAATTCCAACATTCATCCCCGCAGATAGAATCACCTTAGGATTTTTTAATAAAACTACATCAAAGAAATCATGATTACTCTCTTTAAACTCCTGCAATATAGCCCAACTATTATCTTTCGACATTCCATCTATAAAGATAAGTTCGATATTATCGTGATTATATGTTTGATTTTTAAAATCTTCAATTAACCTTGGTAAAAATTTCTCTTCATTTAAAAGTCCGATTACAACCGAAACTAACATAATTTTCTCCTTACCAAAAAGGAAGCTAGATTAAAATAACCTAGCCACATCCTTTTCTTATCTATCTTTTCTTCCTAATTTTTCATTAGCACTAAACATTATACTTGCAATAGATTCTCCCCAATATGGAGCCGTTGCATAGTTAACATTCATTCCACCTGCTTTATTTCCTAAATAAGCACCTTTTGCTGGATATCCTGTGTTACTTAAGTAGTTACGATCAATCCAACGTGCAGCACCTAGAATACCACTATCTACATTATCAAATTTTGTCGCAGAAGTATATGGAGTAGTATCATAAGCAGCGATACCAAAGAAATTGTTTTTATCTCTCGCAATTTGACTTCTTCCCCATGCACTCTCAAGAGCACTATGAGCAACTAAGTAAAGAGCATTAACTCCATATCTTTGTTCAGCAGCTTTAAATGTAGCACCTTTTCCAGCAAGCTTACTATTGTTAGCTCCCATCAGACTATATAATCTATTGATATCTGCAGCAGTATAGTTAGATCTTGATTTTAAATTAGAAAATTGGAAAGGATGATCTAATTTAAATGTTCCAAAGTTAATTCCATCAGCAGAATAATATGATTTTCCTACTTGCATATTTGGATTGTGGTAAGCAACCATTACCTTGTTATATGCTGAGTATCTGTGATATACATATTTACCATCACTTACATAGTCAGGGATAAATGTTGTACTAGAGTTAACAGCTACAACTTGTCCTGAGTTTACATAACCTGTAATTCCAGCTACTTGTACAGGGATTCTTCCGTTCGCAGTAGCTCTATTATCTCTAAATAAGATTGTATCTTTTGAAACATGAGATAAAATTCTACCATTAGCATCATATACAGGAATGTATAATGCTGTTACTTTGTAATATCCAGAATAAGCAGTAGAGTTAGTAGTATTCTCAGATTTCGAAGATGTTCTATCCGCTCCTTTTACCCAGGCTCCATTATTTCCTACGTAATAACGATTGTTATCCACCCAGCTATTTGTCGCCATTTTCCCATCAGCTCCTAGCCAGTAGTTTCCTGCCCATGCATTTCTTACTACTAATCCGTTTTTATAGTAATACCAAGAACCGCTCTCTTTTTGCCATCCTGACTTGTTTGAATAGTTTTTAATCCATGCCCCGTCATTTCCTACGTAGTAACGATTATTGTCTACCCAGCTGTTTGTCGCCATTCTTCCGTCGGCTCCTAGCCAGTAGTTTCCTGCCCATGCATTTCTCACTACTGATCCGTTTTTATAGTAGTACCATGTGTAGCCCTCTTTCACCCAACCATTTTTCACTGTTGTAGTATGTTGAGCTCCTTTTACCCATGAGCCATCAGTCCCTACATAGTAACGACCTCCATCTACCCATGCATTAGTAGCCATTCTTCCATCAGCTCCTAGCCAGTAGTTTCCTATCCATGCATTTGCTACAACTTTTCCATGATTATAGAAGTACCAGGCATTACCAACTTTTGTCCAACCTTGTTTAATTGTATTGGTAGACGCTTGATTCTGAGCTCCTTTTACCCACGCTCCGTTGCTTCCTACATAGTAACGACCTCCGTCTACCCATGCATTAGTCGCCATTCTTCCATCGGCTCCTAACCAGTAGTTTCCTGCCCATGTATTTCTTACTAATGTTCCATTTTGATTATAAAGGTACCAAGCGTTACCACTTTTTACCCAACCTTGTGCTGCTTGAGCGTCATTACTTGCTACTGCATTAACTGCGATCGGTGTAGCTAGTACTGTTAGCACTCCTAATCCTAATTTAATTTTATTTCTTCTCATTCTTAATATTCCTCTGTACTCATATTTATGCACTAATAATTATACCATATTCCCTTCTTATTTAAGGTTACAAATAGATTATTTTTTATTACATATATATTACAAAATAGCAAGAAATATTATTACTTAATCTCTATGAATAACAAAAAAGAATGGAGATTATTTCTCACATTCTTCTTTTAGTATTTCTTCTAATTTTTTATAGTCTTTAACACTATCAATTTCATATATACTGTTAGCTTCTAATTCTTCTACATAGACATCTAATTTTTCTATGTTATCTTTAACCATATTATCCCAGTATAAATTCATAAACTCATTGCTTTCGTAAGCTTTATCGATAAAACCTACGATTTTCTCTGCAGTTTTCTCATCCCAGAAAGATACTCCACTTAAAATTCTTCCAGCTTTACTATCTACGATAATATCTTGAACCTTGTAATCATCTCCGTAGATCAAGAACCACTCATTTTCACAATCTTCACGATACACGCTAAAATATGTTGATAGATCGATATCCGCTCTAAACATATTTTTAAATAAATAGTTATCTGCATCGATTACATAACTATCTGCCAATTTTTCCTTAACTAAGTATAACGAGTAGAAGTTATTATACTCAGCGTATTTATCATTGAACACTAACTCTACATTATACTTCTCTTTTAAATAATCGAATTGCTCATGTAGATAACCAACAACTACGATTATCTCATCTATTCCTTTTTCTTTTAAAAATTCTATTTGATACTCCACAAGAGGCTTATCTTTAACTTTTATCAAAGCCTTCGGAGTATTATCCGTCATAGGTCTAAGACGCGTTCCTAAACCTGCGGCTAATATAATCGCTCTCACTATTTTGTTACTCCTCTCTCACGATAACATACACCCCTAATATTATAATAAGTGATGTTACTACTAATTGCACATTTACTGCTAATCCTACAAAAATCATAGAAAATATTATTGTCCAAACAACATAACTAACATTTAGCCCAGTTGCTTTCGCTGGTTCTAATCTATTAATAGCCATGTAATATAAGATATAAGATACCATATTACTCACAACGAAGAAAACAATAAGTCCTCCGAATTTAACATCAAGACTAGTTTCAATTCCTAATCCGTTAAATAAAATTATTACTAAATATGCTAAAAATGATGTCACCTGACGAATTAATAACGTCTCAAGCTCATTTAAATTATTTTTCATCGCATATGAACTTAGAACACTCTCACTACCCCATGCAATAGCACAGATCAACGCAAACATAAATCCAAGGTAAAATGATTCAACTTGTTCGCTCTTATAACTTTGGATGAAAATACCAACAATAATTAGTGCTATACCAATAATAGTTTTTGATGAAACTTTATTTTTTAAAAATATCACAGCTAGTATTACCGATACAGCTGGATAAATAGCCGTTATCGAAGAAGTAAGACCACTTCCTATATACTTCACCGCATATAAGTTACACTGCATACCAATTGGCCCGGCAAGAAGCGCACCTATAATAACACTAATACTTTTTATATTCGTAAAGATTTTAAAATTGATTCGTTTATACTTAACTAATATAATCGCCAAAAGGACAAAAATACTAATAAAATCATGGATTACCGCGACTGCAAAAGGCGAAACATTATACAATGAAAATATATACGCACTTATTGCAAGACCTAATCCCCAAAACAACCCTGATAATAAACCTGCTGATACACCTATTTTATTCTTCATAACTTTCTACATACTCTTTCAAATTTTTTAATGCTCTTAAATATCTGTCTTTTCCATAAGTTCCAAAGTCTGCACCTTGTTCTTCTTTATAAATTGTCCATAGACTCCACAAGAAATCCTGAAGTATTTTATAAATCATAATCTTCGCTACGCTAACGGGTGTGTTTTCACTAAAATAATATTTGAAAAACTCACCTTCTTCAGCCTTTCTGAAATTAGACTCTAAAAATAACGCAGCTAAATCCCACATTGGATCATTCATTGAAGAATACTCCCAATCAATAAGATACACTCGACCATTTTCATCCTCGATAAAATTCTCAGGAACAAGATCAATATGACATGATTTTTTATCTACACCAATTTCTTCTAAGTGTGATTGTAAAGAGAATATTTTCTCCCTTATCTTGTCATAATAAGGATAATTAATATTACCTTCTATCAAGTCCTCATATTTTCTAATCTCATCAAAAATTTTAAATTCACCTTCAAGAATTTTTCCAGAACTGTGCACTTTTTTAAGAATATTAGCAACATCCTCTTTTTTTGATTTTAAATAGTGTGCATCAAAAGTAGTCGCATTTTCAATATACTCATTTACTTTGATACCAGATTCAATGTCAAAAATATAATTTTTAACATCTAATTCTAAATCCGCAAGATTAGCAAGATTATTTTTCTCCGCAATCCTGTTTATTAACTTATCAGTTCCTTTACCAAAAAACTTGACTATATACTTGTTATTAGTAGTTTCAACTAAGTAATTACTATTTGTCATTCCGCCTAGTTGCTCTACTTTTACTATTTCTTCTGATTCAGTAAGTAATTTTTTTATCTTACTTTTAATTAATTGTTTCAATGTAAATCCTCTTTTCCATATTACAATATTACTTATCATTATAACATAAAATGTGATAACTCATAGTCTTTTTACTATATTTTTTCAATATAAAAAATCAGGAGCGACTCAAAAATCGTGATTTCTAAAAAAACAATTTTGTCGAGTCACTCCCTAATCCTGCTTTTAAAATATATTAAATAACTTTCACAAGCTCCTTTTCAATAGCAATTATTAATTTCTTTATACAATATGCAAAAACAATGCTAACTAATAATACGACAATAGTATAGATTACATCATTAACTGGTGATGAAACAAAAAACTTACCAAGATAATGCATAACTAAACCGTGAATCATATATATTTCAAATGATATATCTCCTAAAAAATCCAGGTATTTATTTGAGAAGTTGAGTTTATTTGTTAACAATAAAAAATAAACTAAAAAAACCATCGTACATAGATTTCCAACTATTCCATAATAAACATATTTATTTGTAATCCCGATATTTTTCATAATAACTTCATAATGACGAAATATGTACATCAGTATACTAAACGAAACAAGAAAAGCAAAATAATTTTTCTCAATAAATTTATCTATGAGACTTCTATTTTTCATCCAAAATACACCTAAGAAAAATGCCATTATACTAACATATTCCCAGTCTCCATGATTCTGATACACTTTCCAAAAAATATAAACCAATGTGAAAAATACTAGCTTAAAAATAGCTATTTTTGAATCTTTCTTTTTGAAAGAAACATAGAAAATAACATATAAAACTATTATACTGTTAATAAACCAGCCATTATAAATAATATTGCTGTGATCTCTCCAAAAAGATAAGAAAAAGTCTACATTAACAACTTCACCTAATGTCGCTCTATAAATCACATAAATGACTATAAAAACAAAAAATGGTACAAATATTCTAACCAATCTTTTCTTTAAGAAATTCTCCATATGTTTTGCATTATTGCTATACTGGAAATACAGTCCATAACCAGATAGAAAGAAAAACAATGTAACTATATATCGACCCATATATTCAAAATTCGAAAAATTTTCACCAGTAGTAATTTTCTGAGAAACATGATGAAAAATTATAAGTATAGCTAAAAGACCTTTTAGTGATTTCGTTGATTTATTACTCAAATAGTCGACATCTGTTCTTGGTATAAGATAAACAAATAATGAAATTAATAATAATATAAAAATATCCACTATGTTCTCCTTTTTAAAATCTTAAAAAAATCATTTGAATTAAAATTTATATTCTCTGGAACTTCATACAAATATTCTTCTAATTCTTCAGCACTTATCATTGTAACATAAAATTTAATAATTCATAAAAATAAACATCACAATATTTAAAGGTGACTCAGAAATCTTTCTTAGTAGTTTTCATGAATCACCTAATTAGTTTTATTCTATTACTTTAGTTAATTGATAACAGAAATAGTCTCTTCTATATCTCCCACTTAAACACAGTTTTAAAAGCTGTATTCAAATCGGTTGCGAACACCCTATGTATATCTTTAATATTTCTCACAGGTTGCTCAAGTTCAATAATGTTCTTGAATCTTCTTTCGAATTTTTTATTACTAAGCATCTCAATAGCTTTCTCAAAGTCGATTCTACCTGAACGTGATGAACCTATTAGTGTTAGTCCTTTTTCTAGTATGTCACGTGTATTGATATTTACTTTGTATTCACTAACTCCCATAAGAACTAGGCTTCCTTGTGGTTTGATGTATTGGATTAAGTCATTTATCGCATATCCACTACCATCTCCACCACAACATTCTACACCGTGATCAAAAGTTAAGTCTTCAGGAATATCATCTGTGATGTATCTTTCTTTTGCGAAACTAAATAGTTCTAACTTCTCCCAGTGGCGACCTATTACGATTATCTCACACTCTGGTAGTGTGTAGTTTATTATATTCGCCATAACATAAGCTAGACTACCATCACCGATTATCGCTATTCTTTCTTTTTTACTGTGTGAGTTTTTCAAGAATCTATCCATAGCGTGCATACCTACGCTTATGAATTCTGTAATAGCCGCAACAGAATCTTCCACACCATCATAAGCTACCACTCTATCTTTAGGTAAAGCTACAAACTCTCTCATAAAACCATCGAAACCACTTGATAGGAAGTGTGTTCCTGGCATGTAGTTTTCATAGAATTCTTCGTCACTTTGTTTTGGAGGTTGGTTAGGTATCATTACTACCTTTTGTCCTACTTTATACGTACCTGTCGGGTCTGCGATTACTATCCCTGCACATTCGTGAATAAGTGCCATTGGTAGTTTTTTAGCTAGTACCTTTGGATCTCTTTTCCCTTGGTAGTATCTTTGGTCTGCGTGACATAGTGCCATATAGTTTGGACGGATGATGATTTTATCACCATCATTTATATTCTCTTCATTGTATTTTACATTAATGAATTTCGGTTTAATTAATTGATATATTTGATTTATCATATTACTCGTCCTCTAGCATACTCTTAGCTATCTTAAGGTCAGTTACTGTAGTTATTTTGATATTAGAGTATTCTCCCTCAGCTAGTGCTACTTTTTTCCCTTTTATAACGAATATCTTACATGCATCTGTAAGTATTTGTTTTTCTTCTTTGTCTAATGAGTTATATAGATTTAAGAAATCTAAACATTTGAAACTTTGAGGTGTTTGTCCTTGGTAGTAGTGAGCTCTGTTTGGAATGTTTGAAATGTATTCTCCGTTAGTGCTTTCTACGATTGTGTCTACTGCTTCCACTACAGTATCCACAGCATCACTTTCTTTAGCTAGACGTATGTTGTCTTTAATAATTCTAAGTGTGATGAATGGGCGAACTGAATCGTGAGTTACGATAATATCCTCATCAGTTAAAGGTTTGTATTCATTAATTCTATTTATGATATTTTCAATCGTTGTATTTCTATCAACACCACCAGGTGTAATAATAATTCTATCAGCAAACGCTGAGACATATTGTTCAACTAAGTCTTCAGCATGAGATACCCAATCTTCATGAACACCGACTACAATTTTTTCGATTTCAGGTTCTAATAAGAACTTCTCAATTGTGTGGATAAGTATGGGTTTCTTACCTAATTCTAGAAATTGTTTTGGCATGTTGCTTATTCCCATTCTAGTTCCTGTTCCACCAGCTAATATTCCTGCGTATATCATTTTCTTCTCCTTTAAAATCTATTTTTCAATATTCTATCTATTTTATTATATCATAGAAAAACTATAAACATCAAAAATCTTCTATCTAGTCTGATTATTATAAGCCAATAAATTGAAAATATGTTATAATGTTAAATAGAATTTTAGAAAGGATTTCTTTTTATGAAAAACATAAAAGTTAATGCATTAGCAAGCTTAATGGTTAATGTACTAAACATAGTATTTCCATTAATCACTAATCCTTATTTAACTAGAATACTTAGCAAATCAAACTATAGCTATTTCAACACAGCAAATACCTGGGCTAGTTTTGTAATACCTCTTGCAGCCTTCGGTATATATAACTATGGTATTAGATCGATAAGTAAAGTTAAAGATGATAAAAACAAAATTAACTACGTATTTTCAAAATTATTCTATATATCGGTAATTACTTCGATAACTATAACAGCTTTATATTTCATATTTATTAGTGTAGGAACCCATGAAACTGAAAATCTAAAAATATTATATTATATACTTGGAATTCAAGCACTATTTCAATTTTTAAATATCGAATGGATGAATGAAGCGTACGAAAACTACACATTTATTCTATATAAAACGCTATTTATTAGAATAGCTATGTTAGTATCAATATTCGCATTTGTAAAAACAGAAGATGATATTATACCGTACGCAATCATAATGAGTGCTACTACTATCTTAAACTATCTACTAAGTTTCTTATGGATAAAAAGAGAGGTTTCATTTGTTAAAATCGATATTAAAGACCTATTAACATCTACAAAAGCACTAACTACCATGCTATTATTAGCAAACGCTAATATGCTTTATACATTGCTTGATAGGATGTTTATTACAAAAGCTCCAAATGAAAACTATATTTCATACTACACTATAGCATCGAGCATAGTGATGCTTATAGCTGGGGTACTTAGTGGAGCATTAAATGTCAGTCTTCCTAGATTGGGATATTACTTAGGAAAAAAAGACCACGACTCGTATGAATATCTAATTAGACAAGGTTCTTCACTATTCTTCTTCCTAATGATACCTACAAGTATAGGGATAATGATTCTAGGAACGTATGCAACTGTTATTTATTCATCAGATAAATACTTAGAAGCAGGAATCGTAACGAGTATCTTCGCCATCAGAACTATTATTTGGGCTATTGAGATGATACTAGGAAAACAAATTATATTTATCAATGACTTCGAAAGTAAACTAACTTCATTTTACTTCATCGGTGGTGGATTAAATGTAATATTAAATTCTACATTATATTTCTGCAACATTTTTAAACCTGAATATTATATCGGAACAACAATTTTCGCTGAAGGACTAGTAGTATTATTAGAAATACAGTTTATTAAAAAACATAAGTTGATCAACTTATCATCAGTATTTTCTTCGCTGTATAGATACCTTGTAGTATCACTTGGATTTATACCAATTTACTTCGTAACTAAATTACTATTTAGTGTTCATTCTTATGAAATAACACTAAGCATGCTGCTTATGGTTTGTACAGTTATAGCAATCTGTGGAATTTATTATTTAGTTGCTCTAATAATACTAAAAGATTCAACAATAAACTATGCGATAAATATGGTTAAAGGGAAAATTAAAAAGAGTTAGAGATTTATTCTTCTAACTCTTTTTGTATTATTTACATGCCTCTTAAAATCACGATGCTTTTTTACTTGAAAATACTTGATTTCTTATTTGTTTTATCGGGAAATTAAATATATTTTGGGATAATATTATACTTAAAATAACCGCAATTACAAGGAAAGCTATTTTACCTTTCACACCATAATGGAATATATAAGAAATTCCAAATAGCTTATTCAACGTATAATATATGTGCATATGCCAAAAATACACATTTATAGAATTTTTTCCCATATCTGTAATCAAGCCCAGTCTTTTATTAGGCATAAGCATAATAAGAGAGAAACCTATACTAAAAGATATGATATAGCTCGCTAGTCTCACTAATGGAGCATAACTCATTATCTTTGGGAAAAATGGATTTCTCCCTGTAAACAGATATCTTAGCCCATATATTCTATCAACTTCATAAATACATAATCCTAACCAAACTAAAACTATAAGTCCTGCTAAGAATTTATATTTAAAATTTTTATCTTTAAAACTTACTATATCAAAATTTTGTAATAATACCCCACTCAAAAAGAATGGGAAAAATATTATTATCCTTGATATGTATAGGAAATCTCCTATTCCTGGATCATACCCTACAAAACAAGCCAATACAATCGAAAACACTAAAATATATTCCTTGTTCTGTTTCTCAATTATTTTTAAAATTACTATATATGCCGCCAAGGCAAACATAAACCATGAAAGTCCACCATCCCATAACAGGAAAAATTCAACTTTCACCGTACCTAGTAATCTTTCCACTATTGCTGAAACTATTTTATACGCAAAGCCAATACTTATAAAAAATATAGCTTTGGCTGTAATATTCTTATTCTTAAACATCAATCCAGCTATAAAAATAAACAGCGGAATATGAAACGAATAAATAAATAAAAATATACTATCATAAATATTAGATAAACCAGTAAATTGATCTACAAAATGGCCTATCACAACACATGTTACAAGGAAAAACTTCAGATTATCCCATAATGCTATTCTATTTCCCATAAAATTATCCTCTAACTTACTTTCCTTTATGTAAAATAACCTCAGCTAACTCTGCATCTCCAGGTTTATAAATTGGATTTTCTTTCCAATTATAATTAATATTGGGTGTTTCAAAATCTTCTCCATATAAAGTTCTTAGATACTCCTGTGTATTATCAGGAACTTTTACTTTCATACCTTTGAAATCACATTCTTTTAAACCTGAAAATGGAATTTCATAGTGATACACCTCATAACGAGTAGGATTTCCTAATGCATTTGTCATAAAAAATATTGTATCAGAAGATACTCTATCATTTTCCTTATTATAGATAATAAAATCTACATTAAGACCTTTATAACTATAAGATAATTCAACTAAATTTTTATTGAAATAGAATTCTTTTGTTCTGTTAAAACCATTATTAATAAGATGTTTTTCTATTACTTCAAATTCTTCAAAACTTGAAACCTGAACTCCAAAATCCATATCCAAATCATGGCTTATAAAATCATTTTCTCGGTAGTAACCTAATAATGTTCCAAAGTCTAACCAAATATTATAATCCTTCAAATCAGAACTATAAACTACATTCAGAATTTCCTCAAAATTTTCTTTTAACAAATTACTTCTTTTAGAATCTAATTCAATATTAGCTTTCTCATTTAATTTTTTTATTAAAGGGAGATTTTTAACCACATCTTTTTTATCACCTAAAAAACTGGCTAAACTTCTCTTGAGCCATTGCAACATATTACTTCTCCTTTTTTATATACGCTACAAAATCATCATGTTGTATTCTTTTTTCTACTGGTGGTATTTCCATATAATCATCACCGTAAATCGCAGTAAGAATATGATCATATTCTTTTGGAATATTATACATTCTATCTTCAAATTTACATTCAACTACTTCATCTAAAGCCTTAGCATCTATCTTTGTACTATATTTTTTAGATTCCATCAGGTAATCGATAAATTCACTATTACTATCAATTGTAGAATAAGCGTTAAGTTTTCTATTCCAACTTCTTACACTAGTTAATCTAAACACTACTAATAATACATAGCGAATGATATTCTTAATACCCGCTTCTTTGTTTCTTATACCATACAAAGTATATACAGAAAGTCGGCGATACATATCTAATTTAGTAACTTCTTTGTTTATATCTTTATAGTTATCAAAAGGAAATACATCCACACAAATCCCTAATTCTATATCATTTTGTATATAATTGTTCTCATAGACAGTTCTACTATCATATACTCTATAAAACGGATAAGGATATTTAGAATCATTTTCCCATGAAACTACTTTATAAACACTATCATTATCCTCTAATATTGCTTGGTATAAACTATCATACTCATCTCTCTTTAATGCAATATCAACATCGTCGTCCCAAGGAATAAACCCTTTGTGTCTTACTGCACCTAGTAAACTTCCATAAGCTAAAGAGTAATTGATTCCTTTTTTTTGACAAATATTATGAATATAGTCCATAACACCTAATTCTATCTCTTTAATCTCATTTGCATCTAATTTTTTAAAATTATCTCTGTCAGTACTTACTATAGAGTAATTATATCCTGCCATTAAGAATAGAATAATACCTAATAATGAAATACCATAAAATGTAGAACTTAAGAATAAATTAGATACTAAAATTACCACCAATATCATAATCATCGATAATAAATCTTTATTAACTAAATCTTCTTTTTTATCTTTAATTAGTCGTTTTACCATTGACATAAAGAATGATAAAACAAAGATTCCCATCGAGATAAATCCTGCAATTCCATTATAAAATAAAATTTCTAAATATCCATTATGAGTAAGATAGTGTTCTCTTATTATATATTCATCTGGATTAGTCTTTTTACCTATTTCATACCAGTTCCCACCTGAGTAACCAAAAATAGGTTTTTTAGGTACGAAAGATGCTGTAGATTTCCAAATTGCGAACCTATTATTAGAAATATTCTCTTCGCTTGTATCAGTTCTTTCTAAAGAAAGATTGTTATCTTTATTTTCTAACTTTTTATTTTGAGCTTCTAACCTTTCTTTATTGTATTTTAAATACTGTTCACTAGTGAAATTAACAGCTTTATAACTGAATAATACAACTACAATTGCCATAACTACTTTTAACAGCGATTTAGCATTTCCTTTTTGATAAAACATCACTATCGAATAAATAACTGATGCTAAGAACATACAGATAAATGCTGTTCTTGAACCAGACAAGACAATATAAATAAAATTCAACGCAATAGTTGATAAAGCTAAATATCTATAATTCTTCTTGAAACCACATATTTTTGACACTAAAAATATAATTACAATTAAAGAAACTAATGATAAAAAGTTTGGACTTGCTAAAATACCAAATAATCTAGACTCTACAAATCCTTGTCTAATATACAACCCTTTGTAGTCATGTACTCTGTAACCTTTCAATAATACGAATTGAATTAATGAAACTAATACTCCAAAAGTATTAAGCACAGTAACTGTATAGAAAAAGTAATTATATAATTTTTTACCCTCTTCTCTAGTAATTCCTGTAAACATAGGGAATACTGTTAAGAAATAAATATAAAATATTAACGTGTTTTTAATATTTGTAGAATATCCATACGATATCACTAGAATGCTAGTAATTATATTAAAAGCAAAAAACAGTAATAAATATTCTATTGTTTTTATTTTTAAATAAACTTTTTTTATGAATAAATTATACGTCGCTAAAAGAATTCCAAGTAATGTCATTCCTCCCGCAACAATTTTATTTGCAGATATAAATTGTAGTGGCACTATTAAACCACACATACAATAAACAGCAACTATTAAAATAAATACCAGATTTATTTTAAAATAATTTTTTTCTATTAGTTTTAACATACTCTAATTAATATCCTCTCTTCTCTATTATTTTTCTATATAGATTTCTATTCAATAATAAGGCTACGAATCCAATTTTTCTACCTTTTGTAAATAATGAATCTTTTAATATATCCCTACTATGATTTTTCAAATACGATATTAACTTGTTTTCTAATTTTTTATCATTGTATTCCTTATCTAACAATAATCTATCCAACACATAGAAATATGCCCAATTCATTCTCATCTGAGCTACATCTTGTAATTCTGGATACTTTTCTAAAATAATCTTTCTATTTTGTTCATAAGCTTCTATTACATTTAAAAACTTAGTTGAAAATTTCTGAGTAGTAATACTATTTTCTCTATGAACATAGTAGTATTTTTTCTCATTTGTCGCTACTATTACATTGCATTTATCAAGGAGTTTTATCATAATAAATGCATCTTCAGCAATTTTCCCAATTTCAAATTTCAAATCTGAAAATAAACTCTTTTTATATAATTTATTAACAGCAGTTACTGACAGTATCTTCGCTTCCATAACCATTTTAATGGCATCTTTAGAACTTAATTCCCATATTTTCTTATCAGCAACTTGCGCCTCAGGAACATTATTATAAACATCGTAATGACCACACATAGACAAATCCGCGTTTGCATCTTTTAGATTATTCATCAATACTTCATACATATCTTCATCTATGTAATCATCGCTATCTATAAAACCGATTAAATCAGATTTTGCTTCATCTATACCCATATTCCTCGCATCAGATAAACCACCATTCTTCTTATGAATAACCCTTATTCTATCATCTTTCTTAGCGAGTTCATCACAAAGTTGTCCACTGTTATCAGTAGATCCATCATTGACTAAAATAATTTCTAAGTTTTTATATGTTTGATTGATTATTGAGTCAACACAGCGCTCTAAGTATTGTTCTACATTGTATACCGGTACTATTACACTAATTTTTTCGTCCATAATATTCCCCTTTATACTTAAGATAACTATTTTCCATATCCGCTATTACCGAATCATGATGTGGAATTTGCTTTTCTTTTGGTGGGGGTGTCATATAATCACCAAATGCTGTTTTCAGATAAATATCATACCCCACAGGTATTGGCATTTTAGTATTCTCAAAATCTATAAAGATATTATCTTCAAATGCTTCAATCGGATACTTTTTCTTCATATATCCAGGACCTGTACAAAGTTCTGTTATTCCATCACTTTCCTCAAGCGTATATTTCGTCATTTCTTTTTCTGCTTTTTTCCAAATTTTATAACGTAGTTTCCCCGGTGTTAATCCAAGAAGAATCGTACTACCCCATTTCATAATTGCACCATGTTTTTCAGGAATAGTTTGAGCACAGAATAATGAATAAATCAATGCCCAACGAACTTGTTTTTTTCTATTCGTTTTATTTTTAGGATAATAATCCAAAGGAATAACATCTAACGCTAAACCATGTGGTATATCTAAATCTTGCTGATATGGTTTTATACATGTTGTTTCTCTATCACGAATCGTAATAAATAAATTTCTATCGACGAAGTTACTATCACTTTTTGATAAGAAATATTGTTCTTTGGCATACTTTCTCCAAAGTTCTGGGAGTTTCTCATAATCTTTTCTAGGCATGAAAAAATCTAAGTCGTCATCCCAAGGGATAAATCCTTTATTTCTTAGTCCTCCGATAGCTCCACCGCCACAAAGATAACAAAGTAAGTCATGTTCACGACAAAATTCTACAAAATATTCAGCCATTTCTAAGCTTTTATTTTGTATTTCTTTTAAACTACTCACCTACTACCTCCTCAACAATTTCCTTGAAGTTTTCAATAATAACAGCTACATCTTCATCACTAAGTCTAGTATGTAGAGGTAATGTTATTTCTTTCACATAGTAATTATATGCGTTAGGATAGTTTTCAATGTCAAATCCTAAGTTTTTATACGCAGTTAATAATGGTAATGGTTTATAGTGGACATTACAGCTGATTCCACGCTCTGCCATCTTAACAATTATTTCACCACGTTGTTCAAATGTAGCACCTTCAACATGAGTTATATACAGGTGTCCACAAGATTTATAATCTTCTGAACTGTGACTTAGAGCTGTAATTCTTGTCCCTTCGAATCCTTTGTTGTACTGATCAATAATATTCTCACGACGCTCTAAAAGTTTAGGATAACGGTCTAATTGAACTAATCCTAAAGATGCTGCGATATCAGTTAAGTTGCATTTATATCCAGGAATAACAATATCATATTCCCAAGACCCTGCTTTCGTTTTAGCTAGAGCATCTTTTGTTTGACCGTGAAGAGAATATATTTGGTATTCTCTATATAACTCTTCATTATCAAAGTTTTCATTTTCTTTCCATGTTACACTTCCACCTTCAGCAGTAGTGAAGTTTTTTACAGCGTGGAAAGAGAATGTAGTGAAATCAGCCACAGAACCAATTTTCTTACCTTTATAAGTACTTCCTAAAGCATGCGCTCCATCAGCTACAACAGCTACTCTACCAAGTTTTTCTTGATATTCGCTATTAGCTTTGAACAGATGTTTCTTACTTTCAATAACTTCGAAAATCCTGTCATAATCACATGGGATACCTGCTAAATCAACAGGAATAACAGCTTTAGTATTCTCAGTAATAGCATCAGCTAAAGCATCATAGTCCATCTCATGGCTATCTTCAGCAATATCAACGATAACAGCCTTCGCACCAACATGGTAAATCACACTACAAGAAGCAGTATAAGTCATCGCAGGAACGATAACTTCATCACCTTCACCAATACCTAGAACACGTAATGTTAACTCTAATGCTGCAGTGGCAGAATTAAGACAGACAGTTTTCGGTGTGTTAGTAAATTCTGATAATCTTCTTTCTAATTCTTTTGTCTTCGGTCCTGTTGTAATCCAACCTGATTTCAAAGTATCTATTACTTCATTAATTTCTTCTTCACTAATATCCGGTGGAGAAAATGGTATATTATATTTTTTCATTTCAAACTCCTAATTATTTGTTTCTACTCTTATCAATAAAAAAACACAAGAGACTAATATTGTGGAAGGCCTCTTGTGTTTTTTGATCGAATTATCTAGATATTATTATACAATATTTCCTATAGTTAATCAATCAAAATACACTTTAGAAATTTCATCTACTCTATAGTAAACAGCAATCTATATTTAATTAACTATAATTTTTATTATATGACTACAATATTAGATAATTCACCAACTCATAAGCCTCAGTTAATTTTAATATCATTTAATAATATGATATAATTAAATTACTATCAACTAAATACACTACTGTGAAAGGAGTGTAAAATATGATCGAATTACTTCAATTAATAGTTATCTTTTTAATTCTTCGCGAATTAAATAAAGAATAATTTCATTGGAGTTTCGTTACTTACATTCGTTTGGTGTTGATAGTAGGCTGCAATGTGGAAGTTGCAGCTTTTCTATTTAACAACCGCTATAGCAGTTCTTATCATTATTTTAATATCATTTATAATACTGAATTCTTCAATATACTTTAAGTTATATTTCATCTTATCTGGAAGAATTTCCTCCACATAGATTTCATCTACACTTCTTCCACTTCCTTTAAATTTTTCAATAACTTCATCTTCATCTTTGTATTCAATACTCGCTGGAGAAGTTATCCCAGCAGGAAGAAGTAATGTCGCATTCATTTCATCAGTATATTTATCTACATATTTCGCTACTTCAGGTCTTACTCCAACAAAACTCATATCACCTACAAGTACATTAATAAGTTGTGGAAGTTCGTCAATGCGAAGTTTGCGAAGCTTATGTCCTACCTTACTAATACGAGGATCATTTTGCTGAGTAACAGCAGCACCAAGCTTATCCGCATCTTTAACCATAGTTCTAAACTTAAAGATTCTAAAAGTTCTGCCATATGTAGTTATACGCTCTTGCCTGTAAAACACAGGACCTTCACTATCAAGTTTTATCCAGATAGCTATTCCTAAAATTATCGGCGATAAAGGAATAAGCAAAATTAATGCCAGCACCTTATCAAAAAGTAATTTCAGAAATAACGATATCTTCTTCTTTTCTATCGAAGCTCTATACTTTTTTACCGCTTCTGTTTCAAATCTATTATCAATGTTCATCTTTCACCTTACTTATTTAACTGAATATTTATAAACAGTTTTTCAAATTTATTCCATCCTTTTATTATAACATATTTCTAGATATAACAGAAGAAAACCCCGTAAAAAAGACAACCAAATTAGGTTGTCTTAAATGATTTTCCAATAAGAAACGGAAAACTTTTATTAACTATACGTGCTATTAATTCACACAATATTATAGCTAATAGTAGTTCCACAATAGTAATAACATAGTTACTAAAGAATATTCCTGTATATTTACTAGATAATTGCTCCATAATTATATCGAGAATAAATAATACTATTGGAGAATGGTATGCATAGTAAATTAGAGTGTTCCCACCGATTTTTTCTAATACATATAAATTAGGTATATTTACAAAAAATATTAAACTTGCCCATATACCAAAGAAAGCAGCAAAAAAATACAAGAAAGTTGAATTAATCTGTTGATAATATAAATCTACTCTTGTATTATATACACCACACACTAAACTAACTGCTAATACTGGTATAAAATATAATTTCTTGAAATAGTTCTGTATGTTAGCTAGATTCTTTCTCAATATATAACCAGATAAAATAAAGATTGATGCATACGGTACAAGATCAAAACTCCAGATTAGCCAAAACTCCATCGCGTATAATTTCTTTCCTAAACTACCACATAGTATAAGAACAATAAATACAATCAAATATTTATACCATGTATCACTATATTTTATCGCAAAATAACAAACTAGCTCTGCTAAAAAAAGTACATTTAAAAACCATAGTTGATAATATATGTGCATTCTATCAGCTAAAATTAATGCTTTTATAAAATATAAAATATCTATCTTTAATATCAACTGTGGTTGTAAAATAACTGATTTGATAAAAAATATAGAAATATTCATTAGAAAACATGGTATAACTATCGCCTTAAATTTCTTCGAAAAAAATTGAACGATAGAATCATACTTTTCAACATTTAAAGTCATCCCTGATAAAAAGAAGAATAAAGGTATATGGAAAATATACAATAATAATTTTACTTTAGCAGGAGTGTATCCCATATGTCCCGCAATTACTAATATTATACAGAACGCCTTCAACATATCTATATATTTAATTCTCTTATTACTCACTACTTATCACTCCTTAATAAATATACATTAATATCATTTGTAATATTACTATCTTTTACAAAATACACTTCTCTACCATAATTCTCTTTAAATAAACTTTTTATTTTATCAAAAATACTAGAATCACTAGATAAAATAAATTTAATATTATTACTATTAATAGCACTAGAAAGTATATTATTCGTATCTTCCACTCCAAATCCTTTTAGTTTATTATGATATTCAGGTGAGAATGTTTGCCAAGTCCCAAAAGTTATCATATTATTCGTTAACTTATTTTTATCAACAAAAACTTTACTTAAATTTGGTTGAGAACTAACTAAGTTTCCATATCCTGAAATAATATATAAATTATCTTTATTATTAACTAGTACATCATTATAATCCTTATTAAACTCGTAAGAGTTATAGTTAAACCAATATAATTCATTTTTCCCATAGCTACCTATAGAATACATTAATAATACACACAAAACTGTAAAAATAACATTTTCTAAACCACTTAATAGTTTATAGTTTCTTTTTATAAATAACGCGTTCCCATATACAATAAAAATAAATATAGACAGGATAATGATAGGTATATAAACTCTCTCTACTACTCTCTGTCTAACTATTAAAGCTGTTAACAGTGCTATAGGACTTAAAAATAACAAATACCCATAAAAGCTTTTAGATTTATAAAATATAAAGACAAGCATTACAAAAAATGTAAATAACTTATAAAACTCATTAGAAAAATACTCAAGAATAATCTTTTTAATCGATATATTATATTTTTCTGATACTAACCTTACTTTATCAAGATTGTCTAACAATTCATTGCTAAAGACCCTTTTTCCCGAGAAAATCCAAGAATTATGACTTGCTAATGTATTTTCAGTAATACCCATATTATCTAGACTCTCTTTTTTTGCAGAATAATCAATGGCTGGATAATCCCTTATTAAAGTACTTTTTTCATTCCATTGTATATAAGATTTCTCAACATCATTACTTTGTATGAATAACCAATTCGTTAGGATTACAATAAAAATTACACCAATTAGTATACCGATTTGTTTTACCTTTTTATTATTTATTAATTCAAATATAATTACAGCTAGACATAATACCAAGAGGCTAGATATAATTTGAACTCTTAGAGAAATCCCAATAAATATAAGTATAGTTGAAACAACAATATTATTTTCTTTATACAATAAAAATATTCCAGATATAGCTAACAAGTAAGCAACCATAGAATATGTAAAATATTTCAACAAAGCAAATTCTATAACTAAAACAATTATCCATAATACTATTTTATATTTTTTATCTCTAAGCAGATAAAGTAAACATGAGAAACTTATACTATACGCTAATACTAAGAATACAAAAAATATATTAATACTAGGAAATATACTTTGTAATATTGTTAGTAGCTTTGTTAATATTATCCCCAAATATGGAAGTAATACATATTCTTTATTTAATATGGAATAATTAATTGTAACATCATCAACAGCGTGATAAATATAGCCATATAAATATCTATAAAAAACTACTATTAATAATGTAATAACAAACGAAATCATTAGAGATACCACCTTTTTCATCACTTACTTTACCTCCTTTCGCCTTAGATATCGTATTTAAATTTAATGTCATTAGTATAATACTATAATTAAGTATTTATTTCAACTTCAACTAGCAACCACAAAAAGCTTTAGCTCACCTAACCAGTGAACTAAAGCTCTTATTATTATATTAATTCTTTTTATAGTATCTTGTTGATTCTGAATAAATCACAGTTGATAATCTATTTACCTGGAACCCAAGCTCCATCATTTCCTACATAGTAACGACCGTTATCTACTCTGCTGTTTGTTACCATTCTTCCATCTGATCCTAACCAGTAGTTTCCTGCCCATGCGTTTCTCACTGCTGATCCATTTTTATAGTAGTACCAAGATCCGCCTTCTTTTTGCCATCCTGATTTATTTCCGTAACCTTTTATCCATGCTCCGTCATTTCCTACATAGTAACGACCGTTGTCTACCCAGCTGTTTGTTACCATTCTTCCGTCTGATCCTAGCCAGTAGTTTCCTGCCCACGCATTTCTTACTGCTGAATTATTTTTATAGTAGTACCAAGATCCACCTTCTTTTTGCCATCCTGATTTATTTCCATAGCCTTTTATCCATGCTCCGTCATTTCCTACGTAGTAACGGTTGTTATCTACCCAGCTGTTTGTTACCATTCTTCCGTCTGATCCTAGCCAGTAGTTTCCTGCCCATGCGTTTCTTACTGCTGAATTGTTTTTATAGTAGTACCAAGATCCACCTTCTTTTTGCCATCCTGATTTATTTCCGTAGCCTTTTATCCATGCTCCGTCATTTCCTACATAGTAACGGTTGTTATCTACCCAGCTATTTGTTACCATTCTTCCATCTGATCCTAGCCAGTAGTTTCCTGCCCATGCGTTTCTTACTGCTGATCCATTTTTATAGTAGTACCATGCATCACCGCTTTTTACCCAACCATTTTGAGCATGTTGAGTATGTTGAGCACGCGGTTTATATTGTCCATTTGATTTACTGATTTCACATGCTATTCCATCACCATCTCTATCTAAATGTCTTGAATAACCATCCTCTCCTACTCGAATATCTCCATACCCTTGGTTCCACGCTTCTTTACAACTATGGAATGTAACTGCTTGTGCCTGTGGACTTGCTACTTCTCCAATACCTGCTACTAATGACGCAACCGCCACAATACTTAATAATCTTCTTTTTTTGTTCATTAATACTCTCTCCTTTATTTTATTATACTGATATAATACTATATATTGTATCCATTTTCAAATATAATCATAAAGGAAATCTCAAGTAAGCAATATCTATTTCCCAAAACCTACGTTATCTATATAATAAAACTCGAATCCAGATTATCCCAGACTCGAGTTCTATTGTTATTTAATTTATATATTCAAAAGGAAAGATGCCTTTTTTCCGATATATTAATTAACTCAGCATTTTTTGACCTTATCTACTTTATATTAAAGTTTTTCAGTACAATACTAAATGTAGTTAAATTATGCAGTAATGCTAGTAAGTTAGATGGTAATACGTTTATTAACCCTAAGAATATTAATAAACTATTGATCGATACCGTACTCTTAACATTATTACTCATCTGCGCACGTAGTGTTTTAGAAACATCTGATAATAGTAATAATGAGCTAAGTGAATCTGATTTTAGAACGACATCACTGATTTGTTTCGAAAGATCAGCACTTTCACTCATAACGATACTTACATCACTTTCTGATAATGCTGCTGAATCGTTTAGACCGTCACCTATCATTAGAACTCGACGTCCTTTTTCTTTTTCACTCTTAATGTACTCAAATTTTGTAACTGGAGTCATACTTGTATGTACTTCATCAAAAGTTACATCATTTAAGATTTTTTTAGTCCTTACTTCGTTATCCCCTGTTAATAAGACAACTTTTTTACCATTATTTCTAAGTTCAGTTAATACCTCATTCGCTTCATCTCTTAGTGGTATATCTACACAGAAAATCGAAATTAATTGTCCTTTATACCCTAAGAATAATAGATTATACTGTTCTTGTTTTTCAGCAATTAGTTGTTTTTGTTCGTCTGTAACAACTACATTTTCATCTTTTAGTAATTGTCTACTTCCGATAACAACTTTTTCTCCATCAATATGAGAAACTATACCTTTTGATGCGATGTGATATAACTCTGTATGCATTTCTTCATGCTCAATTCCATCTTCTTCAGCCTTACTCACAACGGCACTAGCAATCGGATGATAGATATGTTCTTCTAAACACGCTCCAATTTTTAGTACTTCTTCATAAGAATATCCATAAAATGGTAGCACTTCTTGAATATATGGTTTAGATACCGTTATTGTTCCTGTTTTATCAAAAACAAATGTATCGATATCCTCATATTTATCAAGAGTTACAGAGTTCTTAACTACGATTTTCTTATCAATTAAGTTTTTAATAGTAGTTAGATACGCCACCGGTGTTGATAGTTTCAATGCACATGAATAATCAACTAATAGGAACGAAATTGCCTTAGCAAATGATCTAGTAAATAAATACGTAAGTCCCATCGCTAAGAAATTGTATTTTACAATGCTATCCGCTAGTTTTATATATTTGTAGTGGTACGCATCTTCTCTACTTTCAGAATCTTTCATCAATTGGATAAGATGATGAATACGACCATTAACCTGTGGATTTTCAACTTTAATCTTAACTTCACCGTTAACAACTATCGTATTAGAATAAACTTTATCTCCGATATTTTTGACAATCGGGAAACTTTCTCCTGTTAATGAACTTTCATCAACACTAGCGCCCTCTGTCATCACGATACCATCGAATAAAATTTCATTTCCTTCTGAAACTAGAATTACATCATCTTTTCTAACTTCTGAACAAGTTACTTTTCTATTTCCTTCTTCTTCAACAATCCAGACTTCTTTATCCATAGAAGTTAAACTTTGTTCAAGAACTTTTACAGATTTTTTCTCAGACCAATTGTTAAGTGACTCCCCTAGTTCTAAAATAAACATAATAGAACTTGCTGTATCTCTCGCACCTGTCGCTAATGATACAAGAATCGCCGCAGAATCGAGTGTTTCCATAGTAACTTGCTTACGTGCTAGTAGTTTTAATGTGTCTTTCAAATATCCTGAAGCTTTCCACCATGTATGAATCGCTCTTAGTGGAAGTGGTACGAATAATTTCGACATCGCACGCCAAAACAGAGCATCCATTATTATTGAATAAGGACTTTCCTCAGCTTTAGCTACCGGATTCTCATAACAATTTTTTACTTTTTCTTTATCAACTAGTTTAAAGAATTCTTGTAAACAACTGCTGCTTCCTTCTTTAAAAATAACAACAAAAGTGTACTCATCTTGATAAAAGTCCACTTTTTTTATGTTTTCGATTTTGGCTGCTTGTTTTTTAAAATATACTTTTACATCTGGTGTTAAGCGAAAATCAGCTCTAACCCTCGCTCGGGCACTTGACAGATGCAGTATTTTAAAATCCATCTTATTTTGCCTCTAATTCTTGAAGATTGCTTTCTCTTTTTTCTTTTTCATATAAATCTTTAGCATCTGCCACTACATCATCAGCATGTTGCTTGATATTTGATACAGTTCCTTCTACGCCGTCTTTTGCTTTATATAATTTTGATAAAACTACTGAATAACCTTTCTTAGCATCTTTACTTGCTAAAAGTTTAAGACCGAAAGTCCCGAATGCTACTCCTCCTGCAAATACCCCTGGTGTTTTAAGCGCTGCTTTCGCAACTTTTAACGCTTTAATTGACATATTCAATTCCTCCTTAAAAATACATTATTATAATTCAATTATACCACTTTGCTAATTATATGTAAATCTAAAGATATCAAGCTTTCACCTCTCATTTTTAATATTATAAAAATCTTTTAACTCGAAAATATTTTCACTTTTCCTTAAACTTGTATAGTCAAAAAATTAATATTTTATTTTCTTACTGATAATTTTACAACCCCTGTTTTTACAGTATTTAGGTAGATATTTATTTTTTTCTTTAGAAAAATTAACTCTAAAACTATATGTTTTCTAACATTCCCTCACGCAACTTTGCTCACCATGGTAATTTTTCTTCTCTACACTGTAGTGAACATAGTTGTTTATCAATGTAAAACATATAATTATTATTTATATTTTCTATCTTTTTTCAACATTAGAAATTCAGTTCTCTCACTACATATTTGTGTTAGAAATGTTTTTAATCAATCGATAGACTATTTATGTTATAATAACTATGTTAAAGAATGAGGATAATTCGGCAAATCGATTTCTCCGAAATCGCAATTTTCGAGCCATCCTCTTTAAGATTAGAAAATTAGACTAAACCTATAAATAAGGAGAAACTTATGATTTATATTATTGGACTTGGACCGAATGACAGTTCAAACATTAAAGAAAATATTAAACAACTTTTGCTAAATAACACTAATGCTATGGTTATTGCGCGTACTAAAGAGCATCCTGCGATTTCTTTCTTAGAAGAAAACAACATCAAATTTGAAACTTGCGATAGATTTTATACAGAAAGCGAAAATTTCGAAAATACTTATAACGGTATAGCGAATTACATTCTTGAAGTCGCTGAAAATAATGATGTGATGTATCTTGTTCCTGGACATCCGATGGTTGCCGAGCTAACTACTCAACTTCTAATAAATAGCGGAAAAGATGTTAAAATTGTTGGTGGAGAAAGCTTTTTAGATTCTTGCTTCAATGCTGCACAATTTGATCCTGTAGAAGGATTTTCTCTTGTAGATGCTACTGCATTAGAAACATTAAGACAGGTTAATCCTCTGCAACATCTACTTATTACACAATGCTATGACGATTTGACTGCGGCGAATGTATCAGACGAGCTTATGTCTTTCTATCCTTACGACCATGAAGTTAAAGTTATCGAGCAAGCTGGTGCTGAAGATGAGAAAATTTACACAGCACCTCTACATGAACTTTCTGCTGCGGTTGGTGAAGAAGTGAATAACCTACGTGCTTTATATATCGCACCATTAAAAAATGGTCTTAGCTTTAATATTAAAGATTACACTAAAGATTTCGATGAAAATGATGACACTACAGAAACTGATTTAGTGGAAAAATTAGAAAAACTTGTCTCAAATCTTAAAGCTAACCTTGATAGAGAAGAAGACTATACAAGTGATAATTCGAAACTGCTAGCTGAAATTATCAATACGTCACTTGACTTTACAATCGCTAGCGATAACTACTACGAACTTAATGACATTCTTTCTGAAATGACAGTAGACAGACAAAAATAATTTTATAATAAGGACATTAATATGGATAAGGTATTAGCTTTTAGCAAAAAATTATTAAAAGAAGTTATAGATAAAAATTCAATTGTTGTTGACGCTACTGCTGGAAATGGAAATGATACGCTGTTTCTAGCGAAAACTTCAGCGAAAAAAGTTTATGCATTCGACATCCAACAATTGGCAATTGAAAATACTACAACCCTTATTAAAGAAGCAGAACTAGCTGATAAATGTGAGATTGTTCTTGATTCTCACTTTGAATTCGATAAATATATAAATGAGAAAATTCGTGCTGTTGTCTTTAATCTAGGATATCTACCAAATGCTGATCATGAGATTACAACACTAGCTGAGACGACACTTGCGACTATTAAGAAATTTTTACTACATCTAGAAATCGGCGGGAGAATCGTCATCGTTGTCTACTGGGGGCATGAGAATGGTAAGGTAGAAAAAGAAGCATTGTTAACCGAACTTCAAAACCTTGATCAAAAAGAAGCTGAAGTGCTAATTTATCAATTCATAAACCAGAAAAACAATGCGCCATTTATTATTGCAATTGAAAAAAGAAAGGAAATCTCATGCGAGAAATAGAAATAGAATTTAAAAACTTACTGACAGAAAATCAATATGATGCATTATATGAGAAATACAACCTAAGTAATTCTGAAGAAATAATTAACAAAAATTTCTACTATGATGATGCAGATGAAAGTTTTAAGAACATTGGAGCTGCACTAAGAATTCGATATACTAACAAAAAAACAGAGATGACTCTAAAAATAAAAGGTGAAACTCAAAATGTTGAAATAAACGTACCACTTGATAAAAGATATCCAAAAGAACCAACGGTACTACCAATTTTACCAAATGAGATTATCTCAGAACTAGAGCGAATGAACGTGAAAATTAAAACTCCGATGCTAATACAAAAAATAGAAACATTAAGACATGAAGTAACTTTAGAAGAAGGTTTGCTAGTTTTTGATAAAACAACATTTATCAACGATATTGTCGATTATGAACTAGAATTCGAGACTAAAGATTACGAAACAGGACTAGCTGCATTTGAGAAACTATTAGAAGAAAATAATATAGATAAAAATCCAGCAAAACCAAAAATAGCTAGAGCTGTTGAATATTCAAAACGATAAACTAAATAAATAATTAATAGAATCAATCATAATTTAAGTTATGATCAAAGCACTATGAATATTTCTATATTACTAAGCTATTAAATTAAAGAATTATAAAATTAAATATAACCTCCCTTACGAAAATTATTCGAAATAATATCTTTTAAATAAATTCATACGGAAGGTTTTTATTATAACTTATTTTGGGAGTGAGGAGGGGGGGACTTACACCTTGATTTCAAAATGGAAATTTTGACCATTTTTTCCATTTTGAATTAAATTTTTGACCTCAAAATGGAAATTTTGACTGTTTTTTCCATTTTGAATTACTTTTCTGGTCTCAAAATGGAAATTTTGACTGTTTTTTCCATTTTGAATTACTTTTCTGGTCTCAAAATGGAAATTTTGACTGTTTTTTCCATTTTGAATATGTTATAATTATTAAAAATATATTAAAGTAGGTGATTTATATGAATAAGTATTATCCTCTAGAGAAATTATTTCATATGAATTTAGATATAGAAAATGAATATAACAATAGAATCCATTCTCCTTCTAGTTCTGTTACTTCGCTTAAAATCAATCCCTTTATTAAGGGGGTAAGAAAACTAGAAGAGTATCCATTATTTATATATAACTCTGCAGAATTGATCTTAATTTTAGAGAAAATTTACACAAATAGTGCTGAGATTACTGCGAAACAAAGTATGCTTCCAGAAGCTGCACAAGAAAAATTCTTTAATTTGTTGCTTATCAACGAACTTCAAAGCACTAATGAAATCGAAAGTATTCATAGTTCTAAAAAAGAGATTAGCGAAGCACTTTCTAAAAAAGATAGTACTTCTCCTAACTTTAAACGTTTTTCTGGTATGGCTTCACTATATTCTCACCTCAACAAAGAAGTCCAAATACTTGAACCTAAAGATTTCAGAAAAATTTATGATGTTCTCGTTGGGGATGAGGTTTCAACAGAAAATATTTTAGATGGAGAAGTTTTTAGAAAAGGAAGCGTAAGTGTCTATGCTGGGAATGATATCATTCACCACGGTTTAGCAACTGAAGATGATATCAACAACGGACTGGCTGATTTAATTAGGTTTATGAATTATGACAACTTACCAAAACTATATAAAATTTTTATTGGACACTATTATTTTGAATACATTCATCCATTTTATGATGGAAATGGTCGTGTAGGTAGATACTTACTCGCCAAATCTCTTACGAGTGTAGTAGATATATTTACGGCAATTACTCTTTCATACAGTATTAATAGAAATAAAAATAAATACTATAAGAGTTTTGAGAAAACATCACACCCTTTAAACAAAGGTGATATGACTCTATTTGTTAAAGAGAACTTAGAGCTTTTAGTTTCAGGTCAAGAACATATATTATCTTTCCTAACCGAAAATATCGAAAAAATGTTCACAGCAAGAAACTATATTAACGATAATATCGCTGACGATACACTTAAAAATATACTATTCTTACTTCTACAAAGTCATTTATTTAGTGCTAAAGATGCTTTAATAAGTCATACAGAAGTTTCTAATATTTTAGAAATTTCTACAAAAACTCTAAATAAATATTTAGAAGATAATGAAGACAAGATTACAGTAATTAAGAAGAAACCAAAAATATATACGCTTAGTGATGACTTTTTAGCTAAGATATTTGAATAACAAAAAAATCTGGGAAACAATGAATCACTTTAGATTCACTTCCCAGATTTTTTATTTTTATATGTACAAGTACACCTGCACTGAATTTTTGTTTTTGTATATACAACAATTCAGCCAACGAGTTATTGTTTAGTGTATGTATATACATAATATCGAAGACAAGTTATTTTTCTTCCTACAAAAACCTCTAGTCTTTTTTAAACTTAACTCCGTTATTTTTTAGCTTTTGGATAACTGTAGCACCTATGCCACCTAGCTTTTTCAGTTCTTTTTCTGTATAAGATTCAATAATTTCTTTATTATACAATTCAGCATCGATAAACTTGTTTAATTGTCTTTCCATACCAGCGAAAATTGGATCTTCTTTCATCATTTCCTTGGAAATATTCAGACGACCTTCCACTATCAGAATTACTCTTTTTTTTATTTCTTCTCTATAGAATTTTTCTAACAATTCATAATGATATTTATTAGTAAGGTAATCTTTAGCTATATTAGCTGCGAAATGCATTTCGAAAGCTTCTGGTTTTTGCAAATCTTTTTCATCTTGCAGAGTTCCCTCTATAAAGCTTTCAACTTTTTCAAAACCACCTTTAAAGATAATACTAGTATATTTATTAAGTTCTTTAAGCTTCGTCATATAATAGTGAACTTCATCAAGTTTACCTTGATTTATACTAAAGATACTTAATAGTAATAATGTAGGTTCTGATTCTAAATAATCGAAACGTTTAATATGATTTCTCATCAAGTCATCTCTATTTAGGTGGACATAAACATGTGTAAGTTCATCTGTTACCTCTGAAAAATCAGACGGACTAGCTTTTAACAAAAGTTCATACAATTTCGCAGCTTCTTCGTACATACCTGCTTTAACATAATACCCTGCAAGTGCATCCGCTAATATCATCTCTTCGGTATCTTCATCACTTTCTGAATATAAAATATCCTCTCCAAGCTCAATAACCATCTCTATACCACTATGATTTTCCTCATACAGTTCTCGTAAGGCATTAACCTTATTAAAAACACTCATATCACTATCGTCAATCGCATCGACAATATCACCAAGAGGTCCATCTACATCATACCCCCCTTCCACCATATTATAAATATGTTCAAAAACCTCGATAGCATCTTCTTTATTAGAAAAATTCTTCCCTTCAGTTTCTATAAACTCTTTAAGTAATAATTCAAATTTTTTATCACGTTTTACCATAAGTCATCCTCCATTAGCTCCATCTGGATATCAAACTCACTATCATCAGCAAACATTACACCATTCATATGTAAGTTTCTGATTGTTCCCTTACCTAAACCTTTTATTTTTAAAAACTCAGCCTTAGTAATCTCTAAGAAGTCTTCTTTTGTTAGCAAGAAGTTCTCATGCATAATTTTTAGTTCAGTATCTCGAATAGCCATAAACGATCTATCTCGTTTTATATCAGCAACTGTTATTTCCTTACGATTCGCATATTTATCCAAATCATCACCAATAACATATTCACTTTCCCTAACATGTATAAGGAAGTCAAAATAATATTTTTTACTTAAAAAATAATCAAACTTCATAACGATATTAAGAGCTTCTAAATACTTACAATCATCATCCGTACTAAACTTGATTAACTTAGGATTAGTTATTCTATCTAAAACATCAGAAATATATTTATTAACTTTAATCAATTTGTTGAAAAATGCAACAGCCTCTTTCTCTTCTCCCTGCATCAAATGGTAAAAAACTTTTGACAATAAAATGACCTCATCATCATTTTTACCGTGTTTATTCGCAAGTTTATAGTAACGATTAATCTCTGTAAAATCATTTAATATAAGACTCGCTACTACAAAATTGTGATACATCGGCATCATAACTTCATTATCCATATCTAAAATGAAATAAAACGGCTTATAAGCATTCTGAACCTTATTGTATAACTTATTACCTAAATAAAATTCCGCAAGATGATGACAGACTCTCAGATATAGATAATTAATCGGGAATAGCTTACCATCAACAAAGCCTTCTTCAAAATTGTAAGCTTCATCTCTTAGTCGTATTAATCTTAATTCTGTTTCATATTCCGTACAATCTTTACTAACTATTTCCCAGGCCCTAGCATCCACATTATACTTAGATAAATCTATAGCCTTTTTTACATTAGATGCATATTTAGGATCTTCAAAATTCTCGATAAATTCCAAAAAAAGTTTCATCGATTCATTAAAATCAGACTCAATCTTTTTAGAAGAGAACTGTATTTCACCATAACCTTGATTAAGATTAAAATCTCTATACTTACTACTTCTTATTCCTGTATATCCTTTTTTATCAACAGGAAATTTTATTATTTTTTTATTATTCATTACTTCTCCCCCTTTTATTTTCTAGTAAATCTATAAAATTTACAGCGATTTTTACAATCGGCTTATATGTTAAAATTTTTATAAAATTCATTACCCTTCAACTTTATTCTACATCAAAATACAATATAATACAAACTTAAAACTACCAAATAATCATGTACTCAGAATATAAAAAATTTAAAATAATTAACATAAATTAAAAATTTTATCCAGTGATTAACATATAAAAAAAGCAACTGAATCTCCTTTCAGTTGCTTTTCGTGTTGGAATTTGATAAACATCATTCACTTCTTATAGTCTATCCTATATTTTAGCTATTTACCCAGCGTAAAACATCTTCACTTATGTCTAATATAAATTGATACCTTGCCCGAAAGGGAGGTGGTTACATGTACGATATAATCGTCCAAATTCTTGTTAATTATTATCAGAAATACTAATCCTAATATATAATATTATCCTCTTAATTTATATCAACTTACTTTTAGACACAGCTCATAAATTCCACTCTATACGTGATTTTCACCACTAATCTGATTAAAATCAAAATTAGGGCTTATATTAAAAAGTATTATTACTTCTTATTCACTTGTCTATACTTTATCATACCTTTCTAAATCATGTCAAACAATTTCCATTTAAAATCACTATTCTTTTTTCTTGACAACCACCTTTTTTATTTTCTATTTACATAATCTTAAAAATATAATTTTCTTTATGATAATAAATAGAAAACCTTTTCCGATATAATTTTTGGTGCTATAATAAAGATAGGCTACTAGCTCCAAAAGGAGGTGATGAGATGAAGATAGACATTTCCCAAATCCTTGTGAATTTGTTATCAGGAGTTATACTTCTTTTAATAGAATACTATCTGCTAAAAGATAATCACAGGAAGAAGTAGCCATTTTAGCTCACGACGCACATACTTCACTTGTGTGTGAATATTAAATATTAATATAAAAAGCCAATTGAACTCACACTTCAATTGGCTTTCGTGATGAAATTTGATAGACATTTCCCATTCACTTTCCTATATTTTAACACATACCTTTTCTTATTGTCAATTATTTAGAAGAGCATCTGCTACACTCTATCCTCTCTTATTACTGTCCATTTTTAGCGTAATTAGCTTCTACTGCTTCCTTTTGCTCTTTCCACCAAAATTCATTTTCTTCATACCAGCGGATAGTATCAGCTAATCCTTGACGGAAGTTTGTAAACCGTGGCTTCCAACCTAGTTCATCTCGTAACTTAGATGCATCTATCGCATAACATAGGTCATGTCCCGCACGGTCATTTACATGTTCATATGCATTCTTGTCTTTACCCATTAATTCAAGAATTAACTCAATAACAGTTTTGTTATCCTCTTCTCCATCAGCTCCAATCAAGTAAGTTTCACCAATTCTACCTTTTGTTAAAATAGTCCAAACTGCTGATGAGTGATCTTCTACATGAATCCAGTCTCTAACATTCTTACCTTCACCATATAGTTTCGGTGTTTTTCCTGACAATACATTAGTAATTTGTCTTGGAATGAACTTCTCAATATGTTGATATGGTCCGTAGTTGTTTGAACAATTAGAAATAGTTGCCTTAAGCCCAAAAGAACGCACCCATGCTTTTACAAGTAAGTCTGAACCTGCTTTTGTTGACGAATATGGGCTTGATGGATTATAAGGTGTTTCAGCTGTAAACTTCTCTCCTACACCTTCGCCTTTCCCTGGTAAGTCTTCACGTAAAGGAAGATCTCCATAAACCTCATCTGTAGATACATGGTGATATCTAACATCATACTTACGACAAGCTTCGATTAAAGCATATGTTCCAATAATATTCGTATGTAAAAATGGATAAGGATCTTTTAGGGAGTTATCATTATGAGATTCAGCTGCATAGTTAACTACTGTATCAGTTTTGCTGACAAGTTTATCTACTAGTTCAGCATCCGCAATATCACCAACAACTAATTCAAATCTATCCTCTGGAAGTCCAGAAAGATTCTCTCTATTTCCCGCATAAGTCAATTTATCCAAGACAGTCACATGAATATCTGGATGATTATTTATAACATAATGTACAAAGTTAGAACCGATAAATCCAGCCCCACCTGTTACTATAATATTCTTCATTTTTTCTACCTTTTCAAAAATATTTAACACAAGATTACTGCTACTCAAGTCAACAATCTACTATTTCTACTTTATAAGAAAAGCCCCCACTGTAAAGTATAACACAGCAGGGACTAATATTCGATCTGTGAATTTAGTATAACATACCTTAAATAAAAATACAATAAAGCACCCTGTTTCCGATTAGAAAAATATTTCTAATTACACTTCGCTCACAGTCAATTAATTCGAAGGAATACCTTCTATTTCTCTTCCTATTTACATAATCTTAAAAATATAACTTTCTTTATGATTATAAAAAGGAAACCTTTTCCGAAATAATCTCTAGTGCTATAATAAAGGTAGGCTACTGCCCCAGAAGGGAAGTGTTGGCATGAATACTAGCATTTCACAAATTCTTGTGAATCTATTATCCGGAGTTATTCTTCTGATAATAGAATATTATTTCCTAAAAGATAACAACGAGAAAAAGTAGCCGTTTTAGGACGCGACGCATACTCGTCACTTTGTATGTGAATATTAAATATTAATATAAAAAGCCAATTGAAGTAGAAGTTCAATTGGCTTTCGTGTTGGAATGTACTAGCATTTCACATTCACTTTCCTATATTCTACCATATACCTTTCCTTGTTGTCAATTAATTCGGAGAGTTCCTTTCCAAGTAGTAATATTATTATATAAAGAGATTAAATAAATTCCTTTAAACTATAAATTGCAATACTCACAGAAAGGAACTTATTCTTATGAGTATTCAAATATAGATTTTCAGAGTGACTCAAAAATTACAATTCTAATTATCTAGTCACTACCTCAAAATTCGTTAGACTTCTTAAAAACTCTTATAAAAAAATTCAGATATCAATAAACTACTGCGTCTTTGAGTTCTCGTTCAAATCTAGGTCTTTGGGAATACCCCTGAAAACATATTACAATTACTCTTCCCCGTACACAAAATCATTGCTCTTTTCAAACTCTTTGAATGTAGGAATGTTTTTATCTTTTTCTGAAATAATAGCTTTTGATAAATCAATCTGCCAGTCAATCCCAAGCTCTTTATCATCAAATATTATACCAGCGTCTGCTTCTGCATTATAATAATTATCACACTTATACATGAAGTTAACATTAGGTGTTAAAGTTGCAAAACCGTGAGCAAAGCCTCTAGGAACTAAAAGTTGTCTCCTATTATGTTCTGAAAGGATAAAACTCTCCCACTGTCCATACGTAGGACTTCCTTTTCTAAGATCCACAACAACATCTAGTACTTCACCAGTCACTACACAAATAAGCTTTGTCTGCGCAGCATTTCCTCTTTGGAAATGTAAACCACGAATAACACCAGCTTCAACTGATAATGAATGATTGTCCTGAACAAAATTAAAATCTATACCTAGTTTTTTATACTTTTCTTCAGAATAACTCTCCATAAAGAAACCACGTTCATCTTCAAAAACATCCGGTTCTATTAATTTCACATCATTTAATTTTGTATCAAAAACCTTCATTCAAAACTACTCCTATCTCATGATTAGACAAATTCTTTTCATTCTTAATTATACTTTATTTAGCACTTTTTTTCTAATGGCGATTCTGATTAAACTTCCTAAATTCAAAAAAACAACCGAGTATAAACTCAATTGGTTTCTTCAAATTGATAATAAATACCGCTGATATCTATTATCAAACGTAACTTCCTATAGATATAGATCTTTTAGTAACTTTAAAGCTTAAATACTAGTTGTTTTCTACCTGTTTACAACTTTAGAGACTAATAAGTAGCCTAGATATTCAAAATAGAACGTCAAGACATTTTCACTAGAAAAAAATTAAAGTAGAAAAATAGTAAAATAGTACTACTTAATATAGCATAGCTTCCTCCTAATTTTAAAAATCAACCAAATTTTATCAAGAACCGAAATAGGACAAATTTCTCTACTTTATAAATTATTCTTTTATATTCATTCTATGAACTCCTTTATTGAATTATATACAAAACTAATGTAAACTATTATTTGAGAAAAGAAAGAAATCTTATTAAATATTGCGAGGTAATAAAAATAGAAAATCAGACTTTTAATTTCACTATAACTATCGTCAGCTTATTAGCGAATATCTTTACAATAATTAGTTTTTTTAAAAACTCTAATCAAACATCTAATTATTTCATACAGCAAAATCAAGTTAATATTAATAATTACAATACTCCACAAAGTATTAATAACTATGTTTATTCTCAAAATAAACAGACTATAAATAAGATTATATCGTATTTTTTTCATATAATTTTTGTAATTATTTTTATATATAACTTTTATATTGAAATACATAACATTATGGAAACTAATGGTATATTAACTAAATTTGCTACTACTATGAATACTATTTTCATTAGTATTCTAACTATAGTAAATAATTCTATATTTTCAATGACTCTTCTAATTATATTATTTTTCTTTAGTAGCAATATAATATTTATAGTTTCAAAAAACTTCAAATTATTAAGTATTCACTCTATTATAATGTTGTCTTTTATATATTTAGCATATAATATAAAAAAATTTAATATCAGTATGATTAAAATAACCAGTGTGAATAATAGTATAATTATCAATCCCATATTAGAAGAGTTAATTAAATTTATCCCTATTCTACTAGCTATATATTTAATATGTATTTATTGGGGATATATTGAACAATTTATAAAAAAAGAGTATAATTTAAATCTTATTAAAGATAAAATAAAAATATATCGTTTTTATTTTCTTTGTCTTTTATCAATTGTTATCAATTTAATATTCTATTACTATCTTTAATCTTTCTTTTCTCTTTCGTTTGAGGATTCCTTAATACTATATATAATAAATACGGTTGATAATAAATATCAGCCGTATTTAAATTTATAAAAAAATAGAAAAGAATGTAAACTTCCTTTATAATTTAAGTATGCGCAAAAAATCAAGAAAGGAAATTTACATTCATATGTGTAATTATAGAAAATCTCTTAAAATAACGCTACAAATAACTGACGAAAATATAAAAATTCTAGATAAAGCAGAGAAAATTGAAATAAATGGTTGTAAGTATTTAGTTTATTACGGGGTATTAGAAGCTTCATCTAACGCTTGTCCTTATTGCCAAGAATGTAAGATAATTAATAACGGCTATAGAAAAGTAAAAGTTAAATTGCCCGCTATTTCTGACAAACCAGCTATCTTATACTTAAATAAACATCGCTTTATATGTAGAGGTTGTCGTAAATCCTTTACAGCTGAAACTACTGAGGTTAGGAAGAATTCTAATACTTCTAAAAATCTAAGAGCTGGCATTATTAAAAGATTATCTAAAGAGAATACTCCAAAAGAAATAGCTGAATCTTGTACTGTATCTACTAATACTGTATTAAGAGTACAATGTGATTTATCTAAAACTCTAGAAAGACCTAAAACTTTACCTTATTATATGTGCTTTGATGAAGTTTCTTCTACTTCTGATAGTATAAGTAAAATGAGCTTTGTGTATGCAGATGCATTAACTCATAAAGTGCAAAATATACTTCAAGGAAGAACTAATAAGATTATAAAAGACTACTTCCTATACTATTCTTATCAAGAACGTTGTAAGGTTAAGGCAATAGTTATTGATATGAACTCTGGTTATAAAAGTATCACTAGAGAACTTTTCCCTAATGCGAAGATAGTCATTGATAGATTTCATATTGTTCAGTCAGTTAATAGAGCTTTTAATAAATATAGAGTTTCATTTATGAATAGTATTAAAGACAAAAATAAAGAGTTATATAGACAATTGAAATGTTATTGGAAAAACCTTCTTACTAGTTATGATGAATTAGATAATGGTACTCACAAGAAGTTTAAATACTTTAGTATATCTCTACCGAACAAGATATCGTCAACTATCTAATTAAGCAAGATTCGTGTTACTGGCTTATTCAAGACCTTAGGGAAGCTCTTGAGAAAGATGATTTCGATAGATTTAAAGCTTTAATTAATGATAAATCTACTTTACCTAGATATATGTTTACATCTATTAAAACAATAAGAAAATATAAAAGACAGATTAAAAATACTATGTATTACAACGGGCTATCCAATGGTCCTTTAGAAGGTATTAACAATAAAATTAAAGTTATCAAACGTATTTCACATAGATATGTAGCTTTAAAGCTAAAATACTCCTTGTATTTAGCTTATTTACACCTTCAGAAACTAATAAGAAACCTAGATATTCTATAGAAGATCGCCAAGCTATCCTAACTAAAAAGAAAGAAATAAAATTAAAACGAAAAAATAGGAAAAAAGCTATACTACTTAATATAGCATAGCTTTCTCCTAATTTTCAAAATCAACCGAATTTGAAAAAGGATCTTTTTAGGGAATATTATCCTAAAAAGACCGATTTAAGTATTATAAATTTAATTGAATTAGTTAAAAATATAATTTAATTAAATAATAGACCACGAAAATGTCTATACTATAAAACATCATTAAAAACATTTATAAATGAATTTGAATTATTATGATGATTACAATGTTGTATTATTATTTGAAATTCATCAATATATTAAATCATTTAAATTTTTTAAATCTCTTTCATTTAAAGGTATTTCATCGTAGTCATCTTTTTGTAGCATTTCCTCAACTCTATTAAACAAATCATCACAAACATCAGAACGAATCGTTGTTTTCAAACTATCACTGTACGATACATTAGAAGAAGTAAAAACTTTATCACAATCTATTCTAGTCTTCTTATAAAACGGATTCCTAGATGAATCGGGATCCTCATCATGATAATTCGTTATTGGATTCTTTATTAACATATATGGTTTGAGAGTTTGACATTTAATATATTCATATCTTGAATTAGCTTGATTTCTACATATGTACATATGTGGGCTAAAAGCCAATTTGCTAGAGATATTAGGAAACGGAACTTTCATTCTTATGACATCTTTCTTTCTAATCAATTATAAATCTCCCTTCTTCATCTAATTCTACAAATACAGGATTATAAATATCTTGATTTTTTGAAAGTTCAGATAAAATATCATGATAATTTTTAGGCAATTTCTCATAGTCTGAGTTGGAAAATACAAAGTTTTTTTCTCCCAAAGTTATGACAGTAGAATTTTCAACAATTTCTGTTGGATACATTGAATCAAGAGTATTAATAAATCTAATATCCTCAGAAGTAAAATCAGATTCATTTAAGTCAACTTGATATGCTCCTTCCTCATTTATAAGTTTTTCCTTTGAACTCCATAAATTCATCTCATGCGTAAGATCAGATAATTCTTTCTCAGTTAATGTTCTAACAATAAAGGAACATTTCTCTGCTCTTTTTTCATTAATATTTTCACTATTTTTTTGATACGCTTCTTTTACAGCTTTATCAAAACTTATTCTTTCCTTCGTATAATCCCCCCATACATCACTGAAAACAGGTCCATTTTTATATCCTCTTAAACGCCTAAAATCAGGTTGTTCTTTTGCTACTTTAGTAAAAGACTCATAAAAAAACAAAAATTTTTGCAATTTTAAAGGCGTATTATATGATTCGCTATTGTGTTCTTTTAACCAACCGCTAAGTGTAAGTTTTCTTGAATTTGAATTAACCATACTAGTTCTCCTCTCATAGATAATATAACAAATGAAAATATCATAGTAATATTAATATTTTATAATCTCAATCAGATACCCTTTTTCTCTATCATTATACCACCATTCTTCACTTTTTACTATCAAAAACTAGAATTCACGGTCAATTTAGCACGATTATTAAATACCCGAATAGCAAATAAAATCAATATTAAATACTAACTTAATTTAAAGATAAATTTAAAATCATCTCAGAGCATTCAAATTCTTAACAAAATGAAGTAATTCTTTTAATTTCTCTATCTCCTTCTTTTCTCTTAGATATAAATAACAATCAAAACAGCCCTTCATTTCTTCATTATCTGCCAATTCTGTACAAAACTTATTAATCTGGAATACTTCTCCATTTGAAACATTGCTTTTTTTGGCTAGTTTACTTATTTCTTTTTCTAAATTCATATATAATTCTTTCTCAGTCATAATTCCTTCTCCTTCTAAAATCTTATATATACATTATACAATTATATTTTTATCTTTTCAATTTAAAACAATTCGTATATTTTTAATATATCCATATAAAATTTTTATTAACACCAATTTTTAAAATATTCCTCATAGAAAATTAACAATTAAAACTACCCCCTTAATTTCATAAGTAAACCAATTAAATTTCAAAAAATTTAACTTAGTGATTAAAAATATAAAACTCTAAATAACCAATAAATAACATTCATTTTCCTAGCACTTATAATCCTGCAATACTCATTTAACTTCACGTATTGGTTTTCCATAAAAAATATATAATTATCTTTTTAACTTAAGCTGTTACCTAAGCATCCCCTTTATCTCTTTGACGTTAACAGTTTTCAGTAAGAATAACATACCTAAGTAACTAATTCCACCAACTGCAAGGTAAATCACAAGACCTACAATTCCAGCAAATCCTAACGTCATTTTACAAAACATTACAGCTCCGAACATTACAAGGGATGACAATATGATTTTTGCTAAATCTTTGTTGAACAATAAGTTCTTGTTAATAATATTACGGCTATAATACCATTGGATGGCAAATACTAAAATTTCAACAACTACAGATGTTATACTCGCTCCGATATATCCGAAAAATGGAATAACAGCAATGTTAATAGCCACACTGACAAAGGCAGGAATCGTTGTCGATAGCATAAACTCCTTGTTTTTATTTCTTACTACTAGTACTTGATATCCAAGGATATTCGTCCAACCTACAAACATAATGTTGAACACAATAATATATAATACATACTTAACATCTTGAAAGTTTTGTCCTAAGAATAATTTAACAAACACTTCATTTACCGCAATTAGACCAAAAATCATAGGGAAGATTATAAGGTTATACAAAATGAATGAGAATTTCACCATATTTTTCGCTTCCCTATCTTTTCTTTCAGAAAGAAGATTCGCAACCCTCGGCAACATAACAACTCCTAGTGAACTAACAACCTTAAGTAATATACTAATTAATTTTTGACCTTGTTCGTAAATTCCAACATCCGAGTACGATCCTAAAAGTCCTAATAACGTTCTATCTAAAACAACATAAAGTGATATCGCTACTTGTGGTAAAAATAACAATACAATAGGATGTAGATTTTTCTTAATAGCATTCGCATTAAATGAAGGACGTTTTATGAATTTCTTCGCCGGCACCCACATTACAAATTGTCCTAAGAAATCAAAGATAACAATTAAAAATACATAAAGATATAAGTCATCACTACTTTTAACAAAGGTAAAAATACTGATTACTCCAATAAGCCTAATAACTACGTTTCTTATTGTTATTTTCTTGAAATCTTCTTTACCTGAGAATAGCCACGAGATGTCAATCATATTTGCAAATAGAGTAATCCCCACTATTAATGGTAGTATACCTCCCATCTGTGGGATACTAAATATCGATATTACATAAACAGAAATTGCTAATATACTCGCGATAAGTTGAATCGCATATATATTCCAAAATGCGCTACTTACATCACTTGCAGCCGCTATTTGCTTCGTACCATAAACACCAATACCTAACATCGCAAATAACGAGAAATAACTCACTATAGAATTATAAAATACATAATTCCCTAAAGCTTCACTAGTGAAAATTCTCGTAACATACGGAACCGTTACTATCGGTAATATTATCGTTAATATTTGATACGAAAGATTATATAAATAATTTTTTATTACTTTCATTATATTTCCTCATCACATATGAAAAACCCCTAAAAATAGGAGATTTCTAAATTTTTATTACTAGTATAAGTATACGGAATTTATCTCCATATTTCAACTATTTCTAAAATAAATTAATAGAAAAATATATCACCATTTCAAATATATTTCATTATAAAATTTTATTAATAAATATTTACTCCAAAACCTTGTATTTTAATAATAACTATTAATTTAAGAAACTATTAAAAATAACGTAAATAATTTGAGTTAGTTTGATAATTATGATAGAACAAATTATATTTATGTACTTATAAATAACTAAAAAATAGAAATATAAAGGAGAACTTAGTAATATTATGAAGAAACAAACGTTTTCATTAAGAAGAAGCAAACTTGGGACAGTTTCTGCATTAGTAGGACTTAGTATCGTTGGAGCTGTTGCTTACACTGACGGTAGTGCATTAGCTGCTGATACTACTCCAACTTCTACTAATGCTACTGAAAGTAAAACTACAGTAACTAAAGAACAATTACAAGACGCCGAAAAGAAAGTATTAGACACTAAAGCTGCTATCGAGGAAAAAGAAAAAAAACGCCCTGAATTAGCTTTAATCGCTAAAAAAGCTAATAGTGAAGAAAAATATGCAGCTGAGAAACTAAGCGAAGCTACACCTGCTGCTATTCAAAAAGCTAAAGACGATGCAGCTAAAGCTGCGGAAGATGTTAAAGCTGCGGAAGATGATCTAAAAGCTAAAAAAACTGATCAAGAAACTCTTACTAAAGATGTAGCAACAAAACAAGCTAATGCTGATAAAGCAAATACTGCTGTTGATACTGCCACTAAAAAAGTACAAGACTTAGAAAATGGTACTCCATCTCTAACTGCAGCTGAAAAAGCTAAAGCTGACGCTGAAAAAGCTAAAACTGATGCTGAAAAAGCTAAAACTGACGCTGAAAAAGCTAAAGCTAACGCTGAAAAAGCTGATGCTGATGCAGCTAAAAAGGTAACTACTTTAAATAATGAGTTAACTACTAAAAAACAAGCTTTAGCAGAAAAAGAAAAATCACTTAAAGATCTTGGAGACGCTCCTCAAGGATACGATTTCTCTGATGTTAAATTTAATTTAGGTGCTGACTTTGCAGCTGCATTAAATGAACGTGCTAAATTGATGGGTGAAAATGATCCAAACAACACTGGTGATGGACGTGCCAACGAACTTAACACAAGAAACCAAGCTGAAGTAACTGCTAATGCTGAAAAATTAAAACAATTAGCAAAAACTAATATGGCTAAAAATACATACACTAATACAACTGACACACGTGAAGTTGATATTTGGAACTTAACAGCTGATCAAAAGAGAGAGATTAACTTATTCGGTCTTCACATCGTTAACCAAATCCGTGAACAACTAGGAAACCCTAAAGTTAAGACAACTGTAGGTATGGAAAAATTTGCAAATGAAGCTGCAACTAACCGTAACAACGCTAAATTCCAAGGAACTACTAATCCAAATGATCCTACAGAGAATTCTAAATATAAAAAAGTTCTTAAAGGTAGTAGCTTCAATTATGCTAACTATGACTACGATGGAATAAACGCTGCTGCTAGAGCAAATGGTTTATCATATAAAACTGATAACAATCAAAACCAAGCAGATATTATGCAAGTTACTAAAAACCCTCGGGATGGTAAGTTTATTGAAGAAAAGAGCTATCCTTCACTACAAGAAGCTGCTAATCCAAAATTTACAATGACGATGGGACAACTAAAAGAGTATATTTTTGAAGCATACAAACAAAAAATGTTTACTAACGATGAAGATTTTCGTGGAAGTAATTATCACCGTAAATGGGAAAATGCTCTATCAATCGGTGGAAGTATCGCTTTCCGTAAAGATGGAGAAGGAAACAAGCTAGGGCGTAAAGCTTCTGAATATAATGCAACAAGTGTTACTGCTACCGTGAGTGTTAATCCAAAACAATTTGGAACTGAATATTACTCTAATCTAGAGATTTTTGTTCACAACTTCCAAACAGCGGGTGAAAATACAGCTCCTGGTCAAGATACAAACAGTATAGTTCTTGATCCAGCTAAATTTAATGCGACTGAAATCAAAAATGATCCAACAGCTGCAAAAGAATATAGTGCTAAAAAACAAGCTGCCGAAAAAGCAGTTAAAGACGCACAAACTGAGGTTACTACAGCTCAAAACAACTTAGATGCTGCTAAGCAATATAAAAATCAATTACCAGTCGCTGAAAAAGCTCTTCAAGATGCAACTAGCAAACTTACAGCTGCTGAAAAAGCTCTTCAAGATGCTGAAACTAACTTAGACAACTTACGCAAAGGTATTAGTAATAAATCCGATGAAATTAATAATGCTAAAACTGCTCTAGAAACAGCTAAACAAGAAGCTGAAAAAGCTAAAACTGCTCTTGCTGAAGCTAAGGCTAAATTAGCTAAGGCAGATGAAGACGTTAAAAAAGCTGCTCCTTCAGTCATCTTTAAATTAGCTGCTAAAAATGAAGCAGAAGAATTAGTACGTTCTCTTGAAAATGCTAAAGAAAATTATGCTAAAGCTAAAGCTGATAAAGAGACTGCAGATGCTAAATTAAAAGAATTAGATTCATGCTTAGCTGATAAACACACTGAACTTGCTAAATTAGAAGAAGAATACAAAAACCTTCTAAAACAATACATAGGTAATTTAACTCAGCCTGGAAATCCAGAATTAACATTCACTGAAGAAGTTAAAGAAGAAGAAATCAAATTCAACGTTGTAGAAGAATTAGATTCATCTCTTAAAGAAGGAGAGCGTGTTGTTAAAACTAAAGGTGTTACAGGTCGTAAATCTGTTAAAACTATCACATTTAAATCAGGAAATACTGTAGTTGATACAGCTAGAGAAGAAACTATTCTTACTCCTGCAGTTGATGAGGTTGTGGCAGTAGGACCAAAAGTTCCTGAACAAACACAACCAGGTAACCCTGGCACTCCCGGAGTTTCTGGTAACCCTGGCACTCTTGAAGTTCCTGGAAAACAAGAAACACCTGGTGCTTCTGAAGAGCCAAAACCAAAACCTGGAAATCCTGGTTCTCAAAAAACTCCAAGTACTACTGAACAACCTAAAGCTCCTGTTCAATCTCAAGTTAATGCTAAACTAAAAGCATTACCTAACACTGGACAAAGCGAAAATGGAGTTGCTTCAGTTGCAGCACTTGCTGCTTTAGCTATTGCTGCTAGATTAAGAAAAGCAAAAAACTAATTAACTAAAATGATAAATAGAGGTGAAGGCACGCTTCAACCTCTATTTTCATATCTAAAAAATAGGATTCAAAGTATTCATTAGAACACCTTGAATCTTATTTTTAATTTATCTTATTTATCTAATAAAATATTCTCTATTTTCTTAGTTTCAGAAACTAAATCAAATCCTTTTTCTATTAAATTATTCTTAACTATATTTGTATCAATTCTTTTTTCTTGGTGTAGTTCTAATATTTTTTCAGCCCATTTAATTGGAGAATCATTTAATGAAAGATAGTAATAATTCGAATTTACTATAACCTCAGGCGGAATGACATCCGAAGCAAGTATAGGAATACCATTTGCTTGAGCTTCCAATAGAGCTACTCCCAGACCTTCAAATCTTGATGGGAATATGAAGAAGTCAAACATACTACACAAGTCCTCAACATCACTTCTCATTCCTAGAAATTCTACTTTATCTCTTATCCCTAGTTCTGTTGCTTGTAATTCTAAACTACTCGTATCTCCCCCACCAACTAGAAATAGCCTTGTTTTATCTTTTCTTTTAGTAAATTCAGAAAATACATCTATAATAAATTCTTGATTTTTTTGGTAATCTATCCTTGCAACATTACCTATAATAAACTCTTCATCTGTTATATTAAACTCTTTTCTAAGTTTAATTCTCTTTTCTTCGTTAAAAATAAATTTATCAATGTCAATCGCATTAGGAATCCACTTAACTTTATCATGAATTTTCTTCGGAAACATCCATTCAGTAGCTTGTTTGCTACACGACCAGAAATCAGTAGCATAGTGATGAACAAATTGCTTTGTAACATCATGAACTAAATTAGAAAATTGCTTAGCTGTAGTTTTAGCGTTATGTGAATGTAAAATTATTTTTTTCACGCCATATTTTTTTGCCATTTTCATATTCCCTAAATTAACAATCATTAAGGCATTAATCCAAACTGCATCATAATTACCTTCTTTAAATACTTTTTCCAGAGCTTTTTTATAGCGTACAGGTTGTTCCCTTCTTCTTGGCACTCTATGGTATTGAATTGGGCTTTTAGATAATCTATCAAAATCTTCTTTAAACCCTATCTCACCCTCACGAGTACATACGAAATCTAAGTGGAACTTGTCTTTATCCATGTATGTAAAGAAATTTTTTATGACACTTTCCATACCACCTCTATTATTTGTCATCCCAAAAACTAATATTTTATACATAATTAAATCCTCTCATTCTTAGTTTAGATATTACTATCTAAAGTTAATGTATTTTTGTGGCATCAATACAATATTGATATACGGAATTTTTTTAAGGATATTAGTAGCTACTATCGATAAAAACCAACCTAGTACTAATCCACAGATTATATGTATATATACTGATGTGATTCCTGCTTTTAACATAATTATTCTTAACATACTACAAATCGGAGCATGTAATATGTATATTCCTAAACTATCCTTACCATATTTAGAAAAATAGTTAAAGAACCTTGGAAATACCTTCTCTAATCTAGGATATATTACAAATGCTACTCCTACACTTACTATAAATGCAATAGCCCATAACTGTGGTGTATCATATGTTACATACATTTTCTTCACATTTGGTCTGTAATAAATCGACCAACATAACATATAAATTATATCGAAGATTACAGCTCCACCAACCACTAACTTGATACTTAATTTACTTAAATCTACTGAACGTAGTATTGCCCCTAACATGAAGAACATTCCCCATACTAGTGTTTTTTGAACTATGTAGATATCGAAATTCATTAATAGAGAAATTACAAAACTTACTCCACTAATTATAAATAATATCTCTTTTCTTTTTATATAGACAGACAATAATCCATATATCATTGATATAATCCATAAAGTATATAAATACCACGATACTCCAAGTGGAGTCTTATATATATCAATTAAATTATGTATTGTCGTTGGAACTCTTACTGATGATCCAGCTGCTTTTTGCAGAATAAAATGAATTATAGAGTAGAATATATAAGGCAAACCTAATATTACAGTTCTCTTTAATGCATACTTCTTAAAAATTTTTAAGTCTTCTACAGGTTTGAAGAAAAAACCTGATAAAGCAAAAAATACCGGTATATGGAAAATATAAACCTGAGATGTTATTGTTATTAACATCTTATCATAGCTTGGAAATTTCCCAGATTCATATAACCCTAAAAATACATGACCTAATAGAACTAAAAAGATTGTAAATCCTTTCCCAAAATCTATCCAGTTTATTCTATTTTTAGTCATTATTACCTAATTCCTCTCTTACTACATTAAGAGCTCTTTCTATTACTACGTGCATATCATAATATTTATAGTCCGCAAGACGTCCGCAGAAGATAACATCTTTACCTTTTGCTTCTTCTAAATACTTTTGATACATTTCATTGTTTTTAGCGTCATTAATTGGGTAGTATGGTTCATCTCCACGTTTCCAATCTACTGAGTATTCACGTGTAATAACTGTTTTTTCTTGAGTTCCTTTTTCGAAGTGTTTGTGCTCGATAATACGAGTGTAAGGAACTTCGCGTTCTGTGTAGTTCACTACAGCATTACCTTGGTAATTCTCTTCATCTAATACTTCATGCTCAAAACGAAGACTTCTGTATTCTAATTCTCCATGTTTATAATCAAAGTATTGATCGATCATTCCTGTAAATACAACTTTTTTCGCACTTGCTTCTAACTCTTCACGGTTCTCAAAGAAGTCTACATTTAGTTCTACTTCAATACCTTTTAACATGTTTTCAATAATAACATTATATCCACCGATTGGAATACCTTGGTATCTATCATTAAAGTAGTTGTTATCGAATGTGAAACGTACTGGAAGACGTTTAATAATAAATGGTGGTAGTTCAGTTGCACTACGTCCCCATTGTTTTTCTGTATAACCTTTAATTAAAGTTTCGTATACGTCAGTACCAATAAGTTTGATAGCTTGTTCTTCTAAGTTTTTAGGCTCACTATCTTGCAGATGAGCTGTTTGTTCAGCGATTTTTGCTTTTACTTCTGCAGGAGTCTTAGTTCCCCATAATCCATAGAAAGTATTCATGTTGAAAGGTAGATTGTATAATTTACCTTTGTAGTTTGCTACCGGTGAGTTAATATAGTTGTTAAACTCAGCAAACTGATTCACATAATCCCAAACTTCTTTGTTAGAAGTATGGAAGATATGTGCACCATATTTGTGAACGTTTATTCCTTCAACGTTCTCACAATAAATGTTCCCACCAATGTGGTCACGTTTATCAATTACCTTTACTTTTTTTCCTTGTTTTGTTGCTTCATGAGCAAAGATTGCACCTGACAATCCAGCTCCTACTATTAAATAATCGTACATTTGTTCCTCCTATAAATGACTATATAACTTATCATATTTTTATTTTTCAACTTTAAATTAAACTTATATTTTAATATTTTTTACTACTCATTTTGTAAATCTAACCTGGTCTTATAGAATAATGCCGCAATTACAAACCAGAAACTATTGTATTGTGGTAATATCATCAGATCATCTATAATTCCATGTAAAGCAAGTAGAGAGAATATTATATATAAATAGATGTCATTAAGCCTATACACCCTCCACATTACTATCGTCATTCCTAGTATAAATATAACTAAAAATAATAAACCTAATTTCAATAATAATTGAATATATAAATTATCAACATAATCATAAGTTTCTGTTGTAATATACCCATCAACGTCCAAGCCATTACCTACTAATGTTATTCTTTTACCAAGTAGACCATAACCATAGTATTTTAAAGTACTATATCCTAGTGAGAGTCTTCCACCTAAAAATTCATTAATATTTGAGTGCCATTCACTCAGATGGTTGTAACCAATAGTAAAGTACAAGCTAAGCAATCCAGATACTACATATGAGCCAATAAGTATCTTATTCATTAAAACTCTTTTAAATTTAGAGAACAACTTTATTAATATTGTTAAGATAAGAAGTAACATTCCTAATCCAAAAGTAAGCCTTGAATCAGTAAATTCATATAAAGCATAATTTCCAATAATCAAAAACATTAATGTTCTCCATTTTATATTGTCTTTTTCTAAGTATACTTTTAAGAATATTATGTTACATAAAATAGCTGGGCCGAATAACGAATATCTGAATCCAACATACTCTCTCTCTCTTCCACCATCATAAGTTATATAGTTAGTAATCCACCCTAAATAACTACTCACTATAATAAAAATTAATAATACTAAGCTTATTCTATAAGAGATTTTAACTATAGTAGTAGTATTCACATTTCTTGCTGAATATACAAAAAAAGGTAACATAGCATAGTTGTAGCCCATATAATTAAAAAATAATCCACCTATAATTGCTAGAATTATAAACAACGTTAAATCTCTAGAATTAACTTTAAAATCAATAACTTCCTTAAGTATCAACATTACTAACACAATTATAATTAATAAATTACCAAATACATTGATGTTTTTTGAATAAAACGAAGTATCTAGTAGATTGTACCCCAAATATATACTGTATGCAAAATAAAATAAAAGATTCTTTAGGGAACCTTTCTCTAATGTTATCTTCATAGCGTCCCCCTACTCTATTTATTACTATTCATATTATCTAAACACTTCTGTACTGCTTTTTTATAGTAATATCCATTACGAAGTTGCATACCTATTTGAATAGCATTATTTTTCAATTCAGTATAGTCACTATCCGAGATATTATTAATTACATCATCAATTTCTGTTAAACTTTCAACTAATATACCTGCTTTATGTTTTTCTATAAAATTAGACATTGCCGCTTCTTTCCAAATGATAACTGGAATTCCTGCTGATAAATATAGGGACGTTTTATGCGGATTATTGTATCTTAAATAGTTTCCTGTATTTCCACTACAAGTATCTAAACTGTCTCCATCCCATACTAATCCAAACTTACCTTCTAATTTTCCTGGCAATTCATCAGGTTTAAAACTTCCAAAATACTTTATATTATCGCCTAATTTAATATTTTTATCCATATAAGGACCATACAGATTTAACTGATAATTAAAAGTATGTTCAATTAATTTATAAATATAGGGACTTTTCTCAGGAAATAAATTTCCTGCAATTGCTAAGGAATTACTATAATAGTTATCTTTCATTTCTAATGAACTAATATAATCGAATATTTCTAAACTTACTAGTTTGTCTTCGGAGATTCCTCTATCAATAAGATACTTCTTCATTTCATCGTTATGACAAATAATTTTATCAAAGTTATTCAATAATTCATTATCTGCAATTTTATGAATTGCATCATTATACATATATGATAATTTCCTTAAACTTTCTAAATCATGAATAACTACAATGAATTTTGCTTTCTTAATTTTCTTTATCCACGGAATTATTTTATTTGCTATCCTAGTACCGTTAGCTGGGTGTTGATAAACAAGAACATCTCCTTTCCCTAGTTTTGCAAATACTTTCCCCCATTGAGAAATACCAACAGTCAGCATCCATAACTTTCTGTGTAAATCACCTTTATTGGGAGGTACTTTAAATCCTATGCTTTTTCCTCCTAATTCCTTTGTAAATTCATAAATATCATTAGGTGCCTTAGGCCCAGCAGTTTCTTCTGTTCCATTATGCATTTTTATATAATATAACATTTATAACTAGTCTCCTCTCAATCAACTTATTTCAACAAATATTTAGCTCTGATAACTATGCCCAGAAGTCCAATTTTATATAAAATATATTTTAAATATCTAGGTTGTTTTAATAATCTATTAAAGTTTACTTTTTCTTTAATAATTTCACTTTTTATTTTCGCAAAAAGTTCTGCATCCTTGTCAGTAGATTTCAGATAATCTATATATAGCTGAGACATCTCTACTTTATACCAAGCTACTATATTCGAAGCATCTTTACCTCTATCCTCTAAGTATTTTTTACTCGCGCGATATATTTCATTTGCCGATAAATAATGATCTTTTATATTTTTCATAGTAATTGTATTAGTAATTGCACCTTCATTTCCTTTCCAATAATAGTAAAGGAAATAATCTAAACCTACTACTTTTTTCATGTTTAGAAATAATCTATGCATTATTTCTAAATCCTCATAGTTTCTTCCTTCTAAGAATCTATTATTATTAAATACTTCTGTTTTAAAAATCTTTGTCGTTACAAAAAAGTCATATCTACCTAAGAAAGATGCATCTATATATTGACTTACATCCATATCTTTAGGATTTTTTTCACCTTTTTCAACAACTTTCTCTTCCGTAAGATATGTTCTCTGAAATGAAATCATATCGTAATCTTTTTCTAGGTACTCATTCAGTACTTCTAAGGTATCTAAAGCCAACCAATCATCTGAGTCAACAAAGAATATATAATCTCCTTTTACACTATCTAAAGCTACATTTCTTGCAGAAGATAACCCCCCATTTTCTTTGTGGATTACCCTAACCCTACTATCGATTTTTGCATATTCGTCACATAATGCAGGACAATTGTCTGGACTTCCGTCATTTACTAAGATAATTTCAATATTTTTGTATGTTTGATTTAATACACTATCCATACATCTTTTCAAATATTGTTCTACTTTATATACAGGTACTATTATACTAACTAACTTATTCACAATATCAGGCCTACTCTCCTTTTTTACTATATTGTTTTCCCACTAATTTTACTTAAAATATATAATACTTTACTTCCTAAACTATAGTTTAGTGTAAATAATATTAAAATTACTTTTCTTGAAAATGGCAAGTACTCTGATAATAATTGTTTATTTTCTCTTATACTCTTTAATAATTCTTTTATTTTCTTATCGTATTTTTTCAAATTATCTTTCTTATTATCTGCTAAAGCTATTCTACATAATAAATTGAAGTCTATTCTTTTTCTATTTATTACGGCATATTTTAAGAAATTTTGATTCTCGTATGCTCTCGACTCTTCTACAATTGTATCCCAAATTTTCTCTAAATCAAAATCTTTATCTCCAAATTTTGCTGTTAATCCATTGTCATTAATAAAATAATTGTATGTTACTCTATTACTATAGAATATACTTTGAGCATTTTTCATATATCTAAATGTTCCTAAAACATCTTCAGCGAATAGACCAACTGGAAACTCAACACCTTCCATTATTTCTCTTTTATACAGTTTTGACCAGGCGTAATATTCAATAGAATTCCCATCTATTTTAAAGAATTTTTTCGCATATTCTTCTTGCGTCAGAACCTCTTCTGTTAGACTATCAGGTTGAGAAGTTTTTTCTTGATAGCCTTTAGTTCTTATATTATTTGTAACAACCATATCTACATTATGTTTTTTCATAGAATCAACATAATACTCAATCGCATCTGATTCTAACCAATCATCTGAATCAACAAAAGTAACTGCTTCACCATTTATGTGTTTCAGTCCTGTATTCCTTGCAGCACTTAATCCTCCATTTTCTTGATTGATAAGAGATATATTCTCGTATTTTTTCTCATATTCCTCACAAATATCACGAGAATTATCCTTTGATCCATCATTAACTAATATTATTTCTATATTCTTATATGTTTGATTGATAATTGAATCTAAACAACGCTTAAGATACTTCTCAACATTGTACACAGGGACTATTACACTTACTTTCAATTTTATACCCTCTTTCTAGAAACTTTCTTTATATTTCTTTTTGAAAAACTTCGCTTTTAAAAATGCTCCACCTTTTTTTAACCAATCCACTTCAAATGCATCAAAAAATGGTACTTCTTTAACTTTATATTTTTTCTCTTCTAACCAAACATTGAATAGAAGCTCACTCACTCTTCCAAATAATCTTGCTTCGAAAGCCGTAAGATTAAAAACATCTATTCTATTTTGTAATTCGAATAAAATTGGGAATAACCACGAACAATATTCATCAAGTAGTTCTTTCTTCATAATAAACATATTGAACATATGTCCACTAGTTTGTTTCATGACTTTATCGAAAGCCTTAATATACTCAGGACTCATCTCCGAAATTATATCTCTCGTTTTATCGAGATGACTACCATCAAATGTATTTGCATAATGATTGTAAAGTGTTTCAATATAATATTTTCTTAATTTTGGAACTAGTATATCTGCTTCTTTCAAGTACTCTTCTGTTCTTTTTCTATCTAAAACTACTTCATTTATATCCATACCATCTTTATATTTCACTTTTTTAGTACTAAAATATCTACGATAGTGATCTAATCCAATATACTCTGCATCTAAATTTTTCCACGCCCAATATACACCTGTTAATTCACAAAAGTAAGGATTTAAACATGATATATTTTCACCAATATTGTCTTTTTGATAACCTAGTTCCTCTTTACCTTCAGCTCCAACATGAACAGGTAGATATATCTCATCCTTTGGCACAATAAACTCCTTGTGAGCTGCTATTAATATTTTTATATCTTTATTCATTTAATCTCCTTTGCTTTCTTTATTTTTCAAACTCAGATTTATTAGGATATTTCTGATTAAACTCTTTTAGCATTACATCTCTTACATATCCAAAATTTTCTACTTCACTATCATTTAAACAAATCATCTTGTGCGTAGAATTTCTAATATCTTGAATAATTTCTTTATAATCCATCATACTATATGAATTACCTGTATTTATACTTCGAGGATAAAATTCCCCCTTGGTCAACTGCCAATATCTAATCAACCAATGACTTATTCCCTTACTACTTCTGAATTTATAACTATAATTTTTTTCAAACAAATCTTTTTCTAATTCATAAACTTCTTTAAATATAGATTTCTTATACGATACAGGTATGTGATCATCATAATATCCTAATATATTTTTCCAAGGTAATAAGAAAATATTTTTTATCATGTGTTTCCCATATTTAAATTTATAAATTTTAGAGAGTGAATTTTTTAAAACATGTCTAGAATTATAATACTTGTTTACTATTTCTAAATTATTCAATATTACATGCTCTATACCTGTACCTTGCGATTTAATAGGCTCAAATACACCAATATCACATGGTAATCCATTTTTGAAGAAGTCCTCTTCTTTTACATCTCCATTTAAAAACATGTCATCATTAAACAAAACAAAACACTCTGACAATTCTTTTATTTTGTGAATATTTAACTCTATAACATTAGAATTATACGTCGGTAAGTATTTCTCATCTATATAATCACCGTGCTTAATCACTACCAATTTTTCATTTTCTAAATTTAACCACTCAGGAAGATGCCCTTCAGTTATAAAATAAACTTTGTTTACCCACGGAGCATGTTTTTCTACTGCTCTAAACCAATATTTCATGAACCCCCAATCACGGTACCTCAGATTGTCATTTAAGTCTACATTGATACTCATTTTGTCTTCATAGTATTGTTTTTCTTTTCTCCAGTTTTCATCATTACTATCTACCCACGTAACAACAAAATCTATTTTTTCACACATTTCGTAGACTCCTCTCTTCCTTTTTTCTGTTTTTTATGGTATCATATCTTTATTACTCATTTAAGTCTGTGTTTTAGTTTGGCGACGAAACACAGTCTTTTTTATTTAACTACTTATTTATTTTAATACGCAGCATCTCTTGTTATTATCCTCTTCAATTCCAAGAAAAATATTTTTATATCTAATTTTAATGAACAATTATCCACATAATACAACTCTACGTCACATCTTTCTGGATAACCTACTTCACTTCTTCCACTAACTTGCCACCAACCTGTTGCTCCAGGTTTAACAGATAAAAATTTCGGAGCTCTCTCACCATATTGAAGCAACTCTTCTGCTATAACAGGCCTAGGTCCTATAAAACTCATATCCCCTTTTAGGATATTAATAAATTGTGGAATCTCATCAATACTATGCTTTCTTATGAATCTGCCTAATCTAGTCATCCTTGGATCTTCTTCCGGAAGCAGTTTATAACTATTTTCTATATATTTTTGATAAAGTTTCGGATCTTTTTTTAAAATTTCTTGAGCATTCTCTACCATAGATCTATATTTATAAATTTTAAATCTTTTGCCATTTAAACCTATTCTTTCCTGAGAGAAAAATATTTTTCCTTTATTCTTACCGAAACTATAAAAGATAGCTAGGATGATAGTAACTATTACCAATACTATCACCCCTACTAATGCTATAGATATATCAAATACTCTCTTGAAAAATAAATAACCGGCTTTATTTCTTACTCCCTCGAACTGATTATTAAATAAGTTCTCTTCCATTTTATTTATTTTCCCTCCTTATTATTTCTTCTAATATAATACATCTTGTTCTCCTCTTATATTATATATGATTTATTTTTTATCTTTATTCCCCTTTATTCCGTAACTACCATAGTGACCGTAGTAACCACCATAACCAAGTTCATTTGAGTTAACTTTGTTTAAGATTACACCTAAGAACTCTGCTCCACCTTTTTCCAGTTGTTCCTTAGCTTTTTCTATACTTTTCTTCTTAACGCGATTTGCTTCTACTAACAGAATTACTCCATCAGTCTTAGGAGCTACGATAGCTGCATCGATTACCTGACCAACTGGTGGTGTATCGATAATTACATAATCATAATATTCTCTGAACACCTCTATCATAATGTTGAAGTTTTTATTTTGTAATAATCCTGTTGGGTTTGGCGGTACTTGTCCTGCAGGAATAACGTTCAGATGCTCCACATCAGTCTCATAAATAACATCTTCAATTGGAGATACTCCTGATAGATAGTTTGATAACCCGCTAATTTTATGTTTAAACTTAAAACGACCTGCCATAACTGATTTACGCGTATCAGCATCAACTAACATAGTTTTTAATCCTAGCTTCGCTAATGAGATTGCTAAGTTAGTCGATACAGTACTTTTCCCTTCATTTTCTGAAGTTGATGTAATTGCAATTACTTTTTTATCTTTTCCTAAAAATTGGATGTTTGTACGTAAGGCATTATAATACTCTTCATTTTTAGGATCAACTATTTTTTGGTTTGTTAGTAAATTAATTTGTGCCATGTATTTTCACCTTATCTCTTTCCTGTTTTTGTGTCTGGAACTACACCTAAAAGTACTAATCCCATTGTTTCTTCAATATCTTCTGCTCTCTTAACTCTGTCATCTAGTAATTCGAATAATACTACTCCCGCTACTGCTAAGATAAATCCTAATGCTGTCGCTAAGATTGCATTCTTAGGAATATTTGGAGAACTTGGTGAAGTAGCTGCTTTTGCCTCTTCTAGTGTTGTTACATCATCGATTTTTGTTACTTCCTTAATTTGGTCTGCTGAGATTTCTTTTACAATATTCGCTAAATCACTAGCTACTTGTGGATCTTTGTCTTGAACAGTAATTGAGATGATACGAGTATCTTTCGGTGCATCTACACTAACTTTTTTTGCTAGTTCTTTCGCTGTAAGTCCTGTTCCACTTTTCTCTGCTGAATCTTCCATAACTTTGTTAGAAAGAATGATTTCTTTATAGTCTTTTACTAATAGTGATCCTAATTGAACATCTTGAGTAGTAATTGCTTTTCTCTCATCTTTCGTTTGGTTAACAACATATACTTTCGTAGTAGAAGTATATTGTGGTGTTACTATGAAAATACTAACCGCAAGTGATAAAGCAGTAAATAATAGTGTCACTAATACTATTAATATCTTCTTCTCCCAAATTCTTCTTAACAGTAGCATAATATCTAACTGTATTAAATCTTTTTCTTGATTATCCATTGTGTTGTTTTTCCTCTCTTTATATTATTTTATTCATTAATAGTTTTTCTTGATTTTTTTCAAATAGTTCATAAGCTATTGTTGGTCCGTATTTTTTCTCGATAATATCGTATGCTTCTTTCATAAATGTTCTACGAGAATCCATATTGTGCATGTCGCTTGCGATGAAGTGAACTAGCTCTTGGTCTAAGTATTTCTTAGCACGTTTTTTGTAATGTTTATGTTTATCACCAATAAGCTTTGGTTTAAGAACACTAGCTGCATTAACCTGGATATAAGCACCCATGTTAATTAACTCTTGTACACCTTTTTCGTCTACATCGTTGTACCTTTCAACGTGTGCTACTACTGGCGTTAACCCTAGTAAGATTATCTTGTTCAGTGCTCTATGAATTTCTTTATAACGCATTTCATAAGGGAATTCAACAAGTACGTAGTCTGTTTCTGCTAATCTTGGGTATTCCCCACTTTCGATTTTTTCGATTTCACCTTCTTTGTAGTAGACTTCACTTCCTAAGTAAACTCTTAGGTCTTCCGCTACTTCAGCAGCGATTCCTTCTACTCGTTTGAAGTTTTCTCTAATTATTTCTATGTCTGTTTCGAACATTCCGCGTCTTCTATGAGGTGTTGCGATAATAGTTCTGACACCTTGTCTGTAACTTTCTTCTAGTAAATCACGAGTATCTTTTTCAGTTTTTGCTCCGTCATCTACTCCGAAGACTACATGGGAATGTATATCTATCATTCTAATTCCGTCTCTCATCTACTTACCTTCCAATACATCTTTAATATTCGCTGTAACTTCCGCTAGACTTTTATCGTCAATTTGCATCATGTACAGTTGAGCTCCTGGCATCGCGTATGATGGTAAGCCCATACTTCCAGTACCAGTCAAAGCTTGAGAAGTTACGTTGTAATCTTTACCTGCACTAAGTTGTTCATTCGCAAGTCCCATAGCTGTCTCTATAGGCATATTCGTCTGGATTGACTCACTCAAGTCTTTAATAACGCTTTGATAGTTCGCTAATCCTTCTTTCGATGTCAGTTTTTTAATTATCGCTGTAATAACCTTTTCTTGGTTTTTACCACGATCATGGTCTCCACCAGTAAGACTATATCTTTCGCGTACAAATGAAAGCGCCATATCAGAATCCATATGTAATAAGCCTGGTTGGAAGTTTTTACTTCCAATATGCGATACAAATGCTTGATCATTGTAAACATCTACCCCACCAACAGTATCAATCAGTTTTAGGAATGATGTGAAGTTAAGTCTTGCATAATAATCAATTTTAATACCGTAGATATTCTCTAATGTATGAATTGATGATTCTACACCGTATAATCCTGCGTGCGTAAGTTTGTCGTATTGATTATTACCACCGTCTGCAATCTTCACATATGAGTCACGTGGTGTTGTAGTTAATAAGATTTTTCCAGTTTTTTTGTTTACTGTCATAATAATATTAACGTCTGAACGACTAACACTTGATACTGGTCCGTATGTATCAATACCACTTACATAAACATTGAACACATCTCCAGCATTTTGTTTTGCTTTAGCATTTACAGTTTTTGTTATTTTGTATGAGTATATTACTTTTGTTTTATCTTTAAAGTCTTGATGTTGACTTGTGATTAAGTCTTCAAACGAGCTGTTTAGCACCATTGCTCTAGCTGTTCCCGCTGTTAGTTCTTCATAAGCTGAGATGTAGTTTTTCGACTCAGAAAGATTTAAACTTTGTTTTTCTTTGTCTCTAATCTCTTTCATCAGCTTATTGATGTTTTCTCCATCTGAAGAAACTGGCGCTGATACTGTAGCATCTTTTAGGTCAGCTAGTTTTTCTGCTTTATCATCTTTTAAGACTACAACACTCATAGTATACTCACTAACTGCTGCATTATTGTTTAAATTATCGAATAAACCAATCGCTGTTCTAAATTGCATGTATGAGAATATCAAGGCAATATTCATTATTACTAGCATTATTACATTAAATATTTTTGCTTTTTTCTTGATTATTAAAAATATCGACAGTATTATCGCTGCGATTATTACTCCAATTATCGCATAGTTAATTCCTCTAAAATTAAGGAAGTCGTATTTTAACATTGTCCAACTTACCAATCCACCGAGTATAATCAGTAAAGCAGCTAATATACCATTAACTATATCGAAAGCTCCTATACCCGATTCGCTTCTAGCATTACGGCTACTTGAATTTCTTCTCATTATTTTTTATCCTCTTTAATTTATAAAATTTACTAAGACAGCTCAGATTTAATTGTTCCTCACCGTTTATTGATTCTCCATCAATCTGAAAATATTTCTGATTTGTCGTTACTGTTAATGCGTTCGCAGTTAAATGCTTAACTCTCTTTAGTTTATTGTGTTTTTTAAGAAGTAAACAAAGGTAATTATAGATAAACGTTAGAATATTCATGTTTTCCATTATCATAATGTGGAGTTTACCATCTTGACCCGTGGCCGTTTGTGAAAACTTTATCCCACCACCTTCATAAGGTTGAATCATAATATTTAGTAAATATAAACTATCAGTATCTATTTCACCAGAGTCCCACGATATTTTTGCCTTATATTTTTTCAGCATGAAAATACCTATTACTCCTTGAAGAAGATAGATATACTTGCCTAAATATTTCTTTAACTTCGAGCCATTCGCTCTTTTTATTATGTCAGCATTAAAACCGATATCTAATCCCGAACAGAATTTTCTATCGTTAACAACACCTACATCATATTCTATAAATTTCTTTGAATCTAATAATTTACTTATTTCAATAGTTTTATCGAACTTTATAGATCTCGCAAGATCATTACCAGAGCCATACGCAAGATAAATGAATTCTTTCCCGTGATAGTTATTTACTACCTCATTAATAGTACCATCACCACCGATGACAATTAATTCATCACCGCGGATTTCATTCATCAAGTCACTTGCATTCTTATTTTTAGAGGTTTTCAGTACCTTGTACTCTAGCTTTTTCCTCTTTAAATCACGCTCTATTTTTTCAAGTTCAACAAGACTTTTTTTACTCCTAGAATTAACAATTATTTCAATCATATTACGAACCTATTCAAAAATACTTCATTCTAACAATTATACTACAAAAACAAGCATTTATCAAAGATTTATCTGTTTTAAAACGCTTAAAACAATAGATTATTTTACTTACTTTAAGACTAATTCTGTTATTATAATTTTCGTGTAAAATACTCCCTAAGTGAATTATTTTTTATATTAAATAATTTGAAAATTAATTTTAATTTTTATAAAAACGGAACCCTTCAATATCTCTTATTTACCAAGTTATTTAGATAATTAGAATATATAAATGGTTTCTAGATTAATATTCAAGCATCCCCCCTTAGAACCAGCTTCCTTATATTTTCACTAAAAAATAGCCAGCTAATAATACCTATAAAACATCTAATTAAAATACTTGATCAATCGAAGATTTTATGAGCCAACTTTTCTAGGTAAAATCTCAGATAATGCCCAATTTATGATTTTTGGCATAAATAAAAAACTATTCTATCGATATTTTGACGAAGATATCTAATCTCCGACAACTTTCAAATCAATAGAATAGTATATTTTTATTAAATACAGGAAGTTACTCTTACAGGTACTCTAATCTGTCAATTTCTGGCTTTTCAGGTGTTTGTGTAAAATCTGTATCGACTGGATTTTTAGGCGCTTTTCTTGCGAATAACATAATCGCCACGATAAAGTATAGTAAGTATACAGGAAGTAGTATACCAACTGTCATTACTCCGATTACAATCGCTGAGATTAAGAATAAAATTCCTGAAACAATTCTCGCTTTCATAGTAAATGACGCTATTAGTGCTAATAATAAAGCTACAATCGCAACTATTGTATAAACTTTCACCAATAATACAAGTAACGATACGATGTCTAAACCTGAACTTTTTAACAATGATTCAACTCCTGGATCTTGTAATAAGTTATAAAGTATAGGTTCGAATTCTTTTTGTTTAAATGCAGTCGCTAACTGACTAGAAAATGCCCCAAGAGATAGTAATCCTGTTATAAGTATCATAATAACATTCGCGATCCACGCTAATATTTTTTCAACTTTTCTGCTAAATGGTTTCATAAAGTTCTCCTTTAAATATATATATTGATTAGATTATACCACAAAACACTTAGAATTAGTAATATTTAACCTTTTCTAATAAATAACATAAAAGCGACAATAAAATACAATAAGTAGACAGGAAACGCAACTTCTGTCGCCATCCCAGCAATCATAAGAGCTAAAAATAAAAATAACACACCTGAAAAAATTCTATGTTTCATATTGAAAGTCGCTAATAATGCTATAAGTGTTGATAGTAAGACTGAAAATTTAATAAGTTGTACAAATATTTCAATCATTCTATAATACTCCATTCTTGTGTGAAGTAAAAAAGTTTCTACAAGGCTAGAAGATGTAAACCTGATAAATTCAGGAGTTAAAAACATTCCTTCCAGCAGTCTATCAAAAAAACCTGTGTACATCAAGACTACCATTGAAATTAATATTATATTCGCTATCCAAGCTAAAGTTTTTTCTATTTTTCTGCTAGATGATTTCATAAACTTCTCCTTTATTTCAATTAACAACTAAATTATATCATAAAGCGAAGATAATTTATTTAACTTTAACCACTCTTACAGAAAAATTTACAAGTGATTCGATCTAATATATGGATGTATTTCCAACCCCATTTTCCCTTGTCTTAAATTTTTTTTTGAAATTATTACTAATATTCTACTTAATCCTATATAAAAAACCTAAGTAGCAACATTAATATCAATTCCCCACACTGGTGTTCCCAGCTTAAAGGATTCATATCAAATACTACTTAGGTTTCTATTAAAATTTTTTCGCTTCTGCCCCGGAATTGGCTGTGAACTATTCGGTTGTGAACCTTTTTAAGTTACGAACCTATTTTAGCTATGAAGTCTGATTCAACCTCAAGCATATTTAGCTACGAGCCTACTTGACTGCGAACCTGATTTGTACGCAAGATTAGTTGGCTATGAGCTTAAATTCTTAAAACCCTTAAATACTATCTTCCACGACGTTTTGCTTGTGGAGTAGCTTTTCTTACAGGTTTGTGGTTTTGTTGAACAACAGGTCTGTGTGCTGCCGGTTTTTGAGCAACTGCTGTTGGTCTTTGAACAGCTGGTTTTTGAGCTACTGGTCTATGTACCACAGCTGTAGGTCGTTGCGCTAGTTTGTGTGTAGTCACTACTGTAGGTTTGTGGTTTATCACTACTGTGTGGTTTGTAGTAGAAGAGTGACTTACAGAACCTGAAGCAACTAATTTTTTATGAACTTGAGTTGTAGCTACTACGTGAGCTTGAGTTTGAGTAGTTACATATGCATATGTTTGAGTGTACGGTTTGCTAATTTGACTAGCTGGTTTTTTAGTGAAATACACTTGATATACTAATTCTTGATCGTAGATCTTGTTAGCTGCGATTTGATTTTTACTTTCATTAGAAAAATCACGTTTTGAAATATTGTATTCATTAGCTAAGTTTTTAGGTAGAGAAATTGTTGCAAATACGTTCTCATCTCCTGATAATTTTGCACTTTCTGCTAATTTTTTGTTAGTCCCTTCTTCAAGGTAATCAACTCTTACGTTGATTTTTTTTGTTTGCAGCTTCTACTTTTGCATCATTCACGTTAGCAAATGAGAAAACTAGTAATGCTGGTAATACTGCTTTTAAAAGTTTTTTAAACATAGTTTCTCCTTAATTCGTTTTTTTCGGAATTGATATCTAATATAAATACGTATCTTTACCGGAATTATTAATATCATAAATAGAAATTTACGTCAATCATTTTTTAAATAAATTTTATTATTTTACAAAGTTTTATACGTATTAAAAATGTCTATTCACCATTGATTAAAACCTAACTTAAAATATACTTAAAATACAGTTAAAATAACATTAGCTATCTACATAAATAAACTAAATTTCCAAACTATCAAGTAAAATATAACTATCTTTAGTTACTCTGAAAATAAAATAATACCAATATATTTAATCAAAATATGTTAACTTTATTTCAACTTTTAATTAGAGGATTCTCAACGATCTTACTACATAAAAAAATCGAGGCTGAGATTACTCTCATACCTCGATTCATAATTAATAGTAGTAAAATTATCTTTCTTTAATACTATTTGTTTTTGTTTTGACGTCTTCTTACAGCTAATGCAATTCCTGCGATTAGTGCTCCGAATCCTGCTGCAGCTGAGTTAGTTGTTTCGCTACCTGTGTTAGCTAGACGTTTAAACTGATCTTTAACTACGTCTACCGGTCCTCTTTCTCCTGCTGGGTTAGCTGGAGCATTTGGATCCATTGGTTTTTCTGGATTTTGTCCTGGAGTTCCTGGGTTTGTTCCTGGAGTTCCTGGGTTTTGTCCCGGTGTTCCTGGGTTTACTCCTGGAGTTCCTGGATTTGTTCCTGGGTTCTCTTGGTTTGTTCCTGGAGTTCCTGGGTTTTGTCCTGGGTTCTCTTGGTTTGTTCCCGGAGTTCCTGGGTTTTCACCTGGTGTTGCAGAACCTTTAGGTTTGAACACATGTAGAAGATTTCCTGTTGCCGGATCAACTTTTGTTCCTACCAGTTCGTAGTTAGGTATTTCTCCAGCTGGATTACTTCCTTCTGCCAATGGTTTTAATGGTTTACCATTTACATCTACCCATACTGTTACTTGTTTCTTAGTTACTGGTTTGAAGATGTGCGTTACTTTTCCTGTTTCTGGATCTTTCACTGTTCCTACTAATTCATAGTTAGGTACTTTTCCTGGGTCTTTTGATCCATCTTCTTGCGGACGGATTACTTTTCCTTCTGTATCAACCCACTCAGTTACCTTGTTGACAACTGGTGTAGGAGTAAATACGTGGATTACATCACCAGTTTCTGGGTTTGTAATTGTTCTTACTAGTTTGTAGTTAGGTACACTTCCAGCTTCTTCTGTTCCTGGTGCAGTTGGTTTTAATGGTTTACCATTTACATCTATCCATACCGTAGAAGGTTTGTCAGCTGTTGTTGGTTTGAAGATGTGTGTTACTTTTCCTGTTTCTGGGTTTGTAACTGTTCCTACTAATGTGTAGTTTGGAACTTTACCTGATGGTTGCTCTCCATTTTCTTTTGGTTTTATTACATTACCTTCTACGTCAACCCACTCAGTGATTTCGTGGATAGCTGGCATAACTTTGAACACGTGGATTACATTTCCAGTTTCTGGATCTACAGTTGTACCTACTAGTTTATAACTTGGTACTTTTCCTGCTTCTTCTGTTCCAGGTTTAGCTGGTTTTAATGGTTTACCATTTACATCTACCCATACTGTAGTTTTACCTTCTTTAGTTACAGGTTTGAAGATGTGTGTTACTTTTCCTGTTTCTGGGTTTGTGATAGAACCTACTAGTTCGTAGTTAGGAGTTGATCCTGCTGGGTATGTTCCCGGAGTTACAGGTTTGATTGGGTTTCCTTTTTCATCTACCCACTCAGTTGTTTTGCCTTCTTCGATAGATTTCTTAACTTTTTCAGCTTCTTTCTTAGCTTCTTCTTTAGCTTTTTCTTTTTGCTCTGGTGTTAAGTTTGGATCTTTATCGATGTTTTTGATTTTCTCTTCAAGTTCTTTTTCTACAGATTTTTTAGCTTTAGCTTTGTCTTCTGGTGAAGGTGTAGTTGGGTTATCAGAAGATGGAGTTCCGTTCTCAACTTCTTTCTTACCGTTTTCTTTTGCTTTTTCTACTTCTTCTCTAGAAGGTGCTTTATCAATTGCCTTCTTAACTTCTTCTGCTGTTTTCTTAGCTTGTTCTTTTGCTTTTTCTTTTTGCTCTGGTGTTAGGCTTGGATCTTCATCGATTTTCTTAACTTTGTTTTCTAAAGTTTTGTCAATCTCTTCTTTAGCTTTAGCTTTGTCTTCCGGAGTTAGTTTTTCTGGAGTTGGAACTTCTTTTTCAAGTTCTTTCTTACCAGATTCTTTAGCTTTTTCTACTTCTTCTTTAGAAGGTGCTTTATCGATTGCTTTTTTAGCTTCTTCAGCTTCTTTCTTAGCTTGTTCTTTTGCTTTTTCTTTTTGTTCTGGTGTTAAGTCTTTGTTTTCATCAATTTTCTTAACTTTTTCTTCTAGTGCTTTATCGATTGCTTCTTTAGCTTTTGGTTTCTCTTCTGGAGTTACAGGAGTTTTCTCTACATCTTCTTTACCTTTTGTAGTAACTTTTTCTACATCTTCAGGAGTCTTAGCTTCTTTTAATGTTTTCTTAGCTTCTTCTGCTTTTTTCTTAGCTTCTTCAAGAGCTTTTTCTTTCTCTTCGTTTGTTAACTCAGGGTTTTCTTTGATCTCGCTTTCTTTTTCAGATAAAGCTTTGTCGATTGCTTTGTTAGCTTCTTCTTTAACATCTTTATAAACGTAAGTTACTTCTGTAGTTCCTTCTGTTACTTTACCGTTCTCATCACCTTTAGTTGATGTTGGTACTAATACGTATAGTTTTCCATCTTTTGTAGTGATTGTAGCTGGTTTGTTGTCAGTTGTGTCATATGCTGAGCTTACTGATCCGTCAGTAGTATCTTTAACGTCTTCTGCGATTGTGTTACCCGCTTCATCAGTGTAGTGTACTACTACGTTTCCTTTAACTTCTTTGTACACATATGTTACTTCTGTAGTTTTACCTGCTTCAACACTTCCGTTTTCGTTACCTTTAGTTGATGCTGGTACAAGTTCGTATACTTTTCCTTCTGCAGTTGTGATACGAGTTGGTTTCATGTCGTTATCAGTAGTATCGTATTTAGCTCCTGGTTTACCGTCTTTAGTATCAACAGCATCTGTTTGAAGTGTGTTTCCAGCTTCGTCTACGTAGTGAACTACTACGTTTCCTGCTTTTTCATACACATAAGTGATTTCTGTAGTTCCTTCTACAACAGCACCGTTTTCTGGTTTAGAACCTTCTTTAAGTTCTTTAGCTGTTAAGTAGTAAACTTGTCCATCTTTTTCTAGTTTAGCTGGTTTGTTATCAGTTGTGTCATATTTATCACTTAGTGATCCATTTTCTACATCTTTAGTATCTGCAGCTAATGTGTTTCCTTCTGTATCAACATAGTGAACTACTACATTACCAGTAATTTCTTTGTACACGTAAGTTACTTCTGTAGTTTCTCCAGCTTTAACTTTACCAGTTTCATCACCTTTAGTTGATTGAGGAATTAATTCGTATACTTTTCCTTCTGGAGTAGTGATACGGTTTGGTTTCATGTTATTATCAGCAGTATTGTAGTCTGATTTTGGTTTACCGTCTTTTGTATCAACAGCATCCACTTGGATAGTGTTACCTTTCTCATCAGTGTAGTGAACTACTACTTGTCCTGCTTTTTCGTAAACGTAAGTTACTTCAGTTTTACCTTCTACTACGTCTCCGTTTTCTGGTTTAGAATCGTCTTTAACAGCTTTTTCTGTTAAGTAGTAAACAGTTCCGTCTTTTTCGATTTTCTCTGGTTTGTTGTCAGTTGTGTCGTATTTAGCGTTTAGAGAAGCACCTTTAGTATCTTCTTTATCTTCAGCGATTACGTTACCTTCTGTATCAACGTAGTGAACTACTACATCACCAGTTACTTCTTTATAAACGTATGTTACTTCTTTAGTTTCACCCGCAACAACTTTACCAGTTTCGTCACCTTTAGTTGCTGTTGGTACTAGTTCGTATACTTTTCCTTCTGCAGTTGTGATACGAGTTGGTTTCATTCCGTTATCAGATGTGTTGTAGTCTGATCCTGGTTTTCCATCTACAGTATCTTTAGCACCTGAAGCAACATTTGCACCAGCTGCATCAACACCTACTAATGGAGTTCCATCTTCTGTTTGGTAGTTAACTACTACTTGTCCTGCTTTTTCATAAACGTAAGTTACTGTAGTTGTACCTTCTACTACATCACCAGTAGCTGGTTTAGAATCATCTTTAAGTTCTTTGGCTGTTAAGTAATATTTAACACCGTCTTTAGTGATTTCAGCTTTTTTGTGGTCTGCTGTGTCATATTTAACGTTTAGAGAAGCATCTGTTTCGTCTTTTTCATCTTCAGCAAGTGTGTTACCTTCAGTATCTTCATACTTAACAACAACATTACCTTTAACTTCTTTATAAACGTATGTTACTTCTTTAGTTTGACCTGATTCTACTGTACCTGTTTCAGCACCTTTAGTTGATGCTGGTACTAGTTCGTATACTTTTCCTTCTGCAGTTGTAATACGAGTTGGTTTCATTCCGTTGTCTGCAGTGTTGTATTCAGAACCTGGTTTTCCATTGTCAGTATCTTTAGCACCTGAAGCAATATCTTTACCATCTGCAGTACCTGTTAATGGAGTTCCGTCTTCTGTTTGGTAGTTAACGATTACTGATCCAGCTTTTTCATAAACGTAAGTTACATCAGTTTTACCTTCTACTACTTTACCAGTTTCTGGTTTAGAATCAGCTTTAAGACCAGCTTTTGTAATGTAGTATACAGTTCCGTCTTCTGCAGTGATTTTTTCTGGTTTGTTATCAACAGCAGTGTCATATTTTTCGCTTAGAGATGCACCTTTAAGGTCATCTTTATCAGCTGCAATTGTTTTACCTTCTGTGTCAACATAGTGAACTACTACGTCTCCAGTAACTTCTTTATAAACGTATGTTACTTCTTTAGTTTCTCCAGCTACTACTGTACCTGTTTCGGCACCTTTAGTTGCTGTTGGTACTAATTCGTATACTTTTCCTTCTGCAGTTGTGATACGGTTTGGTTTCATTCCGTTATCAGATGTGTCATATGCTGATCCTGGTCTTCCGTCTACAGTGTCTTTAGCACCTGAAGCTACATTTGCACCAGATGGGTCAACACCTACTATTGGAGTTCCGTCTTCTGTTTGATAGTTAACTACTACTTGTCCTGCTTTTTCGTAAACGTAAGTTACTGTAGTTGTTCCTTCAACAACATCACCTGTTGCTGGTTTAGAATCATCTTTAAGCTCTTTAGCAGTTAGGTAGTATTTAACTCCATCTTTAGTGATTTCAGCTTTTTTGTGGTCTGCTGTATCGTATTTAACGTTTAGAGAAGCATCTGTTTCGTCTTTTTCGTCTTCAGCGATTACGTTACCTTCAGTATCTTCATACTTAACGACTACGTTACCTTTTACTTCTTTATAAACGTATGTTACTTCTACAGTATCTCCAGCTACTACTTTACCAGTTTCATTTCCGATTGTAGAAGCAGGTACTAGTTCGTATACTTTTCCTTCTGCAGTTTTAATACGGTTTGGTTTCATTCCGTTATCTGCAGTGTTATAGTCACTTCCTGCTCTTCCATCTGTTGTATCATTATTAGTTTCAGGAACATTATTTCCTTCTGGATCTGTTCCAGATATTGGGTTACCTTCTTGATCTGTATAATGAACTACTACTGATCCAGCTTTTTCGTAAACGTAAGTTACTGTAGTTGTTCCTTCTACTACGTCTCCAGTAGCTGGTTTAGAACCATCTTTAAGTTCTTTAGCTGTTAAGTAGTATTTAACACCATCTTTAGTGATAGATTCTTTTTTGTGATCAGCTGTATCGTATTTAACATTTAGAGAAGCATCTGTTTCATCTTGTTCATCATCAGCAAGTGAGTTACCTTCAGTATCTTCATACTTAACAACTACATTACCTTTAACTTCTTTATAGACATATGTTACTTCTTTAGTTTCTCCAGCAACAACTTCACCTGTTTCTTCACCTTCAGTTGATTCTGGAACTAATTGGTAAACTTTTCCTTCTGCAGTTTTAATACGTTCTGGTTTCATTCCGTTATCCGCAGTGTTATAAGCTGTTCCTGGTTTACCGTTATCAATATCTTTTGCACCTGATTCTACAGTTTTGCTTTCATCACCAACTACTGTACCTGTAAGTGGAGTTCCATCTTCAGTTTTGTAGTTAACGATTACTGATCCAGCTTTTTCATAGATGTAAGTTACTTTTGTAACACCTTCTACTACTGTTCCTGTTTCAGCTGGAGCGTCTTTTTCTACATCATTTACAGCTGTTTTTGTAGCGTCTGCTTTAAGGTAGTAAACATTTCCTTGTGCATCTGTAAGTTTTTGAGGTTTTTCAGTTTCATTTTTCTCAGTGTTGTACGCTACGTTTTTGGGCGTTCTAACAGTTTTGTCTTCTACAACTACTTCTTGTCCATTAGCATCAACATAGTAATGCTCAGTTACTACTTCAGCTACTGTTTCAGGAGTATCAGTGTAAGGAGCTTTTAATTCTGTTCCGTCTTCTGTTTGGTAGTTAACTACTACAGAACCTTTTTTCTCGATTTCACGAGTTTTTTCTTCCGCATAAGTGTAAGTGATTGTTGTAGTACCACTTGCTAAACGGTATGCACGAAGTGGAGTGATTTCATCGCGGTAAGAATACTCTTCAATCTCTGGAGTAAAAGTGCCAAGATTAAGATTAATATCATGACCAAATTTACTTGTACTATTTTCATAAACTTCATTAAAATTAGCTGTTACATCTGTTGTAGGTCTACCTTTATCATCAACTTGGTCTCCAGTATCAGCCTTTATCGCATTTTTCTCCCCACCTTTTGCAGCTATTCCGACAGAGATATATCGTTTGAAATTAAGGGTGTTATCTTCCAACCCTTTTTCTTGAAGATAAGCAAGATAGTTTTTTACAAAAGTTCTGTTTGCTTCTCCTGTTGCAGTATCTGGAGCTGCTTTAAATTTTTGAACCATTGCATATGTTCTATCTATACTAGCACCACCACCTTCTTCATCATCTGCAATATTATCCTTAGGTGATAATGGTACCACCCCTGTAATTTCAGGACTTGCATTGTTCACAGTTACATACGTGTTTTTCTCAAGAACGAAAACATAGTCTCCTTCTTTGATTCCACCGTCTGCTGTTACGTTAGCTGAAGTGAAGTCTTTTGCTGTAGCTTCTCCAGCTTTGAAAGCTTCTACCATCTTAGCATCAGAAGTGATCGCCCCTGAATCTGCTTGTACATACTTACCATATGTTCCCTTTCCTGTTTGTTCAACAATCCAAGCTTTTCCACCAGGTTTTACAGTATCATAAGTGATTTTACCTTCTGCATTACTTAATCCTTCTGGAGTAAGTTTTGCAGTTACATCACCTAGAGTCGTGTCAGAGTAAACTCCTCCACCGTCTCCAGTAGTTTCGACTTTAGGTTCTCCGATTAGGTGGTAAGTTTTTCCATCTTTTTCAATTGTTTCTTTCTTACCATTTTCTTTAGCATCATTTAGGTCGCTATCTTCTGCTTCGCCACCTGTAGTTCCTTTGAAAACTTCTCCTGATTTACCGTATACATCGTATGTTGTTTCGATAGTTTTATTAGCACCAGAGTTTTGGTTTTTGTTTTCTTCTAATACAGTATTTCCTTCAGCAGTTACGTATTTGTAATCTACTTTTCCAGTTTTCGTAATTTCTTTTGTTCCTGTATCAGTTGCATCAGTTGAAAAGTCCTTACCATTATTCGGATCCTTAATATTCGCTGTATCTACCTTGACAGAACCCTTATCATTTGAGATCGTCGTTGTATTATCGCTGTTTTCTGTCATCGTCGCTTCTGCTGAGTTAGCACCAGCTGATAATGCGATCGCAGTACCAACGATTACACCGATTGCTCCGATTTTAACCGAATCAGAACGACCGTTTTTAAACTTACGTATCGAGAATTTATCATTCTTATTTATTAACATAAATCTACCTTCCTTTTTTTAATTTTGTTTAATTTCTAAACTAAACTTAGATAACTATTTTAGCTTATAAAATACCTAAGTTTATTTTATCACTTCCAACGTTTTCATACAATTATTATGCTATTTTAGAGCAACTAACAATATAAGATATTATTTACATTTTTATTTTTATTATTTACATAAACAAATTTTAACTTATCAGCATATAACTTTTCATGAATTTTTAGCAGTCTATAGTAAAAATCCATCCTTTCGGATGGATTCAAAAATTTTAATTATTATTTTACAATTTTTTTAATATATTTGGGATATTCAATAGATCTCGCTAAATAAACTTGTGTAGACAAATTTACCAACCTAGAGTCACATGAACAAACTCACAACCTTGTCGTCTCAATTCATTTTGTCTATCATTATAATAAGGTACTGCGATTCCTTTTACACTTACGTTCTGAGTTTTTTTTAAGTGTAGACTTACAGATGATGTGAAATGATATACTTCGACAAATTCATACTCTTTGAATAACTCTACTAGTGCGTCTTCAAATATTAAAGGAGTAATTAGATATTTTACATTGTTGATTTTGAATTTCTCTTTTGGATGTGGAACGTAGTAATCGACATTTAGCGCTTCTGCATAAGTCGTAATGAAATTCACCGAAATGCTCTCGTCTTCTTCTGAGAAGTTTTGCCCAAGAAGAACTTTAGCTGTTCTGCCATTTTTTACAGGTTCTATATCTAACTTAAAGAAATCTTCTAGGTACTCCAATTTCTCTTTTGCGACAACATGAAAATCACTATCATATAACGTATAATGTTTTTCTGTATTGTTAATTAAATCATCACGAGTTAATCCATATTTTCCAACTTGTCTGTAGTTTAGCGGTAGTGCGTACATTCCCTTTGGATAAATATCCGCATAACCATCATCAAAACTCATTAGGTGCTTATGTTTTGAACGAGCAACTATATCTAGAATTAACGGATTATCAAAACTAGCATAGAATATTTTATCGAATTCTTTCGTACATTCATTAAGAGCTTGTTCATAAGTTGCTTCGTCAAAAACATGAAATACTAAATCAAAATCACGAGAATAATGTTCCTGTCTTTCATTCATCACAGGAGTAAGATATACTTTTAAGAATTTTTCTTCTGAATACAGGTTTTGAATATAGTTTGCTATCTTAGCCTGCAGTGGGGTCGTTGCGATTATTAGATTTTCCATATTTTTCTCCTTTCATTTTTTATCTAAATTTAAAGGGAATGACTCAAAAATCATGATTCAAAGAAACATTTTTATCGAGTCAGTCCCTTATTTCTTATTATTTTACTGAGTCAGCTTATCTTTTATTCATTAAATCTACGTAATACTTGCTTACATTTTCTAGTGAATATTTTTTCGCAAGAATTATATTACCTTCATTAGATTTTTGGAAATCAGGTTGTTCCATTTGCATTATTTTTTCTACTAGCCCGATTTGACTTCTGAATAATGTTATCGAGTCCGACTGACTAGCGTAATATCTATGCGCAAAATCAACATCAGATAATAGTCCTAAAAGGCCTTGACTTGCCGCTTCTACAAAGGCATTCGCAAAAAGTTCTGTGAAACTCGCAGAAATATAACACTGATGTTTTTGATAAGGTACTTCTTCCACAATTCCTACAAATTTGATATTAGGAGTAAGTTCATACTTCTCTTTCAACTCAGTAAGGCGTTCTTCAGTTCCACCGTAAAATGTGATTCTTACTTTAGAATCAAGGTTATATAGCTGAATAAAAGCTCTAATCACAAGTTCTACATTTTTCAACTCTTGCATATTTCCTACAAGACAGTAATCAGTTATTGGACCAATATTTTTCACTTCGGCAAAATTCTCCGTAATCATCGGCGGTAAAAATCTCACATCATAATCAAGTTTAGCAAGCTCTTCAGTAAGTCTTTCACTAGCAACTAAGTAACTAGTTTTCCCTCGAAGATTCGCAACTTGCAAGTTACGAAGAACATTTTCATGAATAACTTCGTAATAATTTTTCCCAGTATTTTCCATAAAACGACAAAGGTTCGGTGCCGGGACGATATGTTGATCACGAATAAGAAGATCATCCTGCTTAGCATTAACCGCAAGATATTTTACCAGCAAGTCCTCTTCTGCCAGGATTTCATCGTCTTTAAGGAAGATATAACCTGGATAGAATAGACGCACTGGAACCGGCTGTTTGAACGGATCCATATATTTCATTTTTAAGGCTACACTACCATCACTATTGTACAGAAGCACTTCACCAGCTTTGTAATCTTCAAAAAGAAACGGAGCTTCAGTAAAATAAAACTTTCCTGAACCGTCACTTAGAGTAACTGAGCTTACAAAACCATCTTCCGTCAGAACAAGTTCATCATCCTCTTCTAACTCAAGTGCATCAGGATGAATCGAAGGATCTTTATGCGCAATGTCAGAATAACTAAACGGCACACAAACGATCTCCTCATCTAGAAAACCTAGTTTTTTTATATCTTCTTTCCAGTTATCTCTAATTTGTGGTGCAGTTGCTAGATGCAGGTAGTCTACATTTAGATTTCTCGCCACCTTCGCTCTATATAATTGAGTGGTTTCAAAACCGTATCTATTCGTTTCTCTAACCGGGTGCATAGTTATTATTCTTGGCATAATTCTTCCTTTCTCTATCTAAAATTTATTCGATCTAATTATTTATCCGATCTAATATTTATCCGTGGATTCATCATCTTTCTATATACTATTTTAATCAATTAATTTTATCATAAATAGGGTTAGTCCGCAACAGAAGGGCGTAGAATGCGAAGAGGAGATTTCTCAGCGTTTCTAACTATAAAAACGAGCTAGAAAGACATAATAATGCATCTCCAGCTCTGAATATATTACTTTTCAATTTTTACGTAAACTATAATCACTAGTTATTATCAGTGTAATTTCTATAAATATTTCTCAAATTCTTGTTCACTTAGATTTAATTTACTAGAAGCTATTTCTTTCGTTAGGAATCCACTTTTTACTAAATCTACAATCATACTTAATCTTCCTTGCTCGATTCCTTCTTCTCGTCCTTGCTGAAGTCCTTGTTGAAGTCCTTGTTGAAGTCCTTGCTGAAGCCCTTCTTCTCTTCCTTGTTGGAGTCCTTCCGCTATTGCCTGTTCTTTTTCTTCTTTAACATAAGCTAGGTGAGCATAATATCCATCAAAGTCTCTTCTTCTCTCATCAAACATACTCTTCTCCTCCTTAGTCCATTCTCTTGGATTTATTATACTATCCGCTTGTTCCATTATTTTTTCTGGTTCATGTGTAAATGGCTTATTTCCGAAAAATTCTATCCAACGTACTTTTTTATAATTTTCTGTTGTATTTTCTCTATATTTTTCTATCTCTAAAAATACCATTCTTATTAAATTTCTTTTTTCTTCTATTCCTTTAAATTTAACTTTTAATTCTTCATTATTATCATCGTCTCTCATACTAAATGTGTGAATCGCTCGATCATCGTCAAAATATGGTTTCTCTGTTATTGCTATCGCATAAACTGGTATTAGTTTTTGAGATAAATGATACGTATCTACTCCCTCTTTCTTATACTCATCTAAGTTTTGCGATACCTGTTCACAGATATATAACCACAATCTTTTTATGAAATCCACCTGCATAGCAACTTGGATTTCTATAATAACCTGCGTTCCATCATCTAATTCTGCCAGTACATCTACGTGCGTTACATATGGGAGCACCTCTTTATACGGCTTAGCATGTATTTGAGTTCCATCTAAAATTTTTACAGAAGTTACTGGTAAATCCAATAAATCTCTAACGAATTGAGCCGTCACCTCAGTATTACTAAATACTTTTTTCGCTACTAAATCCATCATTGGACGTGTATCTTTATTACGTAATTGTTCCATTGTCTTTTCCCCCTATTATATACATATGAAACTGATTTAAAATTCTAATTTTTTCCTTCCCTATTACCTTTATTATACTCTATAAGTTACCTTTTTTCTAACGATAACTTTATCTAATATCATCATTTTCGGAGATAAGATACTTTTTTCTCCCTGTCTCAAATTTTACAAAGAACCCACATTTATAATAAACCAAAAAATCACCCTCGAAATGTATCGAGGGTGATTCTTTATTTTAGACTGATGATTAGATCTTAGTCTTCTTTTTTACGTTTTCTGATTGCTGCTGCAATTCCTGCAAGTAATACACCGAATCCTGCTGCCGCTGTGTTAGATGTTTCGCTACCTGTGTTAGCTAGACGTTTAACTTGTGCTTTAGGAGTAGCTGCAGTTACTTTTCTAAAGATGTGACGTACATTTCCATTTTCGTCTACTACAGTTCTTACGAACTCGTATCCTGAAACTGCTCCTGCTTCTACTGAACCTTTTTCAGATGGTTTAATTGGGTTTCCATTTTCATCTGTCCATGTTGTAGTAGCTGTTACTTTTTCGTAGATGTATTCTACATCTCCATTTGGAAGTTTCTTAGTTTCTACTAAGCGGTATCCTGGGATATTTCTGCTTCCTTTTAGTCCTTTTTCTTTTGCAGGTACGTTTGGAATTGGGTTTCCATCTTTATCTCTGTGGATAGTTTGTTTCGCTCTGTAAACGTGTCTAACTGTTCCATCTGGATCTGTTACCGTTTCAACATATTCATATTCTGGAATATCTAATACTGGTGATAACATATCGAATTCGAATCCTGGGATTACGTTTCCTTCTGTATCTCTGATTAGTCCTTTTGGTTTTTCAACTGATGGAGTTGGTGTTGGAGTTGTTACTTTTTCGTATACGTGTTCGATATCTCCGTTTGGAAGAGTTTTAGTTTCTACGAATCTGTATCCTGGAATATCTTTCTTAGGTTGTTCACCTACTTCTGTTGTTGTTCCTGGGATCACGTTTCCGTCTTTATCTTTGAACACTGTGTTTACTTTTTCGTATACGTGTTCTGTATCTCCATTTGGAAGAGTCTTAGTTTCTACGAATCTGTATCCTGGGATATCTTTCTTAGGTGTTGTTCCGTCCTCAGTTGGAGTTCCTGGGATTACATTTCCTTCTTTATCTTTGAATACTGTTGTTACTTTTTCGTATACGTGTTCAATATCTCCGTTTGGAAGAGTCTTAGTTCCTACGAATTTGTATCCTGGAATATCTTTCTTAGGTGTTGTACCTTCTTCAGTTTCTGTTCCTGGGATTACATTTCCATCTTTATCTTTGAAGAATGTTTGAACTGGAGCGTAAGTGTGAACTGTATCTCCTTTTGAAGTAGTTGTTGTACTTACTAGTTTGTAACCTGGAATGTTCTTAGGATCTTTTGTTCCTTCTTCAATTTCAGTTCCTGGAATTGGGTGACCAGCTTTATCTACGTATCTTGTAGTTACTTTTTCGTATACATATTCTGTATCTCCATTTGGAAGTTTCTTAGTTTCTACTACTTTGTATCCTGGAATGTTCTTAGGATCTTTTGTTCCTTCTTCTGTTGTTGTTCCTGGGATTGGGTTACCGTTTCTATCTACGTGTTTAGTTGTTACTGGTTCGTAGATGTGTTTAGTGTTACCTTTTTCATCAGTTTCAGTCTTAACAAGTTTGTATCCCGAGATTTTTTCTGATGGGTTTTTACCATCTTTAGATGGGATAATTTCAGTTTCTTTACCATCTTTTCCTACTACTACAAATTTAGTGTCAGGACGAACTGTTGGTGTGTAAGAAGCTTTGATTGTTTTACCATTCTTATCTTTACGTACAACTTCTACTGGAGTAGCTGTTCCTACGAAGTTTGGTTCTGGAGTGAACGTTACTTTACCGTCTTTATCGATTGTGTAAGTTCCTTCTCCTGGTACTTTCTTCTCAGTTGTTCCATCATCAAATGTTGGCGGTACTGTAGTGTCTACATCACCTTTGAATACTGGAGTATTAGATTGAGGTTGTCCTTTAGCACCTTCAGATACTACGTTTTCTGTAGTTGTTTTACCTAATACTGTTGGTGTGTATTTAGCTGTTACTGGTGTTCCGTTTTCGTCAACACGTTTAACTGTTACACCTTTAGCTTTTCCTACGAAGTCTTTTTCTGGAGTGAATGTTACAGTTCCATCTGGAGCTACTGTGTAAGTACCTTCATTTGGTACTACTTTTGTAGTTGAACCATCTTCGAATGTTGGCGCTACTTTTTCATCGATTGGTACTGTTATAGTTTTACCGTTTACTTTAGTAGTTCCTGGTGTGAATACTGGAGTCTCAGATTGAGGTTGTCCTTTTTCACCGATTGATGTTACGTCTTTACCTGCTGGCGTTACTGGTAACACTACTGGAGTGTAAGTAGCTGTTACTGGTGTTCCATTTTTGTCAACACGTTTAACTGTTACACCTTTAGCTTGACCTGTGAAGTCTTTTTCTGGAGTGAATGTTACAGTTCCATCTGGAGCTACTGTGTAAGTTCCTTCTCCTGGTACTTCTTTTGTAGTTGAACCATCTTCGAATGTAGCTGGTTTAGTATCATCAAGATCTACAGTTTTTTCTACACCGTTAACTGTTGTTTTACCTTTTGTAAATACTGGAGTTCCAGTTTGTTTAGCACCTTGTACATCCGTTGTAGTTACACCTTCTGCAGTTGGTGTTACTGGTTTAACTGTTGGTGTGTATTTAGCTGTTACTTCTGTTCCATTTTTGTCAACACGTTTAACTGTTACACCACTAGCTTTACCAGTGAATTGTGGTTCTGGAGTAAATGTTACTACACCATTTTCATCGATAGTGTAAGTTCCTTCTCCTGGTACTTCTTTCGTAGTTGAACCATCATCGAATGTTGGTTTAACAGTTTCGTCGATTTTAACAGTTACTTCTTTACCATTAACTGTTGTTTTACCATCAGTAAATACTGGAGTTCCAGTTTGTTTAGCACCTTGTACATCTTCAGATACTACGTCATCTGATGTTGGTGTTACTGGTTTAACCGTTGGTGTATATTTAGCTGTAGCTGGAGTTCCGTTTGTATCTTTACGTTGAACTTCAACACCTTGTGCTTTACCTGTGAAGTTTGGTTCTGGTTTGAATGTTACTTCACCAGTTTCTGGGTTGATTGTGTAAGTTCCTTCTCCTGGTACTTCTACTGAAGTTTCATCAGTTGGTTCGCCAGTTTCTGGATCGATTAATTTAGCTGGTACTGTTGGATCGATTGGAGCTTTTTCGTGTCCTTCAGTGAATGTTGGAGTTCCACTTTGCTCTTGACCTTGTGCACCTTCAGAAGTTACCCCTTTTGCAGTTGGTTTAACAGGCGTGATATTCGGAGTATAAGTTGTTGTTACAGCTGTTCCGTTTTTATCTTTCGCTTGAACTGTTACTGGTTGAACTGGACCTGCGTAAGTTTTATCTGTTGGAGTGAATACTGCAACTGGATCTTTACCGTCTTCTATTTTAAGAGTGTATTTACCAATTACATTTCCTTTTGGATCTTTAGCTGGTACTTCTGGTGCTGATTGTCCATCTTCACCTAATAATGTGTAAGTATCTGGATCGATATCTACAGATTTTTCTGTTTTAGCTCCTGTTACAGGATCTTTAACAACTGCTGAACCACCTGTGAATTTAACCGGTTGTTCTTGTGCTTGACCTTGAATGTCACTAGAGATAGATGGTTCTGCTTTTGGAGAAGTTCCAACCACTGTTGGTGTAAATGTACCAGTTGCTGGTGTTCCATTTGTATCAACACGTTTTACAGTTACACCTTTAGCTTTTCCTACGAAATCTGGTTTTGGTTTAAAGTGAACCGTTCCATCTGGATCTACTCTGTATGTTCCTTCATCTGTTACAACTTCAGTAACTTCTTGACCTGTAGTTGGATCAATTAGTTTGGCAGGTACATTTTCATCGATAGGTACTTCTTTTTCTTCATTACCAATCATCGCTTTACCACCATGGAATTTCGGTGTTCCACTTTGTTCTGCACCTTGAATATCCGCTGTTGTTACATCGTCTCCTTCTGGATCAGCAGGAACTACTACCGCTGTATAGTCAGCTGTTACCGGTGTTCCGTTTGTATCTTTACTTTGAACTTTGATTGGTGTTCCTTTACCTGTGAATTGTTTATCTGGAGTGAATGTTACTTCTCCAGTTTCTGGGTTAACTGTGTATGTTCCTTCTCCATCAATTGTTACTGAGTCTACTGGTTGACCAGTTTTTGGATCGATTAATTTAGCTGGTTCTTTAGTATCGATAGGAACTTCTACTTCTTTTCCATCAATGATTGTTTTACCAGGTTTGAATTCAGGAGTACCTTTTTGTTCTGCTCCTTGGATATCTTTTGTGAATGTATCTACACCTTTTGGTGTTACTGGTTTAACAGTTGGTGTGTAAGTTGCTGTTGTTGGAGTTCCATTCGCATCTTTAGCTTGAACTGTTGCTGGTACTGGAGTACCCGTAAAGTCTTTATTTGGTGTGAATGTTACTTTACCTGTTGTTGGATCGATTGTGTATGTACCAACTTCTTTTCCGTTAGCGTCTTTTGCTGGAATTGTTGTTTCATCAGTTGGTTGTCCAGTAGCTGGATCGATTAATTTAGCTGGTTGTTCAGCATCGATCTTCATAGGAACTTTTTTATCTCCAGGCGTGAATGTTGGAGTTCCTTCTTGAGGTTGTCCTTGTGCGCCTTCAGTAGATTTTGGAGTTCCCGTTGGTTCTACTGGAGTGATGTTTGGAGTGTAAGTTGTTGTTACTGGTGTTCCATTTGTATCTTTAGCTTGGATAGTAACTGGTTGTACTTCACCTGCATATGTTTTATCAGTTGGTGTAAATACCGCAGTTGCTTTACCGTCTACAACTTTAAGTGTGTATGTACCGATAACATCTCCTGCTGGGTTTTTAGCCGGTACTGATTCTGCTGGTTGTCCATTTTCACCTAATAATGTAAATGAATTAGGGTCAAGTGGTACTTCTTTTTCAACACCATTAACAGTTGCTTTACCAGGTTTGAATGTTACTTCTTTAGATTGTTCAACACCTTGTACATCAGTTGTTTCAGCTGGTTCTGCAGTTGGTGTTACACCTACGATTGTTGGAGTATAAGTTGTTTTAACTTTAGTTCCATTTTCGTCTTCTGCTTGAACGTTAGCTGGTTGTACTTTACCTTTGTATTCTTTGTTGGTTGGTGTGAATGTTACTTTGTTAGTAGCTGGGTCAATTGTGTATTCCCCTACTTTGTTTCCTTCTGGATCTAAGGCGTCTACTGGAGTACCAGGCGCTACTGGGTTACCTGAAGCATCAAGTAGAACCGCTGAGTTAGCTTTGATTGGTACTGATTTTTTAACACCTTCTACTGTTGTTTCACCAGGTGCAAATGATACAGTTCCATCTTGTGGTTGTCCTTGGATACCTGAAGATTCTGCTGGTGTTGCTGTTGGTGTTACACCTACGATGTGTGGAGTATAAGTAGTGTTTACTTTAGTTCCGTTTTTATCTTCTGCTTGTACTTTAGCTGGTGTTACTTTACCAGTGTAAGTTTTGTCAGTTGGTGTGAATGTTACTTCACCTGTTGCTGGGTTTACTGTGTATTCCCCTACTTTATTACCTTTTTCATCTAATGCATCTACTGGTCCAGTTGCTTCTGTTCCATCTGGATTTAATAGTTTTACAGAGTTTTCTTTAATTGGTACTTCTGCATTTCCTGCTGTAAATGTAGGAGTTCCTTTTTGAGTCTCACCTTGTACTCCTGCTGAGTCTGCTGGTTTAGCTGTTGGTTCTACAGCAGTTACTGTTGGAGTGTATTTTGTAGTAGCTGTCGCTGTTACTGGTTGACCATCTTTATCTTGACCTACTGGTGCTGTTAATGTTACGTCAACACCTGAAGCTGTTCCTGTGAATGTTGGAAGTGGTTGGAATGTTACTTCACCTGTTGTTGGGTTGATTGTGTAAGTTCCTTCTCCATCTACAGTTACAGAGTCAACTTTAGCTCCGGTTTTCGGATCTACTAATTTAGCTGGGTACTGTGCATTTGGTGTTACTGGTGTAGCTGAATCACCTTCTGTTTTGAATGTTGGAGTTTTCTTCTGTTCTTTACCTTGAACATCTGTTGATGTTTCTGGATCTGTAGTGATTTCTTTTGGAGTTACCGTTGGAATATATACAGCATCCATAGTTTTCGTAGTAGTTGTATGTGTACCGTCATTGATGTTTTCAAGTTGGTTTTGAGCTGTTAATGCAGTCCATCCAGTAGATTCACCATTTGAATCTACAGCACGTAATACGATACCATCAGCTTTACCTACGAAGTTAGCTTCTGGAGTAAATGTAACCTTATCATCTGTTACTGTATATGTACCTTGACCTGCTTTAGTGTAAGTTTTTGTTAATGTTCCATCTGGATTAACAATCATAACACCTTCAGATTGAACTTTCTTAGTAGTTTCTGCGCTAATTACGTTACTTCGCTCAGTATACTGGATTTTACCGTATGAGTTGAATGTAGTTTTTCCGTTGTTAGAACCTAGGTCAGATGCATCGTCACCTAATGGACGTGTTCTGAATTCGATACCTACTGATTGAGTTTCACCTTGTTTACCCGTAGTTTCTTCTTTATCTCCACGTGGTGGGTGAATTACTTGGATTTGATTATCTTCTACTTCCCCAGAGTATGCAATTCCATTTGGTCTTTCTACTTGAGCTTCATCTTTTGCGATACGAACACGGAAGTTTACAACATCTTTACTAGTATCAACTACTTGAGTATTTGTAAATGTTAATTCTACTGTTTGATCATTTCCTGTTACTGTAGCAATATTAGATTCTTCACCTTTATCAAATTTACCGTTTCCGTTGAAATCAATAAATCCACGCACATAAGCTGGTGCAACGGTATCTGTGTATTTTTCATTACCATTAGCTGAAGCTCGAACTTTAACTTTATAAGTGTTCTCCGGACCTCTAACTAATTGTACTTCTGGACGACCCGTATCTTTATTAATATGTACATCTTCTGGAGCAATAAGTTGATCTACACCTTCATCGGCATTGTCTTTCTCGTCATCTGAATCAACTCCGATTACACGAGTACCTGGAGCTGAGTCGATATCAGCTTTTACTTTACCTAAGTATGGTTGTTGAATTTGTTTAATTGCTTTTGTATCATAATCAATAGATTGTGTTCTTAAGTAGTGTTCAGCCATTCCATAAGATTCTGGAAGATCACCAAAGTCTGAGAACTTAATACCAATCATAGAAGACTGTTGTCCAGAAGACATGATATAAAATCCTACTTCACTTACATTTGCCGTAGATAACACTGGAGTTCCAGATCCGTTTTGATTTATGTAACCTCCAAACACTTGTGAACCTAGACCTGCAGTAGCTGCATCAGGAGTCGCAAATTTTTTACCACTTAGAGCATTATAGAATTTTTCATCTTGCCATTTAAGGACAGCAGTTTTACCACCATTCATATCTTTAAATTGATCAAGAGGCTTATAGGCATTTTTATTAGAACCATATCCAACAATTGCAGCTAAGTCCCATGGAGTACCATCTGTCGTATAAATCTCAGACTCAAGAGGCCAATATCTTCCCCAGAAGTCATAACGATACCAGGTTTTACAGGTTTACCGTTATAAGTCGCTGTTACATCAAATTTAACCCCAGCTGCTTGACCATTTTTAGGCTGTCCTGCAGGATTTGTTCCTGCGATTGTTGTTTTAGCTCCACCAGTTGTTATACCAGAATTAGCAACGTGTGTCCATCTATTTTGAGGATTAGCTCCAAGTCCTGTTGCACCATTATCTGGGTTAAATTTATTTTCTTTATCTGGTTGATAAGAACTTTCTAAATCAGTTCCCGCAACACGGTTTTTAAATATTTCAGTTGATTCAAACGGTTTCAGTTCTTTAACTTTCATAGTAACGATATAACCAGGAATCAATTCTTTTGTATATGTAGAACCAATTTGAAGCTGATTATTTGCGTTTAATCCTGTCCATGCACTCGTATCTCCAAAGTCTAACCATTGGATTTGGTCATTTAAGTCTTTAATTTCTTTTAAATTATTTTCTTTAGTTCTAACTTTTATATCTGATAATGAAGAATAACCATGATCTTCTAACCATTTATTACCTGTTTCAGTACTTGCATCTTTAAGAGTTGTTGTAGTTGCTTCCGCTAATACTACGTCGAATTTACCGTTACGTTTAGCTCCAGCGTTCTCTAACTCTGTGTAAACAGCTTTAATAGAGTTGCTTAATTCTGCTAAACTTTTAGCGATTTGTTCTGTAGTCGCTTTGTCATTTCCTAATAATTCTTTAGCTACTTTTAATGCTTCTTCATTTTTCACTACTGCAGCTTGTACTGCTGGTTTTGCTTCTACTTTTAAGTCTTTTTTGCTTAATTCAGTTTTAGCAAGTGTGTTAGTTACTTCTGCTTCTGAAGCTACTTGTGTTAATTCTTTTTTAGCTGCTGCTACTTCTTTTTCTTCTTTTGTAGCTTTTGCTTCTTTAGCTTTTTGTTCAGCTTCTTTTTTCTCTTCTAATTTTTTGTCGAAAGCTTGAGCTTTAGCTTCTGTTACTACTTGGCTTAAAGCTTGCACTGCTTGTGCTTGTGCGTCTACTTCTGTTTGTGTAGCTTCTTCGTTTGCTAATACAGCTTTAGCTGCTGCTAATGCCTCTTTTGCTGCTTCTACAGCTGCTTTGTCAGCGTCTTGAGCTGATTTTAATTTTTCTTCTAATGTTGCGATGCTTGCTTTTAAGATTTCTTTCTTAACTTCCGCTTTTGGAGTTTCTGCCCCTACTTTTTCTGCTACTGCTGCTGCAACATTTTCTTTTGTAGTTTCTACAACAGGTTTTGCTTCTGCTTTTGGTGTAGCTTCTGCTTTTTCACCTGCGTTTGTTGTATTATCTACAGTTATATTGTTTGATACTTCTTCAGCAGCTTGTACTGCTCCGGCACCAAAAAAGATACTCGCACCGATTACTACTGATGCTGTACCAACTTTAAACTTCTTGATAGAATAAGACTCTACTTTTGTACCTTGTTTGGTATCTTTTAGATATTGATTATTTTTTCCTACCATTATTTTCCTCCTTTAATTCTTTTAAATATTAATACCTTGAATAGCCGATTATTGAATAACTTATCTTAAGTCCCCATAGGAATAGGATTCTACTTATATATCTTCTCGGTTGTGTTGTTATTAAAACAAATAACTCTCCCAACTTTAAATTTGTTCTTTGATTGATATATTCAATTTTCTGCTATTGTGTACCTTTTTGATAATATTAGTAAACTAATGATGAGATTCACACATCGGAACTCATAAATAATTTTACCTAATTTTAATTCTTTTGTCCATAAAAAACCCTTATAAATTCTCAAAATATTTTAAAATATTTCACAATGATAATCATTAATTTATTTTAATATCATTTTCTCTATCACTCATTCTCGAAAAAACTGTTTTAATAAGACTTAATCTTCTATTTATATTATTTACAAAAGTTACAGACTTTTGCAAAAATTATTTTCAAAATAAACAAATTAATTCTTTTTATAAAAGAATCTAACCTGTATTCTTCGTCTACTTTTGTAGGTGTTTATCAACTTTTTAAACTAGAGAATGTTTTCGAAATATCTCACTATATTATAACTATAATCAATCTTTGTTAATCTTATTAATTAATCATATATTTTATTTTAGGGATTTTAAAAATCTTTAATAAAATTTAATAAAATCCTTCTTGGTATTTACTATTTTTATATAAATCTGTTATAATCATTATCCCCGCCAACCCCCTTACATTAAATTATTTAATTTAAAGGAGTTAAAGTTATGAAAAGATACAAAATAGATAATAATCATGTAGTAGACGTACCAGATGAGGTATTTTCAGCAATTAGATATTATAGTTATAAAGAAAGATATCTAAAAATGAAAGATGCCAAGCACAACATCATACATTTCTATGAATTCGATACTGAAGATAGCGACGGGGAAAATCTCGTAAGAGACCCTTCTCCATTGCCTGATGTATTAATTATTACTAATGAAACTTATAATGAATTGTATAATGCACTAGCTACATTATCGATAGAAGATCAACTTCTATTGTACAATTTATTCGTAAAAGGGGAATCTTTAAGGAGTATTGCACTTAGGGAAAACAGCAATGCTATGGCAATCAGCCGCCATCGTGACAAGTTGTTCAAGAAGTTGGCTATAATTCTTATTCAGTATAAGATTAAGAGATAGTACTCTGTGAACTTTGTGTGAACTTTTACACAAAACTTGTTACAAAGTTCAAAAAAATTCACTATTAATAGTGAAGGGGATTTTTCGTAAGGGGGTATATTTATTTATATTTTATAACACCGAAAATCCAACCCATCTCTTCTATCATTTCATAATTTACTTTCTATTACCGTCTTTATAGAGATATTTATGTAGGGAGTGGCTATTAAGGAGGGGAGTAATTATGAGACAGTACTATTTAACTGATAGGGAGACTGAATCATTTTATGAATTATTAGAAATTAAAAAAGACTTAATAACTATGGCTCTTTACAAAGTAAAGATACCGAGAAAACTTCACCATGAATTTTACAGTTATGGTTTGGAAGGTTTATTAGTCAGTTTTTTGATTCTCAATGAAGGGAAAATTGAGGAAAAAGATTTTGATCGTTTTGCCTTCGTTACTATTAAAAGAAAATTAATCGATGAGATTCGCTATAGAAACAAAGAGAAAAGCATACCTCTAGATATTTTCGATAATAACAAATTGGATGCGACAGATGACAGCTACTCATATGTATACATTCAGCTGTTCGAGTATTTGAAGAACACCTTAGATGAACAAGAACTTAAGTTTTTCTGCGAGTTTATAAAATCTCTAAATATGAAAAAGACCGCAGAAGCTATGAACATTTCGTTACGAACTGCGTATAGAATCCACAAACAAATTAAGGGAGTTTGTGAAAATTTTTTATTGAGTTAATATTATAAATATCCGCCACTCTCTATGTGAATATCAATGTCTTTTTATAAAATTTACAGCAAACACAAAGACACCCTCGAAAAATATTGATCTGACCCCAAAAAGTTAGACTTAGGATAGCGTAGTAGTTATAATGACTGCTACGCTATCTTTTTTATATTTATACAGTCATATGTTCTAT